>JBKQHQ010000280.1:0-2631 GCA_052148715.1 Xanthobacteraceae bacterium | reverse complement strand
GAGAAGGGCGCCTCGCGGCGCGAGTGCAATGGCGATTGAAATTCGTGTCCCCACTCTCGGCGAATCGATCAGCGAAGCGACCGTCGGAAAGTGGTTCAAGAAGGCCGGCGAGCCGGTGCGCGCCGATGAGCCGCTGGTCGAACTCGAAACGGACAAGGTGACCCTCGAGGTCAACGCCCCCGGCGCCGGCGTCCTCAGCGAAATTTCCGCGGAGACCGGAGAGACCGTCGCGATTGGCGCGCTGCTCGGCCAGGTGTCCGGCGGCCCGGCTGCGGCTCAAGCGGCCGCGCCCGCCGCGCCGCCCAAGGCGGCGCCTGCATCCGTATCCGCACCCGCAACCACGATGCCGCCCGCTCCGTCCGCGGCCAAGGTGGCGGCTGAGAACAAAATCGATCTCGACTCCGTCGCCGGCAGCGGCAAGCGGGGGCAGGTTCTCAAAGGCGACGTTCTCGCCGCCGTCGCATCGCCCGGCTCCGCGCCGGCGCCGGCCGTTGCGCTCGCCCCGGCCCCCGCTCCCGTGTCTGCGCCTCCCGTTTCCGCGCCCGCGCCGCGCATTCCGCCGCCCGACGACGGCGCGCGCGAAGAGCGCGTGCGGATGACGAAGCTGCGCCAGACCATCGCGCGCCGCCTCAAGGACGCGCAGAACACCGCTGCGATGCTGACGACCTTCAACGAAGTCGACATGACCGAGGTGATGGCGTTGCGGGCTCGCTACAAGGACGCCTTCGAGAAAAAGCATGGGGCCAAGCTCGGCTTCATGGGCTTTTTCGTGAAGGCCTGCGTTCAGGCGCTGAAGGAGATTCCGGCCGTCAACGCGGAGATCGATGGCGCGGATCTGGTCTACAAGAACTATTACCACGTCGGCATAGCGGTCGGCACCGACAAGGGCCTCATCGTGCCCGTGGTGCGAGACTGCGACAAGCTTTCGATCGCGGAGATCGAGAAGTCGATCGCGGGCCTGGGCAAGCGCGCGCGCGACGGACAGCTCAAGCTCGAGGAGCTGCAGGGCGGCACGTTCACCATCACCAACGGCGGCATCTATGGCTCGCTGATGTCGACGCCCATTCTCAATGCGCCGCAGTCGGGCATTCTCGGCATGCACAAGATCCAGGAGCGCCCCATCGCAGTCGCGGGCAAGGTCGAGATCCGCCCGATGATGTATCTGGCGCTGAGCTACGACCACCGCGTAGTCGACGGCAAGGAAGCGGTGACGTTTCTCGTGCGCGTCAAGGAGGCGCTCGAAGACCCGGCGCGGCTGGTGTTGGATTTATGAGGGTTTAGGGCCGCTTCGGGTGACAACATGCCGGTCGTCGCGGTCGTGGACGGGGTCAAGATTTCATTCTACGCGAACGAGCATCCTCCGGCGCACTTTCACGCCATGATTGCCGAGCATCGCGCCGTGTTCGATATTGCCACTCTGACGATCACCGCGGGATCATTGCCGCGGTCGAAGCGTGGAAAGGTTCATTCGTGGGCCGCGTCGCGTAAGGACGTACTGCTAGAGCGTTTCGCGGCTGCGATCGCGCACGAGAGGGTGGAACCGATCATATGAAGAAGCTGCCCCGCATCGTCGATGCGCAACCAGTTATCCATGGCGTACTGAAAGTTGGCTTCGACGACGGCTACGTGGGGGTCGTCGACCTGAGGCCATTGATTGCGATGGGGAAGGTCTTTTCCTGGTTGAGCGAGCCGTCGCACTTTGCGGCCGTTAGAGTCGACGAATACGGACATTCCGTGTCGTGGCTCGACGGCCAAGGCTACGCCATCGATCTCAGCGCCGATTCGATCCGTCGCGACGCTGAGCGCCAGGCGGAGATTCATCGTCTGATGGTTGGCTAAGACAGCGCGCGCCGATGGGGATCTGATGAGCGAACTGACGTGCCTCATCCTGAGCGTCCTCTTGTGGCTCACGCATGTGCTCGTTCAGGCGGCCGCGTCAGGGTCCGCGTTGCCGTTGCCCTATCTTGTCAGCTCGAGAGACAAGCCCGCTGTTCCGCAGGGGCTCGCCTACGGCCGCGCCACTCGCGCGCTCGCCAACTACGTCGAGAACTTCACGGCTTTCGTCGCTCTGGACCTCGCCTTCATCGCGACCCATCACCCGGGCGGAATCTGGCCGACGGTCTGGATTATCGCCCGTATCGTCTATCTGCCGCTCTATCTGTTCGACGTCACCTATTTCCGCTCGATTGCATGGGGCGTCGGGCTCGTCGCCATTGTGGCGATGCTCGTGAGATTGGCGATCTAGCTCCACTGCCGGTCATGGGTTCAAGTATGAGAGAAATTCTATGAGCTACGATCTCATCATTATCGGCTCCGGCCCCGGTGGATACGTCTGCGCAATCCGCGCAGCCCAGCTCGGCATGAAGGTCGCCGTCGTCGAAAAAATGAAGACGCTGGGCGGCACATGCCTCAATATCGGCTGCATTCCTTCGAAGGCGCTTCTTTATGCCAGCGAGATGTTTGACGAGGCGGGACATCACCTGGGTCCCCTCGGCGTCGTCGTGGCGCCGCCGAAGCTCGATCTGCCCACGATGATGAAGCACAAGGACGACACCGTCGCCGCCAACGTCAACGGCGTCGCCTTTCTGTTCAAGAAGAACAAGATCGATTGGGTCAAGGGCGAGGGCCGGA
>JBKQHQ010000279.1:0-89720 GCA_052148715.1 Xanthobacteraceae bacterium | reverse complement strand
CCTTGACGAAGCGACGCCCGATCAAGCCTACTTCGGCCCGCTGCCCATCCGCATGGCAGCCTAACCCCGGCAGACGCTCCACTTACCGACGCGGAAATTCTGTTCAGACAACCGGGACCAGCTCAATCGCGCGCACTACCGTTCAACTAACCTAAAGGTTTCAATAATTCCAAAAGCGATCTGAGAGTTCTTTCAAGTACTCACGGGTCACAACCGTGAGCTCGCGCGATGACCATACGTCAGCCGGCCTATGACTCAAGGATCGATAGCGTTTGCCGGTCCTATGGACGCGCAATCGTTATTGTGTCCGCGCTCGGGCTCATGTTGTTGGCGCTGCAATCGGGCGGTCGAGACATTGCGTGCCCCGGATCATCGGACGGCATTGACATTTCCATGTTGCAGTCGGCCGTGCGCAGCTTCTGAAAACCAGACCCATCACTCTTGAAGCTGACGAGGGGTAACGATTGCGCCCGCTGCCGACCTTCGGCTGGCTGCGGTGCTCTATCTTATTGTTGAAGCATGATCTTTTCCGAAAACCGGTATCCACCCTCGGGTCAAGCCCGAGGGCAGGCTTTTTTCGGGATCATGCTTTAGGCCGCCATCGTTTTCTTGGTCGTCCACTCGGCAATTATGTCGGCAACCTTCTCGATCGGGACCGGCTGACTGAAGAGGTCGCCTTGCACTTCATCGCAACCGAGGACCTTCAGGATCTGCTGCTGGTGTGCCGTTTCGACGCCCTCGGCTATCGTCGTCATCCCGAGCGCCCCGGCAATGATGATCACGGCTTGCACGATCACGCTGTTTTCCGTGTCCTCTCCGAGGTCCGAGACGAAGGCGCGATCCACTTTGATCGTGTCGAAGGGAAAGCTCCTCAGATAGCTCAGCGAGGAGTAGCCTGTGCCGAAGTCGTCCATCGAGATACGGATGCCGAGGCCCTTCAGCCGATGCAGGGTCGAGAGCGTCTTCTCGTTGTCCTCGACGAAGATGCGCTCGGTGATCTCAAGCTCGAGCCGCTCCGGCGGCAGCGCCGTCTCGGCGAGGATCTGCTGGATCGTGGCGAGTAGCTCGGGACTCGCAAGCTGCACGGGGGAGAGGTTGACAGCAATCCGAAGATCGCCCGGCCATTGCGCAGCCGCGCGGCAGGCTTCCGCCAGCGCCCATTTGCCAAGCGGCAGGATGAGCCCGCAATCTTCCGCGACGGGGATGAATAGTCCGGGCGGAATCGCGCCCTTGACCGGGTGGTTCCATCTTGCCAGGGCCTCGAAGCCCGCCACGACATTGCGCCGTAAATCGATGACCGGGTGATAGTGCAGTTTCAGCTGACCGCGCTCGAGCGCCTCGCGGAGGTCCATTTCGATCTGGCGTCGATTGTTGACTTCCTCGTTCATGGACTGTTGATGAAAGCGATAGGTGCCGCGACGGTCCGATTTGACCGCATAGAGCGCCAGATCGGCGGCCATCAGAAGATCATCGGCGTTGGTGCCGTCGAGCGGCCCGATGGCGATGCCGATGCTGACACTGGACCTGATTCGATGACCATCAATCTCGTATGGCTGACCAACGCTCTCGACGATGCCATTGGCTAAGGCCTCGATGGCGGCGCGAGATTCGATGCTGGGAAGCACAACCGCGAATTCGTCGCCACCAAGGCGCGCAAGAATGTCGGTTGCCCGGAGTGACGCCTTCAGCCGCTGGGCCACCTCTTTCAAGAGCATATCCCCGACCCGATGACCGAGAGTATCGTTGACCACCTTGAAGCGATCCAGATCCAGGAACAAGACGGCAAAATCGATGCTGTGTCCGGCTTCGTCGAGACGCCGTTGGGCGTTCATCTTCTCAAGCGCCGAGCGGAAAACCCGCCGGTTCGGGAGGCCGGTCAGTGGGTCCTCGGAAGCAAGCCGAGCGACGTGGGCTTCCGCCTCGCGTCGTTTCGTGATGTCGGTGAAGGTTTGCACAAAGCCGCCGTCGGGCAGAGGTGAATTACGAACCTCGATAACGACTCCGTCGGGCTTTTGGTACTCCAGGACTGCCGACTGCTCCGAAGCGTGGTATGGCCGATCATCATCGAGCGGCGTCAGCACTTCGGGGGTCATGGGACCGTGGAAGTCGCCTCTCCGGCTCTGATACTGCGCCAGTTGATCGAACTGCGGCGGAGTTTCGATCATCGTCGCGGGCAGGTCGAGAAGTTCGCCGCATCTCCTGTTGATGATCGGAATGCGGCGGTCCTTGGTGACCAGCATGATACCTTGGCTCATGTGGTCCAGGGTGAGTTGGAGCTGGTCCGCCTTTAGTTTGGCCTTTGCCTCGGTCCGCAGGATCTGCTCCATGGCGGCGAGAATCAACAGGGTCAAGGCAATGCCGACCATGCCATTGAGCCGGAGGCTCGCCCAGGATTCCCGGTAAATCTCGCTTTCCTCCGTGCTGATGGCAACCCATAGCGGATAGCCGCGGACCTTGCGGGCCGTCACCAGCAAAACGTCGCCGGCGGCGGTCTCCATGTTTTCAAACGCCGCATCGCCGTCGGCCTGAATGTGATTGAACAACTTGGTCGCGCCGAGATCCTGGCCGAGCTCAAAGTGGCCGACGGCGCTGCCTCCGCTGGAGCGAACAACGCCGTCTTCGCCGATCAGGGCGACAGCCCTCGTCGCGCCGAGATCGATCTTGTCATAGAATGCGGTAAAGTGAGCGGGGTCCAGCGAGGCGACGACGACGCCGGCAAAGGTGCCGTCACTGTTCAAGAAACGCCGCGTCACCTGCACCGACCACCTGCCGCTGGCGCGACCGATCACCGGCTTGCTGATGAAAAGCCGGTCCTCCTTGCTGTTCATGTGAACCCGAATGTGCTCTCGGTCGCTCACATCGATGGGGGAATCAGGTTGGGGATTGGCGTTGGTCGCACGGATGAACCCCGCGGCATCCACGATCGCAACCTGGACGATGATCTCGCTCAGCACGTCCGTAGTGTCGACAATCGTATGATAATCGGTCGACCCTTTGCGGGATTCGACGCTCCGCCTCAGGTATAAGACGGCTTTATCGATCTCGCCGATCGAGCGAAGGACATTCTCCTCGAATACCATCGCAAAGTTTTGGTTCGTCCGAGCGGCCTCTCGATAGTCTTGCTCGCGATTTTCGAAATATTTAAGGGCGATGCCTCCCCAGAGCATGGCAATAATGACCGCGCCCAAGGCCGCGGAGGCTCGCCGCTGCCCGATCAGCCTCGGTATGTGCGCAATGTGCAGAGTCATTGGCGCGAGTGGTGGCAATTTGAACATCAGGTCCAACTTACCAGGCTCGAAGTTTCGACTGCTTTAACCCATTGCGCACTGCCACACGATTGCGACAACAATCACTTAACAAGTGACATAAATTCAAGCACATACCGAGCACCGGCCGGCGGTGCCGATCGATCTGACCTAGACTGCCGCAGAGTCGACCGTGTGATAATTCCATCGGTTCCCGGCAATGCAAAGCCGTCGACCGGGTTAATGTACGGTAAAGGCATGAGGCTCGGAATTTCGGGCACGGTTTGGTCTTGCCAGTGATCCGTAGACCCGCGTGGGTGAAAAAATCATCAAGGCCGGACACACTTGTGCCGATCATTTCGGCAGTCGTGTGCGCACGGGTTCGGTGGGCATTCGGCAAGACCGGCAGGTTCAGGTCTTGTTTGGTGATGCGCAGCCCAGATATGCGCCTGCCACAGGTCTCGACTGACGACCAGAAAGCCGCGAAGGCTTCGACGCGTCAACGAGGTCCGGTACCCGCCGCCAGTTTCTTGTGGCAAGTATAGTTCTCGGGAGGTGGGTTCATAAGCTGGTCGTCGCGGATTTCTCTCGCCTATCGGCAGTGTGCGCGGCCCGGACGGGGTGCCGTGCCGCGACATCGCCGACGGTCACAGCACCGATCTCAACACTCGTCCGGACCGGGACGGGGTGGAGCGAGGCGTCGTGCGTGACGCAGGTAGTCCGGGCGACCAAGCCCTAAGGCCGTCGCACGAAATTCATCGACAAGACTGACATCCGCTGCTTTCCGCCGGGTGGCGGCGTCCAGCTCCGGTCCAAGTAATCGTCGGCTTTCAAGTATCGTTTTGTTGTCCTTACCCTGGCTTCGTGCCGTGGTGGCGGCTGCTTACTTGCGCCTGTGATTGGCATAGTTCGTGCATAATTTAACTCCAGTAGGCAGGAATGCGGTTACGCCACCGTCGGATCTTGCTCGACCTGTGGGCAGGAAGTGTAGTTTAATACCGGTTGAATAAGCTTGAGGTGAAGCAATGATATCGCTTGCACAGTGTCTTTTAGGTAATTCTGCGTATACGATAATTGTGCGGTTCGTAAAAAGAAGTATTGGATGAGTGCCAAGTTCATGATTTCATCATGATGTCTTCACGTTGCGATCCGATTCGCAGGTTCATACTAGGAGGCTACCCATGAGTTTGTGTGCACGGATGTTGGCTGTCGTGTCGATCTGTGCTGTGTCGCTGCCGGCGCTGGCGACCGACCAAGGCCAATACGGCAACGTCCCCGACAATATTCGCTCGTGGTTCAAGAGCGTCATGAGCCCCAAGGGCGTGCCTTGCTGCGATGTCGCGGACGGACACCGCACCGATTACAATATGCGTGCGGACGAATACTGGGTGCCGATCGACGGGGAATGGCTCCCGGTGCCGGCCGAAGCGGTTGTTTACAATGCAGGCAACCCGGTCGGCGAGGCCGTAGTTTGGTACACGAAATACAACGGGAAAGCGTACATTCGCTGCTTCGTGCCGGGCGGTGGTGTTTGATTGGGCGGCCTTGCCCCCCGCGGCCAGGGATCAATTGCGCTGTACGGACACAGAAAGCGGATTTGGGTTTGAGAGCGCGCTCGTGATCTCGTGGGTGCGCTGCTGAGACCGGGCGATCCGAACGACTTTTGATTCGCCGAGAATGAGCGTACCAATGCTAAATCGCGGTTCCATTGGAACCGCATTCGGTTGCCCTGGCTGATTTCCAGCCGCCTCGGCGACGCGCCAAATTGGCCAGGACTACTGACCGCCGGCGCAACCGAAGCCATTGCGGTCCAGAACGGCTTAGGCCACAGCCCTCCAGCCCACGCGGGCCAGGCGAGCGTTGCTTCATCGGCTGGACCAAGACGCGTGCTAAACGAGCAGCACGATCAAAGTGCCAACGACCAGACCGAGGATCTCAAGCTCGAGCGCAATTGGGTCGAGCAGGAAATAACTTGCACGTCGACTGCGAGCCGCCACGATACAGCACCAGAGTTGCACCCCGCTTGTTAACTAAGATTGCGGTACATGGTTCCATGTACCCAAAAATTTGCCGCCAGGCCGCGATTGGGCTGCTTGCCGCCGCCTGCGGGTGGGAGATTAGGAATACTTCCCGCTGGAGTTCGACCGCGGCTATTTGAAATCCAGCGGGGGAGGGGGTTCCGGCAGCGGCACCTCGATATGCACCGAGTCGGGATTGATCTTGGGACCGCTATCGACCCAGTACGAGACCGAGTTCGGCCAAAAGATCACGATCACGACGAGAATAAGCTGCATACCGACCCAGGGTAGGGCGCCCCAGTAGATGTCGGAGCTCTTCACCTCGCGAGGCGCGATGCCACGCAGGTAGAAGAGGGCGAATCCGAACGGCGGGTGCATGAAAGAGGTCTGCATATTCACGCACAAAAGCACGCCGAACCAAACGAGATCGATGCCGAGCTTAGCGGCGACCGGGGCCAGCATCGGAATGACGATGAAGGCAATCTCGAAGAAGTCCAGAAAGAACGCGAGGAAGAATACGAACACGTTGACGAACACGAGAAAGCCGAACTGTCCGCCGGGAAGGCTGGTCAGCATGTGCTCGATCCAACGCGCGCCATCCATGCCCTGAAACACGAAGCTGAAGCAGGTCGAGCCGATCAGGATGAAGACGACCATGGAGGTCAGCCGCATGGTCGAAGACATGCCTTGCCGAACGAGCGGCCAAGTAAGGCGCCGGTGCAGCGCGGCGAGCGCCAGGGCGCCGACCGCACCCATGGCGCCGGCCTCGGTCGGTGTTGCCAGACCCATGAAGATCGTGCCGAGAACCAGAAAGATGAGAACGATCGACGGGATCATTCCCCAGAGCACCCGGCTGATGAGGGCCCAGCCCATTTCGCCGCGCGCCTCCGTGGGCAGCGGCGGCATCGCCTGGGGTCGGACAAGCGAGAGGCCGACGACGTAAAGCAGGAAGATCACGACCTGAAGAATGGAGGGGCCAATGGCGCCGAGATACATATCGCCGACCGAGCGCCCCAGCTGGTCGGCCAGCACGATCAGCACCAGCGACGGCGGGATCAGTTGGGTGATGGTGCCGGAGGCTGCGATCACGCCGGTCGCGAGGCGCATGTCGTAGCCGTATTTGATCATGATCGGGAGCGAGATCACGCCCATGGCGATCACCGACGCCGCGACCGTGCCGGTGATGGCTCCGAGCACGGCGCCCACAAGAACCACCGCGTAGGCAAGCCCGCCAGGAATTTTCCCGAACAACTGACCCGTGCCTTCGAGCAAGTCCTCGGCCAGCCCGCAGCGCTCGAGAATGGCGCCCATAAAGGTGAAGAAGGGGATCGAGAGCAAAAGGTCGTTGGAGATGATGCTAAAGAACCTGAACGGCAGACCCTGCAGGAATGTGGGTTCGAAGTGGCCGGTCTCGATTCCCAAGATTCCAAAGAACAGGCCTACGGTCGCCAGCGAGAACGACACCGGGAAGCCGATGAGCATGAAAATGATCATCGCCCCGAACATCAATGGCGGCATGATGCCGTAAGAAAACATGGCGATCTACTGCAATGGTTTTTCGTAGCGGGTGTCCATGCGTCGCAAGCCCATCAGCGCGGCCACGCGCTTTATCAGCTCGGAAACACCCTGAAGCGCCAGCATGAAAAAGCCGAGCGGCAGCATCGCTTTGATCGGCCAAAGTACCAGCCCGCCGGCGTTATTGGAGATATCGCCTTGCACAAACGAGCTGATGAAGAACGGCAGCGTGATAAGCGTCAAGAAAATTGTGACCGGCAGGAAAAAGAAGATGAACCCGAGCGCATCGATCCACAATTGGGCGCGCTCGGGGACCGAGGAATAGACCACGTCGACCCGCACGTGCTCGTTCATCCGCAGGGTGTGCGAGGCACCGAGAAACACAAGCGCGCCGAACATGTACCATTGGATCTCGAGCAATCCGTTCGAGCTGTAGCTGAACAAATAGCGCACCGAGGCGTTGCCGGCGCTGACCAGGCAAGCGAGCAGAACCAACCAATCCGCGACCACCGACAGCTTTTGCGTAATGGCGTCGATCGCGCCGCTCAGGCGCAGCAATGCCGTCATCGTCGTTCCACCCTCTGCTCCTCCCGCTCGAACCCACGAACGACGCCACCGCGAGCGTTCGGCGCCGGTAAGGGCCGATCGCCTAAGCTTGAACATCGTCGCGAGGATGCGATTGTCGTGCTCTCGTTGGTCGAGAGGCGTGCGAATAGGGTACGGAGATTATGGCCCGGAGGCGACAGGGGCAAGTAATGCTTAAGTGGAAGCAGGCATTTTTGGGCCCGAGGCTTCCGCCGGGCCGCGGGCGATTCAGCCTTTATTTCGGTTCAACCGAGAACGGACGATCGCAATTGCCATCCCCGATGACGTCGCGCTCCATTCGGGGGCGCTCGACATAGCCGTCGCGGGGTTGATTGGGCTCGTTGGACCACCTGCCGCGTACGGTCGGCTTGCCTCCCAGTTCGACCCCGCGGCCCGGGCCGACCCCGCGGTGCGCGCGTGCGCTGCAGCAGACGCAGACGGGCGTGAACTCGGCCGTGGGTACGCAAACGGAAGCTGAGGCGATGGCGATTGTCATCTTGGTGTCGCGAAAGTATTATTGCGTTCTCGTCGCGTCGTGAATCGATTTGCATATCCCGCTCATAGCGACATCACCGCTCAGACTCCGTTGCCCCGTGCTCGCTGCTTGGTCCCATATTAGCCGCGGTTCACGAGCGTAGTGCAGCCTGAGCCGCTCATCCGAAGGAGAACCATATGAAGCATCGTCGCATATCTATGTTTCCGTTGATCGTTGTTGCAGTTCTTGCAGGCGGTACGTTGAGCGCAATGGCGCAAACCCCAGAGGGCGAGCCGACCTCATGGACCCGCAAGCACTGGAATGAAGTCAAGGCAACGCTTGCGCTCGAGAAAGAGAAGTGGACCGAATGCCGCAAACAGTCGCGGGAGCAAAAGCTCAGGGGCAAGAAAAGCTGGTCCTTTCTTTACGGCTGCATGAAAAAGTGAGCGATCGAGCTTCGGATTTTTCGGAAAAAAGATAGTCGGAGAGTTGTCTCAACTTTGGCACCGTGCGCGGCAGTCAGGCCGCGGACGGTGCTATTCTATTCGGCACATGCGGCCCGCTCGTTCGCGCTTTACTGATTGCAAAATCCAACGAGCCCGGCAGACTCTAAGCACGATGGCGCTTCCGTTTGTCTCGGCCGAAACGGCCCAGAGCCGCGTGTGGCCATGGGTGTCGCATCGGATTTGCCGGCTCGTGCGCGCGCCGAGACGCGATCCGCAGAGCCTGTGGAAGTCATGAAATATTCATTATGTGACGCCCCTCATGATGCTACCTTCCTGATGCTCTCCGATTCCGCAATGCCCCGCGATTGCCTAGGTCCGCCGCATTCCTGGGTCCGTGGGGTTCGGCCGGCCGGGTATGTGAGTGGCCTCCTCACTAGATCCCGGCCGGCCATCTTTTTTGGGTTGTGACGATGAAACACTCTTTGCAATCCGACTTGGCTTCCCCGGACTGGGCAATGCTTGCGCTCGCCTTGCTGCTTGTCGCGGGTTGGCTCGGATGGGTCGGTGCTACCGCTTATGCCCTTGTCACTGGCTGACGATTCGCCGATCTCTTCCCGCACTGGTTGAGGCTTGCGTCGGTGCCGGAACGGCCGCGGCTGTCCCGAAAAGGGGCGAGCGAGGCGGCGCGCAGGGTGCCCTCAGCTCGGATTGTCGAGGCTGAAGACGGCGCTGTTCTCATCGTAGGCGAAGGCTTCGCCGAAGCGCGCCCAGGAGATGATCGCCCGCAACGTCTGCTCGGCTTGCTCCTCGCTCATGTGGTCCTCGAGCTCATCGCGGAAGCGGCTGACCGGAGCTCGGTGCGACGTCCTCTCATCGAGTACATGCTTGATATGTCCGGCAAGGGGCACATAGGTGACGAGGTGCTGTGCGATCAGCTTCTTGCGCCCGTCGATATCGGTGTGCACGAAACGCTTGCCTGCCTCCGTCAGGCGGATGTCGCCCTCCTCGACTTCGGCCAGACGCAATAATTGCAATGTTTCGGCAATCGGAAACAGATCGTCGACCTCCATCTGCAGATTGGCGGCCAAGGCCGGCAAGTCCGCCCGGCCGTGATACGGCTCGCCGGCGACGGTCTCCAGGAGGCCGGCCATAAGGTTGGGCGAGACGCGCGGCAGGACCATCGAAATGCCAGTCCCGGGAAATAGGCCGTCGCGCGCGGGCTTGCCGGCCGGCCGCGCTGTCATCCGCGCATAGATGTCGTCGACCAGCTGCCGGAACGCGGGATCAAGCCGGTTGCGGGGCCGGTGGAGCTCGACCTTGATCTCGGCCTGGATGCGGCCGGGGTTTGAGGAAAACACGAGGATACGATCGCACATGAGCACCGCCTCCTCGATATTGTGGGTAACCATCAGCACCGAGGCGATCGGCAGGCGGCCTTCGCACCAAAGATCGAGGAGATCGGTGCGCAGCGTTTCGGCGGTCAGCACGTCAAGCGCCGAAAAAGGTTCATCCATCAGCAGCACCTTGGGATGGACGACGAGCGCGCGGGCTATGCCGACACGCTGGCGCATTCCGCCCGACAATTCCTTCGGGTAGGCGCTTTCGTAGCCATCAAGACCAATGAGATCGATGGCGGAAAGCGCCTGTTTCTTGCGCGCATCCGGCGATACTCCCTGGGCTTCGAGGCCGATCTCGACGTTCTCGAGGACCGTCAGCCAGGGAAAAAGCGCAAAGCTCTGGAACACCATCGCCACATCGCTCGCCGGCCCGTCCACCGGTTGGCCGCCGATGCTGACCTTTCCCTGGCTTGGAGACATCAGGCCGGCAATGATCCGCAGCAAGCTCGATTTTCCGCACCCCGAACGGCCAAGCAGCGCAACAATTTCGTTGCCGCTCAGCTGCAGATTGACATCGTCCAAGACAAGATAGTTGCCTTCGCCCTTGTGATAGAAGTGGCGCACGCTATCAACGCGCACAATCGGAGCCACGGTGACGGTCACTGCGTCCATCGCACAATTCCCTTCTCAAGCGAGCCGAAAGCGCTCCCCAAACGCATAGAGCGGGCGCCAGACCAGGCGATTGAAAGTAACGACGAAGATCGACATGACGGCGATGCCGAGGACGACGCGCGGGTAATTGCCGTCCTCGGTGGCCTGCGCGATGAACGCGCCCAGTCCGTGTGCCTTGAGCTTGATGTCGCCCCAGCTCGCGACCTCGGCGACGATGCTTGCATTCCACGAGCCGCCCGAAGCTGTGAGCGCTCCCGTTACGTAATATGGAAAGATACCCGGGAGAATGACATCGCGCCACCATTGCCAGGAGCGCAGGTGGTAGACCGTCGAGGCTTCGCGCAGATCGTTCGGAAATGCGCTCGCGCCGGCGATGACGTTAAATAAGATATACCATTGCGTGCCGAGCACCATGAGCGGGCTTAGCCAGACATCAGGGTTGAGGCGCAACGACACGATGACCACGACTGCGATGGGAAAAAGCACGTTGGCCGGGAACGCAGCCAAGAACTGCGCGAGAGGCTGCACCCGTTCCGCCGCCCATGGCCGCAACCCCACCCAGACCCCGATCGGCACCCAGATCAAGCTCGCAATCGCTATGAGCACGACGACCCTTACGAGCGTCAGCACCCCGAGCCCGAGCGCCTCCACGACATCGCTTAGACCAAGGGTCGCGCGGATATAGTCGACCACGAGCCACAGCGCCTCGACCACGGTCGCGATGACGAATGCAAGCCAGAGCGCGTCGATCGCTTTGGCGAGCCACCACGGAAACTTCAGTTTTGCCCGCGGGGCTGGGATGCGGCTCGAGGCCGTGAACAGGTATGCCGACGCTTGTGACAGATTAGCCGAGATGAGCCGGATCACGCGGGTGCGGCGGATGAGGTCGTAGACCCAGGAGCGCGGCCGGGCCGAGGCCGCTGTTTGCTCGAACTTGAATTTGTCCGCCCAGGCGACGATCGGCCGAAACAGCAGCTGGTCATAGGCGATGATGACGCAGCCCATGGTGGCGACTGCCAGAACGACGGCTTGGATGTCCTTCTGCTCGATCGCCACCGCCAGCCACGAACCGATGCCCGGCAGCTTCACCGTCGTATTGCCGACCGTGATCGCCTCGGATGCGACGACGAAGAACCAGCCTCCCGACATCGACATCATGGTGTTCCAGATCAGGCCGGGTGCCGCGAAGGGCACCTCCAGTCGCCAGAAACGCAGCCACGGCGACAGCCGGAAATGCGCCGAGACCTCCGCGAGGTCGGTCGGTACCGTGCGGAGCGACTGATAGAAGCTGAACGCCATATTCCAGGCTTGGGCCGTGAAGATTGCAAAAATGGCGGCACATTCGGCGCCCAGTTGGTTGCCGGGAAACAGCTGCATGAAGAAGACGATCGTGAAGGTGAGAAAGCCGAGCACCGGGACCGATTGGAGAATGTCGAGCGCCGGGATGATGACGAGCTCGGCCTTCCGGCTTTTCGCCGCAAGCGGTGCGATCAAGAACGTGAAGAGCAGGGACGCCAGGATCGCCGCGAACATCCGCATGGTCGTGCGCAACGCGTATTCGGGCAGGTTTTTGGGGTCGAGAGTCACCGGCTCGAGGTTGAGCGCGGCAAGCGACGCCTTCATCTCGTGCGCTCCATGCGTGAGCACAACGAAAGCGCAGGTCAGCGCAAGAAAGACGACGACATCATACGGGTTGGGGAGCAACCCTCGCCGCCCGAGACCGAGCGGAAACGCACGCACGGCGGTCGTCATGCCGCTCATATTCATGGCTCACCTCGGATCGGCCGTCGCGGCGGCGCGGTGAGCCCTAACGCTTGCGGTCAGGCGTCCGCTCGCACCAACGACGGCTGGCTAGGTTGACTGCTGTTTTCGCCACACATGGTCGAAGGACCCCTGCCCAATGTCGCGCGTCGACGAAATCGGACCGGCGAGCGATGACTCAGTCCGCGGGATACGTCAACGTGAATTTGTAGCTCGCGGATTGGACGTCTGCACGACAAGTGAGCCCCGGCGCGCCGGGGGCGATGCCGGTGCAGCCATTGCGGGGCACAGCCGGTGAGCGATGTCATGTCGTCCGGCGGCGCAGGTGGGCAACCGCCGAGCTCTTTGCTAAGAGAGCGTGGGTCGATACTGGGCAATAAAAGGCATGGACACACAGGTTCTCGTCGTCGGCGGTGGGCCGACCGGATTGACGCTGGCGATTGCGCTAGGCCAGCAAGGCGTCCGCTGCACCTTGATCGAGCAAAAGGAGGCGCCGCAATTCCTTCCCAAGATGGAGCGCTGCAACGCTCGCACGATGGAGATTTATCGCCGGATGGGGTTGGCCGGCAAGGTGCGCGCTGCCGGGCTGCCGGCGCAATGTCCCATGGACGTCTTCATTGTCCTCTCGGTGGTCGAGCCGCCGCTCTTGCATCTGCCCTATTCGTCGGTTGCGGAGGCGAAGAAGGTGATTGCGGCGACCAACGACGGGTCGCAGCCGCTGGAGCCGTATCAGCTAATTTCCCAATACACGCTCGAGCCGCTGCTGAAGTCCGTGGCCGACGACATGCCGACGGTCACGGTCCGCTATGGCTGCGAACTCGTCGCCTTCACGGAGCAAGACGGATCGGTGACCGCGCAGGTCAAGAACAGCGACGGCTCGCATTCCGGCATCGAAGCGCTCTATCTGGTCGGCTGCGACGGCGGCGCGAGCGTGGTGCGGCGGCAATTGGGCATCAAGCTGCAGGGCGAGGGCAACCTGCTGCAGCTGCGCCAAGCCCTTTACTATTGCGAGGACCTCTACGAGCGCATTCCGATCGGCAAGGGGCGGCATTACCATGTCGCCGACGACAAGGCGACTTTCCTCATCGTCCAGGACTCGACCAAGCATTTCACCTTGCATTCGGTCGTCGACAGCGACGCCGAGATGGCGACGCAGTTCGAGAAGACGGTGGCGATGCCGGTGAAGTACGACATGCTCTATGTCGGCCAATGGAAGCAGAACCTGCTGCTGGCCGATTCCTACGGCAGCGGCGGGCGGGTGTTTCTTGCCGGCGACGCGGTGCACCTCGTCATTCCGACCGGCGGCCTTGGCATGAATACCGGCGTCGGCGACGCCATCGACCTTGCCTGGAAGCTCGCCGGCACGCTGCAGGGATGGGGCGGGCCGAACCTGCTTCCGTCCTACGAGATCGAGCGCCGGCAGATCGGGGAGCGCAACGTGGCAGCCTCGCGCTATGCCTCCCTCGGGCGGCGGAAATGGCGCTCCATGTGGCGGCCCAATATTGCCGACGACACCCGGGACGGTGCCGCATCGCGCAAGCACCTCATTGACGTTGCCGCGGTCGAGCAGCCCAAGACCAACGAGATGATCGGCGCCGAGCTCGGCTACCGATATGTCGGTTCGCCATTGATCGCCTCGGAGCCGGGCGAGGGGCCCGCGCACAATTTCAGGGAATACGTGCCGACCACCTGGCCGGGCGCGCGCCTGCCGCATGTCTGGCTCGAAGACGGCGTGCCGGTACAGGACCGGATCGGCCAAGGTTACACGCTCATCCGGCTCGGCGGCTCCGACGCGGACTGCGGCGGGCTTGAGCGGGCTTTCAAGGCGCTTGGAGCCCCGTTCGCCGTGCTCGACATCCAAGACGCGACGGCGCGCGACATCTACGGCTACGACCTACTGTTGCTGCGCCCCGACCTGCACATCGTCTGGCGCGGCCATCGGCCGCCCGAGTCGCCACAAGGACTGGCCGCGATCGCAACGGGCCATTGAAGCGGTCGCCCGCGAAGATGCGGCAAGTCAAAGAGAGGGCGGTTTTTTCGAGCCAAAACCTGAAGCCCCCCAACGGCGCGTGACAGGATTGCATCAAACCAGCGTTGGGCTCGGCTCGGTTGCCATTGAATGGAGAGGTCGACATGAACACGATCCGCGATCCGATTCTCCATCCCGTTGCCATCGCCGATCTGCATCCAACCCAGATCACTGTGGGGATGCGCGAGGTGGAAGCCAAGCGCAAGCGTTGGCGTGCGCAGAGCGGCAAGAGCGGGAAGAAGAGCGCTGAATTTCTTGGCAAACATATGATCCCGGTCATTCTCGGACCGGGGGGCCAACACTACGTCATCGATCATCACCACCTCGCCCGCGCGCTGCATGACGAAGGCGTCAAGAAGGTGCTCGTCACCGTCGTGGCGAATTTGGGCAAGCTCGAGCACGACGCTTTCTGGTTTGTCCTCGACAATCGCAGCTGGATGCATCCGTTCGACGACGAGGGTCGCCGACGCGGCTACAAGGACATCCCCAAATCGGTCGCCGAGCTCGTGGATGACCCTTTCCGGTCGCTCGCCGGTGAGTTGCGACGAGCCGGAGGCTTCGCCAAGGATACGACGCCCTTCAGTGAATTCCTTTGGGCGGACTTTTTGCGGCGCCGCATCAAGCGCAAAGCCGTCGAGCGCGACTTCGGCCATGCGGCCGAGACTGCGTTGCAACTCGCTAAGAGCGAGGACGCCAACTATCTGCCCGGCTGGTGCGGCCCGGCACCGGAAGGTTGACCCGACAGGGAGCGCGCGGCGGGCGGAAGGCGACGCAACGCGGCTGATACAGTCATCGATTTGTGCGCAACGACCGCTGGCCCTTGTTCCGCGCATCGGGTATGAAAACGACCTCGGCGTGGTGCGCATGCCGCACGAGCTGGCGGCGTGATGCTTGCCGACAAACGAACGTTTCTTTAGCTCCCGAAGTGCGATCGAGAATGAGAGATGACAAACACGCCGTGCCAAAGTGGGCTCATTGCCAAGGTTGTCTGTCGATTTCTTTTCGGCGCCCTGTCCGGCCTATTGCTGGTTGGCCCCGGTAATGCGCAGGAGTCGGCTTTTGAATCCCTGATCGGAGGATGGAATCATCTCGATACGGGGCAGAGCATCGATGTAAAGCGCAGCGGCGACGTATGGCAAACAAGCGGGCCGGCCGCGCGCGTGGCAAGCACGATCGAGAGCGGCGCCAACTTCGCCTTCGAGGGGGTCGACAACAATCATCGCCAATATCGATGCTCGTACTACATAAATTTCCTGGATGATGGGACGACCAACTGGAGAAACACGGTCCACACCGGCTCATGGGCGTGTCCTTCAGGCAGATACGCGCGACTGGCGGGGGCATTGACTGCGGAGCCGCCGAACGGTTTTGCGTTCGCCGGCACGCAAGGCGGTCCGTTCAACCCTTCTGATGCGTCGGTACGTCTCGTGGCCGACGGAAACGGACTCCGATGGTCGATGCAGAGCAAAGGGCCTGATTGGCTGAGTGTCTCACCCACCCAAGGAGACCTTGCGGCCGATGGCTCGGGGGAAGTGAAGTTGAGCCTGCTTCCTTCGGCAAAGATCATTGCGCCCGGCACTTATGACGCGACCTTGACGTTTCGGGGCGCCGCGCTCGGCATCGTGCAGCGCACGTTGCACCTGGTGGTGACGGAGGCACCGCCGCCAGCGGCGCCTGCGAAGGATACCGCGACCCAACCACCCGCGCAGCACCCCCCAGAACTCGCGGCGGATCAAGATTTGTCCGAGGCTCAACTCGGAGAAGCGATCCATGAGCTCGACGCGCTCCTCGGCCCGGCGCGCGGCCGGGTGCAGATCAGAGTCGCCGGAGGCAACCGCGTCAAGATTGGCGGACGGTTCCGGTTCGAGGCCGAGACACTGGTCCAAGGCCGCCTGGTTATTCTTGATATCGATGCCGATCGCCATGTGACGCTGATCTACCCCAACAAATATCTTGCGGAGGACGATATCGGCCGCATCAATGTTGGGCGGCGGGTATTGATTCCGGCGGACAACTACCCCGGCTCCCTGCGGAGCTTCCAGGCCGTCGAGCCGGTCGGCAAGGGAATTCTTTTGGCCTTCGTTGCGCCGGAAGACTTCCAAGTCGATCGTATGGTCACCAGCAGGTCGCTTAGGAACAGGGGTTTCGTCCCGGTCGGCGATGGGGCGAGCTATCTGCTGAGCTTCATCTACCAGATCAAGGCTTGGCTAGCGCAAAAAGAGAGCGCCGGCGACGAATTGCAGCGTTGGGCCTTCGGCGTGACCGGCTACGAAATCGTACGTTGACGCTCGGAGCGGTTTCCGTCTTGTTGGAAGCGGAAGCCCCGCTCGATCTCCGCGCTACGCGTAATGCGCGATCTCGACCAAATTGCCGTCCGGATCTCGGCAGTAGACGGACATCATCGGTCCGCGCGCGCCGGTCTTCGGGGTAGGCCCGGCGGCGATTGCGACACCGCACGCCTGAAGATGGCGGACCGTGTCGTCGGGAACGACCCTCGTTATCAAGCAGAAATCGGCGGAACCCGGGATGTCAGCCTTTCCGGTATCCCAATTCGGCGCGCCGGTCGGGCGCAAATTGATCTTCTGGGTTCCGAATTTGAGGGCGATGCGTCGGTCGGGGCCGAATTCTTCCCGCTCCATGCCGAGCGCCCGCTGATACCAGGCCGCGGTGACTTCAACGTCGTGGCAGTTCAAGACCAGATGATCGATATGATCGATGGCAAACGACACGGTTCCCTCCAAGGCTGCTTTGGTCAGGGCGCGATATTTGGAAAGCACTCAAGCAGGTCTATCCCGGCGTCAGCGTCGACGGTTCGTTCCTTTGGGCGGCGGCAGCGCCTGACACTAAGCTTCATTCGGCGGCTTCGCTTGCCGGGCTGGCCGTAAGCGAGCGAACCCGCGCGTCGAACCCATCATAGAAGGCGGACAGTTCCGGGTCGGCGAGCTGGCGGCAAGAGAGAAGCGCTGCCGCCGCGGCCGCGATGTCGCTCGTTCGCAGCGCCGCGATCAGCCGGCCATGCGCCTGCGCAAGCTTCTCGAATGACGCACTCGCCGCCACGTCGGGATCGCCGACGAGGGCGAACAGCGAGGTCGCGTGCGACTTGCCTTTCAGCGATTGCTCGCCGGCCTCGAGGAAGGCAAAGCCGCTCGCCGCGCGCGCGGTATCCTGCGCGACGAGGATGTCGACGCCAAAGCCCTTGGCGCCCGCCTCGATGCGCGAAGCGACGTTCACGGCATCCCCCAACGCCGAATAATTGAAGCGCTTCTCCGAGCCCATATTGCCGACGCAGGCCTCTCCGGTGTTGATGCCGATGCGGATGTGCACGTCCGCCTCCGCGTGTCCTCTTGCCTTGAAGCCGAATGCATCGGCGGCGTTCAGCCGTGTCATGGCCGCGCGCATGCGCAAGGCCGCGCGGCAGGCGCGCGCCGCATGATCCGGCATGTCGAGCGGCGCGTTCCAGAATGCCATGATGGCGTCGCCGACATATTTGTCGATGAACCCGAGCTCGTCCTCGATGGCATCGGAGAGCGGGGAGAGGAGCGTGTTGAGAAAATGCACGAGCTCTTCGGCTGAAAGCTGCTCGGCGATGGGCGTGAACCCGCGCACATCCATGAACATGATGCTCAGCGGGCGGATCTCGCCGCCGAGCCGCATCAAATGCGGCGCGCGCTCGAGCTTGGCCAAAAGCTCCGGCGCATGATATTGGCCGAACACTTGGCGAACGAACTTGCGCTCTCTATCAGTCGCCACATAGAGGACCCCCGTCACCGCAAAGGTGACGGCCAGCGCGCCGATCGAGGGATAGATCGGATCGAGCAGAACGCCGTACGACGAGAACGCGTGCCAGGAACCCACGACGCCGAGCGAGATCACCGCGGTGCCGATGGCGAGCGCGAAGCCCGAGCCGAGCACGAGCAACAAGAGGGTCAGCAGCACGCCGAGGAAAATCGTGGCGGTGATCTCTGCCCCATCCGCCCAATCGGGGCGGCTGAGAAATGTCTGCGATACGATTTGCTCGGCCATCTGCGCGTGGATCGAGACGCCCGGCACGTATTCGCCGAGCGTGGTGATGCGGCTGTCGAGCAAGCCGCGCGCCGACGTGCCGACAAAGACGATTTGACCTTGGATGCGCGGCCGGATCTCGCCGTCTCGGCTTGGGTCGAGGACATCCTTGACCGAAACATAGCGCTCCGGCCGATTGTGGTCGTAGTAGAGCCACAGCTCGCCGTTCGGCGTCAGCGGCAAGGGCAACCTGCCGATGCGCATGCTGACCAGCGCCGGGCGCCCGCTGTCGAGCTCGCCGCTGGCGCTCGTGCTGCGCGTGCTGATGCTTCCGCCGGCCTGAGCAATCCGCAAGGCCTCGGCCACCAGGCCCGGGTAGACCTCGACCCCGTCCGAATACAGCATCGGAACGCGGCGGACGATGCCGGCCCGGTCGTCGAAGCTGATAATGATGCCGCCAACCCCCTTGAGGGCCTGGTCGATGACCGGAAGGTTGCTCGTCGCCCCCTGAAAGCGCGGGCGGACAATCTTGCTCGCGGCGAGCCCCTGCGACGAGATACTGGCCTTCCTCGGCGGCCGGCGATCATTCTTCGTGGGCAGCGGGGTAAAGCCGCTGACCACCGGGGCTCGCTCGATTGCGGACGCGAATACCTGGTCGTGATCCGGCAGGCGGCCGAGCAACTCGCGGACGGGCCGCAAGTCCTCGCCGGCGCCTGCCGGCAACTCGTTCGCAATTCGCTCGGGGCTGGAGCGATCAGGCTCCGCAAAGACGGCGTCGAACGTTATGACCGCCGCGCCGAGCTCGTTCAGTCGGTCGACGAGGGTGGCGAGACGGGTGCGGGGCCACGGCCATTGTCCGAGCGCCGCCAGCGAGGCGTCGTCGATATCGACGATGCGGACCGGATAGTCACCATAGGGCCGAGGGTGGATTTGCTGGTAGGCATCGAATGTGTGCTCGCGCATCTCGACAAGAAAACGGGGATCAACCAATCGCAGGAGCGTGACGGCGGTAAGAACGCCGGCGGCGACGACCACGACGAGCGCCGTCTTGCTGTGTTTGCTCCGTCCCCAATGGGCGAGCCGCGCGCGCCACCCCGTCATCGCTTGCAAGTAGACCACCCCCTCGCCGTCACACCCTCGCGAGGGCATTCAGGATAGTTCGTTACCCAAGGCGGCACAACCGCGGGCAACGGCAGGGTTAGCGGAGGGCGAGCGACGTTCCTGCGTGCTGGCGGGACCGGCTCAACGGCCCCGGGGAGGCATGCGCGGCATCGCCAGCTGGCCCGCCGCCGTTAACGCCGCGGCGCTTTGCACGCTTTGCTGGATGGCCTGCGCGGTTGTCTCGAAGGTGGTGCAGACCTGCATATATCGGGGCGCCGAGGGGTCGTGGCACGTGGTCGGGCCGCCATAGGCCAGGGTGCGGGGCGTGATGGAACCGGTCACGTTATGCGCCAGGAGCGCATCCACCTGCCGCCGCGTCAGCCGGTCCCGCCTGCCTCCGGTCTGTCCCGGCTTGGCCTCGAAGGCGGAATTGTATGCGGCCAGCATCTGCGCCGACGCAAAACCGGGCGAGGACGCCGCGCCACCGCGGCCGACATTGACGAAGGCGCCGGGGCGATAGAGCGAGACCGGTGTGCCGTCCCGGGCGGTGATCGTCTGGCGGCCATAGAGATTGATGACGGTTCCCCGCGCATCGAAGATGGCCGTGCCGCCGCGGATGCCGATCGAGGCGGAGGGGGTCGTCACAGTCGCCTCGCCGTCGTGGCTCACTTGGCCGCCGACGAAACGCATGACACCCTTGCCGACCGTCACCGCCATCCTGCCGGTATTCGTATTCGGATCAAAAACGTATTCGTCGATCGTCACGTCGCTGTTCGGTCCGATGCTCATCGCGGTCTTGTCGACGAACAGGAGCTGAACCGAGCCGGCGGCGTCGGTATGGATGCGCTCGTTGTGAACGACGTCGGAGCCAATCGTGAGCGTCCGCACGCTGCCGCCCGGAGGCTTTCCGGTCGAGGCCGGATTGACCGCGGCCGCGGTGCCTACCGTCTGGGCCAGCGCCGGTATCGTGCCGAGCGTCACCATTGTCAGGATCAGCCCGACGCCCTTGGCGCCGTTAAGCTCCCGGTGGAAACGCATGATTCGGACTCCTTCACGCCACTTCGGGAAACGAGCCGCAAGAAAGTCGCGTATCGTTCTCTCGCGTAGGACCGCGCGCGCTCTGAGCGCCATTGAGTAAGGAGAGCACGGCCGGCAAGGAAGGGCCTGTGACCTATCGCACAGGGCTGCGGCCCGCCGCGCATGCCGGCTGGATGGTTCGGCCTGGCGGCAAGTGCGGCGTCACACGGGGGGCGTCGTCGTACAGCCATGCCGCCGGCCGCTACTGCCGCGGCCGCGCCACATTTCCGCGGCGATTTTTCCTGGACAATTGTCGAGGGCCCTTCGTGTGGGCGTCCTTCAAGCCCGCCCCGACGGCACCTCGTTGCCGCTTGCGCGTCAGTTCAGTGCCCGACGCGGTACCAACAATAGTTACAGGGGGGCGGGGGAGGGGGTGGCGGAGGAGGCACGCTTCCCGCCGCTGCCGCGGTCTGCGCCCCCAGTCGCACGGACTGAAGCGTTGTTTGGAAGGTGGTGCAGACCGTCATGTAGATGGGCGAGGAAGGATCGTTGCACTCGGTCGGCACAGTCGTGGTGGTGGGCGACTGCACCGCCCAGAATGTGGGCAAGATGGAGCCGGTCACGTCGTAAAGCGCAAGCTCGTTGTTCACTCTCGTCGCCGTCACTTGGTGGCCGGTGCCTCCGGTCTGGCCGGGCTTGGCCTGGAACCGCGCATTGTAGAACGCGATCATCTCCTGCGTCACGAACTGCGGCGTCAGCGACCCGCCCGGGCCTAAATTGACGAACATGTTCGGACGGTAGAGCATAAACGGATCGCCATTCTTGCCGGTGATCGTCAGCTTGCCGAACAGGCTGACGATGGTCCCCTTGGCGTCGAAGATGACGGTGCCGCCGCGGATGCCGATCGAGGCCGAGGGGGTCGTCACGGTGGCATCGCCGGTGTGGCTTACTTGCCCGCCGACGAAGCGCATCACGCCCTTGCTGACCGTGACCGCCATCTTGCCGGTATTGGCGTTGGGATCGAAAACGTATTCGTCGATCGTTACGTCGCTGTTCGGTCCGATGCTCATCGAGGTCTTGTCGACGAACAGGAGCTGAACCGAGCCGGCGGCGTCGGTCTGGATGCGCTCGTTGTGAACGACCTCGGAGCCGAGCGTGAGCGTGCGCACGGCACCGCCGGGCGGCTTGCCGGTCGAGGCGGGATTGACCGCGGAGGCCGTGCCGACGTTCTGCGCCAGCGCCGGCGCGCCCCCGAGCGTCGCGATGGTGAGGACCAGCGCGGCACTCCCGAAGCATTTTCCGGCGAAGCCCGCGGTGGCTCGCCGCAGAAGATGCGGCCAACCAAGCGAAGCCATCTCAAGCCGTGTCTCGACGCGCATGGGCCGCCTCCCTCAGAAGCGCAGCGTCGGTCCGACCGCGACCGAAAAGTTGCTGGTGTCGTAGTTGCTCAGATCGGACTTGATGCGAACGTACTGCAGTTGTGTCCGCACTCCGAAGTTCTCGTGGATCTGCATATCGACCGTGCCGCCGACGCGCCATTCGTTGTCGCGCTGGATGATGACCGGATCGATCGTCGGATCAGGGGCCCCGTAGTTGGTCCAGCTGTAACCGACGTTCGGCGTGACGACCCATTGCCTGGCGCCGCCCCAATAGGTGGTGAACTCGATGGGAATGCCAACGTCGATCGACCAGCGATCGTAAGTGTATGCATCGAAGATCGAATCGTTGCGGTCGTAGGCGAGGCGCACGGCAAATTTGGTCAGGCCCGGCAACAGTCCTTCCGCAGCAATCGCCGTCGTCATCAGATCCCCGCTCTGCAGGCCGGCAGTCGGGAAATTGGCCGTATCGAAGAAGTCGCGGTGCCGATACTCGAAACTCGGCTCGACCACCGTGAAGACGCCGAGCTGGAAGCGCGACGACACGCCGCTGCCGAGGGTGTTGAAATATTGCGAGCCCCCGAGCGCCACCACGTTGGCGATGCCGTACAGCTTGAGCGACGCGCCGGTAATTGTTTCCGGGAAAAGTGCGAAGCGCGGGCCTACTTGAAGCTCCGCGATGCCGAGATCGAATTGCTCGGCGAGAACCTGCTTCGAATAATAGCCCAGGCCACTGGCCTCGATCGTGTCTCCGCGCTGATTGCCGAGGTCGTGCGAGTAGCCGAAAGACGCGAAGGCGAACGAATTCCAGTCCGGCTGCTTAGCGAACTGGCCGTTGAGGGTTACGTTCTCGCCGAGGACGCGAACGAGGGTATTGTCGGGTCCGATGGTGGCATTCGTTTGATAACGCGCGCCCGTCCACGCGAAGGCGCTGAACTGATCCGGCGCGGTACGCCGGGCGATCTCGGCAAGGAAGACGTTGACCTTCGCTTTCACTTCCGGCGGGAGGTCGCTGGCAAGCGCCGATTCGAAATAGCTTTTCGCCATCGCGTATGAGCCGAGCCTGAAGTAGAGCGCGCCGAGCTCGATCTTCACGCGCGGCAGGTTGGCATTGTAAAACAGCATCCGCTCGAGGGCGCCGATGGCCGCCTCGTAGTCGCCGCGTAGCGTCGCCAGCTCCGCGTAGCGGAAGGTCACGTCGAGATTGGATGGATCCTTGAGCATCTTTGCGAGCAGCGCATCGTAGTCGCTGCTCACCGCCGGCCCCGCCGTTTGGGCAAAGGCCGTTGCATGCGCGGCAACAACCGCGCCCAATACCGCGCCCGCGAGCGCCAGTTTTCTGACAACCCTCACAACACGCCCCCGCAACCCCTGGGCTGGCGGCCGCTGTCCGGCCGTCCCAGCGCACCCCAACCGTGCCTTGAGTCATACGATTGCACCGATCCTTGGGAGAGTCGGTCGGCGGTGTCAACGCACCGCGGCCGGCTTCTGCACTGATGAATCGCTGCGCAAGTCCAAGTTGCGCCCGTGGCGCCTCCGTCAAACGGCGATCCGCGGGGTGAAATCCGACCCTTGCCGGGAGCCGTGCGCCCCACTAATCACAGCTTCGTAGCCCTCCGCCGTGGATGAGGTTGCCGCGCGGCATGCGCGTCCCGTGGCCCGGAGCCGCGAAAGGATGCTCAATGAGCGAGCTTGGCTTCTTGCTCGAAGAACTCGTCACCGCCAATCGAATCCTCGCCCGCGAGGGGATTGTCGATTCTTTTGGCCATATCAGCGCACGACATCCCGACCGTCCGGAGCGATATTGGCTGTCGCGAGCACGGGCGCCGGAGCAAATCGAGCGTGACGACATCATGGAATTCACGTTGGAGGGCGACCCTCTGGATGCGCGCGGGCGCAAGCCCTACCTTGAGCGGTTCATCCATGGCGCGATCTACGAGGTTCGGCCCGAGGTCACCGCCGTCGTCCACAATCACAGCCCGAGCGTGATTCCGTTCGGCATTACCGGGACGAAGCTCAAGCCGCTGCTGCACATGTGCGCCTCGATCGGGCACGAGGTGCCGATCTGGGATTCGCACGACAAATTCGGCGACACCGACCTCTTGGTCTCGAACATGGCCATGGGCCGCGATCTGGCCCGCTTGCTCGGACCGCGTCGCACCGCCCTGATGCGCGGGCACGGCGCCGTCGTCATCGGCCAAAGCGTCCGGCAAGCGGTTTGGACGGCGGTCTACCTCGAGCTCAACGCCAAGCTGCAAATGCAATCGATGGATATGGGCGAGATCAAGTTCCTCACTGCGGGCGAGGTCGACACCATCATCAGCCGCACCGGGCCCTATTCGTTCGACCGCGCCTGGGAGAATTGGTGCCGGCGCGCGGACCGGCCGTTTCAAGCCGCGG
Organism: Xanthobacteraceae bacterium; assembly: GCA_052148715.1. Classification (GTDB taxonomy): domain Bacteria; phylum Pseudomonadota; class Alphaproteobacteria; order Rhizobiales; family Xanthobacteraceae; genus JBKQHQ01. The sequence goes on along the minus strand of JBKQHQ010000279.1, from coordinate 65,741 downwards.
ACGCGTAGAGGTGCGTGTTCCGGCGAGAGCCGTGAAGCGCTCCGCTGCAAGCCTTTCTGTCTCTGCTCAGGACGAGGAACTCCATGCGTTACATCGATGCATTCAATCATTTCTTTCCCAAGCGCCTGTGGGACAAGATGCTGGCGTCCGAAGGCACCGCGCGCGACATCGGCAAGCGGATGCGCGGCGTGCCCGCCATCTATGATCTTGCTGAGCGTTTCCGCGTCGTCGACATGTTCAAGGATTACAAGCAGGTCCTCTCCCTCGGCATGCCGCCGCTCGAAGCGATGGGGTCGGCCGAGCAGAGCATCGAATTCGCCAAGCTCGCTAATGAGGGTCTCGCCGAGCTGGTCGACAAGCATCCCGATCGCTTCGCCGGCTATGTCGCCGCGTTGCCGATGGGTTCGCCCGCTGCCGCCGTGAAGGAAGCCGAGCGCGCCATCACGCAACTCGGGGCCAACGGTTTTCAGATCCACACCAACGTCAACGGCGCGCCGCTCGATGAGCCGCAATTCTTTCCGATCTTCGAGCTGATCGCCAAGCACGGCAAGCCGATCCTGCTGCACCCCTCGCGCAACGCCAGCATGCCGGACTACAAGACCGAGTCGAAATCGAAGTACGAGATCTGGTGGACCTTCGGCTGGCCCTATGAGACGAGCGCGGCGATGGCGCGTTTGGTCTTCTCGGGCCTCATGGACCGCCTGCCGAACATCAAGCTTCTCGCGCATCATCTCGGTGCGCTCGTTCCTTACCTCGAGGGTCGCGTCGGTCCCGGCTGGGACCAGCTCGGCGCCCGCACCTCGGACGAGGATCTGCGCACCACCGTGCTCGCCAAGCTGAAGAAGCGCCCGCTCGATTATTTCAAGGATTTTTATGCCGACACGGCGGTCTTCGGCTCGCGGCCGGCGACCGTCTGCGGGCTTGAATTCTACAACACCGACAAGGTGCTTTTTGCCTCCGACTGTCCATTCGATCCGGAGAAGGGGCCGGGCTATATCCGCGAGACCATCAAGGTGCTCGAGTCGATCGACATGCCGCAGGACGTGCGCGAGAAGATCTCCTTCCGCAATGCCGAGAAGCTGTTTGGGCTGAAAAGCAGCTGATCCGCAGAGCCCACCTGTGGGGCGTGGTCGGCAATGGCGACAAAACGGACCACGTGAGTCTTAGCGGTCTCGGTAACGACCGGCGCGGCGGGCAACTCGGTGGCCCTGTCGCTGCTGGCGACCGGCGCATGGCGGTCGACGTTGTTTGCGAACTGCCGGTCGAGCCGGGAGCGATTGCTTGCTCGACCCATGCGCCACTAACATTCGTTTAACCACACCGGGAACCACATCACGCCCTTAATCGCATTTTCCGATTTGTCGGCCATAGACTTGCGCCAATTGCACCGAGGCGAACTCAAATCGGCTTTGGTCTTCGATGGCTGGCCTTCTAGACTTTCGCACCCTCCTCGTCGTCTTCGCCCTGATCCGTATCCTTCAGGCGATAGGCTTGGTCTATGTTTGGCGCATCCACAGCAACTATGTCCCTGCCCGCAACTGGGCGGTCGGCTCAATTTTGATTGCCGCCGCCGCGCTGCTTGGCGCGCCGCACGGCGAGCTCTCGGCCAACTGGGTCCTGATCGCCGCTCAGGTTCTCGTCTTTAGCGGTATCTTTGCCTTCAATTCCGGCATCGTTCAGGCCTGCATGGGTAACGTGCCGTGGCGCGCCGGCGCCGCGCTTATGCTTGCAGCCCTGCTTGGTCAGACTTGGTTCACCATCGGGGTCCCGTCGCTCGGCACACGTGTCATGATACTGGCTTGCGTCATTGTCGCCAGCAATGGCTATGCCACAGCGTGTGCGCTGCGGGCGCCGCGCGGGCCCCTGCGCGGTACGCAATTGCTGATTGCGGCACTGCTGATCCTGCAGGCCACTGCGGCACTGATCGGCGCCATCGATGTTCAGATCGAGGCTCCGGCAATGCTGAAGCCCACGGCGGCGCAGGTTGTCTTCATCCTGGTGGCCACTGGCACGACATTCCTCCTGGCCTTGGCTCTGGCCGTTCTGACAAACCAGCGAACGACTGCCTTGTTGAAAGCCACCCTGCACCACATGAATCAAGGTGTTGCGATGTTTGATGAGAAACAAAGGCTCATCATCTGCAATTACCGCTACGGTCAAATGTACGGCCTTGATGCCGAGCAGCTCGGCCCGGGCACATCGCTGCAGGAAATCGTGAACCTGCGGGTTGCGAAAGGGATCTTTGCCGGACAAAGCGCGGAAGAGTACCGGCAGGAGCGTGTTGCGCCGGTGGTGCAGCCTTCGACGAAGCTCCAGCATCTCAGCGACGGCCGCAGCGTCGCCATCTCGCGCCAACCCATGGAGGGCGGGGGCTGGGTGACGACCCATGAGGATGTGACTGAACGTCAGCGCGCCGAGGCGAAGATCGCTTTCATGGCGCACCACGACTTGTTGACCGGCGCCGCCAACCGCGCATTCTTCTTGGAGAAAATTGAGGAGGCGGTCGGCCGCCTGCGCCGATCGGGTGAGCCCTTCGCCATATTCATGGTCGATCTCGACAAATTCAAGGTCGTCAACGACTCGCTCGGCCATCCGGCCGGTGATGCCCTGCTTAAAGAAGCGGCGCGGCGCTTGAAGGCATCACTGGGCGAGAACGACACCTTGGCGCGACTGGGCGGAGACGAGTTTGCGATCGTCCATGGACTTCGGGCGGCGCCGGAAGATCGCCGCGAAGCGGTGATGGCCTTTGCGAGCAGGATGATCGAGACCGTCACGGAGACCTACGTCATCGACGGCAACATGGTAAGCATCGGCACGAGTATCGGGATCGCCACGGCTCCCGAGCACGGAAGCAGTTCAAGCGAGCTGATGAAAAAGGCTGATCTGGCGCTTTATGGTGCCAAGGCGAAAGGCCGCAACCGCTACTGCCTCTTCGATGCTGAAATGGCCGAGCGCTTGAATGCCCGTCAACAATGGGAGCACGAGCTGCGCCAGGCGTTGTCGCGCCACGAGCTGGAACTCCACTACCAGCCGATCATCGATGTGAAGACGGGCATGCCGCTCGGCGCGGAGGCCTTGGTGCGCTGGCGACATCCGCAGAAAGGCCTACTCTCCGCCGGCCAATTCATCTCGCTTGCGGAGGAGACGGGCCTGATCATACCGCTGGAGGAATGGGTCTTGCACGAGGCTTGTGCCGATGCCGCAGCCTGGCCGGCGCACATCAAGGTGGCGGTCAATCTGTCGCCCGTGCATTTCAACAAATGCGACCTTTTGGACGTTGTCTCACGTGCACTTGTCGAATCGGGTTTGCCCCCGGAACGGTTGGAGGTGGAGATCAGCGAAAAGGTGCTGATCGAGAATGAGGCCGACCACCTGGCGGTGCTGCACCGGTTGAAGGACATCGGCGTATCGATCGTTCTCGACGACTTTGGAACCGGATATTCGTCGCTCAGCTACCTGACGAAGTTCCCGTTCGACAAGATCAAGATCGACGAATCCTTCGTCCGCGATTTGATAACACGCGTCGAATGTATGGCAATCCTATCGTCGGTCGTGGCGCTCGGGTACGGCCTGCAGGCCGGCACGATTGCCCAAGGGGTCGAAACGCGCGAGCAATTCCAGCTGCTGCGCGCCGCCGGTGTCAATCTCGTTCAGGGATTCCTGTTCGGCGGCCCCTGCACGGTTTCGGAGCTCGAATTTGGTCGCAGACACGATGATATTTCCTCTAACAAGAGGTCGAAACGTGGCGGCCGCGTCGTTGACGGATTAAAGAATGCCGTGGCGTCGTGATGACGGCATCTCGATCGCCCTTTCAGCGATCATGGTGTTGCCGCCCCGACGCCCGCAAGACAGCTGAGACTTCAAGCGACGGTTTGCGTCCGGGACGGCAATGGCCGCATTCTGTTAGCCGGGAGCTTTATCGCCCCGGACGTTGCGACATCGGATGCTGACGCGGCATCCGCCCTGCGGCCGATATCGTCGTCGGCGACCGGGACCGACATTATGGCGCCCGCGCAGACGACGCCCCCGAAGGTGATCGCAAAGCCGCCGAACATCAGCACAAGCCCTTCCCACGCGATCCGGTCGGCTCGCAGCAGCAGGCCGTGAAGGCCCGCGACGTCAAGCGAGATCACGAGGGCGGCGCAAATCATTCCGAGCATGGCCCCGAGGATCCAATGCGTCACAATGAGACGCACCACCGGATCAAAAGCGGCTCTCGGCAGGTATCGGAACGTGCGGCTCATCTCGGGGCCTCGCCGGAATCCGAAGTCATTTGATGATCGGAAAGTCGTGGGCGCGCCGAGCCAGGATACTGCCCGCGCACCTACGTGTCGATTGCCAGCCGAATAGTCCGAACATTGCGTCTGCCATCACGACGAGAGCAGCTAGGCGGCAGGGCTGCTGTCCGGTGCCGAAGGCGAGCGGCCGACTTCGTACGTGTCGCCGCGCAGCACGATGTAGATCGCCGGAATGACCAGCACGGTCAGCAGCGTCGACGAGGCCAGGCCGAACAGTAGCGAAATCGCCAGTCCCTGAAAAATCGGGTCGAGCAAAATGGTCGCCGCACCGATCATGGCGGCGAGCGCCGTCAACAGGATCGGTTTGAACCGGACCGCTCCCGCCTCCAGCAGAACATCGCGAAGAGGATGTCCCCGTCCTTGGCCATGGCGGATGAAGTCGACCAGCAGGATCGAGTTGCGGACGATGATGCCGGCAAGGGCAATGAATCCGATCATCGAGGTCGCCGTGAACGGAGCACCGAGCAGCCAATGGCCGAGCACGATGCCAATCAAAGTGAGCGGGATTGGCGTGAGAATGACGAGCGGCAGCCGAAAACTGCCGAACTGTGCCACGACCAGAATATAGATCCCGACGATTGCCGCGCCGAACGCGGCGCCCATGTCGCGGAACGTGACATAGGTGATCTCCCACTCGCCGTCCCACAGCAGGGTGGGCTTCGATTCGTCCTCGGGCTGGCCATGGAGGCGGATGATCGGTTTGGGCAGGGCCCCCCAATCGTGCGCGTCGATTCGTTTGGCGACGTCGAGCATGCCGTAGATCGGCGCCTCGTAGGCACCCGCAAGGTCCGCCATGACCATGTCGGCGAAGCGGCCGTCGCGGCGAAAAATTATCGGTGAGCCGGCTTCCTGGGAGACATGGACGACGTCGCCGAGCTCGACCACCGTGCGGTTGCCCGGCAACGTATTGGCCGGCACCGGGGTCGAGGCGAGGAGCTCCGTCCAGGCCAGATCCCGCTTTGGCAGACGCACGGAAATCTCGATGGGATTGCGGCCCTCGCCGCGGTGCGAATAGCCGACCGGGACGCCACCGAGCAGCGTCTGAATTGTGTCGTAGACGTCGCGCTGCTCGACCCCGAAGAATTCGAGGCGGTCCTGGTCGATCGAGATTCGCAATCGCGGATGCGGCTGCTTGATCGAGTCGTCCACGTCGACGATGAACGGCACCGCGGCGAAGATCTTCTTGATCTCGCCGGCCACTGCGCGGCGCGTGATGGAATCGGGACCGTAGATTTCCGCGAGGACAGTTGCGAGCACAGGGGGCCCCGGCGGCACTTCGACCACCCGCATGACCGCGCCCTCGGCGAGCTTCAGGCCCTTCAGCCGTCCGCGCAGATCGAGCGCCGCGGCGTGGCTGGTGCGGCCGCGCGACGAGCGTGCGGCCAAATTGATTTGCAGCTCGCCGAGCTCGGTGGATTCGCGCGAATAGTAGTGTCGCACCAATCCATTGAAATTGAACGGCGCCGGCGTGCCCGCATAGGTCTGAATCGAGGTGACTTCCGGGAGCCCCCGGGCGATCTCCGCGGCCGCGAACAAGGTCCGCTCGGTGTCTTCGAGGCTTGCTCCTTGCGGCAGATCGAGAACGACCGCGAGCTCCGACTTGTCATCGAAAGGCAGCAGCTTGACCGTGACGGTCTTGGTCGCGAAGAGCGCGCAGACCGCAAGCGTTGCGAGGCCGACGCTCAGAAGAAACGTCCAGGCGGATCGTTTGGTCCGGATGATTGGTGATGCGAAACGGCGATAGAGGCGCCCGAGGCGGCCTTCCTCCTGATGGCCGGCACGGGCGGCGGCCGGTTCGGCCTGCGGGGCGAGCCGCAACATCAGCCACGGCGCCACGACGACCGCAACAAAGAACGAAAACAACATGGCCGCCGAGGCGTTCGCCGGGATCGGCGCCATGTAGGGTCCCATCAGCCCCGATACGAACAGCATCGGCAGCAACGCCGCCACCACGGTCAAGGTGGCGACCACGGTGGGGTTGCCGACCTCGGCGACCGCCTCGATCGCGGCCTGGACGCGCGGGCGGCCGTCCCGCATGGCCCAATGGCGGGCGATGTTCTCGATCATCACGATCGCGTCGTCGACCAGGATGCCGATGGAGAAGATGAGCGCGAACAGGCTGACGCGGTTGATGGTGTAGCCCATCAGGTTGGCGGCAAACAGCGTGAGCAGGATCGTGGTCGGGACGACGACGAGCGTGACCACCGCTTCACGCCAGCCGATCGCGACGGCGATCAGCGCGACGATCGACAACGTCGCGAGCCCGAGGTGGAACAAAAGCTCATTGGCCTTTTCGTTGGCGGTATCGCCGTAATCGCGGGTGACGGTCACGTCGACATCCGCGGGGATCAGTCGTCCTTTGAGCGTGTCGAGACGCGCGAGCACCTGCTCGGCGACAGTGACGGCGTTCGCGCCGGCGCGCTTGGCGAGCGCCAGGCTGACAGTAGGCGTTCGCGTCCAGGCGCCGTTGCCGCCTTTCGCGTCCGTCCAGACGCGGTGCTCCAGCGGGCTCGGGCCGATCACGACATTGGCCACGTCGCGCACATAGACGGGGCGGGCGTCGCGGGTGGAGACGAGAAGCAGGCCGATGTCCGGCACGCCGGTCAGTGTCTGACCCGCCGCAACAGAAAACGTCGTGCCGGCGCCGCGCACCTCGCCGGCCAGGAACGAGCGGTTGGCGCCCTGCACCTTGGCAACGAGCTGTGCGAGCGTGACGCCGAAGAGCGAAAGCTTTTCTGGATCAGGCTCGACGCGGATCTGCTGCGGGCTGCCGCCTGAGATGTAGCTCAGGCCGACATCGTCGACTTTTGTCAGCTCGGCGCGGAGCTGGTCGGCGATCTGGTAGAGGTCCTTGTCGGAGTAGCGCTCGGCCGCCTCAGGCTTGGGCGACAGCGCTAACGTCACGATTGCAACGTCGTTGATGCCGCGCCCGACGATCAAAGGTTCCGGAATTCCGACCGGAATCCGATCATAGTTGGCACGGATCTTCTCGTGGACGCGAAGGATCGCGTCCTCGGCCTTGGTGCCGACGAAGAACCGCGCGGTGACCATGACGCGGTCGTCCACGGTTTGGCTGTAGACGTGCTCGACGCCGACGATCGCCTTGACGATCTCCTCGAGCGGCTTGGTGACGAGCTCGACGGCGTCCGGTGCCTTCAAGCCGTCGGCACGCACCATGATGTCGACCATGGGGACGCTGATCTGCGGTTCCTCCTCGCGCGGAATTACGATGAGCGCGATCAGCCCCGCCGCCAGCGCGGCCAACAGGAACAAGGGCGTCAGCGGCGAGCGGATGCTCGCCTGCGTCAGCCGTCCGGAGAGTCCGAGCTTCAAGGTCGCACCAGCTGGTCGCCGGCCCGCAGCCCGGAGAGAATCTCCAGTCCGTCGGGCATGTCCGGGCGCGGCAGATCGCGTCCCCGCTGCACCGGGACATCGATGAGCGTTCCCTGGTTGCGGATACTGACGTAGTCGACCCCGAACCGCGTGGTGACGTAGCCTGCCGGGATTGCGATCGCGGGTCGTGCCCCGCCGGATACCCAGACGCGGATGCGCCGGCCGACGAAATAGTCGCCAAGTCCGGCCACGATCGCGTCGGCGACCACCCGACCATCCTCGATCTGCGGGTAGACGCGCTTGATCGTTCCGGATCTTGCATCCGACTCGCCAAGCTCCTCGGCGTCCGTGCGCACTGGATCGCCCACCTTGAGAAACCGCGCATGGCGTTCGGGAACGCGAAGCCGCAGCACGAAGTTCTGCTCCGCAACCATCGCCACCGGTTCACCCGGAAGAATGACCGTACCGGTCCGCAGCGGGACTCTGAGCACGCGGCCGGATATCGGTGCCAGGACATTACCTTCGGCGAGCTGCTGCTGGATCACCGAGCGCTCGGCGACGCGCGCCTTGTAGGCGTTGGTCGCCACATTGAAGGCTGTCCGCGCTTCGTCGAGCCGGGTCTTGGGAATGATGCCCCTCGCGTCCAGGTCCTCGGCGCGGGAAAGATCGATCTGCCTTTGCGCAAGCTGGGCCTCGAGTCCCGCAATCTGGGCATCGAGCGATTTCATCTGCAGCGCGATTTTTTCGTCGCCGACGCTGGCAACCACCTGGCCTTGCTCGACATGGTCGCCCTCGCGGACCGCGAGCGCCGCGACGGTGCCGCCGATGCGCGCGCGTGCCGGCTCGATGCTGGCGCTCTCGACGGTCGCGAAGACTGCCTTCTCGTCGGCCACCGATATTGGCGCCACCGTGAAGCGTTCCTCGGCACGCGCTCCATGACCGAGCGTCAGCGCGAGGAGGGCCACCGTCGCGAAATACAGGCGCATCGCTACTCTTCCTGTTTGATGCCGAAAGCGCGCCGAACGTGATGCGGCAAGCGTCGGTACTTGCGGTCACCGGTCATTGATCTGGCTCAACGCGCCGCTTCGCGGCGGCGGCAATTTTACGGGTTGGTCTCGGCCGGCAAACCGACGTTGGGGCGCAGTAGACGCGATAAAGAGTTTCGACGAGCTCGCGGGCCGGGCCGCTGCTGATCGAGTACCATATCGTCTGGCCATCACGGCGTGCCGAGACCAGGTCATCTTTGCGCAACAGCGCAAGATGCTGGGACACCGTGGAATTGCGGATGCCGAGGAATGCGGCGAGTTCGCCGACCGAGCGTTCCCCGTCGATCAGTTGGCAAATGATCATCAGGCGATGGCGGTTGGCCAGCGCTTTCAGAAGTTCGGTCGCCTGGTCGGCCGCGACCTGCATCGCTTCGGCAGTTATTTTCATACTTGCGTATATACGATGATATGTATATATGTCAACCGGGCTACGGTGAACAAGAAGGCAAGAGCCTCGGCTCTGAAGCAGCATCGACCAAGGAGGACGTCATGGCAGAGGTGGTGGTTCTCGGCGCAGGCCTAAGCGGAACGATCATGGCCTACGAGCTCGTTCCGCGGTTGCGGCACGAGGACAAGTTGACGGTCATCGGCCAGGGGCCGCGCTATCACTTCGTGCCGTCGAATCCCTGGGTCGCGATCGGTTGGCGGGAACGATCGGACATCGAGGTCGATCTCGACAATGTCATGCGACGGAAGGGCATTCGTTACTTGGAGCAGGGGGCCCGCCGCGTTCATCCGCACGCGAACCGCATTGAGCTGGAGGACGGGAGCACCGTCCAATACGACTATTTGGTGATCGCCACCGGCCCCGAGCTGGCCTTCGACGAGGTGCCGGGTCTCGGCCCGAACGGCCACACGCTGTCGATCTGCCACGTCGACCACGCGGTCAAGGCGAAGGAGGCCTTCGATCGCTTCGTGCAGTCGCCGGGCCCGATCGTGGTCGGCGCCGCGCAAGGCGCGTCGTGCTTCGGTCCGGCCTATGAGTTCATCTTTATCCTGGACACCGAGCTGCGCAAGCGTCGCATCCGCGACCGGGTGCCGATGACGTTCGTGACTGCTGAGCCATATATCGGGCACCTCGGTCTCGATGGCGTCGGCGACACCAAGGGCCTGTTGGAGAGCGAGTTGCGTGAACGTCACATCAAATGGATCACCAGCGCGCGCGTGAAGACGGTCGAACCCGGGAAGATGACCATCGAAGAGGTCGGCGAGGAGGGCAACGTCCGCAAGACCCACGAGCTTCTGTTCGCGTTTTCGATGATGCTGCCCGCCTTCCGCGGCGTTGCGGCCGTGCGCGGCATCGAAGGTCTCACCAATCCGCGCGGGTTCATCCTGGTTGATAAGACGCAACGCAACAAGAGCTTCCCGAACATATTCGGAATCGGCGTTTGCGTTGCGATCCCGCCGGTCGGCCCGACCCCCGTTTCGACCGGCGTGCCGAAAACGGGATTCATGATCGAATCCATGGTGACGGCAACGGCCCAGAACATCGGCGCTCTGTTGCGGGGGAAACCGGCAGTGTCGGAGCCGACCTGGAATGCCGTGTGCCTCGCGGATTTCGGCGACGGCGGCGTCGCCTTCGTGGCTCAGCCGCAGATTCCACCTCGCAACCTCAATTGGTCCGCGAAGGGCGACTGGGTGCATTATGCCAAGGTCGCGTTCGAGAAATACTTTTTGCGCAAAATCCGCCGCGGCGAGAGCGAGCCCTTCTACGAACGCTTCCTTCTGGAAAAGCTGCAACTGCGCAAAATCAAGGAACCCGTCTGACCGCGGTCGGCAAGGAGTGCCCCATGAGCAACGTGCATCATATCGTGTGCCCGCACTGCGCAGCGACCAACCGCGCGCCGACCGGCAAGCCATTGCTTGAGGCGCGGTGCGGTGCGTGTCACCGGCCTTTGTTCGACGGACATCCTGCCGCGGTGGACGCGGCAAGATTCGATAAGCATCGCCGCGACAACGACGTCGCGGTCCTAGTCGATGTTTGGGCGCGGTGGTGTGGGCCATGCCGGGCGATGGCACCGATGTTCGAAGCCGCGGCGCCCGAACTCGAACCCGAAGTGAGACTTGTCAAGCTCAACGCGGATGAGGAGCCCAGGATTTCATCCGAGCTCGGAGTCACGAGTATTCCGGCCCTGCTTCTCTTACGTGGCGGTCGTGTCGTCGCGCGAACCACCGGCGCCATGGATACGCGACGGCTCGTCGCCTGGGTCAGGTCGAGCCTTGCCGCGGCGGCGGCCTGACGTGGCGGAGAAATAAAGATCTTCGTCTTGGTTCAAACAGAGTGGAGCTCGACGTGAATATTGATCGTGCCGTGCTGGCGTTCGCCGGCCTGATTGTGCTGGTGAGCCTGGTTCTTGCCTGGTACGCCAGTCTCTATTGGCTGGCGCTGACGGCGTTTGTGGGCTTAAACATGCTGCAGGCCGCCTTCACGGGCTTCTGCCCCGCCGCAATCATCTTCAAGAAGCTTGGGCTCAAGGACGGTTGCGCTTTTCGGTAAAGCGTTGAGGGCACCGAACGCGACCTGGCCGAGGCAATTCGCTGATATGTTCATCGTCAAAAACAAGCCGAAGGTAGCCTCATGAACATGCTTGCGACCCGGAGATCCCTCTTGTTGTCGGCTGCGGTGCCCGCGTTGCTGCGCGCCGGCGTGTGGGCAATCGGCCTCGGCTCCATGGCGCCCGGCGCGGTTGCCGGCCAGCCTGTCGCACAGGATCAGGGCGGCAAGCGCGTTACGCTCCTGCATTTCACCGACACGCATGCACAGCTGGAAACCCATCCGGAATATGTTCCGGGAGCGCGCCCGGAGATTCGGCTGATGGGCGGGTACGCCCGGCTCAAGACGGCCATCGACCGCGAGCGGTCGAACTGCGATGGCCCCTGCTTTCTGCTGGACGGGGGCGACGAATTCCAGGGCTCGGGCCCCGCAGCCTGGTCCGAGGGTGAAGTCATTCTCGATCCGCTAAACGCCTTCGGCATCGATGCGTTCGTCCCTGGCAATTGGGAGCCTGCCTACGGTCCCGAACGGTTCAAGCAGACGATGGCCCGGCTCAAGTGCCCAGTCATTTGCTACAATTTCCACGACGAGGCCAGCGGCGAAAGACTGTTCAAGCCCGCGGTGACGCTCGAGCGGCAGGGCTTGAGGGTTGCATTCATCGGCATGACCGATATCGGCGCCAGCAGGCGCCAGCCGCCGGCCCAGTTTCGTGGCATGGATACCACGCGCATCGACGGCCTGCACGAATTCGTCAAAGAATTGCGGGCCCGCGAGCACCCGGATCTGGTCGTGGCGATCAGCCATACCGGCCTGTCGATCGCCCGCCAGATGGCGCGCGAGATACCCGAGCTCGATGTGATTCTCTCCGGCCATACGCATGAACGCACGGCCCGCGCGATCCTGGAAGGGAACGTGATCGTGGTCGAGCCGGGCTGTTTCGGATCGTTTCTCGGGCGGCTCGATCTCGTGCTCAAACCAAGCGGTGCCATCGACCACGAGTTCCGGCTGGTCCCCATTCTGGCAAGTCGCTATCGCGAAGACGTGCAGATGAAAGCGCTTGTGGACAAGGCGTTGGCCCCGCACCGCCGGCGGATGGCCGAGCTCGCCGGGAAGACCAAGACCCTGCTGATGCGTTACGACGTGCTGGAGACCACGGCCGACGATTTCGTCACCGACGCCGTCCGCGAGATCGCCGGGGCCGATATCGGCTTCTCCAACGGCTTCCGATTCGGCGTGCCGATTCCGCCGGCCGACGTCACCGAGGGCGACCTGTGGAACCTGCTGCCGTTCGATGCCCGGATGAAGATCGGCTGGGTCACCGGCCGGGAGCTCAAGGCCTACCTTGAAAGCGAACTCGAGCTCGTGTTTTCCAAGAACCCGTGGAAGCTTAACGGCGGCTGGGGCGTCCGCGCCTCGGGGATGACGACCGCGTTCAACGCGTTGGCCGAACCTGGCCGAAGACTGATTTCCGTGCAGGTCGGCGGCCGCGACATCGAAGATCAGCAGCGTTACACGATCGCCGCTTGCGAGCGGGAAGGGGAACCATTGGACGTGATCTGTCGTCATCCAGGCACCCACGAAGCTCAGGTGCTGCCGATGACGATCCACCAGGCGGTGGAACAGTATCTCAAGGCGCATCGCACCATCGCCCCGCGCCGTGACGGCCGCGAGATTGCCCTGGATCTGCCGCGGACTGTGTTCAGCCAGGACGCAGCGCTGGCCGGAGGCGACCTGAGCAAAGCCCCGACGACGCCGTCAGGGCTGCCGGCTGGCTAAGGCGCGTTGGAACCGCACATCGCAATCGAGACGAACGCGGCATCTTCAATGGGCGGCGCAATCACTCCGACCATCTCCTGCATGTCATCTTAGGACGCTTTGCTCATTGACAGGAGTCAACGGTTCTCGCTCGTGCGGTCGATCCCGAAGATAGTTTCCATCGCTGGCGACGGGGACGCCAAAAAAATCCGATCATCGGCGTTGGTGACGACGGTGATCCGCACGACGCCGTGAAGTGGGTGGATGCCGACCATGTTGAATGGCTATGGTAGCCTAGGCCTTTTTGCTGTTACTCGGGCCGGTGCCTCGACCGCGCCGCCCGCCGCCGGATGCTGAAATAATCGCGATAAAGGAGTTCTGGCAATGCAGGGCCTTTCGTCGCAAGAGGCAGAGCGGCGCTTGGCCCAGATTGGGCCGAATGCCGTTCTCGAGCCGCATATCTCCCCGGTCGTAAGAATTGCGCGCCGGTTCTGGGAGCCGGTGCCCTGGATGCTCGAGGCAGCGATCATCCTGCAACTGAGCATTGGCGAGCGTGTCGAGGCGCTCATCATTGCGGCATTGCTGATCTTCAACGTCGCGCTGGGCGTCTTCCAGGAGGGTCGCGCCAACGCGGCTTTGGCCGCGCTCAAGTCAAGGCTTGCGTTGAAGGCCTTCGTCAAGCGCGATGGCCAATGGATCGAAGCACCGGCCGCCGGTCTCGTGCCAGGTGATGTCGTTCGACTCGCTCTGGGCGGGGTCGTTCCGGCCGACGCCCGTGTCGTGGACGGGTCGGTGCTTCTCGACCAATCAATGCTCACGGGCGAATCGGTTCCCGTCGAGATCGGCTCCGGAAAGACTGCCTATGCGGGCGCGTTGGTGCGAAGAGGTGCGGCCACGGCGGAGATCACGGCAACCGGTCAACGCACCTACTTCGGAAAGACCGCGGAGCTGGTGCGCATCGCTCATGCGGAAAGCGGTGAGCAAAAGGCCGTTCTCGGCGTCGTCCGCAATCTCGCGGCCTTTAATGGCGCCGTCGTCGTCCTGATGGTCGGGTATGCGCTCTCCATCGCGATGCCGGTCGATCGCGTTATACCTCTCGTGCTGACCGCGCTTCTTGCATCAATTCCCGTTGCGCTGCCGGCGACCTTCACGCTTGCGGCGGCTTTAAGTGCGCAAGCCCTCACAAAAAGGGGAGTGCTCCTTACCCGCCTCTCGGCAATCCACGAAGCGGCGACCGTTGATGTCCTCTGCGCGGACAAGACTGGAACCCTCACGCGCAACGAGCTTGTAGTCACCGCAGTCAAACCGCTGAGGGACGGCCTTCGCGAAGTCGATGTGCTTACCAATGCCGCCCTGGCCAGCTCCGACGCAGGTCAGGATCCCGTGGACGCCGCCATTTGCGCTTCGGTTCCTGGAAAAAGCTCCGCGATCCTCCAAGCCAAAGTATTGCGGTTCACGCCGTTCGATCCCGCGACCAAGACCTCGGAGGCGTTGATCGACGACGGGCAAGGCAATGAGAAGCGTATTGTAAAAGGAGCGCCGGCGGCAATTGCATCGATCGCACCTTTCGGGCCATCGGTCACAGCCGAGCTGGACACGCTGACCCGGCAAGGATACCGGGTTCTGGCGGTGGCCGGCGGTCCGCCCCAGCAGTTGACGCTCATGGGTTTGATCGCCCTGAGCGATCCGCCGAGACCGGACTCGAAGGAGCTACTGGCTGAGCTCCGGTCAATCGGCGTGCACACGGTGATGGTGACGGGTGATGCCGCACCGACAGCGGCAACCGTTGCCGCGGCGATCGGGTTGGAGGGCCGGGTTTGTCCACCCGGAGCAATACCCGACAGCGTCGGCCCCGAAGATTTTGCGGTCTATGCCGGCGTCTTTCCCGAAGACAAGTTTCGGCTGGTGAAAGCGTTCCAGCGGAAGGGACATACGGTCGGCATGTGTGGCGACGGGGCCAATGATGCACCGGCTCTGCGCCAGGCGCAAATGGGCATTGCGGTCTCAACGGCAACGGATGTCGCCAAATCGGCGGCCAGCATGGTGCTCACGGAACCGGGGCTTGAGGGCATTGTCACGGCAATAAAGGAGGGTCGATCGGCCTTCCAGCGCATCCTCACCTACACGCTGAATGCGCTCGTCAAGAAATTCCAGCTTGTCCTGTTCTTGGGCGCGGGTCTGATCATGACGGGGCATGCGATACTCACGCCGATGCTGATGGCCTTACTGCTGATCACCGGGGATTTCATTACGATGTCGTTGACAACCGACCGGGCGACTCCGTCGCCGATGCCCGATGCTTGGCGAATCCGCACCATCACCGTTGCGGCGGCAATTCTGGGATTGTTCGGATTGATCTTCGCCGTCGGCGTCATCGCGGCCGGAAAGTATGTTTTGGGCTTCGATGTCGAAAAGCTACGCACGCTCGCCTTCGTCACGCTCGTCTTCACCAGCCAGGCGACGATCTATGTGCTGCGCCACCGCAAGCACATGTGGCTTTCCCGTCCCGGGGGCTGGCTGGTGCTGTCTTCCTTGCTGGATCTCGGTATCGCCGCCGCCCTGGCAGTCACCGGAACTCTCATGGCGCCGCTACCCGCTTTCGCGATCGCAGCGGTGCTCGCGGGAGCGATGGCATTCTCCGTGGCCTTGGACGCGGTCAAGCATGCAACGTTCACGCGCCTCAAAATCATATAACCGTGCTGGTTTTGGCCCTTCGAAGCAGAATCAGGTTCCGACGACCGAGGTCGTAGAACCGATCTGCGGAGCATTGGCCGGGGATTGATCTCCTCAACCGACTGCGATCCCGGTCATTGATCTGGCTCAATGCGACGCCTTGGCGGGGAGACGATCCTATTTTTTCAGAGCAGGAGATCAGGATGGGCTATTACTACAGCAAGACGCTGCCGGTCGGCTTCGACGAGGCGGTGCGCCGCACGACGGAGGCGCTTCGGCGCGCAGGCTTCGGCATCCTCACGGACATCGATGTCAAGCAGACGTTCAAGCAGAAGCTCGGAGTCGATTTCCGAAATTATCGGATCCTGGGGGCCTGCAATCCGAAGCTCGCGCATGAGGCGTTGAAGCTTGAGGATAAGATCGGAACGATGCTACCCTGCAACGTCGTCGTGCAGGAAATCGACCAAGGTCGCACCGAGGTCGCCGCTATTGACCCGGTCGCATCGATGCAGGCTGTAGACAACCCGACCCTCAAGGAGACGGCCGCGCAGGTTCAATCGATGCTGAGCAAGGTTGTCGCGGGCCTGTAGCGTTCTGTGTGCAAAGCAGTCTGATTTTTAAACGCTCATCGGCGGAGCTGGATCCGCTGACCCTGGTTTCAATGGCCGGCTAAGAATACGAAATATAGAATGCCATCAAAGTCGTTTAGCCGCAGGAACAGTTGAGGTGGGTTCGCCGTTGTCGTTTTAGTAGAACTTATCCCTATTGCGAAGGAAACCTAAACCTCATGACAACGAAATTGCTCAGCACGGTGGCTGCCGCCGCCTTGCTGTTCGGGGCGACTGCCGCGATGGCGCAGTCGAACGGACATAATCTCTTGATGGCCGAAAACGTGCAAAAGGGCCGTCCGACTCCGGCGGCCGCGGCAATCAGCCGGCCCGCGGCACCCGTTCGTGCGGTTCCGCGAGCCGTGCAGGCGGCGCCGCGCGTTCAGGCTGCTCCAAGACAAGTGGCCCCCGCTCGCCAAGCGACCGCACCCGCGCCGAGAATCGGTACCGGGGTCCAGCGGCAAACAACCGGCCAAACAGAGGGTATGGGGCGAAGCCGGCTTCCCGGCACAAGCCGCGTAGCGCAGCCGCGGCAGGAGCGGACGCTGCAAAGTGCGCCGGTCGGCAAGACGATCAGCGGAACGGGCACTGCGAACACGCCCGTGGAGCAAAGCACCAAGCCAGGGCAGACGACCGGCGCGGGTCCTGAGGGCAGCAAGAGGGGAGCGCATGCAACCGCCGCGTTGACTGCTCCGCAGCGTACCCGACTGGCGCAAACGATCACGCAATCGCAAAACGTCAACCGGGTCGGCAACGCGGGTTTCCGCGCTGCAGTCGGTTCGCGGGTGCCAAGGCGCGTGCATCTGGCTCGTCTGCCGCCCGCGTTCATTGGGATCGTGCCGCAATACAGCGACTATGACTATGTCGTTTACGATGACGATATCATCATCGTGGATCCGGACACGCTGATGGTGGTCGATGTGATTCCGACAGACGGCAGCGCGCCGCCCGTCGAAAGCAGCCTTGTGTTCTCGCAAACCGAGCAAGAGCTGATCAGGCAGGCCGCGCTGAGTCAGCGGTCGACTGAGGGCGCAGCCGGCGATGTCGACATCACGGTCGGCAGCGTGCTGCCGGCGAGCATCACGCTCCTGCCGTTCCCGGACGACGTTTATGCAGAAATTCCGCAACTGAGCCCGTTGCGGTTCATCGTCGTCCACAACGAAGTGCTGCTGATCGACCCGGCCGACCGGCGTATTGTCGACGTGATCGATTGAGCCACAGAAGAGGCTTGGGCGGAAGGAGGGCGGCCGGTGGCTGCCCTCCTTCTTCGTTCTGGCATTCGGCATGGACGGCCTCAGCCCTTGGATTTATCGTGCGGAGAAGGACAAGGGAGAACGGCTCAATGAGGGTTGTAGGAAAATTTGGCTGCGCGGGTGTGCTCACCGCAGCACTGTTGGGCTCCAACGCGTTCGCCGACGACAAGCTGAGCGTCGCGATCGGCCAAATCAACAATTGGGAGAACCAGGCGCCGACGCTCGGTCAGGACGCCGGCATCTTCAAGCAGCATGGACTCGTGCTGGATGCGGTCGGGACCGACGGGGCCGGCGAAACGATCCAGGCGGTGATCTCGGGCAGCGCCGACCTCGGCGGCGGCGTCGGCGTGGCCGGCGTGATGCGTGCGTTCGCCAAGGGTGCGCCGGTCCGGATTCTCCTGCCCGCGTTCACCGGCACCGGCGACCTCTATTGGTATGTCAAGGCGGACTCGCCACTCAAGAGCTTGAGCGACGTGACGGCGGGCAACACCATCGCCTATTCCACCAACGGATCGAGCTCCAACAACATCGTTGTCGCTTTTGTCGACGAGCTTGGATGCAAGGGGAGGCCAACGGCGACCGGCGGCCCCGCAGCGACCTTGACGCAGGTCATGTCGGGCCAGATCGACATCGGTTGGGCGGCGCCGCCGTTCGGCCTGCAGGAACTGAAAGATGGCAAGATCCGCATTCTTGCGCGCGGCAGTGACGTTCCCTCGCTTCGGAACCAGACCGTGCGGGCGATCATTGTCAATGCCGATGCATTGAAGACGAAGAAGGACGCGATCCTGCGCTTCGTGCAGGGCTATCGCGAAGCCGCCGACTGGATGTACTCCGATCCCAAGGCGATCAGGATGTATGCGGAGAAACTGAAAATTCCGGAGGCGTTGGTTGCGGATTCCGTCAAGCGGTTTCAGCCGAAAGAGGTGTTGCAATCCGACCGGATGGCGGACATCGACGGCGCGGTGCGCGACGCCGTGAAGCTGAAATTCCTCGACAAGCCGTTGACCAAGGAGCAACTCGCCGAGCTAGTCCAGATTCCGCCGCGTGGCCAGTAAATGGGTTGAGCCGCTTGGTGAAACCCATCGCGTCGCTAGCCCGCCGCCGCTCTTCCCCACAACTCGCGGCTGGCGATCCGGGCACCTTCGGTCAGCGCCCGCAGCTTGGCCCACATGATGGACGGATGGACCCGCTGGACGAATGGGCCCTGGGCGAAGCCGCAATCGGTGCTGGCGATGACGTTCTCGCGGCCCACCAGCTTTGCAAGCCGCGTGATCCGTTCGGCAACGAGCTCAGGATGCTCGACCACGTTGGTCGAGTGGCTGATCAGGCCGGGCAGCAACACCTTCCCGGCGGGAAGCTTGGTGCTTTCCCACACGCGCCATTCGTGCTCATGGCGCGGATTGGCCATCTCGATCGAATAGCCGCCGACGCGCACGCGCAAAATCAGATCGACGATGTCCTTGAGCCCGACGTCGGAGACGTGCGGCCCGTTCCAACTGCCCCAGCAGACGTGATAGCGCGTCCGCTCTTCCGGGATTCCCGCAAGCGCATGATTGAGCACGTCGACCCGCAGCTCGGCCCACCTGCGATAGTCCTCGAGCGTTCCGGGCGGAACGATCACGTCGTAGTAGGTGGCGATGAAAGCGTCATCGACCTGCAGCACAAAACCCGCCGCGACGATGGCCTTGTATTCCTCGCGCAGCGCCTCGGCGATCGCGTAGAGGTAATCTTCCTCGCGCTTGTAGTATTCATCGATGCGATCGAGCGCGACGCTCGAGGGCGCCACCGCGCACATGAAGACGTCCTCGGCCGCAACCCCCGAGGTCGCTTGCTTCAGCGCGGCGATATCGCGGCGAATGGCGGCCTGCCCTTGGTAGGATATCGGCCCGGTGACGGCCCAGTCGTTCATGCTCGTGAAGCCTTGGGCGATGTCGTAATCCCTGTAGAAGTCGGCAAAATCGCGACGGTCCTTGCCGTAGGTCGAGCGGGCGAAGCTGCGATCATTACGGTCGCGCGCGCGGTGCTCGAAGCCGCGCACGCGTTCGAGCACATAGCGCGACCAGCTGATGGATTTTCCGAACTCGCCGTCGTTGACGACATCAAGGCCGATATCGACTTGCGCGCGCACGATCTGCGCGATGGCCTTCTGCAAGGCCGTGTCGAACGCCGCCTCGTCGATCGCCTCGCCATTCTGCTTGGCCTTGAGCAACGCGACGAGCTCCGGTGGACGGATCAGGCTGCCCACGTGCGTGGTGAGGATTCGCCGCGTGCTGCGCTGCATGCCGTCTCTCCTGCGCGATTAGCGGCTCGCCTCAATGCCGATCCGGCCCGGCGGCGCTGATCGCGCGCAGCAATGCCGTCCGCCCTTCCTTGAGGGAGCCGCGCACGCTCTGCTGCTTGCCGATCTGCCCCATCTGCCGCTGGCGCTGGACGGTTGCGGTGGCCATGTGCGGCTCGATCCCGAGCTCCCGCAGGGTGTCGGCCACTTCCTCCATCTCCGCCGCGCGGCGCGTGCCGTGGCTCGCCATCCGTTCGAGATTGTATTCGATGATCTTGGTCCAATCGAGCGTGGGAAAGCTCTTCGACAGCGAGGCGATCACCTGCTCCTCGACGCCGGCACGCGCCGCCGCGACGAAGCATTCGAGGGTGAGCGCCTCCATCCCCTTGATCATGACGCTGCGCACCATCTTGATCGCCGCTGCCGCGCCGACCTCGGATCCGGCGGTCGATGCCCGCATGTCGAATTCACGCAAGATAGGCTCGATGGCTTGCGCGTGCGGACCCGCGAGCAGTACCGGTGTCTGGTGCCGGGCGGGGTGCACCGGCGCCATGACTGCAACGTCCACATAGCGGGCGGCATCGGCGAGGAGCTTTGCCGTTGCCTGCTTGCGGCCGGGCGACACCGAATTGATGTCGAGAAAGAAGGCATGCCCGGAGAGATGCGGCCGGATCGCCTCGGCCGCTTCCAGGCTCGAGGCGGCGGTCACGGCGGAAATGATGATATCGGCCTCGCGCACGGCATCCGCGGCGGAGGCGGCAAGCCGCACCCCGATCTTCTCGCCCGCTTGGCGAAGCCGTTGTCCGTCGGTCTCGGGAAACAGGATGTCCCACGCCGACATGCTTTCGGCGCCCGCGTCGCGCAGCCCTGACGCGAGCGCTTGGCCGGCTTCGCCAAAGCCGATGAAACAGAGGCGGGGGGTGTTGCGACGGGTCATGGGCATCCTTTCCGCGTCGGGCTTTGCCGCATCATAGGGCCTCGACCGCGGGTAGGGGAGGGGCAGCCGCAGCGAGCGCTACGGCTTCGCCGGGCGTACGCCGCGCGGCTTGGCGCCGGGCACCCATTCGCCGTCGACGATGCGGGAGATGCCGCGGAATTCCGCAATGACGAAGCCTTCGTCGCGCGTCACCGTCACGTCGTAGACGCCCGTGAGTCCGGCACGCTGCCGCTCGACCGCCTTGGCGACGAGCGTATCGCCGAGCTCGGCCGCGGCGAGAAAGGTGATCGAGCAATGTTGCGAGATGCTGCGCCGATTGTAGGTGTTGCAGGCATAAGCGAGGGCGGACTCCGCGAGCGCGAAGATGTACCCGCCGTGACAGATGCCATGCGCGTTGACCATCGGCCCGCCGACCGCCATTGCCAGCACGGCGTGGCCGGGCTCGACGGAAATGAGCTGCACGTTGAGGCTGCGGGTTGCGGCGTCGTCCGCCCACATGGCGTCGGCGCAGGCGCGCGCGAGGGCGTTGGCGTCCACGGTCAGGTCCCTCGCCGGTTGCTGAAAGCCGGCCGGCGCTTTTCAATGAAAGCGCGCACGCCTTCGGCATAATCCGGGTGAAGGCCGGCCTCGCGCTGCAGGTCGCATTCGAGGTCGAGCTGCGTCGCGAGATCATTGGTCTCAGCGGCATCGAGCGCGCGCTTGATCAGGCCAAGCCCGTGGGTCGGGGCCGAGGCGAAGTGGACGCAGAGGCGCTCCGCCTCCTGCATCAGTGCCGCGTCGTCGACCGCCTTCCAGATCAACCCCCACGCTTCCGCCTGCGCGGCCGGAAGCGGCTCGGCGAGCAGCGCAAGCCCGCGCGCGCGCGCGCTGCCGACGAGGCGCGGCAGGAACCAGGTTCCGCCGGAATCCGGAATGAGGCCGATCTTGGCGAACGCCTGCACGAAGCTTGCCGATCGCGCCGCCAGCACGATATCGCAGGCCAGCGCCAGATTGGCGCCGGCGCCCGCGGCGACGCCGTTCACCGCGGCAATGACCGGGAAGGGGAGCGAGCGCAGCTTGCGGATCAGCGGGTTGTAGTATTGCTCGAGCGCGCCGCCGGGCACCGGCGCAGGCTCGCCGGGCTTCGCCAGGCGATCATTGAGGTCCTGACCGGCGCAGAAGCCGCGTCCGGCGCCGGTGAGGAGCAGCGCCCGGCAAGAGGGGTCCGCTTCCGCCTCGCCGATCGCCGCGCGCAGCGCCACGTGCATCGCTTCGGTGACGGCGTTGAGCCGCTGCGGCCGGTTGAGCGCAATGATTCGATACCCGGTGCGCGCCTCGACCAGAACCGGTGCCTCGTCCATCATCACCTCCTCTGCAGCGCATCCAGTCTACTGCAGGCGCGCCTTCCTCACCATGACCGGCGGGCGGGGGAGCTTTGCGCGCCGGTCTGAGAGGCTCCAAGAAACTTCCAAGAAACTTCCAAGAAACTTGCCGCGAGCCGTGGATGACCTCTACATCACCCTGACCAGTCCAGGGGGCGATCGATGCCGGGCAAATCCCGTGACCGTTTGGAGCAGGCGCTGGCGCGGATCGCCGATCCGCAAGGCGAGGGGGCTCGCGCCTGTCCGACCGTCTACGCGGATGCGGCACGGGCGGCGGCGGATGCAGCCGACGCGCGCGCGCGTCACGGCATGGCGCTCGGGCCGCTCGACGGCGCGATTCTGACCATCAAGGACCTGTTCGATGTCGCGGGCGAGCCGACCCGGGCCGGCTCAAAAGTCCTCGCCGACGAGGCGGCGCCGGCCGCAAGAGACGCACCCGCAATCCGGCGGCTGCGCCAAGCCGGCGGCGTCATCGTCGCCAAGACCAACATGACCGAATTTGCCTTTTCGGCCATCGGCGCCAATCCGCATCTCGGCACGCCCGGCAATCCGGCCGACCGCGCCCGGATTCCCGGCGGCTCGACCTCGGGCGGCGCCGTCGCGGTGGCGGATGCGATGTGCGAGATCGCCATCGGCAGCGACACCGGCGGCTCGACCCGCATTCCGGCCGCGCTATGCGGGATCGTGGGGTACAAGCCCAGCCGGCAGCGCATTCCGACGCAGGGTGCCTTCCCGCTGTCCTATACGCTCGATTCGGTCGGCCCGCTGGCGCGCTCGGTCGCCGATTGTGCGACGGCCGATGCGGTCATGGCGGGCCAGGAGCCGCTGCTGCTCGAACCGTTTCCGCTGGCTGGCCTGCGTTGCGGCCTTTTATCCGGATGGCCGATGCGGGATCTCGACGCCACCGTGAGTAGGCGTTTCCCGCAAGCGCTGGACCGACTGACCCAGGCCGGCGTGCGGCTCGCGAGCGAAGACTTGCCTCCGCTCGAGACGATGCTGCAGGTCAATCGAAAGGGCGGCATCGCGCCGGCTGAGTCCTTTGCGATCCATCGCGAGCGGCTGACGCGCCGTGGCAACGACATCGATCCGAATGTGCGTCTGCGCATCGAGCGGGGTGGCCAAATCTCGGCCGCCGACTACATCGAGATGCTGCGCGAGCGCGCCGAGCTCGCTCGCGCCATGGATGCTCGCCTCGCCGATATCGACGCGCTGGTGATGCCGACCGTGCCGATCATCGCGCCGCGCATCGACGAGGTGGCGACGCCGGCCGGCTTCACCGCCAAGAACACGCTTCTTCTGCGCAATACCGGCATTGCCAACTTCTTCGATCTCTGCGCCGTCTCGCTGCCGCTGCATCAGCAAGGCGAGTTGCCGGTCGGGTTCATGGTGGTCGCGCGCAACGGGGATGATAGAAGGCTTTTTCGCATCGCCGCCGCTTTTGAGCGGATTTTTGCCGGCTGACTTGCGTTGGAAGGCCTCGCACACCTACGATCGCGCATTCAGGGAGCAAAAGCCGATGCCAATCCCCCGCTTACCGGGTCCCACCCGCCGAGATCTCCTCGCCGGCGCAGCCGCGACGACGGCCTTCCTGGCGGCGCCCTCGATCACGCGCGCCCAGGCCAAAGCGCTCAAGATCGCGGTCTTGCTCCCGCGCTCCGGCTATCTGGCGCAAGCCGGCCAGGCTTGTTACCGCGGCGCCGTCATCGCCCCGCAAGTTCTCGCCAAATTCGGCTACAGCGTCGAGCTCGTGCATATCGACACCGAGTCGAGCGTCGATATCGCCCGCACCCAAGCCGAGCGCGCCATCAACGAAGGCGCCCAGTGCATCGTCGGCGCCTTCGAATCCGGCGGCACACTGGCCATGGCGCAGGTCTGCGAGCAGCGGCAGGTGCCGCTCGTGGTCAATATCTCCGCCGCCCCGCAACTGACCGAGCAAGGCTACAAGTACCTTGCGCGCAATTTCCCGACCGGTGGACAGCTCGTCGTCAATGGCCTGAAGCTGATCAAGGACGTGCTGGGCGCGACCAAGCTCGAGCCGAAGACCGGCGTGTTCATCCACGCCAACGACACTTTCGGAACCGCCCAGCGCCAAGCGATGGACAAGCTCTTTCCTGCCGCGGGCATGCCGTTTCAGCTACTTGATTCCATTGCCTACGATCCGAAAGCACAAGACCTCTCAGTCGAGGTCACCAAGATCCGCGCGCTCAACCCGGAGCTCCTTTTGGTGGTGACGCGCGCCGCCGATGCCATCAAGCTCATTCGTGACATGGTGCGTCAGCGCTTCGAGCCGAAGGCGATCATTTCACCGGGCTCGCCCGGTCTTTACGATGAGGAGTTCTACCAGGCGCTGGGACCGCTCGCCGACTTCCACATCTCCGACATTCCGTGGGCCAATCCGAAGGCGCAGATGTCGCAGACGCTCGAGGCGGCCTTCAAGGCCGAGCACCATAATTTCCGCTTCGCCGTCGATTGCTTCAACGCCGGCTTCACCTTCGAGGCCCTGCTGATCGCCGCCGACGGCTTCAAGCGCGCCGGCACCGCCGACGGCCCCCAGTTGATGCAGGCCATCCGCGCGACCAACCTGGCCGAGCATGTCATGATCGGCGGGCCGATCCGCTTCGACGAGAAGGGGCAGAACCCGGGAATTCCGTCCGCCTGCGTGCAGAACCGCAACCGCACGCCCACCGTCGTGCTGCCCGCCGACGTTGCCACCATGACGCCGGTGCTGCCCGAACCGTCGTGGCAGGGACGCAGCTGAGCCTGCTGACAAGTATTCACCTCCCCCCGCGTGGGGGAGGTCGGCCTGCCGCTTTGCGGCGGGCCGGGAGAGGGGGTCGCTTCGCATAATCTTCGCTTTTTCAGTTTTTAGCTTTAAGATCGATCGCGTTGAACTGGCGCTAATAAAGAAAGATTCTTTCGAAGAGACCCCCTCTCCCGCCTCGCCGCTGCGCGGCGAGGCGACCTCCCCCACAAGGGGGGAGGTGAAGAACTGGCGCCGTCCAAATGCGATTGTCCTGTTATCAAACAAGCGCTTCATGACTCCCTCCATCATTGCCAACGTCGTCGTGCAGGGCGTGCTGACCGGGCTCGTCTACGGGCTGATGGCGCTCGGGCTGTCGGTGATCTTCGGCGTGGTGCGCGTCGTCAATTTTGCCCATGGCGAGTTTGCCGTGATCGCCATGTATGCGACCTACGTGCTGTTCGTGAGCCTCAAGCTCGATCCGCTGCTGGCGGTGCTGCCGGTCGCCGCGGCCTTCTTCGGCATCGGCTTTCTCCTGCAAACGACTCTGATTAATCCGTTCGTGGGCCGGGCCGAGCATGAGCAATTCATCCTCCTCGTCGGGCTCGCCATCATCATCGTCAACGGCCTGCTGTTGATCTTCGGCGCCGACGCGCGGCCGACCAATCTGCCCTATGCGCTCGATACGTTCCTGGTCGGCCCGCTGTTCATCGACAAGGCGCGGCTCTATGCGGCTACCGGCGCGCTCGTGGTCGCGGCGATCCTGTTCTCCTTCTTCCGCTACACGGCGGTCGGCACCGCCATCCGCGCCTGCGCCGACAACCTCGTCGGCGCCGCCGTGGTCGGGCTTAATGTGAAGCGCCTTTACGCGCTGACATTCGGGATCGGGCTTGCCTGCGTCGGCGCCGCCGGCGCGCTGATGGTGACGATTGCTGACGCGAGCCCGGCGCTGGCGCAATCGTTCACCTTGCTCGCCTTCATCATCGTCATCGTCGGCGGACTCGGCTCGATGAGCGGCGCGCTGGTCGGCGGCGTTCTCATCGGCGTATCGGAAGCGCTCGCCGGCTTCTTCTTCGAGCCGTCGATGAAGAGCATGTTCTCGTTCGCGCTGCTTATTCTGGTTTTGGTGTTGCGGCCGCAGGGGCTGATGGGGCGGCGCGCGTGAGCGCGCGCTGGTACGACATGCCGCCGCGCGGACGTGCGCTTAGCGCCATCACCGTCGCGGCGCTGCTCGCGGCGCCGCTCTTCGCCGACCGGTACCTCGTCTCCGTTCTCATTCTCATTTTCTACTTCGCCTATCTTGGCCAGGCCTGGAACTTGATGATGGGTTTCGCCGGACAGCTGTCGCTCGGTCACGCGCTTTATGTCGGGGTCGGCGCCTACGTGGCTGCGCTGTTATGGGTCTATTTCGGGATCGGCCCGTGGCTCGGGGTGATCCCGGCGGTCGCGGCCGCCGCGCTATTCGGCGCGGTCATCGGCTGGCTGGGCTTTCGCTTCAGCATCGAGGGCGTGTATTTCGCGCTGCTGACCATCGCCTTCGCCGAGTTCACCCGCATTGCCTTCGATCACATCAATGTCGCCGGTGGGGCCGGCGGATTTTTTGTGCCGTACCAGGCGGAACTGCTGGGCGAATGGTGGAACCTGCGCGGCGGACCGCTCATGTTCTATTACGTCGGCCTGGCGCTTGCGGTCGGCTCGGTGATCTTCACGGCGTATCTGTCCCGCTCGCGGCTTGGCTATCACTGGCTCGCGGTGCGGGAAGATCAGCAGGCGGCGCGGGCGCTCGGCATCAACGTCTTTCGCGCCAAGATGCAGGCGGTGCTGATCTCCTCGGCGATGACGGCCATCGGCGGCGTATTCTATGCCTTCTATTACAACACGCTCTTTCCCGTGCAGATGTTCGGTATCGGCCGCTCGATCGAGATCGTCTTGGCGCCGATCGTCGGCGGGATCGGGACCATTTTTGGGCCCGTCATCGGCGCCTTCGTGCTCACGCCACTTGGTGAAGTGCTGACCGCCGTCGTCGAGCAGCTCGGCGTCAACGCGCCCGGCGCCAAGGCCTTGTTCTACGGGCTAACGCTGATGGTGATCATCTTCGTGCGTCCGGACGGAGTGTGGCCCTGGCTCGCGCGCGTCTGCGGTCTCGTGGATCGGCGGGAGGCGTCCGAGCGCGGCACGCAAGGGGCTCGTCGATGACCGCGCTCCTGTCGGTTGCCGCCGTCAGCAAGCGTTTCCGCGGCCTGCTCGCCGTCGACGGCGTGAGCTTCACCCTTGCGCCGGGCGATCTCTTCGCGATCATCGGTCCGAACGGCGCCGGCAAGACAACCTTGTTCAACATGATCGCCGGCGTCTTGGCACCGGATGCGGGCTCGATTTCCTTCGCCGGCGAGCGGATCGATGGACGCGCGCCCGAGGACATCTGCCGCCGCGGGATCGGGCGAACGTTTCAGCTCGTGCGACCGTTTCCTGCGCTCAGCGTCGAGGACAATGTCATCGTCGGCGCGCTGCTGCGGCATCCGCATGTGGAGGAGGCCCGCACGCAGGCACACGAGACGCTGCGCCGGCTCGACCTTTTCGACAAGCGCTGGCAGCGCGCGTCGGCCCTGACCCTGCCCGACCGCAAGCGGCTCGAAACCGCCCGTGCGCTCGCCACGCAACCGAGGCTGTTGCTGCTCGATGAGGTCATGGCAGGCCTGCGGCCGACCGAGACCGACCGGATGGTCGGTATCTTGCGCGAGCTCAACCGCGACGGTCTCACGATCTTGCTGATCGAGCACGTCATGCGCGCCGTTATGGCCCTGGCGTCGCGCATCCTGGTGTTGCATCACGGCGCCGCCATCGCCGAAGGAACGCCGGAAGCGGTCGTGCGCGAGCCTGCCGTCGTGCAGTCCTATCTCGGCCGGGAGGCGGTCGGCTGATGCTCGCGGTGGATGCGCTCGATCTGTTCCACGGCGACGCGCAGGCGCTCGACGATGTGTCGCTGAGCGTCGAGGAGGGGACGATCGTCGCGATTGTCGGCGCCAACGGCGCCGGCAAGACCTCGCTGATCCGCACGGTCGCCGGCATGCACCGGCCACGCCGCGGCCGCATTCTGTTCCGCGGGCGCGACATTGCCGGCTGGCCGAGCCATCGGGTCTGCAATCTCGGCATCGGCCAGGTCGCCGAAGGGCGCCAAGTCTTTCCCACCCTCACGGTGGCAGAAAACCTGCAGACCGGCGCCATGCTGCCGCGGGCGCGCGCGGGAAGGGCGCGCAATCTCGAGCGCGTGCTCGTGATGTTTCCGGTGCTCGCGGAACGTCTACGGCAGGCGGCGGGCACGCTGTCGGGCGGCGAGCAGCAGATGCTGGCGATCGCGCGCTGCCTCATGGGCACGCCGGATTTGGTGATGTTCGACGAACCTTCCCTCGGCTTGGCGCCGGCCATGGTGCAGGAGGTATTGCGCACGATTCGCGATCTCAACGCCGAAGGCCTGACCTGCATGTTGGTCGAGCAGAATGTCGCGGTGTCGCTCAAGCTCGCGCGCCGCGCCTATGTGCTGGAGAACGGCCGCATCTCGTTGTCCGGCAGCGGCGAGGAACTGCTCAACGATGACCGCGTGCGGCGCGCCTATTTGGGTCTGTGACCGCCTGCACGAGATGAGACAAAGTGAGACCGAATCACGCACGAATCGGTAGCGAACGATTCGGGACCGCTGGAACGAACGAAGGCGTTAAAGTGTTCTCCCGCAGGCGATTGAGCGGCACGGCGCGAATCGCGGAGCTGATCCGCTGGATGAAAAACCGATTCACCTCTCATCGCGCGCCGATCTGATACGCGCGCAAACAAAGTGAGACCGGAGCAAGCACGAATCGGGGTCCGCCGATCACGCCGCCGTCGGATTGAAGAAAGCCTTAAGCGTCCCGCTATCACCCGGTTCGGGCCGGCCGTTGCGCCAAGGCCCCTTCCGCCGGGATCGCATTCCGCTACGATGGCCGTTCGGCGTCGGGCCCGCGCACCGGCGTGGCGGCGGGGCGGTTCGATGCGCGGACGGCGAAATAAGCGAAAGCGGGGAGGATTGCGATCATGGTCTGGGGAAGCGTGACGGGGAAAATCGCGCTGCTTGCGTTCGCCGTGGCGCTTGTCGCCGGCGAATGCCGCGCCGCCGACCCCTACCGGATCAACGTGATCGTCCCCCTGACCGGCGGCGCCTCCTTTCTCGGCAAGGGTGAGCAGCAGGCGCTGCAGCTCTTGCAGGCGGTCGCGAACAAGGACGGCGGGCTCGACGGTCAGCCGCTCGAGTTCGTGTTCCACGATGACCAGTCGACCCCGCAGACCACCGTGCAGATCGCCAATGGTCTCTTGGCCGACAAACCCTCGGTCATGCTCGGCTCGAGCATCGTCGCGATGTGCAACGCCATCGCACCGCTGCTCAAGGAGGGCCCGTTCGACTATTGCCTCTCGCCCGGCGTCCATCCGCCCGCGGGCAGCTACCAGTTCTCGACCAGCATCGACACCCGAGACCTGATCGAGGCGCTGGTGCGCTACTTCCGCTCGCAGGGGTTGACCAAGATCGCCTTCATGACCAGCACCGATGCCTCCGGGCAGGATGCCGAGCGCGGCTTCGACGATGTGCTCAAGCTTGCCGAGAATGCGACCGTGCAGGTCGTCGAGCGGCAGCGCTTCAATCCGACCGACGTGAGCGTCGCCGCGCAAATCGAGCGCATCAAAGCCGCGGGCCCGCAGGCGCTGATTGCCTGGTCCACCGGCGCGCCGATCGCAACCGTGTTCAAGGCCGTGCTGCAGGCCGGCCTCGATTTGCCGGTCGGCACCACCAACGGCAACATGACCTACGCGCAAATGACGCAGTACAAGGATTTCCTGCCGAAGGAGCTTTACATTCCGACGTCCGCATATCCGCCGCATGCGGGGCTCTTTGCGCTCGATGCGAAGATCGAGGAGCAGCAGCGACGGTTCTATGCGGCCTTCAAGCAAGCCAACCTCAAGCTCGACAATATGTCGGTCTTGGCCTGGGACCCGGCCAACCTAGTCATCGATGCCTTGCGCAAGCTCGGCGCCAAGGCGAGTGCGCAGCAGGTGCGCGATCACATCGCCAATCAGACGGACTATGTCGGCGTCAATGGAATCTATGACTTCAAGGCCGTGCCGCAGCGTGGCCTGACGGTAAAGAATGCCCTCGTTACGCGCTGGAATCCGGCCGCCGATACCTGGAATGTCGTGAGCCAGCTCACCGGCTCGCCTGTGCAGAAATAGTCGGCGGAAACGCTTGTCGGGGATCCTTCAGATCATCATCGGCGGGCTGCTGCAGGGTGGCGTGTTTGCCATCGTGGCGCTCGGCTTCTCGCTCGTCTTCCGCGTCACCAACGTCGTGAACTTGTCGCAGGGCGCCTTCTGCGTCCTCGGCGCCATGGGCATGTATTACTTCGAGGTGTTGTTCGGCTGGCCGACGCTGCTCGCGGCGCTCGCCGCCATTGCCTCGACCACGCTGTTCAGCGTGCTCGTCGGGGCGTCGACCTTCGTCCCGGCAGTGTTGCGGCTGCCGAGCAGCAGCACGCTCGTTCTGACCGCGGGCCTGCTCACCTTCTTCTCCGGCGTCACGCTCATCGTCTGGGGCAACCAGCCCTACGCGCTGCCACCGTTTTCCGGCGAGGCCCCCGTCGTCCTCGGGCCGCTGCGCGTTCCGAGCCAGGGCCTTTGGCTTGCCGCGGTCGCCGCCGCGATCATCGCCGGTCTATGGCTGCTGCTGCAAAAGACTACGCTCGGCCGCGCCTTGCGCGCCTGCGCCGAGAATCCGGCCGCCGCGCGGCTGATGGGCATCGATCTGCCGCGCATGATGTTGCTGAGCTTCGCCCTTGCGGCGCTCGCCGGATCGGCGGCCGGCATTCTCGTTGCGCCGATCATGTCGCTGCAATTCGACAGCGGCCAGTTCTTCACCATCTCGGGCTTCATCGCGGTTGCGATCGGCGGCATGGGAAGCTTTGCCGGCTCGGTCGCCGGCGGCCTGCTGCTCGGGGTGGCGGAGCAACTCGCCGCCTTCTACGTGTCCTCGCTGTTCGCCAATACCCTCGCGCTCCTTCTGCTGATGGCGGTCTTGGTCCTGCGGCCGGCAGGTCTGTTTCCGAGCGGGCCGGCGCGGCGGAGCGATGTGCGCGAAGAGGCCCGGGCGCACCGGCCGCTGGTCCGACTGCCGCCGCGCCGTGCAGTGCTGCTCGGGATCGTGCTCGTCGCCGTCCTCGCCCTGCTGCCGGCGCTGCCCCTGCCGCGCGGCGTGCTCGCCTCGCTGGTGATCTCACTGATCCTGTTCGTCGCGGTGCTCGGGCTCGACGTGCTGATGGGCTATGCGGGCCAAGTGAGCCTTGGGCAGGCTGGGTTCATGGCGGTCGGCGGGTATGCGGCGGCGATCCTGTCGACCGCCTATGATTGGCCGCCGCTCTTGGCGACGCTGGCGGCGCTGCTGCTGAGCGTCGTCTGCGCGCTCGTTCTGTCGCTCGTGACCGGGCGTCTGCGCGGCCATTATCTCGCGCTCGCGACGCTGGCATTCGGGCTGCTCATCGATTCGCTCACGGTGGGGCTCGTCGATTGGACCGGCGGCCCGTCGGGCCTTGTCGGCATCCCGGCCTTCGCGGTCGGCGGGTTCGAGTTCGGCACGCAGACACGCATGTACTATCTCACGCTCGGCCTGGCGGTCGTGCTCGTGCTTCTGCTCGAGGGCGGCATGCGCTTGAGCTTCGGCCGCGCGCTCAAGGCCGTGCGCACCGATCAGCTGGCAGCCGCGGCCTTGGGCATCAATGTTGGACGCATGAAGACCGCCGCGCTCTGCATCGCGGCGGCGCTCGCCTCGCTCTCGGGCAGCCTCTACGCGTTCAATTTCCACTTCCTGTCGCCCGAGATGGTGGCAACCCCGCGCTCGTTCGAGCTGATCGCCATGCTGGTGCTCGGCGGGGAGGGGACGCTCCTCGGCGGCCTGTTCGGATCGCTCGTGCTCACCATGCTGCCGACGCTGGTTCAAGATCTCGCCATGTTCAAGACCGCATTCGAAGGCGCGTTGCTGGTGGCTACGTTTTTAGGAATGCCCGAGGGCCTGTTCGGCCGGCTGGCGATCTGGCTCGGCAAGACGGCGCCGCGCGCAAGTGTGCTGGCTCGGGCCGAGGCTTCATCGTGAGCACGCCGGCGCTCGAGGCGGTGCGCATTGCCAAGAATTTTGGCGGCGTGACGGCGGTGGACAACGTGAGCTTCGCCGTTGCGCCCGGCAGTCTCAGCGCCTTGATCGGCCCGAACGGCGCCGGCAAGACGACCGTGTTCAACATGGTCACCAATCTGTTTCCTCCATCCTCCGGCGAGGTTCGTTTCTTCGGCGCCGATCTTGCGGGCTTGCCACCGCACCGCATTGCCGCCCTTGGCCTCGTGCGCACCTTCCAGGCCGCCCGCGTCTTCCCGGGCATGACCACACTGGAGAATGTCTTGTCCGGCGCGCATATGCACCTGCGCGCCGGCGCCGTGTCGCAGATGATTTGGAGCGCCGGCGCGCGCCGCGAGGAACGTGCGCTCGTTGCGAAAGCCGAGGCGCTGCTCGACCTCGTCGGGTTGTCGGCATTCCGCGACGTGGCGGCGACCGAACTGCCGATGGGCACGCAAAAACTCCTGGAGGTGATCCGCGCCGTCATGGCGCGGCCGCGCATGCTGTTGCTCGATGAGCCGGCGGCGGGCCTCAACGACAGCGAGACCGCGGAACTCGCGGCGCTCCTCATCGCCATCCGCGAGGGCGGCGTGACCATCTTCGTGGTCGAGCACAACATGTCGCTGGTGATGGGTATTGCCGATCAGGTGATCGTGCTCGACGCCGGATCGATCGTGGCGGCCGGCGCGCCGGTCGATATCCAGCGCAATGCGCGCGTCATCGAAGCCTATATCGGCGCGGAGGCGGCGCATGCTTGAGGTGCGCGGCCTCGCCGCCGGCTACGGGCAGGCGACCATTTTGCGCGACATCGATCTCACGGTCGGCGCCGGCGAACTCGTCGCCCTCATCGGCGCCAACGGCGCCGGCAAGTCGACCCTGGTGAAAACGCTCGCCGGACTGCTGCCCGCGCGCGAAGGCACGATTTCGCTCGAAGGCTCGCGGATCGATGCCCTGTCGCCGCGCCAAAGGGTCTTGCGCGGGCTTTGCCTTGTGCCCGAGGGACGGCAGGTCTTTGGCGGCTTGACGGTCGAGGAGAATCTGCGGCTCGGCGCCTATGCGCAGGGCGATCGCGACGACGGCGCGTTGCGCGCGCGCATCGAGGAGGCCTGCGAGCCTTTTCCGATGCTGCGCCCGCGCTTCAAGGACGCCGCCGCCAATCTTTCCGGCGGCCAGCAGCAAATGCTGGCGATCGCGCGCGGCCTGATGGCGCGGCCAAAAATTCTCGCCCTGGATGAGCCGTCGCTGGGGCTGTCGCCGACCCTCGTCACCGACATTTTCCGTCTGATTACCGCCTTGCGCGCGCGCGGCCTCGCGGTGCTGCTCTCGGAGCAGAATGCGCGCCAGAGCCTCGCCATCGCCGACCGCGCCTATGTGCTGGAAAACGGCCGCATCACGCTCTCCGGCCCCTCCGCGGACATTTTGGGCGCGGAAGGCATCGCCGAAAAATATCTCGGCATCGGCCAGGCGGTCGGCGACCGCACGAGCGCCCGCCAGCGCGCCATGAGCGAGCGGCTGGGACAGATTCTGCGGACGTGAGGGGGCGGGTGGACGATCGACGGGCGAACTGCCTGGTCATCGCAATAACAATACAGCGTCTCTATTCCTTCGGCCGAGACGCCTCATTTCAATAAGGCGCTGAGCAACGGGTGCCTGGTCGGCATGAACGGGTTGGTGATGGTGACGCCGCTCCACGTGAACCCGTCTTGCAAGTCTTCCGAGAGAAGTAGCCGACAATCGGCTTGAGCGGCGGCGGAGAGGATCACCGCATTCCAGATTCCGAACTGATGATCCGTCGCCAGATCAGCGGCGGCGAGCATGACCGCCGGCGACGTATCGATCAGCGCAAAGGCGTCGCGCCAATTCAAGATGGCGTCGCGCGCGTTGCCTGGCGACCGCCCGGCCTTGCGGACCAGGACGTTGAATAGCTCGCCGAGGGTCTGCACTGGTAGAAGTGTTGCATCCTCTGGCAGTCGCTCCACCACCTCGAGCGCAGCCTCCTTCATCGCCGCGCCGTTCACCCCTTCGGCGTAGGCCAAAATGTTCGTATCGAGTGCCACTCTCAACACGCGAAGTCCTCGTATAGCTCGTCGCGCCTCCAGCGGCCGATGTCCGTGACCGGCTCGGATCGTAGGCGCGCCAGGAGCGCCCTTCGAGCGCCGGCGATGAGATCATCATGCCTATCGACCGGCACAATTCTGGCGACCGGTTTGCCATGAGATGTCACGACATAGCTGCGCCCAGCGCGAACGGCGCGTAGGAGCTGCGAGAACTTGCGGTTTGCATCGGCGGCGGAAACGGGTTCTTCCACGGCACTCATCCGGAAAGTAGTGATATTGCCTACAATGTCAAAAATCGGCTTAAAAGCAAGGGGTCGTGGACGCAACGTTCCGTTGCATGATTTCCATCACGATGAGCGGAGCGCTTGGCGGAATCTCGAGGCTCGCGGCGCTTAGTAGCGCCACCGCCTGCGACGCCAGGCGTCAAGTCAGAATAAGAACGATGCTGCCGAGAACGTTCAGCGTTATCCCGCTCAGCAGGCGAAGGGAAATCGAGACGGAGCTCAACATCGCGCTCATTCCGAAAGTTACCAGCGGATAGGTCGCCACCAGCGGCGACACCAACAGGACCGGGCCGCGAGTCAGTGCGCCGTACATGGCCGGCACCCAAGCCATTGCAGGCCGGCGCATGCAAACCATGTGAAGCCGAACGCGACAAGCGCGACTGCCAGCAAGCTCTATGCGCTGCGGTTCCAAGGCGGCGACGAGGGAACACTCAAGCGTCGTTCGATGACGATGCCGCGTCGCCGCAGCGCCAGGATTATCAGGTTCCAGGCTATCGAGACGCCGAGCGCGAGTGTGAGCGCCGCCGGCGTGCCCGCGGGAACGGCCGAAAGATTCAGCACCAGCAGGGCCAATCCGTAGCCCGCCAGTCCCGGGATTCCGTTGGCGGTAATGGCTGCTGTGGCAGACCCGCCGACGCGCGGCTGAAGGATGAGAACGAGGCTCGTCAGCGCGACCGGTAACAAAGCGAGGATTCCCGTTAGGACCGGCCCAACGCGCGAGCTCAATACCACGACGGTTGCGACAAGCGCAGCGACCATCGCGGCACGCAGCGGCAGGTCGTACCACCGGCGGATGGTCGCCGGCATCGGCGCGCCACGGAATCTACGTCCCACGGGAACACAAATCATCAGGACAAGGATGTTGAGAGCGGTTGCGCCGGACACCGTCCAGTCCACGAATCTGGACAATCCTGCGACTGCGATCCAGGATCCGAGCGCCGCCGACAGGCTTGTCATGAGCCCCCGCGACTGTGCGATCACCGTGTAGACGGTACAGAAAGCGATGTTCGCCGCATTGCACGCGAGGCTTCCGAGCGCGCTCGCCGCAATGAAAGCCGCATCATGATCGAGCCCGACGAAGACGTAGGCCGGCCCCGCTGAGATCGGCAACGTCGCCACCATCGCGCCCAGCAGAGGACCGAAGCGCTCGGCTGCCAATGTGGCGAAGACGACAAGTGCCGCAGTGGCCGCCATCTTCATCGTCAAGGCCAGCCAAAACATGAGATCCGGGGACATCCCGCAGCCTTGGTGAACAAGCGACGTCAGGCGGGTCGCGATGATGCAGCGTCGCCCACATCAGGTGAGAAATCGATGGCGGGAAAAGTGGTGCCGCGGTCAACGAAATCCGTTGACCAGTAATTATGATAGGTTGCTGTTGATAAATCAAATGCATAATCATGATTATAATGATGCGATTAATTCATAGCGTTGCCGGCAATACTGGCGCGCTTGGTGTCAACACGGGAGCCTTCGCGCTCCGGTCAAGCATCGCCGCACCCCCATGGGGCCGATAATTCACCTTTCCACGAATAAGCGGCACGGGGGAGCGCGCGGATTCTGATCAGTAGTGCTAGAATCATACCGGCAAAGCCCCGCTGGGGTGCCGGTCGCAACCCCCGCGAGCAAGGGGCTGACGGGAGGAGCGCATGCAAGGGAGAGTGGGCGGCCGCGGCCTCCTGGACTCCCGTTGGCCATCGCCGGCGAAGCGGCGGCGCGCCTTTCGCAGGCGTGCCAGGACGCTCTGCGCGCACCTCTGTGCCGTAGGGCTCGGATCGATGCTGTCCGCCGGCTTGTCGCTGGCGGCGGTCGAGCGGCCACCGCAGCTGATCGCCATCGCGTTCGACAATTGCACGGAGCTGGAGCGCTGGAATGAGGTCGAGCAATTCTTGCAGGCCATGAATACGGGGCAGGAGCCCGTGCATTTCACCTTCTTTGTCAGCGGCACGAATTTTTTGTCCGAGCAAGCAAGATACAGGTATCAGGGGCCGCGCCATCGGGCAGGGCAGGCGCGGATCGACTTCGGCGGATCGCCGGGCGATGTCGCAGCGCGCATCGGCTACATCAATCGTCTGTATTCTACCGGCAACGAGATCGCGTCGCACGCGGTCGGCCATTTTTACGGCGGACGCGACGGCGAGGGCTGGACCGTCGCGGAGTGGACCCGCGAGCTCGTAAGCTTCAACGCGCTCTTCGACAACGTCGCGTCCAACAACGCCATCGAGGGTCCGGGCTTCGGCTTTCGCAGCGACCGGATCGTCGGCTTTCGGGCGCCGCAGTTAAGCGTCAATCCCGCCATGTACGAGGCCTTGCAGAATTTGCACTACCGCTACGACACAAGCTCGCCGGGCGGCGACGAAGCGGAAGCGTGGCCGCAAAAAAACGAGCGAGGCACTTGGCTGTTCAGTTTGGCGCAAATCGGGATCGCGGGCATGGGGACCGCCCATCATCCGATCGCAGCCCTTTCCATGGACTACAACATCTGCGCCAATCAGATGCGGGCGCGCGGTCGCCGGGGTGATTGTGAAACGGCGTTGTCGGACCCCGCGGACATCGCGCGCCTGGGCGACCAGACGATGGAGACCTATCTGAATTATTTTCGGCACAACTATATGGGCAACCGCGCTCCGATGCATATCGGACACCACTTCTATGAGTACCAGCACGGAGTATACGACAAGGTGCTGCTGGCGTTCGCGAAGGCGGTGTGCTCGCTGCCGGAGACGCGCTGCGTGAGCTATAGCGAGCTTGCCGATTTCGTCGACGCTTTGGACGCGACGTCACGGTCGGCTTATCAGCGGGGCGAGTTCAGCCGCGAAGGATTGCAGGAGCCCGCCATCGACGACGCGCGGCGCTTGCGGGCGTCCGAGCGTTGATCGGTTGAGCAACATCAAAGGAGTCTCACATGGCAGACGACACAGGCAAAGTCCGACGGTTCCTTCACGTCAAGTTCAAGATGCCGACGGCGGATTCGACAAAAATCCTGCCGATCGTGAAGGCGGCCCTTCCGGCCTACGAGGGGATGATCGGGGGGCACGTACGGCTTTTTCGCAACGTCGACGATCCATCACAATTCGTGCAAGTCATCGAATACGAGATACCGCGGGATTTTGAGCTGAACCGGCAGAAGCTCGCCGGCGACCCGCGCATGCAAACCTACCTGCAGGGCTGGCGCGCGCTGTTTCCGGGCACATTCGAAATCGACGTGCTGGAGGACGTGGGGGATTCGGAATAACAGCCCGAAACGTAGGATGGGCAAAGGCGCGCAGCGCCGTGTCCACGCGGCCGCTTATGCAATGCAAAATGATTTATTCGGGCTTGTGATTTCACAACATTTGTCTGCTCGGAGCATTTCACGTGGGCACGGCGCTGCGCGCCTTTGCCCACCCTACAGTCCGATTTCGTTGATAGGTCGAACCCTCACGCGGATCAGCTCGCGAGCTTGATGAAGATCTGACCGTCGCGCACGTCGGCCTTGACCGGCCTAAGCCGCACCGCCGGATTGCCCGGATGGCAGCCGGTTTCGAGGTCGAACTCGTAGCCGTGCCAGGGGCACACGACGTTGCGCCGCGTCGAGAACCGCAGGCCGAGACTTTTCTTCTCGGGGGTGAGCAACTCCTCGACGCGATTGAAGATCTTTCCCTGGCAGACCGGCCCGCCGGCATGCGGGCAGGTGTTTTCGTAGGCCACCACCCGATCGCCGAGACGAAAGACGCCGACCTCGACCGTCTCGACGGCAAAGATCCGGTAGTCTCCATCAGCCATATCGCTCAGCGCGCCGACTGCGATTTCATCCACAGCTGTCCTCCACCCTTGCTCGTCAATTGGCCGGCAGGCGATGGAACCACATCGCCACGTCAAACGGATTGAGATCGGCGGCGCGGATCATGCCGCAAGCGGCGACGATCGCCTCGGTTGCCGTCACGTTACCCTCCGCGAACGGCTTCACGTCGCCGCCGCGCCGCTCCGCCTTGGCGGCATAGACCCGCACCGCCGCGGCCAGGACCGCGTGCAGCGTCTGGTCCGGGATCGCGTCCGGCTCGCCGCGCTGCAGGGCCGCGTCCGCCAAGGCCGAGAAGGCGGCACCCGGGTCGCGGCCGGGCAGGGGCGTTCGCCGTGAACCGGCGGCGCGGCGCGCAGGTTTGCGTGGCGCTGTCTTCGGCATGCTCACCTCTCCCCTGCGCCGATCCGGTCAGGCCGGCACCGGCTCGCGCTCGCGCCGCTTGGGCTTGGCGAGCTTTTTCGGCGGCACTTCCAGATTGAATAGTCGCGCCGCATTGAGGCCGAGGATGTTGCGTTTTGCCTCCGCGCTGAGAAACGGCAGCGAGGTGATCGAACTCGGCAAGTCGAAATCCCAGTGCGGCCAGTCGGAAGCGAACAGCAACTGGGTATCCGCCCGGATCGCCTCGAAGGTGGCCTCGGTGAGCTTGAGATTGGAACGCTCGAGCGGTTGGCTCGTGAAAAACATGTCGCGGATGTAGTCGCTCGGCGGCCGCCGCAGCAGCGGCGCCTCCGACGAGCGCATCATGTATTCGGAGTCGAGCCGCTGCATCAGGAACGGCACCCAGGCGAGCCCGCTCTCGATCCAGATGACCGGCAGGCGCGGGAAGCGCTCCGGCAAGCCGTTGATGAGCCAGTTGGTCAGGTGCACCAGATTATAGTGCACGAACGACAGCGCATGCATGGAGATGAACCGGTTGCACTGCTGCATCGACTGGTCGCCCCAGTGGAAGCCGGAGTGGAACGCGAGCGGCTTGCCGCTCGACTGGATCGCGGAATAGAGCGGCATGTAGCTGTCGTGGTGCACCGCGCGATAGCGCGTCGACGTGACCGTGAAGCCGATCACGCCGGGCGTGTCCGCGTAACGCTCGACGACCTCGACGCAGGCCTCGGGATGATTGAACGGTAGATAGAGCATCGCCTGGATGCGGCGATCCTGCGGCAGGATCTGCTCGGTGAGCCAACGGTTGAAGGCGTTGCCGATCGCGACCTCGATCTCGGCCTGCGGGTGCATGCCGAGCACCAGCATCGGGGTGGGAAACACGACCATGTAGTCGATGCCCATGCTGTCCATGGCGCGCTGGACCAAGGTGACCTGCGCGTGCCGTCCGGTGGGCACGGCTTCGCCTAGGCGCTGCTGGTGCGGGATGCGCCCAAAGACATCTTGGTTGAGCATCCCGGGCATCGCGTTGAGCAAGCCGGGCGGCGAGCCGCCGCGTTCCTTGAAGGATTTCGCCATCTGACGATACACGTCGTTGTCGATGCGGTCGGTGACCTCCGACCAGAACGCAGTCTCCATCACGTGGGCATCGACGTCGACAATGAAATAATCGTCGGTCTCCTGGTCGCGCGCCGCGTGCGCAAGAATGTCGCGCGTGTCGGTGTTGTTGGTGATCTTGGGCAGCTCCGTGACCTGCGGCTGTCCTTTTCCGTTGCGCGCGGTCGACTTTGGCATGGCGTCCTCCTCGTGCGATCGGGCGACCCGTGGGTACGGCCGGAATTTTGTGCCGATTGTCGGCCAAAATCCGGCGATTGGCTACCTCATTCCGGGGTGATCCCGGCGTCCTTGACCACTCGCGTCCATTTCACGGTCTCGGCGGCGATGAACCGCTCGAGTTCCTCGGGTGTGCTCGTCAAGGGCCGAATTCCCATCGCCGCTAGCCGCTCCTGCACATCCGCCCGCGCCACGTAGCCGGTCAACGCCGCGTTGAGCTTGTCGATCGCCGGCCTCGGCGTTCCGGCCCGGGCCACCACCGAGTACCAACTTGCCGCCGCAAAGCCTGTGACGCCACTTTCCGCGAAGGTCGGAACATCGGGCAGCGCGGCGACGCGGCCCTGGGAGGGCACCGCAAACGTTCTCACCTTGCCGTCCTTGATCATCGCCAAGGCCGAGGCCACGTCGGCAATCATCAGCGGAATCTCGCCCGAGACTATGGCCGTGACCGCGGTCAGGCCGCCGCGATACGGCACGTGCTGCATCCGCAGGCCCGCCGTCCGCTGCAAAAGCTCCATGAAGATATGATGCGGGGAGCCGGGCCCGGCCGAGGCGTAGTTCAGCTCGCCGGGCTTGCTCTTGATCAACGCGATCAGCTCGGAGAATGTCTTGGCGCCGAGCGAGGGGTTGGCGATCAGCACGAACTCGGATTGCCCGACGAGCGCGATCGGCGCGAAATCCTTGACCGGATCGTAGGGCAGCGCCTTGTAGAGGGCGGTGCTGACCGCGAGCGCCGACATCGGGGCGAGAAACAGCGTGTAGCCGTCGGGCGGCGATTTTGCCACCGCTGCGGCTGCAATTGTGGTGCCGGCGCCGGGCCGGTTCTCGATCACGAAGGCCTGGTGCAGCTTGTCGCGTAGCTCCTGCGCCAGCAGGCGCGCGAAGAGGTCGGTGGCGCCACCCGGCGGGAGCGGGACGACCAGGGTCACCGCCCGTTGCGGATAGTCGTCGGCAAGCGCCGCTGAGCCAATCAGACTGGCGGCGACGAGCAGCAGTGCGAAGCACAGACGAAACCCGGCGGATCGTCTCATTGCTCTTCCCGTCTCACTGCGGGTCGAAATACATCAAGCGAGGTTCAAACTGATTGATCACACGATATACTGGTAGCCTGACGTGCGAAAGTGGGCGCCACCGGCGTTTCTAACCCACGCGGCCTCCGGCGCATCTTGACGAAATCAGACGTGCGAATTGCTGTGCGTGCGGTGGGCGTTTGTGCGAATTGAGCGGGCAAGCGCCCGCTCAACCAAATCTCATTCTACCGTTGCGCCGCGTTGGGCGGTGCGGCCCGAGGCGGAGCAGGCGCCGGTGCCGGCGGTGCGGC
This sequence comes from Xanthobacteraceae bacterium, assembly GCA_052148715.1. Lineage (GTDB taxonomy): Bacteria > Pseudomonadota > Alphaproteobacteria > Rhizobiales > Xanthobacteraceae > JBKQHQ01. Next base: position 24,638 of record JBKQHQ010000279.1, on the reverse strand, counting down.
GGCGGGTGGGGCAGGGCGCGGTGAGCTTTGGCTCAGGAAGTCGCCGAGAATGGCGGCGGCGCCGACGAGCGACTCGCCGCCCTGACCGCCGCCGAGATTGGTCACGCGCTCGGGTACGAATTTCTGTGCGTTGGCGAGCGCCGCCGTGAGCACCTCCGGATGCTTGTCGGCGAAACTGAAGATGCGGTCGATGAAGAGCTCGTATTGCCGCAGCCGCACCGTCGCGTCGGCACCCAGGATCTTCGTCTGCGCCTCCTGGCCTTCCGAGATCAGGGTGAGCTTGTCGCGCTCGCCCAGGCCTTGATTGCGCAAGGCCTGCGCGTTCTGCAGCGAGGTCTGCACGCCGATCTCGGCGCGCACCAAATCGCCTTGCTGATCGGCCGTGGCTTTGGCCTTGTCCGATTCGATGCGCTTCTCCTGCGCGCCTTTTTCCTGGATGAACGCTTTGGCGAGCTGCGTTGCCAGCTGCTCGCGGCGGACCGCGACAAGCAGCTCGGGCGGGATCGCCGGCTCGCCGAGGCGCACCTCGCGAATGGTCACGCACGATTTCTGTCCCTCGGGACGGATGCGGTGCTCGATCTCGCCTTCGATCAGCGGCCGCTGGTTGATGAGGTCGAGCACCTTGGTCGGCCGCTTCACGGTGACGATGATCGGCTTCCCGTCCGCGCCGAGCACCGGCTTGCCGGTCTCGTCGACCTTGATCTCGGTGACCTCGAAGCTGCCGCCAGCCACGTCGCGCGTGATCGCGCGGATCGAGGGCGTGAGGACGCGGTCCTCCACCTCCTTGAGCGTGCCGACGCCGGCGACCACGCACGAGGCTTCGGCCGGCGACACCTGGGCGACGACGCGCAGCTCCAGCGGCACGTCCCACCCTTCCATCTTCACGAACACGGCGCTGTCGGCGTTATCCTTGGCGACAGGCACGTCGACCTCGGTGCGGCTTTGCACGATGTCGCCCTTGGTATCGACCGTGAGCGAGATATTGGCGCGTTTGTAGCCGCCGGCGTAGGTCCAGACCTGCGCGCGCGTGTCGATCTCGGTGATGGCGAAGGCGTCTGGATTGAAGAAGTACTTGCCGGGCTGCAGCGACTTGTCCCAAACGCCGGTGCAGCCGACGGGAACGATCGGCGCCTCGAGGCGCGCAACGTTCATATTGTCGGCCCGGTCGTTGTCCCGATTGAGGATAACGTCGCAACTCTGCGGCCGTTTGGCGCTCAACGTGCCGAAGTCGATGTCCGCATGGACATTCGACTTGACCACGCCGACGAAGCCGGCCGGGACTTCCTTGGCGTCGCGCTGCGCGACGTCCCACAGGTAGCTGTTGAGCCGGTACTTGCCGGGCGTCAGGACCGTGAGCTGCTGGCCGCGCTGGCCGTTACTTTTCAGGAACGTGACCGCGTCGAGCATGCGGTAGCCGAGCTCGGCGGGGAACGGATCAGCGAAGGCTTGGCCGGGCCGCAACGAGGCGCCATCGCGAGCGACGAGCACGCCGACCTTTCCGGACGGGATGAAGACTTCCTCGTGGCTGGTATCGACACTATAGAGGATGTTCACGAACGGCCAGACGTGAAAACCCGGCGTGAGAATCTCGGCTTGCGGCCCGTTCTCGCCGTTGGCGGCGACGATCTTGCCTTCGCGCAGCGAGCCGCCGCCATAGATGCGGAAAAGCTGGCCCAAATGGCCGTCCGGCACCGAGACAAAGGACGTCATGCCCACGCTGAAGAGGATGACCAAGACCCCGAGGCCGCGGACGGCGTTGGCGGTCGCGACGTTGTTGTAGCGAGCCGGCAGCAGCGCCGGCACGAGGAGAATCAGCACCATTCCGGCGATGAGCCCCAGGATCACGTCGAACATCTTTCGCTCCCTTCCTGCCGGCCGCGGGTAGGCAGATACGATCGCCCGCGCGTTCATCGCGATGAATGGCTCCTGCCTGCTTAGGCCAGACGATGCAATCAAGTCTAAAATCTAGCGCGCGTTTTCGATTCAACTTAGTTGAAATGCCCGCTTGCGTTGAGCAGTTCAAGCCGCGGAAGGACGCTTAGTCCGCTTGCGGTCCCTCCTGCGGGGATTTGCTCAGCTCTGTTAGCTTTTTTTTAGGCATGCGCCCTCGGAGCGCGGCACGCTCAGGTCGCGGCTTTGAATATCGTCTTGCAGCTGGGGCACTTGACCTTGCCTTGGCGTCCAGCCGCCAGTCGAAGCTGTTGACGACAGCGCCGATTAGGACACGAAACGATCACACGGTCGGCATCCGCCACGGTGGGCGGGTCGCGTTCCTTGGCGAGCTGTCCGAGCGGGCCGGTGGAGCTCCAATACTCGCCGTCGGCTCCGGTGACACGCACCCGCCGCCCGGGCTGCGCGCGGAACTTGGCGAGCGCCGCTCCGGCATCCGGGGTGCCGATCTTCTCGAGCGCGAGCACCGCCACCCGGGCGCACTCAAAATCCGGGCTGGTCAGCGCGATGTTCAGAAGCCCGGGGACCGCATGATTGTTTCGGGCATGGCCGAGCGCTTTGCCGGCCTCTCGGCATGGGCTCTTCGGCGACGCGACGAGCTTGATCAAAATGTCCGCCGCGCGCGGATGCCGTATGATACCGAGCGCGACGATCGCCGTGCTCGTGTGCGGCCCGAGACCGCCGTTCTTCGGGATGAAACCAGCGACGCATTCCAGGATGTCGTCCGAATGGGGCAGTCTCGCCAGCGCGAGAATGGCTTCATCCACCCGCTTGCCGTTATCCTCCTTGGCGATGCGCATCAGCTCGCGCGCATTGCGCTTCGGAACCTGGCCGCCCCTGCCGGAAAACCAGCCGAACAATCCCAACCGACCGCCCTTGTTGTGATCCCGCGGGACGCGGACCTCCACCTCCTCAATTATCCCATGGTGGCCGGCGCTCGCCAAGGCGGCTCAGGCTCTGGTTGTCCCTATGATGATTGAGGGTAAACAATCAAAGATAGCATTTAACCTACGCGCTAGCTGGCGATGAGCGAGTAAGGACGTGGGAAGATTGTTGACCCAAGCCTGCCGTCGCAATAAGCCGCAGCCAAACCCTCGCCGCCAGCTCAAGAAAGATGAGTGCGTGATCACCGCTTGGCATGCCCATGTCTATCCTACCGAGGACGCCGCTGCCGAAAACCGCATCTGGGTCGAGGGCATAATCCTGCCCGAAACGGAACGTGAAGCGATGTCCGGGCGCGACGCGGCCACGCTGCGGATCGGGAGCGCCGCACCGGCGGCGTGATGACCGAAGCCATGCCCCAACGCCTGAAGGCCTTCTTGGCCAACACCGCGCTTGTCCTCGTCTCGCTCGCGCTCACGTATCTCGTCGGTGAGTTTGTCTTCTTTCGCTATCTGTTGCCGGACATGTCGATGAACCTGCGGCCGCACTTGCCCGACCGCGCCGATTTCTTTCTGCAGAATTCCAAGGCCGAGCTCGTCCCGCACGACTACATCGCGCTCGTCGGCGATTCCTATGCGCAGGGCATGGGCGACTGGTTGCTGGCGGTCGGCGGCAAGAGCGATCAGCCCTATCATTCGGCGAATGTGATCCACGATCTTCTCGGACGCGACGTGGTCACCTTCGGCCGGGCTTCGGCCGGCAGCGCCGAGGGGATGGTATTGCGCCTGACCCGCATTTTGGGCGACGGCTATTGCTACATCTTTCCGCCGATCGAACAGCCGAAGCAATTCTTCATCTATTTTTACGAGGGCAATGACATCGACGACAATAACGAGCTGCTGCAGCGCGCCATCAAGGACCGGGGCGGGGACCTCGCGGCGCGCATCGACAAGTTCCTCGACACCGACTATGGCGTCGTCTCCTCCTGGCGCTGCCACGGACATCTCGGCGACATGATGTTCCGCATGGCGCGTTTCGTTGTTCGCGATGCCTTCGCCACGCATCACATCATCGATCTTCCGGCGACAATGAACCGGGTCGTGATCGGCGGCGCGCCGACCGGGACGTCGGAGCTGCAAGTCCCGTCGATGGACCTCAATGAGCAGCAGATCGACGACGGCGTGACGGTCTATGACCGGTCGCTTGCTTGGCTGCGACGCAACTATCCCAACATTGCGACGACCGTTGTTTATATTCCCTCGCCGGCGTCGACCTATCGACAGGCGAACCCGGAGGTCATTTCCAAGGACGTCTTCATCCCGGCCGAGAGCCAAAGCACGGGACGGCTGGTGATCGTCGACGGCCGGCCGTTTCCGGCGGCCGGCGTCTACGAGCATAGCCAGCGCATTTGCGAGAAGATCCGCGCCGCCACCGTCCGCCAGGGCGTGGCATTCATCGACGCGCGGCCGGTCATGCGCAGGGCCGCCGCGCTTCAAGCGATCCATGGCCCGCGCGACTGGAACCACCCGAACGAACGCGGATATCGGCTCCTGGGCAAGCTGGTCGCCGACCATGTCAACGATCATCCCACCGACATGTGCGATGATTCGTGGCCTGCGCCACCTTGATCTGATTTGCTATATTTTTCTGAATCCCAAATCCGCTCATCCCGCGCAAGCGGGGAACCAGCACGAAATGCTTCGTGCGCGAACCTAAAAATAAGCAATCCATCGGCCTGCGAAGGTGATGCCGCCCCACAGCAGCAGGGAGAGGACGGCAACGGGCCAGGCGGTAGCGCGCGAAATGACCTTGACGCCGGCGGAAGCGGTCTCGTCACGCAGCCACAGCTGATAAATGCCGGTGACGATCACCGCGCCGATGAGGAGGCCCATTTTCAGCGCGAACACCGGATTCTCGAGGGACCGCGCCGGCTCGCCGATGATCATGATGCCGCCGGTGGCGAGGAGGACCGGCAGCGTCCACCATATGAAGGGGAGGAAGCGCGCGGAGATGCGCTTGAGGGATTGGTCGAGGCCGACCAATCCCAGCAGGCGCAGATCGATCATCAGAGCGGAGGCGATGAGGAGCGAAATCGACAGGATATGGATCGACTGCACCGTCGGAATGATCCAGCCGGTGGTCTGGATTGTCTGGCTCAGGGCGGTTTGCTCGAGCCAGGCGCAAAGATGATCGAGCCATTGCAGTCGTTGCATTTGGGAGTGGCCACGGTCTATGGCGCTGCTTGCGCGCGAGCGCATGGGTGCGAACGCTATCTCTGATAGCGGAGCCCGCCGGTAGAGGCAATCCGAATGCCGGATGCCGGTGAAAGGGCCGACCAGCGCGAGCGGACCGGGTGCTTAGGAGCGTTGGGCGTGATCAACCCGAGGGCAAGGCCATGCGATGAAGCGGCGATCCGGGCCGTTCGGCCCGTCCGGAATTGTGCGGCTAACGAAAAATCATGGGTGTTGGTGGCGACGATCCTCGGATCATCCATCGCCTTCATCGACGAGTCGGTCGTGAATGTGGCATTGCCCGCCATCGAAACCGATCTTGGTGCATCAGTCGAGGTGATCCAGTCGCTCATCAACGCCTACACGCTGTGCCTTACGGCGCTGTTGTTGGTTGGGGGCGCGGCCGGCGATCGGTTCGGTCGCCGCCTGATCTTCGTGCTCGGCACCGGCATTTTCGCCGCCGCGTCGGTTGGCTGCGGTCTGTCGCCGGGCGTCACGCCGTTGATCTTGGCCCGGGCCGTGCAGGGCATTGGGGCGGCGCTTCTCGTCCCGTGCTCGCTCGCCATCATCGGCGCCTCATTCGAAGAGGCCGAGCGCGGGAAGGCCATCGGCACCTGGGCCGGCTTCTCCGCCATTGCCGCCGCCGTCGGTCCGCTTTTGGGCGGCTGGATCGTCGATCATGCGACGTGGCGCTGGATCTTTCTCATCAATCCGCTCCTCGCGGTGCCGACGATCTTCGTTGCGCTCCACCGCGTCCCGGAGAGCCGTGACCCGCAGGCGAGGGGAGGCCTCGATTGGCGTGGTGCGTTGCTGGCCTTCGCCGGACTCGGGAGCGTTGTCTTCGGGCTCATGGCAACACCGGTCCGCGGCTTACGCGACGCGACCGTCCTTGTGTCGCTCGTCCTGGGCTCGGGTTTGCTCGTCGCGTTCCTCTGGGAGGAGGCACGCAGCCGCGTGCCGATGATGCCGCTCGGCCTCTTTCGATCGAGAATCTTCAGCACCATTAATTTGTTGACCCTGCTCCTCTATGCGGCGCTTGGCGGCGCGTTCTTCTTTCTGCCTTTCGAGCTGATCCAGGTGCGCGGCTATTCGGCGGCGCTCGCCGGCGCCGCCTTCTTGCCGTTCACGATCGTGATGGGAGCCTTGTCGCGGTGGTCCGGCGGACTGCTTGATCGTTTCGGCGCGCGCGGGCCGCTGATCGTTGGACCGACCATCACCGCCCTCGGCTTCGGGTTATTGACGCTGCCCGGCGCGGATGGTTCGCCCGGGACGCTGCTCCTCGCAATGACGGTGCTCGGCGTCGGCATGGCTGTGAGCGTCGCACCGCTGACGACGACGGTCATCAATGCCGTCCCGACGCACCAGGCGGGCGTAGCGTCCGGAATCAACAATGCCGTCGCTTCGTTGGCGAACCTGCTCGCCGTGGCCGTTCTCGGCGCAGCCGCGCTCGGACACTACAATCATGCGCTCGATCAGCACCTGGTAACGCTGACGGTGCCCGAGGACGTGAGAGCGGCCATCCAAGACGCGCGTGGGAAGTTTGTGATCGCACCCGCGCTGGAGCACATCCAAGGCGATGATCGACGGCTCGCCGCGGTGGTCGTCAAGGAATCGCTGGCGGACAGCATTCGCGTGATGATGGGGATCGCGGCCGCGCTTGCGCTGGCGGCCGCGATCAGCGCTGCCTTGGGGTTGCGATCAGGCGACGATCGGCGCAAGCGCGCGTGAACGGCCGACGCTATTCTTGATTCTTGTCACGCCGAGCGTCTGAGGACTTCGGCCCACTTGGGAAACCGGACTTGCACCCAGGGCACGCGGACCGATGTTCCAGATGTCGCGTTTGGGTTCGGGCCGGCTACTTTGTTTGACCGTACAGCGCGCATAACGCAGTCGTGAGGCGCCCATCTGGTGTGGCGAGCTCTTCTAAAATTGAAAAGTGGTTGTGGCCTTCGAGGGGAGTGATGACCCCATCGAGCCCGGCGTCGGTCCAGGCCTGGAAATAAGCTTGCGACTGGCGCTGGAACTCGGGCAGCTCGGAGGTCCCGTAGGACAAGCTCAACGGTCCGGCCTTGCTCGGCAAATGGGTGAGCGGGCTCAGGGCGTCAGCTTCCTCGGCCGTTAGCTTGAGCTTCTCGTTCACGTAATTGAGCCGGCACGGCGCGACATCGAAAACTCCGCTGATCGGGAAGCCCGCATCCACCTCCGGCATGTCGAGCGTCATCGTCGTCAGATGGCCACCGGCCGACCAGCCGCCGACGATCATGCGGCCGCGCACGATGCCGTGCCGGGGGCCTTCGCGGCGCAGCCAACGGATCGCCGAACGGATCTCGGCGACGATTTCGGTCAACGAGGCGTCGGGAGCGAGCGTGTAGCCGGGCAATGCGACGTCGAAGCCGTGCGCCATCGGCGCTTGCGCCATGCAGCTGAACACTTCCTTCGAGTTACGCTGCCAATAGCCGCCATGGATGAAGACGAACAGCGGTGCGTCGGCCTCGCCGCAGGGAAAAATATCAATGCAGTTGCGCGGCCGCTCGCCGTAAGCGAGGTCGATGAGGCGGGGGTGCTTTTCGCGCAGCCGCGCGCTGCGCTCGGTAAAGTCGGCGAGCCTCGCGGCGCTATCGGCCACGTGCTCGCTGTTGTTGTAGGCCACGTCGAGCTCGGCGCGGCTCATGCCGCGCCAGACGGCGTCTTTGGCAGGTGTCGGCATGGTCAGAGGCTCGCGCGCGACTGCTCGCTTCGCCACCGGCGGTAGGGAAGCGACGTGCCCGACACAGTTCCCGAGTCAGCGCACAATGGCAAGGCCGCTGTGCGTCAGGCCGCCCTCTTGGCATGATGGCTATGCAGTTGGTGCGCCAGCTCGCGGCGAATGTCGTTGAAATCCGGCGCCGATACGTCGCGCGGGCGCGGAAGCTCGATGGTCCGCTCGGTATCGATGCGGCCGGGCCCCGGCGACATCACCACCACGCGGTCGGCGAGAAAGATCGCCTCCTCGATGGCGTGGGTGACGAACAGGACGGTGAGGCCGGTGCGTTGCCAGATCTCGAGGAGCTCGTCCTGCAGCCGCTCGCGCGTCATGGCATCGAGCGCGCCGAACGGCTCGTCCATCAGCACGATCTCGGCATCGTTGGCGAGCACGCGCGCAATGGCGACCCGCTGCTTCATGCCGCCGGAGAGTTGGTGCGGATAGGCGTCGGCGAACCGCTGCAGCCCGACGAGCGCCAGAAAGCGCTCGACCGTGTCCTTGACCTCGTTCGCCGGCCGGCCGCGCGCGACCGGGCCGAAGGCGATGTTGCGGCGAACCGTCAGCCAGGGAAACAGCCCGTAGTCCTGAAAAACCATACCACGATCGGGCGCTGGACCCGTGATCGGCGTCCGCCACATCAGCGCCTGTCCGCGCGTCGCCTGCTCGAACCCGGCGACGATGCGCAGCAGGGTCGATTTCCCGCAGCCGGAGGCGCCGATGAGACAGATGAACTCGCCCTTGGCTACGCGCAGATCGGCGTCGCGCAGCGCGTCGATCCGCTCGCCGTTAAACTCGAACTGCTTGCACACGCCCTTGAGCTCGAGGATCGGCATCGTCGCTTTAGCCATGGGTCGGGCTCCAGCGCAGCAGCCATTGGCCGAGCAGCATCACCAGCCGATCCGACAGGAAGCCCGCGACGCCGATGACGATCATGCCGCAGATCACGATCTCGGTGCGGGAAAGCTGGCGCGCCTCCATGATGATGGCGCCGAGGCCGGTCTGCACCCCGGTCATCTCGCCGACCACGATGACGACCCAGGCGAAGCCCAAGCCCAGGCGCAGGCCGGTGAAAATCGCCGGCAGGCTCGCCGGCAGCACCACCTTGTAGAATTGCGCCGTGCCGCGGCAGCCCAACATGCTGGCGGCCTCAAACAGCCGCGGATCGACCGAGCGCACGCCGAAGATCGTATTGAGCAGCACCGGATAGAAGGCGCCAAGAGACACGAGAAAGAACGCGGACTTCGGACCAAGCCCGAACAGGATCATGGCCAGCGGCAACCATGCGGTGACCGGAATCGGCCGCAGCACCTGCAAGGTCGGATCGATCAATTGCCGCACGAAAGGAATTCGTCCGATCATCAATCCGAGCGGCAGCGCGATCAGCAAGGCGAGGGCGAACCCGCCGTACACCCGGCTCATGGAAGCGAGCAGGTGCACATGCAGGGTCGCGCTGAAGGCATCGTCATTGATGCCGCCGAACGTGAGGTCATAGAGCGCGAGCGCCACCTCGCTGGGCGGCGGGATGAGACTGTATTTCCTGCCGAAGGTCGAAAAATGCCATGCAACCATGACGGCCAGCGGAAAAGCGAGCGCGAGCGCCGGGCCGCGGACGCGCTGCCACAACGATAGCTGCTGCCGTGCCGCGCCTTGCGGCGCCACGACCAAGCTTGACTCATCAATGTCAGTGGACGCGCTCACGCTTGTTTGGCGACCTCGTCGACGAAGCGCGTGTCGAAGAACGTCGCGAAGTCCGGCAGTTGCTTGATCTGCTTCAGTTCAAGCATGTGCTCGGCGTAGGTCTTGCTCTGCTGCGTCTCGGTTGGGCCGAAGCGCCAGGTGAGCTCGACATTAGGCACGGCCGCCGCAACGGCGTCCCTCTTCTGCCCCAGCCGGGCCACCGCCATGGCGGCCATCTCGTCCGGATTCTTCATGGCGAATTCCGACGCGCGGCGATGGATGCCGAGGATCACCTTGGTGATCTCGGGCCGCTCAGCGAGCGTGTCGCGGTGGGCGCCGAAGATCATGTTCAACGATCCCATGGCCGTGCCGTAGGGATATTCGACGAGCTTGCCGATGCCGGAAGCGAGGCTGACGCCCGGGCCCGGCTCGGCGCCCACATAGGCGTCGACATCGCCGCGTGCGAGCGCGATATGCATCTCGCTGAAGGAGACGCGTACCGGGACGATGTCCTTGACCGACATCCCCTCCATGCGCAGGCGCTCAAGGATGAATACTTCCTGGGTCGAGCCCGGCCAAATGGCGACGCGCTTCCCCGCCAGATCCTTGATCGAGGCGATAGGTGAGTCCTTGGCAGCGATCACCGCCATGCCGCGATTGCAGGCGCTGGCAATGACGACGATCGGCTCACCGGCGGCAGCCCCGAGAATGGCGGCGGCGATCCCGAACATCCCGAAGTCGACCGATTTCGTGACGACCGCGTTCTTGCCCTCTGTGGGGCTCTCGAACGGAATGACTTCGACCTTGTAGCCCGCGGGCGTGAAGCGGTCGTAGAAATACGGCGCAATGGAATGGATGAGCTTTAGCGCCCCCATCTTGATGACGGTCGGCTGTTGCGCCCGCACGATGTTGGGGCCAGCGAAGGCCGCGGCACCAGCGCCCACCAAGAATTCGCGGCGACGGATCATGAACGAGCTCTCATGCAGGATTGAGACATCGTGGCTGCAAAGCCTATGCCAGCGCCATGCTTCCGCACGGAAGGCCCGCGTACGGCCCCGGCGTTGGTAAGGTCCATTTTGCCTAGCCCGGCATCGCCATGGCGCCAAAAGAGGCAACGTCGGGACGATACCAGTGGGCTTTAGGGAATCGGCAGTAGCGGCTTCTTCCCGGCATGCAGCTGCATGTCGAAGGTGGTGAGTAGCGCCGCCGTGCCGGCGTAGTTGCCCATCAGCAGGACCAGATCGACCAGCTGGTTCGGACCGAACAGCGCCTTGGCGCGCGCGAAGGTCTGCGGCGTCACCTTGTGGTCGCGCCAAATCTGCCGGCCGAGCTCGATGACGGTCGCATCGGTTTCGCTCAGGTTCTCGGTGCTGCGGCGATGCTTGATGACGTCGATCACGGTCTGCTCGACGCCTTCCTTCAGGGCCTCCGGCTCGTGCGCCACCCATTCGAACTGGCTGTCCATCTCGCGGGCCGTCGTCAGGATCGCGATCTCGCGCACGCGCGGGCTGAACCCGGCCTCGAACCGAAGATATCTGTTGAGCCCCTGTTGATGCTCGATCGTCTTCGGGCTGTAGAGTTGGATCCCGGCCGGTCCCTGCAATCCGGCAATGGTTTTCCCTGGCGTAGCGCCTCGGTCGTAGGCTTGCTTGCCCACCTCGTCCAAATCCTCGCGCTTCGGCAGCGGCAGCCGAAATCCCGATTGCGGATCGATGTCCGACGCCATGGTACCCCCGATGGTCGATGGAGATTGGGTGGACTGCGCCAAGGTCGGCGTCGAGCCGAGGCCAGCGAAGGCAATGAAGCCGAGCGTCAATATCACAGACCGGGCAGGCTGCGCGATACCATCCGTCATGTCCTCTCTCCCGCGATCGCTTGGTCGCCCTGAACGGTGAGGGCGCTTGCTTCATGCTGAGGCGCCCGCCTAGGCAGAGCCCGGCATCCCGGAAGGATCGCGAGCCGCATGGCGCACAGCATGTATTATGATCTCGGTCTCGGCGACCTCATAGAAGACGAGATAGGGGTAAGGTGCGGTTGTCAAACGGCGAATGATTGGGTCGTTCGTGCGCGTGCCCATGCGAGGGTAGACCACTAGAAGATCGATGATTGCTTGGATGCGGGCCCGAACACGTTTCGCACCTTGCGGGGATTGGGCGGCAACGTCGTCGAGTACCGAGCTGAGATCGGCAAGGGCGGGAAGGGTGTAGCGGAGCTTCACCGCCCTTGTTTCGCCCAAACGGCCCGCACTTGTTCCTCGGTCGCGAATTCACCGCGGGCGGCGGCGGCTTTGGAAGCAGCTATGGCGGCGCGTTCTTGGGGCGAGAGCTCTAAGGGCGTGGACTCGTCGTCGCCGGCAAGCTGAAGAAGAAGACGGGCAATGTCGTCCTGGGCGTCCGGCGGCAGGCCGCGCACAACCTCAAGCGCCTGGTCTAGGAGTTTCGTCATAAGGAAATAATACTCCTTCTCGTGCATCGGGAGGAAGAGGTTTGCCCGCGGTCAAGAACCTCGAAACACCCTCAGTCCAATTCGAATTCGTCCTTGTATTCGATGCGCAGGCCTTGGTCCTGCTCCTCCTTGCGCAGCACGCAGTCGCCGGCGACCAGCATCTCGATATCCGTGCCCATGAAGCAGCGGAACGCGTCCTCCGGCGTGCAGACGATCGGCTCGCCGCGCACGTTGAAGCTCGTATTGACCAGCACCGGACAACCGGTCTTGGCCTTGAACCGCGTCAGCAGCGCGTGGAATCGCGGGTTGGTCTCGGCGTGGACGGTCTGCAGCCGCGCCGAGTAGTCGACATGGGTGACGGCCGGGATCTCCGAGCGCACGACGTTGAGCTTGTCGATGCCGAACAGCGCCTGCTCGTCGGCACTCATCGGCCGCTGCCGCTTGCGTTGCACGTCGGCAACGAACAGCATGTAAGGGGAGGGGCGGTCGCGCTCGAACCACTCGGCCACGTCCTCGGCCAGCACCGCCGGCGCGAAGGGCCTGAAAGATTCGCGGCACTTGACCCGAAGGTTCAAGGTCCGCTGCATCACCGGGCTGCGCGGATCGGCGAGGATCGAGCGATTGCCGAGCGCCCGCGGTCCGAACTCCATGCGTCCTTGAAACCAGCCGACCGCCTTTTCGGCGGTGAGCGCATCGACCGTCGCGCCGTAGAGGTCGTCATCGCCGAGGCGGTGAAAGCGGGCGCCGGCCACGGTGAGGCGCGTTGCGACCTCGTCGGCCGGATAGGCCGGCCCGAGATAGGCACCCGACATCGCGTCGAGCGAGTTCGAGGTAACCCGCTTCTGGCTGAATTCCAGATGATAGGCGGCAAGCGCCGCGCCGAGCGCGCCGCCGGCGTCGCCGGCCGCCGGCTGCACCCAGATATCGTCGAAGGTGCCGGCGCGGCTGAGCTTGCCGTTGGCGACGCAGTTCAACGCCACGCCCCCGGCGAGGCACAGCTTGCGCTCGCCGGTCTCGGCGGCGAGCGAGCGCGCGAGCCGCAGCACGACCTCCTCGGTCACCGCTTGAATGGACGCCGCGATGTCCATGTGGAACGACGTGAGCCGCGCTTCCGGCCGCCGTACCGGCTCACCAAACAAAGCCTCGAAGCGGCTGTTGGTCATGGTGAAGCCGGTCATGTAGGCGAAATAATCCTGGTTGAGCCGAAAGCTCCCGTCCGGTTTGAGGTCGATCAGGTGCTCGAGAATGAGGTTCACGTGCTTCGGCTCGCCGTAGGGCGCCAGCCCCATCAGCTTGTATTCGCCGGAATTGACCTTGAACCCGGTGTAATAGGTGAAGGCGGAGTAGAGCAGGCCGAGCGAGTGCGGGAAATGCAGCTCCTTGAGCACCTCGATGCGCTCGTCGCGGCCGAGCGCGGCCGACGTGGTTGTCCACTCGCCGACCCCGTCGAGCGTCAGGATCAGCGCCCGCTCGAACGGCGACGGATAGAACGCGCTCGCCGCATGGCTCAGATGATGCTCGCCGAAGCGCAGCCGGCTGCCGTCGAAGTCGGCATCGATCGCGCGCAGCTCCTTGACCATCAGATCCTTCTGGAACAGCTTTTCGCGCAACCAGATCGGCATCGCCGTGATGAACTGCGGCAACCCGTGCGGCACGGTCGACAGGTAGGTCTCCAGCAGCCGCTCGAATTTGATGAACGGCTTTTCGTAGAACACCACGGCGTCGACATCGGCAAGCGTGCTGCGGCCCTCGCTCAGGCAGTAGGCGACGGCGTGCCGCGGAAAGTCGGCGTCGTGCTTCTTGCGGGTGAAGCGCTCTTCCTGCGCTGCGGCGACGACCCGGCCGTCCTCCACGAGCGCGGCCGCGCTATCGTGGTAGTACGCCGACAGGCCGAGAATTCGCATCAGGCCTTCCGGCGCGGATCAGAACAAGGTGTAGATGAACGGCGCGATGGCGGATCCCTTGGCAAGGATCACGAGGCCGCCGAACAGGCCGGTGAGCGCGACGATGGGGATCAGCCAGTACTTCTTGCGCACCAGAAGAAATTCCAAGAGCTCGCGGACCAACGACATCGGATGCCTCAATATTGCTTCGCCATCGAGCCCGGCGGCGGGGTCGGGTGGGCGCGGGGCACCCAGTAGCTCTTGGCGTCGCGGTCGAAGCCCGGCGCGATCGGACGCTGGCCGAACAGCCGCATGAGGAGGCCGATAGGCACGACGGCGCCGAAATAGATCAGTCCCATGACCAAGGGACCGACGACTCGGTGCAGAAGCAAGCCGAAGCGAAACCAAAGATGGTTCAGCGGCGCGAGCAGCGACGGCGCGAGCCAGGCGGCGGCGAAGAAGGCGGCCGACGCGCCGGCGAGGATCGGCCACCACCAGGAGCCGGACCAGCCTTTGACGACGCTGAGGAGCAGCAGGGCGCCGCCGATCACCAAGCCGAAGCCGCGGTCGGAGCCGGGCTTGAGCTTCTCGTCACGCGCGAAGTTCTCGTGCGAGGAGGCCATGGTAACTCTCATCTGCGCGTGGCAAGGCGCGTCGCCCGGCCGCCGTGCCCGTTCGGCCGCTTATTTAGCACGGGCGGCGTTCGAACAACAGCCGCTCGCCGACCATGCGCTGTGGGTTAGTCCTCGGTATGTCTTGGCATTTTGCCTTTGGGCGCCGGGGTGCGCGCAAGATTCGCACCAGCTTGACAGCGCAAGGCGCAATCTAGGATCAATCCACCCCGGCCGCATTTTTTCGTTCACCAGGAGATATGCCATGAAGCTCTATTTCTCCCCCGGCGCGTGCTCGCTCTCGCCCCACATCGTGCTGCGCGAGACGGGAAGCAAATTCGAGCTCGAGCAGGTCGACAACCGCGCCAAGAAGACTAGGAGCGGCGCCGATTTCTGGGAGGTCAATCCGAAAGGCCAGGTGCCGGTGCTGCTGCTCGACAACGGCGAGAAGCTCACCGAAGGGCCGGTCATCGTGCAATACATCGCCGACAAGAATCCCGCCTCCGGTCTGTTGCCGGCGCCGGGCGGCATGGAGCGGTATCGCGTCCAGGAGTGGCTCAACTTCGTCGCCTCGGAGCTGCACAAGTCGTTCGGGCCGCTGTTTCGCCCGACCACGCCCGACGCCTTTAAGACGATCAGCAAGGAAAACCTGGCCGGCCGATTCGCCTATCTCGACAAGCAGCTCGCCGGCCGCCAGTACTTGATGGGCGACAAGTTCACGGTCGCGGACGCCTATTTGTTCACCGTGCTCAATTGGTCGAAGCGCGTGGAAATCGACCTCGGCCAATGGCCCAACGTCACGGCCTATGTCGCGCGCGTCGCGGCACGGCCCAAGGTGCAGGAGGCGATGAAGGCCGAGGGCCTCATCAATTAAGGTAACGGGTCGATGCGCGTCATCACGCCCGACATCGAGAGCGCGCTGACCGAGGAATTTTTCGGGCGCGGCGCGAAAGGCTATTTCGTCGAGGTCGGCGCCCATGCGCCGCGTGTCGGCTCGCAAACCTGGCGGTTCGAGCAGGCGGGCTGGACCGGCGTTCTGGTGGAGCCGCAACCGGATCTCGCCGAGGTCTTGCGCCGCGAGCGGAGCGCTCGTGTCTTCGCCGTTGCCTGCTCCTCGCCGGAGAATGCCGGGCGGACGCTGCCGTTTCATCTCGCCGGCTGGATGTCGGCGCTCGACGTGGAGCGGATGGCGCCGGGCGTCGAGCCGCAAGGGGTGATCGAGGTCAAGGCGATGACGCTCGACCAGATCCTGGTCGAAGCGGGCGCTCCCGCGCGCATCGATTTTCTGTCGATCGATGTCGAGGGCCACGAGATCGAGGTGCTGCGCGGCTTCGATCTCGCCCGCTGGCAGCCGCGCCTGATCCTCCTCGAGGATCACGTCGGCAATCTCGATAAGCTGCGGTACCTGCGGCACGCCGGCTATCGGCTGGTCCGGCACTCCCAGTTCAACGGCTGGTACGTGCCGAACGGGACCGCCGTCGATGTCGGCTGGGAAGACCGCTGGCGCATCCTGCGCAAATACTACCTCGCCCTGCCGTTCCGGATGCTGCGCGATGAATCGCGGCGCCTCCGCCGGCGGCGCGCTGCGCAAATGCACCGCGCCGGCACGGCCGGATAAGGATCAGCGCGCCGCCGGCTTGCCGATCGTGACCGTGAGCGTGCCGACGTGCTCGATCTCGCATTCGAGCTTGTCGCCGGGGACGGTCGCGCCGACGCCCGACGGGGTTCCCGTCATGATGATATCGCCCGCCGCGAGGCCGACCTGCTCCGACAGCTTGGCGATGACCTCGGGCACGTTCCAGATCATCTGCGAGAGGTCGCCGTCCTGGCGGATCTTGCGGTTCGCCTTGAGGCTGATGCGTCCCTTGCTCGGATGGCCGATCTCGGACGCCGGGCGCAGCGCCCCGCACGGCGCCGAGGCATCGAACGCCTTGCCGACCTCCCAGGGACGCTTGATGTCGCGCGAGGCGATCTGCAGGTCGCGGCGGGTGAGGTCGATGCCGACGCCGTAACCCCAGATGTGGTCGAGCGCCTGCTTGACCGGAATATTGTTGCCCCCGCTCTTGAGCGCCACCACAAGCTCGACCTCGAAGTGCAAGTCCTTGGTGAGCGGCGGGTAGGGCACGGTCGATCCGTCCGGCACGATCGCATCGGCGGGCTTGGCGAAGAAGAACGGCGGCTCGCGCTCGTCCTGTCCCATCTCGCGAATGTGCTCGAGGTAATTGCGGCCGACGCACCAGATCCGGCGAACCGGAAACAGCTGCTGGCTGCCGGCAACCGCCAGCGCGGGCTGCGGCGGCTGCGGAATGACGTAGCGGGGATCGGCGCTCATGGATCTGGTTTCTGTGGGAGGGAGGTACGATAGCCGGCACGCGTGCCGCATTGCGCTCTGTTTGTCAACTTGAGGGAAGCCGCCGGACCGCCCACAAACTCAACCGTCATCCCGGGCCTCGTGCCCGGGACCCATCGCGCAACAAACTTCGGTTCGACAAAGGAGTACTGCGGAGCTCCAACGTCAAAACTCCGGTGCTCGGAGGCACGTGAGAAATCGATCCCGGGCACAAGGCCCGGGACGACGGTTGAGCGTGTCGCTAGGTCTGAAGTCAGCAGAATCCCCAAGCGGCCTTTGCTACCGGCTGCGCCAGACCACGAGCGAGGCGACGACGTAGTTCCAGACGAGGCCCATGAACGCGCCGCCGAGGCCGGCGACCCACCACGTCTGCTGATTGCTGAACAGCCAGTTGCCGACGCCGACATTCGACAGCGCGCCGATGATGGAGACGACGTAGAAGCGCGCCAGACCGATAAAGAAGGCGGGGCCGACGAGACGCTGGTCGCGATAGGTGAAGGCGTTGTTGAGTACGAAGTTGCTGGCGATCGCCAGCAGCGTCGCCGCGGTCTGCGCCCAGGTGAAGCGCATGCCGATCCAGTCGATGCAGGCCGCCAGCGCGACGAAATGGACCATGATGCCGAGCAAGCCGACGGCGCTGAAGAATACGAAACGCAGCGATACGACGTCGCCGGTCGCCTTGGCGAGCACGAGCCCGACGAAGTCGAAGGCGACCCGCGCGTCGAGCTTGCTTTCGCCGCGCTGCCGCTCGCGGAATTGGTAGGGCAGCTCGACGATGCGCACGCTGCCGCCGGCCGTCACCACCATGTCGAGCAGCAGCTTGAACCCTTGCGTCGACAGTTTTGGCGCGAGCCGCTCGATTACGTCACGGCGCACCATGAAGAAACCGCTCATCGGATCGCTCAACGTGACGCCGAGCAGGGCCCGCGCTATCTGGGTGGCGAACTGGCTCATCTGCAGCCGGCGCGTGGAGAACCCCTCCGACGCGCCGCCCGGCGCGTAGCGCGTCCCGACCGCAAGCTCGGCCGCGCCGCCGCGCAAGGTCTCAAGCATCGATACGAGCAGCCGCTCGTCGTGCTGCAGATCGGCATCCATGACGGCGACGAAACGCGCTTGGCTCGCCAGCATTCCCTCGAGGCAGGCGCCCGAGAGGCCGCGGCGGCCGATCCGGCGCTGGCAGCGGACGCGCGCGTCGTTGACGCCGATCGCCTTGGCCACGTCGGCGGTGCCGTCCGGCGAGTCGTCGTCGACGAAGATCACTTCCCAGGCGCAGTCCTGCAGCACCTGGCGCAGGCGCTCGACCAGGAGCGGCACGTTTTCACGCTCGTTGAAAGTCGGAACGACGATCGTGAGCTCGGGCGCGGCCGGCACCGGCCCATCGCGCGCTTGCGCCGGGCCGGCGGCAGGCCCGCCGCTGACGGATCGCGCGGGCGCGTCTTGCATCACCCGACGGGAGCGGCGACGGCCGCGATCGGCGGGCGCGGCCGGTCATCGGTGAGGTGCAGCCGGTAGAACGAGGCGTAGCGGCCCGCTTTGCGCAGCAGCTCGTCGTGGCGGCCCGACTCGACGATTTGCCCGTCCTCGATGACGTGGATGCAGTCGGCATGCATGACCGTGTGCAGCCGATGCGCGATCACGAGCGTGGTGCGGCCCTGACAAAGATGCTCGATCGCTTCCTGCACCAGCCGCTCCGACTCCGAATCGAGCGCCGCGGTCGCCTCGTCGAGCAGGATGATGGGTGCATCCTTGATCAGGGCGCGCGCGACCGCGATGCGCTGACGCTGCCCCCCCGACAGCTGCAGTCCGTGCTCGCCGACCGGCGTGTCATAGCCGCGGGGATAGGCCTTGATGAAGTCGTGCGCATAGGCGGCCTGCGCCGCGGCGATGATCTCGGCCTCGCTGGCGCCCGGATTTCCGAACGCAATGTTCTCGCGCACTGTCCCGCGAAACAGAAAGACGTCCTGCCCCACATAGGCGATCTGCCGCCGCAGCGAGCGGCGCGATACTTCGGCGATGTTCTGCCGATCGATCAGGATCGCGCCCTCGTCGATCTCATAGAAGCGAAGGACCAGGTTGAAGATGGTCGATTTGCCGCTGCCCGAGGGACCGACCAGCGCGGTCGATCGTCCGGGCTCCGCCACCATCGAAAGGCCGCGGATCACCGGCTCGCCGCGCCGGTAGGCGAAGCCGACATTGGCAAGCTCGATGCGGGCGTTGGTGAGCGCCAGCGAGGGACGGCTGTCGTCGCTGGGCTCCGTCGACGGGCTATCGAGCACCTCGAACAGGATGCGCACGCCGACGAGACCCGAATTGAGCTCGATGTTGAGACGGGCTAGCCGTTTGGCCGGCTCGTAGGCGAGCAGGAACGCGGTGATGAACGAGAAGAACTCGCCCGGCGTCGCGCCGGTTTCGATCACCCGATAGCCGCTGTAGACGAGCGCGCCCGCGATGGCGAAGCCGCCGAGCGTCTCCATCAGCGGGCTTGAACGGTTGGCCACGCGCGCCATCTTGTTCGCCTCGCGCTCGACGGTGGCGACATGCGTGTTCATGCGGTCGCGCATCACGTCCTCGAGCGTGAACGCCTTGACGATGCGGATGCCTTGCAGCGTCTCCTGCAGCGTCTCCATGATCAGCGTCCCGCCGGTGAACTGATTGCGCGCGATCGCGTGGATGCGGCGGATCAGCTTGCGCAGGATCAGCATGGCCGGAGGCACCACGAGGAAGCTGAACAGCGACAGCAGCGGATCCGTCACGAACATCACGATCACGAGCCCGACGAGCTGCAAGGCGTCCCTGCCGATCGCGTTGATGAGCAGGCCGAGCACGTAGGTGGCGGAGTTGGCGCCGGTGGTGAGCCGGGCGATGAACTCCGACGAATGACGGTCGGCGAAGAAGGCGAGATTCTGGGTCAACAGCTTGGCGAACATGCGCCGCTGGTTCTCGGCAACGATGCGGTTGCCGATCTTCGACATGATCACCGCTTGGCCGTAGGTCGCGAGCCCCTTCGTCGCGAACAGCACGACGGTGACCCCGCCGAGCGCGGCGATGGCGGAAAAATTCCGGCTCACATAGGCGGCGTTGATGACGCTGCCGATCAGATACGCCGACAGCGCCGTGCAGCCCGCCACGATGCCCATCAGGACCAGCGCCGTCACGTAGCGCTGCCAATGGCTCATGCCTTGCTCGGTCAGCAACCGCCGGATCAGGGCGACGGCATTGTAATCTGGCATCAGCGAGGGCTTGTCCGAACCGAGCATCCAGCATCCGTGGGCGGGAACGATCTCGCAGCCCGCTGAGGTTGCGCCGTCGTCACGCGGCGCCAATAGGCAAGAAGAGGCAAGCTTCCTTGCCCGTCCTGCCGGGGTTTTTCAAGCCCCAGGCAAGCTCCGATCAAGTCGAATCAGTACTTGTCCTAAATATATGGGTTTGCGGCCATTTTCCTGCGGAAAATCGGTGGCACTGCTCCCGGAAAGGGCCAAGCGGCAGGCTGCCGGCGGCCGGCCGCTCAGGCCGGAACGGCTTTCCGGTCCGCCGACCTCGACCGCTCCTGCAAGCGTGCTTCGAAGGCGAGCGCGTGCGCCGCGATGGTGTCGATATCGTCGAATTGCGGTTTCCAGTCGAGCACCGCGCGGATGCGCGAGACGTCGGCAATGACCGTCACGGGGTCGCCGGGCCGCGGAGCCGCGAAGCTGACCGGGAAGCTGCGCCCACAAGTGCGCTTGACCGCCTCGATGACCTCCAGCACGGAATAGCCGTGGCCATAGCCGCAATTGAACGTCCCGCTGGGGCGGCCTTCTCGCAAATAATTCAGCGCCGCTGAGTGCACGCGGGCAAGGTCGCTCACATGGATGTAGTCGCGAATGCAGGTGCCGTCGGGCGTCGGATAGTGCGTGCCGTAAACGTCGATTTTCGGCCGCAAGCCGAGCGCGGTCTCGACCGAGACCTTGAGCAGGTGCGTTGCGTTGCGGCTTGAAAGCCCGGTGCGCAGCTGCGGGTCCGCGCCCGCGACGTTGAAATAGCGCAAAATGACGTAGCGCAGATCGTGCGCGGCGCCGACGTCGCGCAGCATGATCTCGCTCATCAGCTTGGATGTGCCGTAGGGCGACACCGGCCGCGTCGGCGCATCTTCGGCTACCGGCACGCTGTCGGGGTTTCCGTAGACCGCCGCGGTCGAGGAGAAGAGGAATTGGCGCACGCCGCCTTGCACTGCCGCCTCGATGAGGCTGCGGGTATTGACGGTATTGTTGCGGTAGTAGCCGAGGGGGTCGCGCACCGAGTCAGGCACCACGACCGATCCGGCGAAGTGGATGATGGCCGTCACCCCATGGGCGCCGATCAGCGCGCCGACCAGGTTCTGGTCGCCGCAATCGCCGACGAAGAGCGGAGCCGAGGCGGGCAGGGCCGCGCGAACGCCGGTCGACAGATTATCGAGGACGATAACCGGCTCGCCGGAATCCACCAGCGCGTGAACCATGTGGCTGCCGATATAGCCGGCGCCCCCGGTGACCAGAACGGTCATGGCGTTGTCCCTGTCGTGCCCTGTGACACTTCTACGGCCACGGTATGACAAAATGGTTTCCGCCGCCGCGGCGGGGCTTTTCCGCGACGGTTAACGCCGCGTATACACGATCGACCTGCGACCGCGGCGGCCACTTTCACCGGGCGATCTGGACCAATGGACGATCAGGCATTGCGTGAGCTGAAGGTCGTCATCCCGAACCTGCACTGGCGCTATTCCGGAGTAACCGCCACCAACCGCATGATTGCGCCGCGTTTGGCGAGGGTCGTTGCGACCGCCTGGATCGGCCGCGATGCGACGGCAGGGCTCGCGCGGCTGACATTCGGCGATCTGCTGCGCCTGCGCGCCCTTTCGCCGAGCGGCCTTCCGTCGAGCGGCCTTCCGCCGGGCGATCTCCCGGCGCGGATCTGGCACGCCCGCCGCAACAACGAGATGCTGGCCGGACTCGTCCTGAAGCTCGGCGGGTGGCGGCTGAAGCTCATATTTACCTCAGCCGCCCAGCGGCACCACAGCTGGATCACGCGCGCGCTGATCGGCCGGATGGACGCGATCATCGCGACCAGCGAGGCCGCCGCCTCCTATCTGCGGCGCAGCGCCACGGTCATCCTCCACGGCGTGGATACCGAGGTCTACTGTCCGCCGGCCGACCGCGCCGCGGCGTTCGCCGCGAGCGGCCTGCCCGGCAAATACGCGATCGGTTGCTTCGGCCGTGTGCGCGCGCAGAAGGGCACCGACGTCTTCGTCGAGGCGATGTGCCGGCTGCTGCCGCGCTATCCCGAATTCAGCGCCGTCATCGTCGGCGCCGAGACGCCGGATCAGCGCGGCTTTGCCGAGGCCTTGCGCGAGCGGGTGCGCGCGGCCGGCCTGAACGAACGAATCCGCTTCCTCGGCGAGCTGCCGATTGCCGAGGTGCCGCTCTGGTATCAGCGTATCTCGATCTATGCGTTCACGTCGCGCAATGAAGGCTTCGGCCTGACGCTCCTCGAAGCGATGGCGGCGGGCGCGGCGCTGGTCGCCGCGCGGGCGGGGGCGGCCGAGCGCGTGGTAGCCGACGGCGACACCGGCCTCCTGGTACCGCCGGGCGATGTCGATGCGTTGGTGGCGGCGCTCGAGCCCTTGCTTGCCGACCCTGCCGGCGCCGCCGCCATGGGACGGCGCGCCCGCGCCCGCGCCATCGCCGAGTTCAGCATCGACGCCGAGGCCGAGCGCATCGTCGCGGTCTATCGAAAGACTTGGCAAGGAACCTGACGATTAGCTTCACTGAGGGTTGCCGCGTACGTCTAATTTACCGAATGACAATACAAATGCGGGACTCTTTGGTTAACAGAGGGATTCCCATGCTCAATCGGATTTCGGTCAAAGCGCTTTTGAATTCCGTCATTGCGGTATTGGCCGCTTGCGTCGTGATCGTGCTGGCGCTCGGCGCTCGGGATTCCTGGAACCGGCTCGGTACCGTCAACCGGATCGCCGGCGTCTCCGAGGCCTCGGCCCACCTCTTTACGGCGCTCCACAATCTGCGCATCGATCGCTCCTCGACGTTTCGCGAGCTCAATGCCGACAAGCAGTTGACGGCAATGGATCCGGTTCTCCAGCAGGCGCGCGAAGCCGAAATGTCCGCGTTGAAATCAGCATTGGTCACTTTGGAAGGCGTGAATTTTCCCGAGCGGCAAGCCGCGTTGTCCGATCTCGGCCAAGCGATGACGCGCCTGACCGCGCTGCAAGAGGAGTCCGCCGCGGCCTTCATGCGGCCGAAGGCGGCGCGCCGCCAGGGACTGGCGCAGGAATATTTCAACGAGGTGAACACGCTCGTCGCCACTCTCGACAGAATGTCGTCCCAGCTGACCCGATTGGTGAAGCTCGATGATGCGTTCATCGATCAGGTGTTGGAGCTCAAGCAACTCGCCTGGGTCGTGCGCAACGCCGGCGGCGACGCCTCGATCCTGATTTCCAACACGTTCGGTGGGCAGCCGCTCCCCTCCGATGCGCTCGTCAAATTCACCGCCAATTCCAGCAAGCTCGACACCGCCTGGGCGACGCTCGAGGACGTTGCGTCCGGTCTGTCGATGCCGGCCCGGTTCACCGAGGCGGTCGAACGGGCCAAGCGGGAATATTTTGCGCCCGACTTTATCGAGCTGCGCGTGAATATGCTCAAGGCGCTGATCGCCGGTGAGCCCATCCCGGTCAAGCCCGAGGAGTGGACGCGGCTCGCGATATCCAAGCTCGCTTCGTTGCTGGGTGTTGCCGAGGCGGCGCTCGACGTCGCCAAGGATTACGCGGCGCGCCAGCGTTCGGCCGCGATCTGGGATCTCTGGGTTCAGCTAATTCTGTTGACCGCGGCCGCGGCGTTGGCTGCCGGCATGATGCTGGTCGTATCGCGGCGGGTGAGCGGGCCGTTGCGGGTAATTCAGGAGGCGATGCTGAAGGTGGCGGGCGGGGATATGTCGGCGGAGGCGGCGTATGACGCCCGCAAGGACGAGATCGGCGCGCTGGCGCGCGCGCTGCGCATATTTAAGGACAGCATGATCGAGGCCGACCGTCTGCGCAACGAGCAGAAGGAAACCGAGGCGCGTGCCGCCACCCAGCGCAAGGCGGAGATGCAGCAGCTCGCGCACGAGTTCGAGGCCGCCGTCGGCAACATCGTCGATGCGGTCTCGATGTCCGCGTCCGAGCTCGAGCTCGCGGCGGGCACGCTCACCAAGACCGCCGACACCACCCAGCGGCTGACGGGCGTCGTCGCCGAAGCCTCGGAGGACGCGTCCTCCAACGTGCAGTCGGTCGCCTCCGCGACCGAGCAGTTGTCCAGCTCGGTCAACGAAATCGCGCGTCAGGTCAAGGAGTCGAGCAAGATTGCCGCCGAGGCGGTCGATCAGGCCGGCAAGACCGACGCGCGCATCACCGAGCTGTCGGGTGCGGCGAGCCGGATCGGCGACGTGGTCAAGCTCATCACCGCGATCGCCGAGCAGACGAATTTGCTGGCGCTCAATGCGACCATCGAGGCCGCCCGAGCGGGCGAAGCGGGCAAGGGCTTCGCGGTCGTCGCCCAGGAGGTCAAGGCGCTCGCCTCGCAGACCGCCAAGGCGACCGATGAGATCGGCACGCAGATTTCAAGCATGCAGGCCGCGACGCAGGACTCGGTCGCCGCCATCAAGGAGAACGGCGGCACGATCGGCCGCATCGCCGAGATCGCCTCGGCGATCGCCGCGGCGGTGGAGGAGCAGGGCACGGCGACGAAGGAAATTTCCCGCAACGTGCAGCAGGCCGCATCGGGCACGGCGCAGGTCGCAACGAACATCACCGACGTGAACCGCGGCGCGAGCGAGACCGGATCGGCTTCCTCGCAAGTCCTC
>JBKQHQ010000278.1:0-3506 GCA_052148715.1 Xanthobacteraceae bacterium | reverse complement strand
CCGCCTTGACGGTCCCCATGACGTTGTAATGCGCGATCGCTTTCTCTGCACCGTAATAGCTCATTGCAAGTAAGCAGCCGCCGGTCGTCATCAGCGGTTCGCTAAGCTTGGACATCCGCAAGAAAGATTGAACGGAGACATTCAGGGCGATGGCGAATCCCTCCGCCGAACAATCCGTAATCCGTCCGCTCAGATCTTCCTTGCGGGCATAAGCGATAGAGTGTTGCACGAAATCGAGGCGTCCCCAGTCCTGACCGATGCGCCCGAAGACGGCTTCGAGTTGGCCTGGCGCAGTGACATCGCAAGGCATGAAGATTTCGCTTTGCAGCGATCGCGCCAGCGGACGCACATAAGGCTGCGTCTCGGCGTTGATATAGGTGATCGCCAGTTCGGCGCCCGCAGCGCGAAAATGCCGGGCGCAGCCGTATGCAAGGCTGTGCTCATTGGCAATACCGATAATCAGGCCTTTCTTGCCGCTCAGCGTCGTCGTGGCTTTCTCCTCAACCAGCGTTCGCGCCGTCTCAGTGCAACTCCGCCGGTGGTCCGGCGGTCGCCCTAGCGTCGGCCAGTCGGCCCGAGGTCGTGGGCGCCGGGGGCTTCTCGATTGGCACGCCCAGCGCCTGCGACAGCCGGGCCAGGCGGTCGCGCCCGCCCACGGTCAGGGGGTCTCCCGCGCTGGCGATCGCGCGCACCTGCTTCAGCAGTTTTTTCCGCGCGTCCAACTTTGGCACAAGTGACGAGAGCACCTCTATCGCGCGCTCGGGCTCAAGCTGGAGGACAAAGAACTGGTCCCGCACCAGTGTCTTGAACTCGGTGACCGATAGCCGCATGAGTTGTTGGCGCGCGACATTCAGCGCGAGCGCACAACGCTGGTCGAGCGCTCGATCGGCGGCGCCGACATAGAGGACTGCTCGGGTCAGCGCTTCGTCGAACCCCCCGGTCTCCAGCATCGCTGCGTACGCGTCCGTCTGGGTCTGTCGCGCCGCCAGCTTTTCAGGCGATGCTCCGGGGACCGGCCGCACGACGCGCGCTACGCGATAGGAATCCAAGGCAGTCGTGATCTGGTCGGAGATCTGCTTCTGCAGTGCGAGTAACGGGTTGTCGGCCGCTACCACGCACCGCAGACACGCCGGCAGCCAGCGGCAGCAACCCTTTCATCCACGGATTGCTGTCGGCAAAGATCGTGTAGCTGAGCCTTAGCGGATTCAGAGTTTGAGCCAGATCGGCCATCGACTGGTTGGCGAGCGCCCGCAGGAATGGCTGAAAAAAGGCGCGATAGAGCGAAAGGTTCAGTTCCGAGAGCCTTGCCACGGCGGCGAAGGCGTGGTCATCCTCGGGACTATTGCGCCCGAGCGCGCGAACGTCATCGAGCGACCGAGCTTCGAAGCGGGCAATCCAGTCGCCGGTGACAAAGCCGGCGGAAGGTACGTTGGCGGGCCGCGGGGTAATGACCATCTCGAAGAGACCAGGAGGCAGGCAGTCGATGACGTCGATCAGCTGGACAAATTCCTCGTCCTCTTTGGCGCCGACCTTGGCGGAGACGAAAATAGCGAGATGCCCGATTTCCTGGCTCACGCAATACACGATCGTTCGGCCGGCGGCGCGGATGTCATCGACGTCCCGATAGAGATCGACGATCCAGCCCAGAGTCTGCGGCGGTGGGCTGATGTTGTCAGCCATCGAGGTGAACACGATGATCGGCGATGTGACGCTGCGAAGATCAAATATCTTTCCGTTGCGCGAATGAAGCTGGTTGCGGGTCAGCCTGTCGCCGATGAAGAGGTTGTCGACCAGGAACTGCAGCTCATCGCCGTTCAGCTGGATGAAGTCGCCCCACCACTTCTCGAACTTGAGGTAACGAGCCGCATCGGTGTCGATATGAGTGTAGACCTCGTATTGCTTGCCCCACAGCCAATTCGCGGGGTTCAGAATATCGAAGTTCAGGATCAACGCGGTCCCGTCGATCTTGCCTTTGCCGAGATCGCTGGCCATCGCGGTGAGCCAGCTGCCGCCGAGAAGGCCGCCGGAATAGCGCATCGGGGTTTTCCCATGCACGCCCTGCCAGTATGACATCGGCGATCCTGCAACCAAGCAAGGCCCGAATAGATCAGGCCGCAAGATGGGCACCATGAGTGTCTGATATCCCGCCTGGCAGTTGCCAATGGCAAACGGGCGCGGCGCCTCCGGATGAAGCTCGACCACGCGCTCGAAGAATCTCACCTGTCCCTCGACGACATCCAGGAACTGCTGGCCCGGCTCGGGCGTCGCCCCAAAGCCGATGAAGTAGACCGGATGGCCGGCGTTGAGGGCATCGCCGATCTCGCTCTCCGCCTTGAAACCACCGACGCCGGGTCCCTGGCCCGCCCGCGGGTCCACGACAACGACCGGCCGTTTTCGCGGGTCGATTTCGATCCCCGATGGAGGCACGATGCGTGACAGCGTGTAGTTCATTGGCCGGGGCAGCGACCGACCATCCATCAGGACTTCATGGCGGAAACTGAGGACCGTCGCCATCGGTCGAGATGTGATCTCGATTTCTTCATTGCCGCGTTGTCGCAGCAGATCAAGGAAGAGAATGCTACGCTGGAAGGCGTCGACTACGTACTCTGGCCAAGCCGTCATCATATTTCCGGGCGCCGTCACGAAAGGGTTGGGCAAAGCGGACAATTGCAGGCCCGGCGCGCGCTCCGCACGCCCCGCCTTTGAAATGGACTGATCTGATGTCGTCACGAATTTCTCCCTTTCACGGAGTGGTCGAGACGTGCTTCCAATCGCCCCGCACAATTCAAAGAACGATCAGTATGATTTCCCCGTCAGAAAGCGTGTGCGCGGCATCAGCAGCGCGCGCCTTCAATCGCTGAACGGTGTTTTTCCAGAACAATAGAGCCCCTTCAACCCGAATAATCCACATCGCTTGACGCCGACCTCAGCCCACGAGGTTGTTGGCCGTAGGCCAAACGTCTTGTAGGCATCGAAGTTGCGGTCGACTTTGAATCGATGGGTGATCAGGAGCTTTGGGTCGTTCTTTTTGGACCCAAGGCTTTTGAGCAGCATCATCGTGTGCTGACAGTGTCACCCACGCGGAATGTTCACCTTGGCGGCGAGCTGCTCGCCGTGGCGACCGCTCCGGTCCGCGCCGCTGGCTCGCTTTCAGAAGCGGGCCTTGGCGCGATTTGTGCTTGTATTTGCGGTGACCGCAACCTCGACCGACATCCCTTGAAACGCGTCGCTTTCTCCGACAAAGCTGCCAACCACCGGCATGACCTGTCGGATGTCGCGAGCGGTCCCGACCGGGATGAGATTAAATCCGCCGACCCCTAGGTTCGTCGGATCGAAGCTGATCCAGCCGGCGCCAGGTACGTAGACCTCCGCCCAGGCGTGGGTCGATCCCGCGCCTGACGTACCGGCTAGCCTCTCGCCTGGATTGAAGAGATACCCCGATATGATCCGCGCGCCGAAGCCGAGACTGCGCGCCGCCTCCGCGAAAAGCACGGCGAAGTCTCGGC
>JBKQHQ010000277.1:0-27954 GCA_052148715.1 Xanthobacteraceae bacterium | reverse complement strand
GGCCGCCCATGTTGGCGACGACCTGGGAGAATTCGCCAGTGGGATGGGCGGCGGTGCCCTTGAACATCAAATGCTCGAGGAAATGCGCCAAGCCGGACTTGCCCTGCTGCTCATCGGCGGATCCCACCCGATACCAGATCATGTGGGTGACGACCGGCGCGCGATGATCCGGAATGACCACGAGCTCGAGGCCGTTCTCGAAGGTGAAGTGCGATATTTCCGGGCCGGAGGCCTGCGCGGCGGGGCCTGCCGCCAGCGCTGCTAGGATGGGGACGGCAAACGACGCTTGCTTGACTATGGTCACTGCACGATCTCGGCGAAGGTTGGGGCAAAGCGCTAGGGCGCTTTCCGGGGCTGACAAAAAGGCCTTACGCGACAGCTGTCTGCCGTGTCGATTTCAGGCCGGCGATTGTGGTGCCGCCCCCAAGCGGTACGAGCCGGTGTTAGTGCGGCGGAACCGCAGGTCGATCCTCGACGCCCTTTTGCTCGGTTTTCTGTTCGGCGGCCTTCTTCACGCCGATGCCATAGGGCTGATCCGGCGACGGCGTCCGGTAGCCCGGAGGCGGCTCGACCAGGGTCGTGCGCGGGGGCTCGGCCTTGAACGTTGCTTTTTCCTGCTGATTGAGGCCGAATATCTTGGTGAATTCTCTGAACTTGTCCTCACCCACCGGCTTTCCGTTCTCGTCCACGGGAGTTGAGCTGATCGCGTCTGTGCTGACTTTTTTGCGCCTCGCCGCTTCTTCCAGCTGCCGCCGCTTCACGGCTGCATCGACCGGCCAGGCAGGGGTCTTCTTCTCGACCGCGCCGTCTTCTGGAGGCGGCAAATCGAGCTTCGGCGGCACGACGAGCGGCGAGCGCTCGCGGTAATCGATCTGCGGGTCTGAGCTCGCCCCAATACCGCTGAACATGCCGTCGAAGAAACCCTTCTGTCCGGGCTGATCGTCGCCGGCCCGCGCAACCGCAGCTGCGAGCACCATCGCCAACGCACCAACCGCCACCCCGAAACAAGCGCGCATCCCACGCGCTGCCCCCCCGCGATTATGCATCATGCCAACCTTCCCATTCAGCACCCAGCGGGAAACTGCCAAAAACGGCGCGAATCTCCATCTTCGCTTCGATCAGGGCGCTTTTGCGGCGCGCCCGCCGACGATCGAATCATACAAAAGTCCGGCAACGCCGGCAACGATCGCTACATCGGCTAGGTTGAATACGTACCACGCAAACCGCCAGGTTGCGGTGTCAAGGTGAAAAAATACAAAATCGGCTACCGCGCCGTAGGCCAGCCGGTCGAGGGCATTGCCGATGGCCCCCCCCATGATCAGGCCGAGCGAAAACGCGACCGGTCGCGAGTTTGCCCGCGCCAACCAAATCCATAAGAGCGCGACCGCGAGCATCTTGAGGGCGAGCAGCACCCACTGGCCCAGGGGCCCCTCCTGCTGAAACCAGCCGTAGCTGATGCCGGTGTTCCAAGTCAGCACCAGATCGAGAAACGGGCTGAGCCGGACGGCGCCGCGATGGCCGAGATCAAACATGAACAGGAGCCACAGCTTGCTCGCCTGATCCAGCAGGCAGGTGACGAGGAGGGCGAGGAGCCCTTGCCGGGTCAGCGGGCCGGCAAGATAGGGCAGGCGCCTGGCCAACGGCTCGCTGGTCGCCGGGTGAGAGTACTGCGGTTGCGAATTGTCGGTCATGGGACCCAGCTAAACTCTAGCACGCGAAGAAACCTCGTAGCACGCGAAGTAGCCCTTTGGAGCCGGCCGCAGTGACGCGCCGGGGGGACGGGCGCGTCCTCATTCCGCTGCTCTACGCATCGTATCCCATTCCCGCAACGCCTTGGCATCGCGCGGCGTCACGTCCGGATATTCGGGATCGGAGCCGACATTGGGCGTGATCTTCCAGGAGCGCTGGCATTTGCGGCCCTGCGCGAGCTGCGGCACGACGGCAACGCCCGGCACCTCGGCGAGCCGGAAGGCCTCCGCGGGTCCCTCGCCGGCAACCAGCGTCGCGGCCGAGGTGATGCAGATCTCGGCGAGGTCGACATCGACCAAGGCCGCGAACAGATCAGGGGCGGACACGTAGATGATGGGGGCGGCTTCGAGCGAGGCGCCGATGCGCTTTTGCGCGCGCTCGATCTCGAGCGCACCCGTGACCACCCGGCGAACGAGGCGCACGCTGCGCCATTTCTCCGCCAGCGGGTCGTCGCGCCACGCCTGCGGCATGTCGGGAAATAGTTGGAGATGCACCGAAGGCGCGCTCACGCCAAACCGCGCGGCCCAAGCCTCCTCGGCGGTGAAGCAGAGCATCGGGGCGAGCCACGTCACCGTGGCGCGGAACAGATGGTCGAGCACCGTGAGGCAGGCTTTGCGCGTCACCGAGGAGATCGGGTCGCAGTAGAGCGCGTCCTTGCGGACGTCGAAATAGAACGCCGACAAGTCGATCGTCATGAACGCGTTGAGCGCCGCAAAGATGCGCTTGTAGTCGAAATCCGCGTAGGCCTGGCGCACGAGCCCGTCGAGTTCGACGAGCCGATGCAGCATCAGCCGCTCGAGTTCGGGCATCCGACTAAGCTC
Source organism: Xanthobacteraceae bacterium (assembly GCA_052148715.1). Classification (GTDB taxonomy): domain Bacteria; phylum Pseudomonadota; class Alphaproteobacteria; order Rhizobiales; family Xanthobacteraceae; genus JBKQHQ01. The sequence goes on along the minus strand of JBKQHQ010000277.1, from coordinate 25,384 downwards.
GACGCGATCCTCCTCCTGGAAATGCGCGAGATTGCCGAGCATCCAGCGGATGGTGTTGCGCAGCTTGCGGTAGGTCTCGACATTGGTCTTGAGGATCTCCTTGCCGATGCGCAGGTCGTCGGCATAGTCGGACGCGCAGACCCAAAGCCGTAGAATATCGGCGCCGGATTCCTTGATCACCTCCTGCGGTGCGGTCACGTTGCCGACCGACTTCGACATCTTGCGACCGTCCTCGTCGAGGACGAAGCCGTGGGTAAGCACGATATCGTAGGGCGCAACCCCGCGCGTTCCGGCGCTCTCGATCAGCGAGGAATGAAACCAGCCGCGGTGCTGGTCGGAGCCTTCGAGATACATCACGAGGTCCGCGCCGCCGTCCTTGGCGCGCCTGACTTTCAGGTCCGGCCGCTGCTCGAGCGTAAAGGCGTGGGTCGACCCGGAATCGAACCAGACGTCGAGGATGTCGTCGACCTTGACCCATGCTTCCGCCGCGTGCTCCTGGCCGAGAAACCGCCCGCGCGCGCCCGAAGCGTACCAGGCGTCGGCGCCTTCGCGCTCGAACGCCTCGGCGATGCGGTGATTGACCGCCTCGTCCCGCAGGATGTCGACCGTGCCGTCGCCCTTCTCGCGCACGAAGACGGTGATCGGCACGCCCCAGACGCGCTGGCGCGAGATCACCCAGTCGGGTTTCGACGCGATCATCCCAGTGATGCGGTTCTCGCCTTGCGGCGGCACCCAGCGCGTGACCTTGATTGCCTCCAGCGCGCGTTCGCGGATGGTAAGCGCTTCGTTCGAATTGCGATCCGCGCAATGGCCGCCTTCATTCATCAGGCCCAACGCGACAAGCTGCCGGTCGTGAGCGGCGCCCGTGCGCGAAGCCCACGCCAGCGGTTCGTCCATGGCGATGAACCATTGCGGCACGTTGCGAAAGATCACCGGCTTCTTCGAGCGCCAAGAATGCGGATATTGATGCTTGAGGCGGCCGCGCGCGATCAGCATGCCGGCTTCGATCAGGGCCTTGATCACCGCCTCGTTGGCGTCGCCCTTCTCGCCTTTCTCGGTGAGGACGCGCTTACCGGCAAAACCCGGCGCCTGGTCGGTGAAGCGGCCATCGGCATCGACTGTGTAGGGGATCGTGGTGTTGATGCCGCGCGCTTCCAGCTCGCGTGCGTGCGCCGTCCAGATGTCAAAATCCTCGCGGCCATGGCCGGGCGCGGTGTGGACGAAGCCGGTACCGACATCTTCGGTGACGTGGTCACCCACAAGGAGTGGTACGCGAAACCCATATCCCGCGTTCACGCTGGCGAGTGGATGTCGGCACTCGACCCGTAATAGTTGGTGGGTCGAGATCGAGCAAAGTCTCTCGTGGCGAACGCGCGCTTGCTTCATCACGTCTTCGGCGAGCTTGTCGGCTAAGACGAATTTGTCGCCCGCCTTCGCCCAATTTCCATCCGGCGCTTCGGTTACTTGGTAGAGTCCATAATTGATTCTATTTGAGAAGCTGATCGCACGGTTACCTGGAAGCGTCCAAGGCGTCGTCGTCCAGATCACGATCGAGGCGTCCATCAGTTCGCTGTCAGGTGCGAAGCTTATACTCTCCCCGCCGCCCGGCTTTTCTGATCGCTTGACTTGCTCGGCGTGGCGGATCGGAAATTTCACCCACACGGTATCCGACGTGTAATCCTCGTACTCGACCTCGGCTTCGGCCAGCGCCGTCTTCTCCACCACCGACCACATCACCGGCTTCGAGCCGCGATAGAGCGTGCCATTGGCGGCGAACTTCATCAGCTCGCGGGCGATCTGCGCTTCGGCCGCGTAGTCCATGGTCGTGTAGGGGTGCTCCCAGTCGCCGACGACGCCGAGGCGCTTGAACTCTTCCCGCTGCACGCCGATCCAGTGTTCGGCGAATTGCCGGCACTCGCGGCGGAACTCGAGGATCGGCACCGCGTCCTTGTTCTTGCCCTTGGCCCGATACTCCTTCTCGATCTCCCATTCGATCGGCAGGCCGTGGCAGTCCCAGCCGGGCACGTAATTCGCGTCATAGCCCAGCATGCGCTGCGAGCGCGCGACCACGTCCTTGAGGATCTTGTTGAGCGCGTGGCCGATATGGATGTGGGCGTTGGCGTAGGGCGGCCCGTCATGCAGGACGAATTTGCGCCGGCCCTTCGCCGCGTCTTCCAGACGGCGATAGAGGTTGATCGAATTCCAGCGGGCGAGGATTTCCGGTTCCTTCTGCGGCAGCCCGGCGCGCATGGGGAACTCGGTCTTGGGCAGAAACAGAGTCTGGCTGTAATCGCGAACGGCATCGGTCATGGCGGCTTAACCTGGCGAGGATGGCATAGATTCGGCAGTCCCGGTCCTCCGCCAACCGATCGGTCAAGCGGAAGCCGGGCCGGTAATTCGCCGCGCGACCGGGCAGCTTTCAAGAGCTAGTGCATGGCCTGCCATCATCGGGGCTTCCTACCACGTCGAGGGTGCAGCCGAAAGGCCTCGTATGCGCGGAGCCAATTTCAGATATGACGGCTTGTTCCCGGTTATTGCGCAATATTGCCAAGCGGTGGAAAGAGATCAGGAAAGCGTGCGAGAAGCTCGCGTGCCTGGCGGCTGTCGTCGTCCATCTGACGAATGAGATCGGCGACGCCCGCGAACCGCAGCTCCTCGCGGATCCAGCCGATGAAGGCGATATCGAGCGTTGCTCCGTAAAGGTCGCCGGTGAAGTCGAATAGAAAGACTTCGAGCAGTGGGGCCCCGTCGTCGAAGGTCGGGCGGCGGCCGAAGCTTGCAACGCCGTCGACGCGCTGCGCTCCCTGCCCCACGCGGACCGCATAGATGCCGTGTCTGAGGCGGCAGGTCGGATCGAGACGCAGGTTGGCGGTCGGATAGCCGAGGTCGCGCCCCCGCTTGTCGCCATGAATCACGGTCCCGGTGACGAACCAGGGAAAACCGAGTAGCTCGGCCGCCTCCGCCATCCGGCCGGCCTCGATGGCGGCGCGGATCTGGCCCGACGACACCGGCCGCCCTCCGTCCTCGAGCTGATCGACGATATCGAGGGTGAAGCCCGCGCGAGCGGCCTCGGCGGCGAAAAAATCCGGCGAGCCGGTGCGGTTCTTGCCGAAATAAAAGTTGCGGCCGATCACGGCGCCGGCAATCCGGCAACGCCGCACGAGGATGTCGTCGACGAAGGCTTGCGCCGATAGCTCCGCAAGGGCGGCGTCGAAGGTTAGGACAATGGCCCCATCGAGCCCGGCGCCGGCCAGCAGGCGCAACTTGTTGTGCGCATCGGACAGTCGAAAAAGGGGCTCGGCCGGCCATAGAAAGCTGCGGGGATGCGGTTCGAAGGTGAGCGCTGCGGCCGGCCGGCCGAGCGATCGAGCGCGGGCTTTGGCGCCCGCGATCACCCGCCGGTGGCCTAGGTGCACGCCATCGAAGTTCCCGATCGCAACCACGGCGCCGGCCAGCGAGCCGGCTGGCTCACCGTCGCGCACGATAACGAAAGGTTTCGTTAATGATGGAGGCGCGGACATGGGCCGGATGATCTGTGCGGCCGGACCGTGCCGCCGCCTGGGGGACTAAGTCAAGCGCGGGCCATAAGTAAAGGGCGGACAAAGGGAAGGCGGGGTTCGGGCTTGCGCCTGCGCGCCGATGGGGCGGGCGGCCGGAGCGCCATACGGGTTTTCCCGTATGGCCTCTTAACCAATGTGCAATCCGAGTTTGCTACCGTCGCGCCGTTGGGGAATGGGCCCGGACACCGCGGGTGGTGGGAACTCGCCTAGCAAACACTTCGAACCGCACGCGCGTTAAGCGGACGGTCGGCGTAACGGAGCAGGACTGATGGCCGTCGATATGTCGATGCCGGTTCTCGTGGTGGACGATTACAACACGATGATCCGCATCATTCGCAATTTGCTGAAACAGCTTGGCTTCGAGGACATCGACGATGCTGCCGACGGGTCGGCCGCGTTGGCCAAGATGCGGGAAAAGAAATACGGTCTCGTGATCTCCGATTGGAATATGGAGCCGATGACGGGCTATGAGCTTCTCAAGGAAGTCCGGGCCGATCCTTCGCTCTCGAAGACGCCGTTCATCATGGTCACGGCCGAGTCGAAGACGGAAAACGTGATCGCCGCCAAGAAGGCGGGAGTCAATAACTATATCGTGAAGCCGTTCAACGCACAGACGCTGCAGACCAAGATCGAGGCGGTGTTCGCCGAGTGATCGGCGCTCGCCCCGATGAAACAGCGGGGTGGGATTGCGGCGGCGCTCCGCGCGCTTCTATCGCGGACGGAGCAGGTGGCATCCGATCGCGCCGCCTAGAACAGGACTTGGGAACATGGCGCTCACCAAAGCGGATCAGCTCGATCAGATCGCCTCCTATTTAAAGGATCAGCGCAAAGGCAGCATCAGCTTCGCTGACGTGATCTCGCTTGCCGAGATCGCGGCGCAATCGTTGCGCACCTTCTTCGTCACGATGGACTCGACTGTCTACAAGGAGTTGCAGGAGATCGCCGGCTACATCGAATCCATGAAGGGCGAAATCGGCGGACTGCAGGCCAACGAGCTCAAGGAGAGCCGCATTCCCGCGGCCGGCCAGGAGCTCAGCGCCATCGTCAAGGCCACCGAGAATGCGACCAATACCATCATGGAATGCGCCGAGACGCTGATGGCTGCCGACGCCAGCGATCCGGTGGCGTACAAGGCGCTGGTCGACGCCAAGATGATGGTGATATTCGAGGCCTGCTCGTTCCAGGACATTACCGGTCAGCGCGTCGCCAAGGTCGTCGACACGCTGCAGCACATCGAATCGCGGGTCTCGCGCTTCGCGACCGCCGTGCGCACCGAAGACCATGAAGGCTTTTTGGATGAGACCGAGCAGGCTCGCGCCGAGCGCCGCGACCGGTTGATGCTGCACGGACCGCAGCTCGACGGCAAAGGCATCGACCAAAGCGACGTCGACTCGATGTTTCAATCGAGCTAGATGGCAGCTCCGTCGGGCGGATTAGCTAGCGAAGCGTAATCCGCCGTTGTGCTTCTCAGGCGGATTACGCTTCGCTCATCCGCCCTACGCCAATCACCAGACCAGTCGGCGCATCACGGCCCGCGGTAGGGACGTCGTGCCGGCGAAGATTTTTCGCAGCGCCTGCGCGTCCGGGTCCTCGCGCGAACCCAACTCCCCGGCATGGATGCCCGCGGTAACGAACAGAAAATCGATGCCGAACGCTGCAGCCCCCGCCAAGTCGGTGCGCACGGAATCGCCGATTGCCAGCACCCTATCGCGCCCGATCGGCGTGTTGCGTAACGCCTGCGCGACGCTAAGCGCGCAATCGTAGATCGGCCGGTGCGGCTTGCCGGCGTAAAGCACCTCGCCGCCGAGCGTTTGGTAGAGATCGGCGAGCGCGCCCGCGCAGTAGATGAGACGGTCGCCGCGCTCGACCACCACGTCGGGATTGGCGCAGATCATAAGCAACGCGCGGGCGCGCAGCTGTTCGAGCAGCGGGCGATAGTCCTCCGGCGCTTCGGTATCGTCGTCGGACAAGCCGGAGCACAACACATAATCGGCGGCTTCGACCGGCGCGAGACGAACATCGAGGCCGGCAAAGGTCCCGAGGTCGCGCTCGGGGCCGATATGAAAGACCGATTGGCCGGCACGCTCGGTGACGACGGTCCTGGTCACGTCGCCGGAGCTCACAATGGCGTCGTAGGCTTCGCGGCTGACGCCGAACCGGTCGAGCTGACGTCGAACGACCTCCTGCGGCCTTGGCGCATTAGTGATCAGCACGACGGTGCCCCCGCCGGCGCGGAACCGCGCCAGCGCGTCGCCGGCCTCGGTCGAAGCCGCGACTCCGTTGTGCACGACCCCCCAGACGTCGCACAGGGCCACGTCGTAGGCGCCCGCCAGGGTCGAGAAGTGGTCGGTGAAGGAGGGCAGGGACATGGTCTGTCTGAGTAGGTTGATAAGGCGTGCCGGGCGGCTCCTCATAAAAGCGCGCGAATTTCGAACGGAGAGCGGGCGCGCAATTTAGCTGAGCTCAATCGGGCCGCGGATGCGCCGCTGGAGGCTGGAGCGGCCGAAAATGATCGACACTCATCTTCGGTCCATGGCGAACACCGGGCGGGCAAGCTGGGCCAGTCCGCGCTGGGCGGGCTCCGCCGCGGACTTGGCGCCGCGATCGCTCGCCGCGGTGGCGACCGCGGACGATTCCGTTGCGACCAGATCGCCGGCAGCCCCTTGCAACGCTTCCTGCCGCACTGGCCGCGGTGGCGAGAACAGGATGCCCTGCCCGAAGCGAACGTCGTGATCGAGCAGGTCGACGACCGTGCGGTCGTTCTCGATCTCCTCCGCGATCAGGTCGATGCCGAAGCGGCCGAGCAGATCGGAGAGGTCGGCCGGATGGATGTCGGACGCGACCGAGGTCCCCTTGCGGCTGAGCAGCAACTCCGCCGGTGCCTTGATAAAGCGGAAGCCACGGTCGGCCAGGCCGCGTCCCTCGATGCGTAGATCGGTGATGGCGTCGATCGCAAAGCCGAAGCCGAGGCTGCCGAGGGCGCCGAGGCCTTCGGTCTCGATCGGGCCAAAGGCGCGCACCGCGCTTTGCGTGAACTCGAACACCAGCGACGGCGCGAGCGCGCGGTTTGCCTCCATGAACTCCAGGAGCTGCGGGAAAATAACGCCGTCGGCCAGCGTCTTGAGCGAAAGGTTGCAGAACAGGCCGATCTCCCGGTTCTTCAGGAGCAGCCGACGGATCACCTGCACGCAGCGGAAGACCAGCAGATTGTCGATCTTCGGCATGAGGCCGGCGGCTTCGGCATGCGGAATGAAATCGACGCCCGGGAAGAGGCGGCCGTCCTCGTCGCGCAGTTGCGTGGTTGCTTCGTAGTAGCGGACCTTGCGCTGCGGCAGGGTGACGATGGGTTGCAGATAAAGATCGATCCGGTTGGCTTCGACGGCCCCGCGGATCAGGTCGAGAATGGCGTTCTCGTCGAAGTCCCGCAAAGCGCCGGTTGGGCGCGGCTTGGGCTTGCCCTCCGACGCCGGTGCTTTGGCGGGTTGAGCCGCCGGAACGGCCGGGGCGGCGGGAGGCTCGGTCCACGCGGAGACCGGCTCCGGCGCCGGGCGCGGCGCGGCGGCGGTCGTCGTCACACGGGTACCGCTGCCGAGCGCCGCATCATGGGCGGCGACCGATTCGGCGAGCTGCCGCACCAAGGTGCCCAATTCCTCGATCTCGGTGACCAGCGGGTCGGCGCTCGCCTGCGCCCTGTCGACGGCCGCCTCGACCTTGTGCTCCATGGCAGCAAGGCGGCGGGCAAGCTCGCCCACCTGCCGGGCGAGATCCGCGGTTCCGCGCGACAGGTCGGCGATCTGGTCGCCGACGTAGCGGCGGTCGTGCAGCCGCGTGAACACGGTATTGTAGAGGGCAAGGCCGCACAGAACGGCGATTGCCACGATCGTCGATTCGGTCCCGTCGAGACGGAAATACACGTAAAGCAGCGCGCCGATGGAACCCGCGATGAGCACCATGCAAATAGCGACAAAGAAGGCGCTGATGCGCTGCATATACGCTCCGCTACGGCCCCGTCCGAATGATTCGCGCGATCGGCCCAATGTCTACGACGGCCCGATGTGGCGCAAGCCGGGCAATGGGGCATGATCAACACTAATAGGGCATCGTGGGGGTTGTTGTCGATTGGCCGTGGCGGCCAAATCCCCGTATAAGCCGCAGCCGATGCCGCAGACCGCTTCGGCCCCATCGCCCGCTTTCCCCTCGGCGTTCGCTACCCGCATTGCCCGCCATCCGATCGGGGCATTCGCGGCGTTTGCCGCCCTGCATATTGCGGTCTGGACGGCGTTGCCGACCGCGCTCTATCGCAATCTGCCGCTCGATCTGATCGAGGCCTTGGTCTACGGACGCGAATGGCAGCTTGGCTACGACAAGCTGCCGCCGCTGCCCTGGTGGCTCGCCGAGACGGCGTACCGGCTGTTCGGCCACGACGTGGCCTATTACGCGCTTGCGCAGCTGACGGTGATTGCGGCCTTTGCCGCCGTTTGGGCCACCGCGCGACCGCTCGTCGGGCCGCTTGGTGCGCTGCTGGCGGTCCTGATCGCCGACGGGTTGCATTACTTCAACTACACAGCACCTAAGTTCAACCACGACGTCGTCCAGCTGCCGTTCTGGGCGCTCGCCGGCTATGCGTATCATCGGGCGCTACGCGGCAAAGCGTTATGGCCGTGGCTCGTGCTCGGCGCGGCCATCGGCGGCGCCGTATGGGCAAAGTATTTTGTCGCCGTGCTGGCGCTGCCGCTCGGGTTGTTTCTGCTGGTCGATGGTGAGGCGCGCAAGGCGCTGCGCACGCTCGGTCCCTACCTCGCGCTTTTGGCCGCGCTCGTGGTCATGGCGCCGCATCTTGTTTGGCTCGTGCAGAATGATTTCCTCCCGTTTGCCTATGCGGAGGCCCGAGCGGCTCCGTCGCGCGGCTTCATCGACCATCTCTGGCATCCGCTCCAGTTCGTGCTCGAGCAACTCGGCTTCCTGGTTCCGGCGCTGCTAATCGCGGCACCGTTGCTGTGGCCCCCTGCGCGCGGGGAGTCGGCCCCGGGCGCTGCCGATGCATACGACCGGCGGATCGTAACGGTGCTGGCATTCGGGCCGTTGGCGACGGTGCTTGCGCTTTCCGCGCTGAGCGGGCGCGGCACGGTGGCGATGTGGGGCTATCCGCTGTTTCTGTTTCTTGGGCTGGCGATCGCCCTTGCAGCCCGTGCCGGCTTTTCACCGACCCGCGTGGCGCGCGTCCTCGTCGTTTGGGCGCTCGCCTTCACCGCCTTTGCGGTCGCCTTCGTCGTGAACTACGCGGTGCTGCCGTCCTATGACGGACGCTATCGCGCCGTTCTCTATCCGGGCGGGCCGCTTGCTGCGGAGATGTCGCGGCGCTTCCGCGCCGCCACCGGCGAGCCGCTTGCCTACGTCATTTCCAGCATGTGGGACGGCGGCAATGTGGCCCACTACGCGCGCGAGCAGCCGCGCGTGCTGATCGACGGCAGTCCGCGCCGCGCGCCCTGGATCGATCTCGCCGATCTCAACCGGCGCGGGGCCCTGGTGCTGTGGACCGAGGGGGATGGCAATACGCTCCCGGCGGCCTACCGCGCGGTCGCGGCCGGGGCGCAGGTGCAGCCGCCGTTTTCGCTGCCGTTTCTGCTCGGCCCCCGCAAGCTCGACGTCGGGTGGGCGATCCTCCCGCCGCAGGCGCGCTGACGGCGGCCCTGGATCATTTCGCTGCGCTCGTAAAGTTCGCTGGGCGGCGCTGTGCCATAATGGGACCAAAGGGGTGGCACCGACGTTGCACGAGCTGGCCCCAAGAGAGCGGCAGCACGAACGGGCCTTGATCCATCTCGGGATCGCCCGCGCACACCGATGGTGACCACCATGTCTCCGGAGCTTCATTCTTGCGCGCGAACCCGCCGCGGCGCGGTCGCGGCATGCCTGGCCGTCATGGCCTGGACGATGGCCGTCGGACTTGCGCCCGCGCGCGCGGACGGCGTGTTTGCCGGGAGTTGCCTGCGGGGCGGAGGCTTTGCGTGCTCCGGCTTTTGGCGCGACCGAGTTGCGAACCCGCACCTCATTTATGTTCCGCCCCCAGGCTCGGAGGAAGAAGCTGAAGCGGCCGCCGAGCGCGAGCGCCGTTGGGTGGCGTACTGCCGTCCCATTATCAGACAGGATCGATACGGCGTGGGTCGATACCACTACGCCGCGCCCGGATGCGAGTACGGCAAGTCCGAGTGATCTGTCTCTCTTCGGGTGCTTGCCTTTGATTCCTTGGGCCTGATTAAGCCTGATCCGTTCGCGGGGCTCAGCTCACGGCTTGAATGACCCGCCGCAGCTTGTCGAAGATCTCGCCGATCTGCGCCTCACTGATGATCAGCGGCGGGCTGAGCGCGATCGTGTCGCCGGTGATGCGGATCAGGAGGCCTTGTTCGAAGGCCCGCTGCATCGCCGCGGCGCCGCGTTTGCCGGCGCCGTCGGCTCCGGCGGCGAGCTCGATGCCGGCGGCGAGACCGATGGGGCGGATGTCGACGACCGCGGGCAGATCTTTCAACCCCATCGCCGCGTCCGCCCAGGCCGGCTCGAGCCGCTTGGCACGCGCAAAAAGATCCTCGTCGCGATAGAGGTCGAGCGCGGCGAGGCCGGCCGCGCAGGCAAGCGGATGCGCCGAGTAGGTGTAGCCGTGAAAAAGCTCGATGGTCTCCTCGGGACCGCGCATGAAGGCGTCGTGAATCGGCGCGCGCGCGATCACGCCGCCCATCGGCACCGCGCCTGAGGTGACACCCTTGGCGAAAGTGATCAGGTCGGGCAGGACGCCGTAGCGCTCGGCCGCGAAGGCGTGACCGAGCCGGCCGAAGCCCGTGATCACCTCGTCGAAGATGAGCAGAATGCAGTGCTTGTCGCAGATCGCGCGCAGGCGCTGCAGATAGCCTTTCGGCGCCGCCAGCACGCCGGTCGAGGCGGCCATCGGCTCGACGATGACCGCCGCGATGGTCGAGGCATCGTGCAGCTGCACGATGCGTTCGAGTTCGTCGGCGAGATGCGCGCCCCATTCCGGCTCGCCGCGGCTGAAGGCTTGGTGCGCGCGGTCGTAGGTCGTCGGCAGGTGATCGACCCCGCTCAGCAGCGTGCCGAAGAATTTGCGGTTGTTGACCATGCCGCCGATCGAGATGCCGCCGAAGCCGACCCCGTGATAGCCGCGCTCGCGACCGATCAGGCGGGTGCGCGCCCCATGGCCTCGCACATTGTGGTAGGCGAGCGCGATCTTGAGCGCCGTGTCGACGGCCTCCGAGCCGGAATTGCAGAAGAACACGTGGTCGAGGTCACCGGGCGCCAGCGCCGCGATCCGGCTCGCCAACTCGAAGGCTGACGGATGCGCGAACTGAAACGACGGAGCGTAATCGAGCTCGCCCGCTTGGCGGCGGATCGCCTCGACGATCGACGGACGATCATGCCCGGCATTGACGCACCACAGGCCGGCGCTGGCGTCGAGGATCGACCGCCCCTCCGGGGTGAAATAGTGCATGTCCTTGGCGCGCGTGAGCAGCCGGGGCGCGCGTTTGAACGCGCGATTGGGCGTGAAGGGAAGCCAATAGGCGGCCAGATCGTTCGGCGCCGTGGCTTTGCTCGAAACGTGCGCGCGTGACATCGGATTTCCTTGAAAAATCTCGCCGGCGGCGGTCGCCCGGCCGGGCGCGATCCTCGCGCCTGCGGCTTGCCGCATCCGACCGAGGCTGCTACCACCGCCGCCCCTAAACCCGCAAATGCCCATCCGATGGCCGATCGCAAGCCGGACAAGCTGAAGGCGCGCCTGCCGCGCGGCCTTTTCGACCGCGGGCCGGCCGAGATCACGGCCACGCGCCGCATGATCGAGCGCATCCGCGCGGTCTACGAGCTCTACGGTTTCGAGCCGGTCGAGACCCCGGCGATCGAATACACCGACGCGCTCGGCAAATTCTTGCCTGACCAGGATCGGCCCAACGAAGGCGTTTTTTCCTTCCAGGACGACGACGAGCAATGGCTGTCGCTGCGCTACGATCTGACAGCGCCGCTCGCGCGCTACGTGGCCGAGAATTTCGACACACTGCCAAAACCTTATCGCAGCTACCGCGTCGGCTTCGTCTTCCGCAACGAAAAACCGGGACCGGGGCGTTTTCGCCAGTTCATGCAATTCGATGCCGATACGGTCGGCTCGGCTTCGCCGGCCGCCGACGCCGAGATGTGCATGATGGCGGCCGATACGATGGAAGCGCTCGGGATCCAGCGCGGCGACTACGTTGTGAAGGTCAACAGCCGCAAAGTCCTGGACGGGGTGCTGGAATCAATCAGTCTTGGCGGCGAAGAAAATGCAGGCCGGCGTCTGACGGTCCTTCGCGCGATCGACAAGCTCGATCGGCTTGGTGCGGATGGCGTCAAGCAGTTGCTTGGCTCGGGACGAAAAGATGAGAGTGGCGATTTCACCAAGGGTGCTCAGCTAGACCCCCAGCAGATTGAAGCGGTCTTTCAGGCCTTTGAATTTCGGATCGAGTTTAAGCAAAGTGCCGATGGAGTGTCGTTCGAGAGCATCAGAGGCGAGTTGCCGAAGCGGTTTTTGGGAATGGAAGGCAAAGGCCTTCTTGAAGAAGGGCGATCTGAGCTCGTCGAGATTGCCAAGTTTGTGACGGCAGCGGGATATAAGGAGGATCGCATCCGCATCGACCCCTCCGTGGTGCGAGGCCTCGAGTACTATACCGGCGCCGTGTTCGAGGTCGAACTAACTTTCGAAACCAAGGATGAATCCGGCCGGCCGGTGCGCTTCGGCTCGGTCGGCGGCGGCGGGCGTTATGACGGCCTCGTTGCCCGCTTCCGCGGCGAACCCGTGCCGGCCACCGGTTTCTCCATCGGCGTGTCGCGGCTGCAGGCGGCGCTGACCCATCTCGGCGCGCTCGACGCCAAGCCGGAGCCGGGGCCGGTGGTGGTGTTGGTGATGGACCGCACCTGCATCGGCGACTACCAGCGCCTGGTCGGCAGGCTGCGCGCGGCCGGAATTAGCGCCGAGCTTTATCTGGGCAGCGGCAAGATGGGCGCCCAGATGAAATATGCCGACCGCCGCGGCGCGCCGTGCGTCGTGATTCAAGGCTCGGACGAGAAGGCGCGCGGTGAAGTGCAGATCAAGGATTTGATCGAAGGCGCCAAAGCCGCAGCGGCGATCGCCTCGCATCAGGAATGGCGTGAGGCGCGGCCGGCTCAATTCGCGGTCGCCGAGGAAAAGCTCGTCGAAGCGGTGCGCGAAGTGCTCGACCGGCACGTCGACGAGCCTCGATCCTAAACAAAATCAGTAACGCGGCTGCTGTTGCCGGTGAAACTGAAACCGCGCCGGTCGAAGGAATCAGTAGCTGGGACGGACCCGCTGCCCATAGGCGTAATGGTTAGGCCGCCATTCGCAGGCAAATCCGATGTAATCCCCGTAACGGGGATGGATGCTCGTGAGGCGCGGATACTTGTGATACTGGGCACAAAAATCCGCCGCCAGCTGGACCGCGTTGGCGTCGTTCTCGGGCGTCCATTGGATGATGCCCCCGGTGTCGTTGCCGGTAACGAACGGACCCACCCCAACGAATGGCTTCAATCCGGGGATCGGCAGGGTCGTTGCGTCGCCGCCGAGAACCGGCCCAATGATCGGCGTATATTCCTTATAGCCCGGCTCCGGGAAGACATTGGCTCCGTACGGGCCGCCTCCGGCGCAGGATGCTACCAGGGACCCCAGCGCAAGCGCTCCCATCGTCGCCAGCACGCGGAACAGATTTTCACGCATCGAACCGGTCTCCCACGCCACAACGCGCGGCGACCTTAGTGCGCTTGACGGGCGAATGAAAGCGGCCGGCTACGAACGCGCTTTAGGTGCGTCCGTGGCGCAACACTTGCGCGCGTTTTAGGTGACAGGTCCCCGATCAGCGTCTCACAACAGCACGAAGGCGGTTGAGACAATGCCGACCGGCCGTTTGTCCGGCGCGCTATACATTGTCACGCGGCCGAAGCTCGTGGTGCGGCCAATGCGCACGACGCGTGCGTCGGCGATCACGTCGAAATTTACCGGTCGTAGGAAATGCGTGGTCTGATCGATCGTGCTCATCGGCCGATAGCCGTTCCAAGCCGCGGAGCAGGCCAATACCATCGCGGTATCGGCGAGTGCCATCAGCGCTTGGCTGCAAACGAGACCACCGTCGCGGCAAATCTTTTTTGCGAAGGGAAGCCGCACGAGCGCGCCTGGTTGCCAATCCGGCGGGGCGCCCGCGGGCCGGCCTGCTTCGATCTGTTCGACCAGCAGCCCGATATCCTGAACCCACGGAGCAAAAACTTCGGTTAACAGCCGGCCGGCAGCCACGAGACCAAACGCCGGCTCGACCGACTCGAGTCGAGGCGATACCGCAATGCCCATTTCCACTCCTCCCGCATCGAAAGTAGCCGATGCGTCCGCACCAAATTACCAAGACGGGCGGACTGTAAGAGTCCGTTTTCAGAAGCGGTAGTCCGGTAGATCGGATCAGCTGTGGTAAAGCTGTGATCAACTCGGGTTCCGCGGTGAGTGTTGCGCGTTTGCAATCGCGGCGCCGCCACGGTGAGGTTCGCCCGCGCCATGGCTTGACCGGGCGTTAACGACGAGGCACCGTCGCGCCCGTTAAAGGTGAGGAGGGGTCCATGGGCGTGGGTGCGCGTCGCGTCGGAGTCGCTGCCATTCTGCTACTTGGAGCGGTGCTGGGTGGTGGTGAAGTGCGTGCCGCCAACTGGTTCGAGATGAACTTCTGGCTACCCGGCCCGCGCTACGACGGTGTGCTGCCGTCCTGCGATGCGCCGTCGGTGTTCGAAAAAATCATTGCGCGCTTTGCCGAAAAGGAAAATCTGTACTGGAATTCCCACCTGGCTATCGTCGCCTTTGACGACGTGCGCGAAAACGCATTCCGGCCATGGGCCGCGGACACCATTCCGCGCCGTTGGTGCAGCGGGATCGCCTATGTGTCCGACGGTCGCAAGCACCCGGTCTACTATTCCATCGGCGAGGATACCGGGATGATCGGGCAAACGTTCGGGGTGGAATGGTGCGTGGTCGGGCTCGACCGCAACTGGGCCTACAATCCCGCTTGCAAGGTGGCGCAGCCCTAGATCCTGCGGCGCCCGGCGTCCGCGTGGGGCCACGTTACGCCACGTTATCATTTACCGAAGATCATTTTGTTTCTGTTTTGTTCTTGACTTGTTCATGGTTAGCGGTATGGGCGATGTTTCACTTGACATTCCCACCCCCTAGGGCTAGTGTAGGCGGCATCGGGAGATTCCGCTATGGCCAATTCTGTTTTGAGCGCCCCTCGGTTCCATAACGAGGAAATCGCCTTCGAATACGTCGAGGCCCAGTTGTGGCCCAATGGCCCGGTTTGCCCGCACTGTGGCGAGCGGGAGAAGATCGGCCGGCTTCAAGGCAAGTCTAGCCGTCCCGGTTTGCGCAAATGCTATGGCTGCCGGAAGCCGTTTACGGTGCGCATCGGCTCGATCTTCGAGGATAGCCATCTTCCCTTGCATTTGTGGTTGCAGGCTATTCACCTCTTGAGCGCCAGCAAAAAGGGCATCTCCACCCGCCAGCTTCAGCGGATGCTCGGGTGCGGGATGAAAACCGCTTGGCATCTTGGGCACCGCATCCGCGCGGCCATGGATGACAAGCCGGGCATGTTCTATTCGCCCCTGGGAGGCGCTGGGAAGACCGTCGAGGCGGATGAGACCTTCGTCGGCGGCAAGGCCGAAAACCGCGCCTACAGGGCACCCGGCGCCAAGCAAATCGTTCTGGCGTTGGTTGAGCGCAGCGGCGCCGTGCGCAGCTTCCATATCCCCGACGTTACCGCCAAGACGCTGGGAACCCTGGTCGGCAAGCACGCGCATCCCGACAGCCGGTTCATGACCGACGAATGGTCTTCCTACACCGCGATGGGCTGGAATTTCCACTCGCACAAGACCGTCAACCATTCGGCCAAGGAATACGTCAAGCACGGGTACATCCACACCAATACCGTCGAGGGCTATTTCTCGATCCTGAAACGCGGCATCTTCGGCATCTACCAGCACGTTTCTTCGGCTCACCTGCATCGATATCTCTGTGAGTTCGATTTTCGGTATTCTTATCGGGTTCGGCTCGGCTACGATGACGAGCAACGCGCCGACCTGATCGTTCAAGGCGCGCGCGGCAAGCGGCTTACTTACGAAACAGCTCGTAGCGCAAGGCCATCGTAAGCAGCCCAAATCGGAGCGGCGCTGGCGATCGGCGCGTCGCTTCCCTCCTGACCCGCGACAGCTTGAATTGCCATTCTGGAGTGACGGGGATGAGCGGTGACGCCCATCCCCGCCGTCGCTATCCTAGAGGTGCCAACCAACTAGGAGCGAATGTCATGAGCGAGAAGCTTCCGATTGTGTTGTATACGTTCCGCGGGATATCTCAGCAAACAGGGCGTCGAGATACGGGGTTTGGCTATTTGCTGAATCGCAACGATGAATATTGGTGCCTTCCAGACGAGAATTGGGCTGAATTGCAGGTTTTCCCGACCGGTGCATTTCAAATTGATTTATCGCAGCTACAAGAACAGCCTCGCAGAGGATTTGATAGGAAGCTCTATCATTATCTGAGGGAAGTAGAGACCGACCAGCAAGGAAATCCATCGCCTCCCCCACGGTCACCTGGAGGCCAGCAACAGGTCTACTAGCGGCATCGATACGTGGACAGATGTCATTGGACATAGGCAGGCATCTCCGGTTATAGTCCTAACCGGATCGCGGAATGGTCCAATGATTTCACGGCCCGCGGCTGGCACCGGGGGCCGTTTCTATTCTAGCACCTCCTCAAAAATTGCTATAGTTGTCTCATAGGCAAAAATCTGAGGCGGAAAATGACGTTCCGACAAATGCTTTTTGGATCACTGGCGATGGTATTTGGTCCCGCGGCGATGGGGCAAACGCCCACACCCGCACCATCACTGGCAAACCCCTATAAGCCAAGCTATAGCGAAAAGATCGAAGCGGACAACGGCGCGGTTTACGCAATTGATTTGAAGTCCGCCCGTCACTTTGCCGCTGGTGTGATGGCTGGCGTTTACGACCAAGGCAGGGGCGGCATAATACCAATGTACTTTTACTGCAAAGGTGCGCAGATGGGACCAGTAGGCGGCGCAATGTCTCCCGTCGCGCCACGCTCCGTAGGTGGACGCCTCTTAGCTATCGCGTGCGCCGAAGCCGATCGGCATCCCGAACGTTAAGGACAGCACGATGGGACGCAAACCAACGCCAAAACCCGACGATCCCGAGCAATCCAAGCGTTTCATCGAAGCCGCACGCAAGGCTGAAGCCGATGAAACCGAGGAAGGAGCCGATCGGGGATTTAAGAAGGTCACGAAACCGGGCAAGCCCAAACCCCACCCCTAGCTTCGTGCGCGATGTTGAGCGCGCGATAGTCCCATACTATCCCCTCGAAATTCATCTGCTTCAAAAGCGCGTCCAGCGATTTGCGCGGCGGAGGGAGCCGCGTGCCGAATTTTTCTCGGGACCATTCTTGATAATGCTGGAAGCGAGCATCCCACGTCTCTGGCCGATCCTCCATTTCCCACCATTCATTTTGCTGGACATGGTGCTTCCGCGCCTCCCATGCCAGAAAATCGGCCGCTTGGAGTGGACGGATATTCCGAAACGTTAGATTCTTTTGGATAGGTATTGGTTGGATGAAACCGGCTACCCCAGTGTAGTATTCGTCGGCTTCTGCGTATTTCACAGCCTTGTCGAGGCGGGACTTGACTTTTTCTATCCGGTCGAAGAACAAATTCACGATGTCGGTCGGATAGACCTGCTTTATGTGAACCATGCACCCGTAGGCAGCCAAAGAATACGGGTCCAGTTCTAGCCCTTTTTCCGAATTGAAACGCTCTAGGTCTTTGATGCGAACGGTGGCACCGAAGGCCCCGAATCCGCATTCCCCGATGACGCTGGCCATATCAGAGAAAAATGCCTTGACCTCGGCTTCGTGCTCTTGCGGCGGCAGCCATTTCTTGAACTGGCCATTCGGATCAGCCATTTCCTTCATGTGGAAATAGGGAACATCGTGACGCGCCAGCATAAGCGGCCACTCCTTCTCGAATTGCTCCCATGGTGGCGAGGCTCCGACGAATCCAGCCACGGTGAAAACTTGGCCATCCGTCCGGCTGTCGTCGAAATAGCCGGTGGCGGCAATCAAGGCCATGACCTTAGGTTCCCCCGGCGGCCTGGAAATCGCGAGGTCGGCCAGCCGAATGGTCGGCTGCCGGGTTGGTTGCTCATATTGCAACCCCAGAGAGGCAACCATAGATATGGGGTATGGGGGCGTCAAGTGAAACATCGCCGCGGTATGATGCGCAGGTGTCAATCCTGAAAGGGGGCATTCATGCGCAAGCTCACAGGTATCTTAGTCATCTCGGTCTTCGCCATCCTTCTCTCGCTAGGCTCGGTCTGGGCCCAAGATCCGCGGCAGAACGAACCCGGCAAGTTCGACTTTTACCTGCTCGCCCTGTCATGGTCGCCGTCCTATTGCGAGGCCTCGCACGAGCGGGCGCCGGACCGGGCGCCCGATCAGCAGTGCGGGGCACGGCCGTTCTCGTTCGTGGTGCACGGGTTGTGGCCGCAATACGAGGCGGGCTTTCCGGAATTCTGTCAGGTGCCGGCACCGCGTCTCGATCGCGGCGCCGTGTCGTCGATGCTCGATCTGATGCCGAGCCCGCGTCTCGTGTTCCATGAGTGGGACCGCCACGGCACCTGCTCGGGCTTGAGCGCGCGGGCCTATTTCGAGACCGTGCGCAAGGCGCGCGCGGTCGTGAAAATTCCTCCTGAATTCCTGCAGGTCGAGAAGCCGCTCTCGCTCTCGCCCGACCAGGTCGAGGAGGCGTTCGTGAAAGCCAATGCGGGCCTGAGCCGTGCGGCGATTTCGGTCAGCTGCGACGGCAAGCAGCGGCTGAGCGAGGTCCGGCTTTGCCTCGGCAAGGACCTGCAGTTCCGCGATTGCCCCGACGCCGACCGCCGCGCCTGCCGTCGCGAGCAGGTAGTGATGCCGGCGGTGCGCGGCGGCTAGTCTTAGGCTCGGCCCGACGCCTGGCCGCGGGCTGAGCCGGCTCTCCGTTTGAATAGGCAAGATGGGGCACGTTCCGGGTCAGCCTGATCGGAACGTGCTCCCAATTTTTTTGCATCCGGCCGGTGCCGAAGTTGGCGCTGCTTTGCGGCTGGGAGAAAGGCGCCTAAATCTCGAAATCGAGAGCACATTCCCGCTTCGATCTCGGCGGCGCTCTCACCGGAAGCGACCATGAACTACCGGCACGCCTTTCATGCCGGCAACTTTGCCGACGTGCTCAAGCATGCGGTGCTGTGCCGTATCCTCCGCTATCTGCGGGGCAAGCCGGCGGCGTTCCGCGTCATCGATACCCATGCCGGAGCAGGCCTCTATGACCTTACCGGCGAAGAGGCGACCCGCAGCGGTGAATGGCGCGGCGGCATCGAGCGGCTGCGCTCGGCCGCGCTGGCGCCGCATGAGCGCGAGCTGTTCGCGCCCTATCTCGACACCGTTGCGGCCTTCAATGCGGGCGAGGGCCTTGCGACCTATCCGGGCTCGCCGATGATCGCGCGCGCTTGGTTGCGCGCCGACGATCGACTGGTCGCCTGTGAGCTCGAGCCTCAAGCGGCGGCCGCACTGACTGAGAATTTGCGCGGCGAGAGGCGGGCCAAGGCCGTGTGCCTCGATGGCTGGACGGCGCTTGCGGCCTATGTGCCGCCTAAGGAACGTCGCGGGGTCGTGCTCATCGACCCGCCGTTCGAGGAGCCCGGGGACTTTGCGCGGTTGGCCGAGGGGCTTACCACTGCGCATCGCAAATGGCCGTCCGGCATCTACGGGCTGTGGTATCCGATCAAGGACGGGCCTGAGCCGGAACGCTTGGCGCACCAGCTGCGGCGGCTGCACCTGAAAAAGGTCCTGCGCGCCGAACTGCGGCTCGCGCCGCAGCGCTCCGGCGCGCCGCTCGGCGCGACCGGTCTCATCCTCGTCAATCCGCCTTGGACGCTGCCCGACGAGCTTTCAACGATGCTTACGGCGCTTGCTCGGGCCCTTGGCGACAGCAATCGCGGGCGCTTCCGCCTGGATTGGCTGAGCAACGAAAATTAGTCGCCGAAATAAGGCGCCCTCTTTCCAGCAACGTCGCGTTGGTTTACTTCCTATACTGCTGGCTCTGATGTTCCGCCTCCTTAAGGGGGCCGGCGGATTGACTGAGGCCGCTCGCGGCTGATGCTTTCACCGATCTGGAATGTCCGGACGAGCCGTCGCGCCGCGGGGGCGGGCGGCGAACTCACCACGGGGAGAGGAGCTTTCCCGATGGCCATGACCGGTACGGTCAAATTCTTCAACGGCGAGCGAGGATACGGCTTTATCAAGCCGGACGACGGCGGGCGCGACGTGTTCGTACACATCACGGCTGTCGAGCGGGCGGGGCTCAAGGTGCTGAACGAAGGTCAGCGGATTAGTTTTGATGTTGAGCCCGACAAGAAGGGCAAGGGTCCCAAAGCGGTGAATTTGGTAATTACCGGCTAACGACTCGCGGTAGCCGGCGTCGGGCGGGCGCCGGCTTTGATTGTGCACTCACCTCGCGCTGTTGGCTCGCGGGCGCGGCGTCAGTCATCCGTTTTTCTGCTCTAGAAGCGGTAATTCACCCCGAAGCGCAGCATGTTGGACGAAAAGCCGTTGCTGGTCCCGGTCAGCGTGAAATTGCTGTTGTCGAGGTTGACGTGGAGGTACTCGATCTTGGCCGACCAGTTGCGTGTGAAGCCGACCTCCATACCCGCGCCCACTGTCCAGCCGGCCAAGGTCTGGGTCTCGGCAAAGCCGCCGAGGTCGGCGCGAAGATCGCCATAGGCGAGGCCGCCGGTACCGTAGAAGAGGATATTGTTGAGCGAATAGCCAACGCGGCCGCGGAGCGTCCCAAACCACGGATTGGAGAATTTCCAGGGCGCAAAGGTGTCGTTCGCCCCGGACAATTGCAGGTCGGTCTCCACGCCGAGCACGAATTGGCTCACCTGCCAATTGTACCCGACCTGCACGCCGCCGAAGACGCCGGATGGCTGGGTCGGATTGTTGCTGACGCTTCCCCATTGGTAGCCGGCATTGCCGCCGAGATACATTCCCGACCAGCTGAACGGAGAGACTGGGCTTGCCACGGTGTAGGGCCGCGCGTCGTAGTCGGCCGCCGTTGCCGCGCTTGCCGAAAGCCACAACGCCCCCACTGCAGTCGCCAATACTGAACGTCGCAATACGACCTCCCGCCATTGCCGCGCCGATCCCACCGCGGGATGTCCGACCCAAGTCCGATCCGAGCCGGGGTAGCCCCTTTGCTTGCGACCCTCACAGTCAAACGTGATCTGCGGAGGTCAAAGCTGTGGCGTAAGATCGACAAATCCATGAAGAGATTTTATCGCAAACTTTAAGTTAAATCTTACCAGCTTGTTCAGGCAATAATAACTATCCTTAACCATTTGTATACTCTTTATGGGCTGATTAATATTCAGTTAACCATATTTCGGCAGGAAAAGACCTAAGTTCTGGTAAGTTAAAGCGGCCGCTGTGGCGCAGGGACCCATCTTTCCGCTTCCCCAGCGCCCGTTAAGGGCATTCGAATACCCCCGGCCGGTGCCTTCTCTGGCTGCGTCCGACACCTTAACTTGCGCGGCATGTCCACGCCCAAGAAAGATGTCGATCCAACCGTCGAACTCGCCGAGGAGGACGAGGAGGAGCCGAGCTTGCCCGACGTCGAGGAGCAGGCCGCCCCCGACCTCGCCGCCGATCCACGACCGCTCGGTGCCGGCCGTGCCGCCATTGCCCAGGCGGCACGGGTCGCGCCGCCTGGGCCTGGCGTGTACCGCATGATCGATGCCAAGGGCGAGGTGCTCTACGTCGGCAAGGCAAAGAGCATCCAGAAACGGATCCTCGCCTACACGCGACCGACCGGACACGACACCCGGATCGAACGCATGATTGCGGCCGCCGCCTCGATCGAGTTCGTGTCGACGCGCAGCGAGACCGAGGCGCTGCTGCTCGAGGCGAACCTGATCAAGCGCCTGCGCCCGCGCTTCAACGTCCTGCTGCGCGACGACAAGTCGTTTCCGTACATTTTGATCACCGGCGACCATTGGGCGCCGCAGATCCTCAAGCACCGCGGCGCCCGGGCGCGCGACGGCGCCTATTACGGACCGTTCGCCTCGGTCTGGGCGGTCAACCGCACCATTACGGCGCTCGAGCGGGCGTTCCTCTTGCGATCCTGCTCGGACGCGTTCTTCGAAAGCCGTACGCGACCCTGTCTGTTGTATCAAATCAAGCGCTGCTCGGCGCCGTGCACCGGCGAGATCGACTTTCCCGGCTACGCGGAGTTGGTGCGCGAGGCGAACGCCTTTCTGTCGGGCCGCAGCCGTGCCGTGAAGGAGGAGCTGGCGGCGGAGATGGAGAAGGCCTCGGCTGAGCTCGACTTCGAGCGTGCCGCGATCTATCGCGACCGGCTCGCCGCGCTCTCGGCGATTCAGGCGCACCAGGGCATCAATCCGCGCGGCGTCGAGGAGGCCGATGTCTTTGCCGCGCACCAGGACGGCGGCTTCAATTGCATCGAGGTATTCTTCTTCCGCACCGGCCAGAATTGGGGGAATCGCGCGTATTTTCCGCGCGCCGACCGGTCGTTGGCGCCCCCCGAGGTGCTGGGCGCCTTCTTGGCGCAATTCTACGACGATAAGCCGTGCCCGCGGCTGATCCTGATCTCCCACGATTTCGCTGATCGCGCGCTGCTGGCCGAGGCGCTGACCACGAAGAGCGGCCATCGGGTGGAAATCGCCGCGCCCCAGCGCGGGGAGAAGAAGGAGTTGGTCGACCATGCGCTCGCCAATGCGCGCGAGGCGCTCGGCCGCAAGCTCGCCGACACGGCCTCGCAACAGCGCTTGCTTGAGGCGCTTGGCGCCGGCCTCGGCCTCCCGGCCGTCCCGCGGCGGGTCGAGGTGTACGACAACAGCCACATCCAGGGCACGAACGCGGTCGGCGCCATGGTCGTCGCCGGACCTGAAGGGTTCCGCAAGAACCAGTATCGCAAGTTCAACATCCGCTCGAGCGATCTCGCGCCGGGCGATGACTATGGCATGATGCGCGAGGTGCTGCGCCGCCGCTTCAAGCGGCTGCTGGACGAAGCGCCGCGCGTGCCCGCGGACAACGAGCCAGACACTCCTCCGCCTCCGGCCAGCAATGGCGGGGACGGCGCCGGCGACGATGACGCTTTGCCGCCCTGGCCGGACCTCGTCATCATCGATGGCGGCCAAGGCCAGCTCAATGCGGCCCGCGACACGCTGGCAGCGCTTGGAGTGCAGACCGTCCCGCTCCTCGCGGTCGCCAAGGGGCCCGATCGGGACGCCGGACGGGAAACCTTCTTCATGGAGGGGCGGGGGGCGTTTAAGCTCCCGCCGCGGGATCCCGTGCTGTATTTCGTCCAGCGCCTGCGCGACGAGGCGCATCGCTTCGCCATTGGCTCGCACCGGCAGCGGCGCAAGCGCGACATCCGCGAGGCCGGCCTGCAGGAAATCCCGGGCATCGGGCCGACACGCAAACGCGCGCTGCTGCGCCACTTCGGCACCCTGAAAGCAATCGAGCGGGCCTCGCTCACCGACTTGACCCATGTGCCCGGCATCAACGCCGAAACGGCTCGCAAAATTTACGATTTTTTTCATACTGCTGCGTCCTGACGCCCGGACGCGGTCGGGTCTCGCCCGACTAGAGCACGATCAGTTTTCTTCGAGCCGCCACCGCGCTCTATCTTATCGTTGGAGCGTGATCTTTTCCGAAAGCCGGTACCCACCCTTGGGTCAAGCCCGAGGGCGGGCCTTTTCGGGATCATGCTCGAGTTGTGGCGCAAACGGATGTCATCGCTGCGCTGAGCGGGTGTAACGCCCCTGTCGGTGATGCCGGAAGAGGAGTATTCTATCGATATGGATTCTGCCACGACAACACCTGTGCCCGCGACTGGGCGCGTGCCCGCGCGGCCGCTTGCGTTGCCGAATATCTTGACCTATGCGCGCATCGCCGCCGTTCCGGTTGTCGTGGCGTGCATGTATTGGTCGGTCATCTTGCGCGGCGGCTTGTGGCTGCGCTGGCTGGCTTTGGCGGTCTTCGTGGCGGCGGCGATCACCGATATTTTGGACGGCTATTTCGCGCGCGCCTGGGGGCAGCAATCGACGCTCGGACGCATGCTCGATCCGATCGCCGACAAGCTACTGGTCTCGTCTTGCCTGTTGATGCTCGCCGCCGACGACACGATCCAAGATTGGACGCTGTTTGCCGCCATCGTCATTCTCTGCCGCGAGATCCTGGTGTCGGGTTTGCGCGAATATCTGGCCGAGCTGCGGGTCAGCGTGCCGGTGACGCGGCTTGCCAAGTGGAAGACCACCGGCCAGCTCGTGGCGATCGGATTCTTGATCGCCGGCGAGGCCGGCGATCAGATCTTGCCCGTGACGACGCAGATCGGCATTACGCTGCTGTGGCTCTCGGCGCTGCTCACGCTCTATACGGGCTGGGATTATCTGCGCGCCGGATGGCGCCACGTGATGGAGGACGGTGGGTGAAGGTCCGCTATTTCGCCTGGATGCGCGAGCGGATCGGCAAGGCCGAGGAGGAGATCGAGCCGCCGGCCGAGATTTCGACGGTGCGCGATCTGATGCAGTGGCTCTCGGGGCGCGGCGAGGAGTACGCCTATGCGTTCGAGAATCCAAAGATCATCCGCGCCGCCATCGATCGCACCCATGTGCGACCCGAGACCGCTATCGGCGAGGCCAAGGAAATCGCCTTCTTTCCGCCGATGACGGGCGGATGAGACGCATAACGCAACCGCATGACCGTTCGCTTGCAAACCGAGCCGTTCGATGCCGCCGCCGAGACGGCGGCGCTCACGCGCGGGCGCACCGACATTGGCGCGGTTGTGAGCTTCACCGGCATCTGCCGCGGCAGCGAAGCGGATGAGCCGATCAGCACGCTGACGCTCGAGCATTATCCCGGCATGGCCGAGACCGAAATCGCGCGCCACGTCGCGGAGGCGGGCCGGCGCTGGCCGCTCTTGGGGGTCACCGTGATCCATCGCTACGGGCGCATCGTGCCGGGCGAGGATATCGTGCTGGTGATCACGGCCTCGTCGCATCGCCAATCGGCCTTTGCGGCGGCCGAATTTCTGATGGACTACCTCAAGACCCGGGCGCCGTTCTGGAAGCAGGTCGAGCGCGCCGGCCATACGAGCTGGGTCGCGGCGCAGGAGGCCGACGACGCAGCTGCCGCCCGCTGGGCCGTGCCGCCGCGGCGCGCCACGGCGGCCGAGTGATCTTACAGAAATTGCTGGCCTGCCCCGCCGCAACTGGGTTTGCCGAATCTCACGCCGCGGCGGCCTTGCCCCTCTTGGGTTGCACCTCGGCCGTGTAGTCGTCCATCAGCTGCTGCGTGATCGCACCGGGAGCGAACTTCCATTGCGCGACCTCGGAGACGGGCGTCACTTCCGCGGCCGTACCGGTGATGAAGCATTCGGCGAAGCCGGTGAGCTCGTCGGGCATGATGCGGCGCTCGATCACCTCGAAGCCCCGACGGCGCGCCAGCTCGATCACCGTTCGTCTGGTGATGCCGTCGAGGAAGCAATCGGCGATCGGCGTATGGATTTTGCCGTCGCGCACGAAGAAAACCTTGGCGCCGGTGCATTCGGCGACGCGGCCCTGCCAGTCGAGCATCATGGCATCGGCAAAGCCGCGCTTTTCGGCGCGATGCTTGGAGATGGTGCAGA
>JBKQHQ010000276.1:0-19155 GCA_052148715.1 Xanthobacteraceae bacterium | reverse complement strand
GTGCGCGACCTGTCGGGCGAGCTGAAGAAGCAGATCGAGCTCGAGATGCATGGGGCCGACACCGAGCTCGACCGCCAGGTGCTCGACCTGATCAAGGATCCGCTGACGCACATGGTGCGCAATTCGGCGGACCATGGGTTGGAGACCCCGCAGGAGCGGCTGGCGCTGAAGAAGCCGGAGAAGGGCACCATCCGGCTGTCCGCCTACCACGAAGGCGGGCACATCATCATCGAGATTGCCGACGACGGCCGCGGGCTCGACACGGCCAAGATCAAGGCCAAGGTGGTCGCCAACGGCCTCGTCTCGGAAGCCGAGGCGGACAAGCTGTCGGATGCGCAGATCCACAAGTTCATTTTCGCGCCCGGCGTCTCTACGGCGGCGAAGGTGACGAGTGTCTCGGGGCGCGGCGTCGGCATGGACGTGGTGCGCACTAATATCGATCAGATCGGCGGCACGATCGACCTCAAGTCGGTGGTGAACGAAGGGTCGACGGTCACGATCAAGATCCCGCTAACGCTGGCGATCGTCTCCTCGCTGATCGTGGAAGCCGCCGGCGATCGCTTCGCCATCCCGCAGCTCTCGGTCATCGAGCTGGTGCGCGCGCGCACCAACTCGGAGCATCGCATCGAGCGGATCAAGGACACGCCGGTGCTGCGGCTGCGCAACAAGCTCTTACCGCTGATCCATCTCAAGAAGCTGCTGCACATCGACAGCGCCGGGGAGGACGAGCCGGAGAACGGCTTCATCGTGGTGACGCAGGTCGGCCGCGAGACCTTCGGCATCGTCGTCGACGGCGTGTTCCACACCGAGGAAATCGTCGTCAAGCCGATGTCGACGAAGCTGCGCCACATCTCGATGTTCTCCGGCAACACTATTCTCGGCGACGGTGCGGTGATCCTGATCATCGATCCGAACGGCATCGCCCAGGCGCTCGGCTCGGCCGCCAGCGCGCACGAGCTCAACGATCAGGACGCCGAGGCGCAGCGCGTCACGACCAGCGAGCAGACCACCTCGTTGCTGGTGTTTCGCGCCGGCTCGCCGCAGCCGAAGGCGGTGCCGCTGTCGCTGGTCACGCGGCTCGAGGAAGTCGACGCCAAGAAGATCGAGCTCTCGAACGGCCGGCATCTGGTGCAATACCGCGGCCAATTGATGCCGCTGGTGCGGGTGAACGAGGATGTCCGCTACAAGGAGGAAGGCGCCCAACCGCTGCTCGTGTTCTCCGACGAGGGCCGCTCGATGGGGCTTGCGGTCGATGAGATCGTCGACATCGTCGAGGACCGGCTCGATATCCAGGTATCGAGCGACCGCCCGGGGCTGCTCGGCTCGGCCGTGGTCAAGGGGCAGGCGACCGAGATCCTCGATGTCGGTCACTTCCTGCCGATCGCCTTCGAGGACTGGTTCCGCCGCAAGGACGTGAGCGTCACGCGCGCGCGCACCGTGCTGCTGGTCGACGACTCTGCCTTCTTCCGCAACATGCTCACGCCGGTGCTGAAAGCGGCCGGCTACGAGGTGACCACGGTGCCGACCGCGCAAGACGCGCTCGCCGTGCTCAAGAACGGCAAGCTGTTCGACGTGGTCATCACCGACATCGAGATGCCGGGCATGACCGGCTTCGAGCTGGCGGAGGCGATGCGCGGCGACCCGCGCACGGCGGGCCTGCCGGTGATCGGCTTGTCGTCGATCATCTCGCCCGAGGCGATCGAGCACGGCCGCTCGGTCGGCTTCCACGACTACGTCGCCAAGTTCGATCGGCAAGGGCTCATCGCCGCGCTGAAGGAACAGGACCCGGAAATGAGCAAGGCGGCGTGAGGGCGCATCCATGAGCACGGCCAACGACAATCTGAGCCAGGACGTCATCGAATATGTCACCGCGGTCATCGGCGGCCAGCTGTTCGGCCTGCCGATCTCCCGCGTCCAGGACGTCTTCATGCCGGAGCGGCTCACGCGGGTGCCGCTGGCGCCGAAGGAGATCGCCGGCGTCCTCAACCTGCGCGGCCGCATCGTCACGGCCATCGACATGCGCTGCCGCCTCGGCCTGCCGCAGCGCGACGACGGCCGGCGCTCGATGGCGGTCGGCATCGAGTCGCGCGGCGAATCCTACGGCCTCCTGATCGACGCCATCGGCGAGGTTCTCAAGCTCGCCGACACCGGTCGCGAAGCCAACCCCGTCAATCTCGACGTCCGGCTCGCCAGCGTGTCGGCCGGCGTCCACCGTCTCGACGGCCAGCTCCTGGTCATTCTCGACGTCGATCGGGTCCTGGAAATGGGCTCCGAGCCTCTGGCCGCCTAGCGCTGCCGGTTAGGTCGGATCGGAATTTGCTCCAGATCTATTGATTTGGTCGCATCTTCTTGCGGAAAACCGGTATCCACCTCGGGTCAAGCCAGAGGGTAGGTTTTTTCCGGAAAAAAAAAAGGCTCCAACGCCGCCGTGGATCAAAAACTGAAGCAGAGCGCGAAGCGCGCTCGCGCTGTTAGTCCTCCGCCGCAGGCGCAACGGCCTCGGCGTGAAAGTCGCCCGCCAAGGCCTTTCCCCGCACCAGGGCCGGGTAAGCCGTACGGAAGTCGGCCACAATGGTTGCAAAGGGAACGTCCGCAAACGTGCCCCGATCTTGCAGATACTCCATATGCCGGCGGCCTGCTGGGTCGATCGGTTGAAAAAGCGAATCGGCGCGTCCGTCGAATTCGAGCGGCTTGATCCCCGCCCGCTCGCACAGCGCCTTGTCGAAGGCGGGCGTCGCTTTGACCCAGCGCCCCGACAGGCACAGATCCGCGTACGAATGCCAGATGAAAACATCGGTCCGGATCAGCTCGTAGAGCCGCGGCGATGTCAGATGATTGCGCACATCCGCATAGCCGACCCGCGCCGGCACGCCGACCACGCGCGCCGCGGCCGCCAGCAGCGCGGCCTTGCCGACGCAAAACGCCCGCCCCGCCGCGAGCACGCCGCTTGCTCGATAGTTCTCCGGATCGGCGCAGTCGACATAGGGGTCGTAGACGATGCCGTCGCGCACGGCGCGATAGAGGCAGAGCACCTTGTCCAATTCCCCGGTAGCGTCCGCCGTCGCCGCCTGCGCAAAGGCGACGACACGTGGCGTGTCGCTATCGATAAAATCACCGGGGGCGAGAAAATCGAGCCTGTCCATCGGCTAGACATAGCCCGTGATTGCGCCTCCTACAACTGCACCATTGGGAAATGGCTGCCTTTGACGGCAGGATTCAATTACCGATTTGTAATTGGACCGGGCGCTGCTTTTGCCGCCACCTAGGCGCCATCCGCCGATTGGTTCTGTCAATCGGATGCGAGCGCTGTTGGGACGTCATTCCTGCTGCCAGGCGAACAGATTTGCTCGGCGTGCGCACGAACAAATCGGCGGGACGCTTAAGGACCTCGATCGCGTTTGGCGCTGTCTCGAGATTGTCCCACGCCTTGTGGAGAGAAGGACAATGCAACCTATCCGATCGGTCCTTTTTGCCTGCGCGATCGCGAGCGCTTGTCTTGCGTCTGCTCCAGCATTTGCGCAACAGCCCGCGGCCGCGCCGTCGACCTCGACGGATGAGCACCCGTGCCGTGATGAATTCCGTAAGTTCTGCGGCGCCGTGGAGGCCGGAGAAGGCCGTCGGCGCGAATGCGTCCAGCTGTCGCCGGCTTGTCAGTCACGCGCCCAGAGGATGCTGTCCCGCGCCCCGCACGAGTAGATCTATCCGCTTGAGGGCAGAAGCTGCGGCGTCCGCGCGTGCCGCACTCGATTATTCAAGGAGCCGCGGTCCGACTGCTCGGCGCGACCACCGCCGGCTCCGGCAAGGAGACACTGTGGGGAACAGCGGTCATGCGCCACTCGTGCTTGAGTAGGCCATAGATCAACATGTCCCGGAATTCGCCGGCCACCTGCTGACGTCCCCGCAGAGGACCGCCTTCAAACTGAAATTGCAAGCCCTCAATCATCCGTATAGCCGACCGATTGGTCGGATTCACCGTCACTTCCACTCGATTCATGCCCAATCCAAGAAAGCAGTATTTAAGCAGTGCTTGCATGGCTTCGCCCATAAATCCCTTTCTCCAATACGGCCGGGCAAGGACAAAACCCACCTCAAGTCGCCGGTTCCAATCCTCCCGGTGATGATAGTTCACCAGTCCCATGACGGCTCCGGTCCTCTTGCAAACAAGGACCCATGTAGCGTGCCACTCCGGCAACGGAAACAAGTACATCTGCATCCGTTTGACCGTATCTTCGACCGTTAGCGACACCGGATAATCCGCGTACCGCATGACCTCGAGATCCGAGAATGCGAGATGCAAACCGGATGCATGATCCGGCGTTATAGGCAAAAGGCGCAGTCTCTCGCTCTCCAGAATAGGCTGCACGGGACCGGCTACCGACACGTTCGTTGCTCCGAGCTCATGCAAGGACGCCCGCCAGGTTGCGGCAAGGCAAATCCTCGCCGCAAGAAACGCATCGCCCTATCGGTTCGTAGGGTTGTATGGTTAACAAATCGATAACGAACCAGCGGGATCCATCGCGCATTGAATATGAATGAGGACCACTATTTCGATGGCGAGGGGGAGGAGCGTGCCCGGATGCACCGCTTTACCTGTTCACGCAGTCAACGGTTAGCACCCGAGGGGGCGAGCGCTTCCAGCTCGGGAAACGGCAGATAGTTGGAGCCGCTGCACTTGTCGGGGGTCGCGTCGACGTACTGGTTTGGGCTGCCGGCGAAATAGATCACCATTTTCTCCTTGCTGCCCATGTATTGGCCGTCTCGGCCTTTTCCATTGAACCGAACGCATACGATGTAGCGATTTTCGGCACCAGACTTTTTCAAGACCGGTTCCGAAATGTACGCCTCCCGAATGTTGGTCGGATCGGCGACAGATGTTCGCACGAGCGTGATCACATCTGTCTTGTAGTTTGCGGGGAGCGAATTAGGGTCTACCCGCGCCCCCTCGACGTGCTTATGCTCTTGGCCGGCGCACGCCGCCAATCCGAGCCCGGCGATTGTGAGCCCGACCAACTTTATTCCAATGCTCTGGAACCGGACCGCCAATAAGGCCCCCGTCCGCTTGAACACCGGTCATGGCACGCAATATTGACCCGGCGGCTGTGTGACCGCCGGGTTATATCACTAAGACATCAAACCACGGTTACGCGGGCGGGCAGAAGAATCGCGGCCTGCTCCACCCAATAGGGTTGCCGTAAGCGTCAAAGGCCACCGGGCGCCGGGCCCAATAGCCCCCTGGGCAGGCAACTGGACCCGCCGCCGCGTAACCAGGATAGACCGTGTAGCCAGGCGCAGGCGCATAGGCTCCATAAGCCGAGCCGGCGATGGCACTGCCAACGATCGCACCGGCAACGACGCCGAGGCCGATCGCGCAACCGAAGCAACGCGCTTCAGAGGTAGAAGGCGTAACAACCGCAGCGGCCGCGATGATCGCGGCGGCGGCAAGAGTGGCGGATACCTTGATCACGACAAACCCTCCTCATTGGTTCAATGCGCCGAAGACCCTCGCGACGCAGCATGGCCAATTTCCCCGAAACTACGGCGAATTTGCAGCAAGTACACGCCGATTCCAAAGGTTAGTAATGGAAACGCTGATCGAATGCTCTGGCAAGTTACTTTTTTTTCATCTGTGCAATTCTGGCGTGGTTCGCAGGCCGCAATGAACGACTGCCGATGATGCCCAACGACGACCGCGCAAGCGGTATTCGTGGCCTCACCAGGCTCCTCGCCGTAGTCCGGCCCGGACATAGTCCCAAATGGTCGGGTGCGACCAAAGCTGCGATGGCAGGTCTATCGTCTGCAGTGTCAGCGTGCCCGTGACGGCATCCCGCGCGGCCTGCTCCAACAGCGGCAAAGCCGCAGCGATCTGCAGGTATGGGAAGGTGGCATAATTGTCCTCCGCAGTCGGCGCGAGGCGAGCCTGGTAAACTACTCCGCCGGTATCGATACCCGGATCGACGAGATGCACGGTGACGCCGAAATTGGCCAGATCACCCTCTGCCTTGGCCCAATAGCCGCCGCGAATGCCGCGATACTTCGGCGTGATCCCGTCGTGATAGTTGACGAAGGGCGCGGGAATTGAGGACAGGGTCTTGCGGTCGATTATGCGGGTGCCGACGACAAGGACGACGACTGGCTGCAGCCGCCGTAAATGCGCCTGGCATTCCGGGGAGTTGACCGATGGCACCTTGAGCAGGTCGAGCCCGTCTGGCCATCGCGGGTCCAAGTAGCGCAACTTTAGGATGTTATCAATGCGACGCTGAGATACTCGGTGGAGTAGTTTGGCGAACAGCCAGAACGCCATTTGCCCGATAACCTGGACGAGTCCTAGCCGTTTGACCCTACGCCGAAGCAGCGACGCACGCGAAACCCGACCTTCGACGATCACGCGCAAGCCAGGGAAGCGGGTGGCGAGAAAACTTGCGGCGATGCGGCAGAGATCGCCATCTGACGTCAACAGGACCACTGGCTGCGCAGCCATTCAGATCTCACCCGCAAGATAAAAATACCATCGGTGCGTTGAAATGAAGTAACCCCCACGTCGCTCGTGGGGCCGCGTCTTGCCGTCCGCCAACGTGCCCTTGCGCGCGGCCGTAAGCAAGCAGCCGCACTACCTGGCTCTGGCTATGGGAAAGGCAGCAAGACGCGCGGCGGCCCGATACATGATCGGGATCTGGCACCTTTCCGTCATGAAGTGCCCGGTACGGCTATCCGTTGAGGCCATTCGCAAGGCCGATCTGGGGGGCCTGCCTCCCAATCACGATCTAACGTCAATTTAGGTTATGAGCCTCGCCATCGCCCGGCAGGGGGCAGATCAAGGCCACAAAATCAGTAAAGAGAATTGTCTCTGAAGGAGCCGCTCACGTCAAATCACGAGGCTAAGTGCGTCCTTCTCGCATCCCAATACACCGCGAGGCGGCCACACAAGCGCGCGGTCGCGCTCTCGTATCGCGACTTTCAGTCGGGTGACGGCAACGACGGAGATTGAAGCAGCGACGCAATACCACGCACCAGGGCGTCTGCCGTGGCGTCATCCAGCAGACCTTCGCCGTTGAGCTCCTCAAGCACCAATCGCCTAAGGTCGAAAGTCGTCTGGCAATCCACCTCGAGGAAGTCGACCGAACCAGGCATAAGTTTCCCCCAGTCGCCCCCAGGGAAGTACTGTCGAACATAATATCGTCGCGTCGAACTGCGTCCAATTACAAAGCGGTAATGATCGAACATCGAGCCGTCGCCGCCCCGAGAAAGGGATTGCCCCCTCGTATTGACGACGTGGAGATTCGCTTCTCGCGGGTCGCGCCCTACGCCGCCTTCTTCTATTACGGCGGCCACGCCATGCAGTTCGCCGGCATCAATTACCTAATGCCTGTGGACGCCAAGCGCATGGACGATATACTCGGCGAATTGCAGCGGGCAAAGGATGTCCAGATCAGATTTCTGCCGCGACAACCCGTTGGCGGAGGATCTGAAACATTCCGTCCGCTTGATCCGCGCCACGTCACTGCACCGACGGAAGCCCGATCGGCCAAGCGCGGCCGAAGTCTCCAAACTCGCGGATTAGCATCTTCGGACTGTGGCTCGCGAGGACGCTTTGATACGATTGCCGGTGAAGCTGCTTGATCGAGCGCACCGCCGGCAGCTCAAGCGAAGACTTTTTGCTTGAGAATGCGCCGCACATTCGGGCGGCATGGAGAATTGCTCATTCGTTGCCGAATGTGTCGCGATTATTTTTCAACCCAGAATAGTCTATGGCTAGGTCGCAGTTGAAGCATTGGTAATGATCGATTTCCCGAGCCGTGGGCGACGTTCGGCTTCCAAGCATCGCGACCCCGCATATTGGGCAATGCTTCGGCCGGGGCGGGTGGGACGTGCTGGAGTTCATGCCATTCAACTGCTGCTTTCCTGATCATTTTCCTTATTCGCACGAGCCAACTCTTGGTCCATGATCTGGATCAAAATTCGCCCGGCCAAAGACGACAGACGAATCTGCCGCAAGTGAGCTTGGCTGGACAAAAATCGCCTCTTCGAGGGTTCCGCAACGCGACGGGTAGGGCTGCTACAATGATCAGTGGATAGACCGCGGAGTCCGGAGAGCCCAATGAGTGCGCAGCCCGAAACCTGGCCTGATCTACCATACAATGCCTGGAAGGAGACCCGCGACACGCTGCATCTGTGGACGCAGGTCGTGGGCAAGATCCGACTCGCGCTCGCCCCGTGGCTCAATCACTCTTGGCACGTCCCACTCTATGTCACCACGCGCGGCCTGACGACGTCGCCGATCTACGAAGGACATCGTGCATTCGAAATCGTGTTTGATTTCAACGAACATATCCTCGACATCACGACGAGCGACGGTCGCCGCAAATGGATCGCGCTCAAGCCGTGGACCGTCGCCGAGTTTCATGCCGCAGTGATGTCCGCGCTCGCCGAAGTCGGCATCCGCGTCGAGATCAGTGACCGTCCTTGCGAGATCCCAGTGGCGATTCCTTTCAGCCGCGACCGCATGCATGCCGCGTATGATGCCGAGTACGCGCAACGTTTCTGGAAGGTCCTTCTCCAGGCCGACCGTCTGTTCAAGCAATTCCGCACCGGCTTCATTGGCAAGAACAGTCCTGTTCACTTCTTTTGGGGAAGTTTTGATTTGGCGGTCACGCGCTTTTCCGGTCGCCGCGCCCCGCCGCATCCGGGCGGCGTTCCGGGCTTGGCGGACGCGGTCGTGCGCGAGGCGTATTCGCACGAGGTAAGCAGCGCAGGGTTCTGGCCGGGCGGCTCCGGGATCGACTACGCGGCGTTCTATTCGTACGCCTATCCGGAGCTGAGTGGTTTTAGAAATTCCTCCGTTGAACCGCGGACGGCGTTCTTCAGCGAGGCGCTCGGCGAGTTTCTCCTGCCATATGATTCAGTCCGTGCCGCGCCCGATCCCGATGCGGTGCTCCTCGCTTTCCTCAACAGCACCTATGCGGCGGCGGCCGGAACCGGGAATTGGGATCGGGCCGTGCTCGAATGTGCGCCCGGGATTCCAGGCATTTCCAAGCCGCCTCGATGACCGCCTGTCGCGGTGCAAGGCGTGTGCCCGCAAGATCCGGTGTGTTTCGCGAACCGCGACGAAGGCAAGGATGACCGGCATGGGTTGGATCTCGCTGTTGCTCTCGGCCTCGGCGGTGGGGCGTTGATTGCGGTGGTCTTCGCCGCGGCCGCACGTCGCGCCTTCCTTGGACGCATCGAGACCCTGCAGCGGTCGATGGAGCAGGCGCCGAGGGCCTTCGTCGCTCGCACGGACCTGCCGCCCGAGGTGCTCGCACTGGCCCGCAGGCTTGGCGTCGCCGACGATGCGGGCGGCCGGGTCGTCCGCCTGACCCAGAGCGGCGAGATGTGGCTGAAGCCCTGGTCCAAACCGTTGGCCTTCACGGCGCTGCAAACCTTCGCCGTCGCCGAGGTCGGCTTTCTTTGGCAGGCGCGATTTCAAGCAATGGCCGGCGTGTCGATGCTGATCATCGACTACCTGGTCGGCGGCAAGGCCGGACTTGAGGGGCGGCTGCTCGGCGTCCTAACGCTGGTGCGCGTCGCCGACAGCGACGCCGCTTTCCGAGGCGAAGCCATGCGCTATCTTGCCGAGCTGATGTGGAATCCGGACGCCCTGCTGTTCAACACGCGGCTCCACTGGCGTGTCATCGATGCGTGCACCCTGGCAGTCGCGACCGGCAACGGCGCGCGTCGAAGCGAGGTTCGGCTGATCCTGGACGAGGCCGGTGATCCGGTCCGGGCCGAAGCGGACGATCGACCGCGCTCCGAGGGGCGCGGGTTCACGGAATGTCCGTGGTTCGGCCGTAGCGCCGACTATCGGACGGTCGGCGGTCGGCGCATTCCGACGAACGCGGAGGCGGGCTGGATCATCAACGGTGTCGAATTTATCTACTGGCGCGGCCGCGTCGAGTCTTGGTCGCGGGAGGCATGACGCCACGACACGGATGCAGTCATTCGTCGGACTACGCTCGCCCGCACCGCTCAATCGAGGGTCTCGCGGTAGAACCAAACGGCGACGCCGACGACTGCCACCGTGAAGAGCGCGATCGGCCAAAGTTGCGGCGCAATTTCGGCCGCGCCGTTGCCCTTGAGCAGCATGCCACGGACGACCCTCATCGCATGCGTGGTCGGGAACAGCTCGCCGAGCCATTGCGCCCAAATCGGCATGCCGCTGAACGGAAAGAAGAAGCCGGACAGCATGAACTGCGGCATCAGCGCGAACTGCGCCAATTGCTGCGCCTGCATCTGATTGGCCGCAATGGTCGAAAAAGTCAGGCCGAGGGCGAGATTGCTCGCAACGAAAAGGCCGAGCGCGATCATCAGAAGCGGGACCGACCCCCGGATCGGAAGTTGGAACACTAGGGCCGAGACAACGAGAATGAGCACGACCTGGATGTAGCCGATGAGGATATAAGGAACGATCTTGGCAACCATGATCTCGATCGGGCGCACCGGCATCGCCATCAGGTTCTCCATCGTGCCACGCTCGCGTTCGCGTGTGATCGACAGCGTGGTGATGAACAGCGTCGACATGGTGAGGACCATGCAGATCAGCCCAGGCACGATGTTGAGCACCGTCAGCTGCTCTGGATTGTAGCGGGCATGGATCTCGAACTGGAACGGCGGGGTCGCCGGCTGCGATTGGCGCACCGCCGGCAGGTCGCGGTTGAGGGCGGTGGCGATGGCGGCAAGCGCCGCAGTCGCGTTGCCGATCGCCGAAGGATCGGTCGCGTCGGCATCGATCAGCACCGACGGGCTCTCGCCGCGGTCGACCGAGCGGTCGAAATTAGCGGGGATGTTGATGACGAACAGAAGATCGCCCTGGGCCAGGCCCTTCTCGGCCGCCGCCTCGGAGGGAAGCAGCTTGATGTCGTAATATCCGGTGTTCTGCAACGCGGCGATGAGCGTGCGCTCGTATTTCGAGTGCTCAGCCGAGAGGAGGCCGGTCGGCAGATGCTTGGGATTGGTGTTGATCGCATATCCGAACAGGAACAGCTGCATGATCGGCAGCGCAATGATCAGGCGCAGCGTCGTCGGATCGCGCCGCACCTGGATCCACTCCTTGCGCAATAGCGAGCGTAATCGCTTGAGCGAGAAGCCGTTCATCGCGCCGCCTCCTCGGCCGCCAGTTGGTGAATGAATACGTCTTCGAGGCGCGGCTCGACTTCACGCCACGACAGCTCCGCGAACGAGCGGATGGCAGCCTCGAGCAGCCCCCGATCGGTGCCGGCCACGCGCAGCGCGCGCCCGAACACCGCGGCAGCCTCGACGCCGGGCATCCGGCGCATCCGGCGCGCTGCGTCGTCGACGCCTTCTCCGGTCGCCTCGTAGGCGATCAGGCCCGAACGGCGCGCAACCTCGAATGCGTCGCCTTGCACGACGATCCGGCCATTGGCGAGATAGACGACGCGCTGGCAGCGCTCGGCCTCGTCCATGTAGTGCGTGGAGACGAGCACCGTCAGGCCTTCGCCGGCCATGTCGTGGATCAGGTCCCAGAACTCGCGACGCGCCTTGACGTCGACGCCGGCGGTTGGCTCGTCGAGCAGCAGCAGCTTCGGGCGATGCAGCACACAGGCGGCAAGCGCCAGTCGTTGTTTCCAGCCACCGGACAGGTGACCAGCGAGCTGGTCCGCATAGCCGCCGAGACCCATCCGGGTGATCATGTCGGCAACGGCGGCATCGCCGTTGGGCATCTCATAGACGCCGGCGACGAGCTCAAGATTCTCGCGCACCGTGAGGTCGTCGTAATAGCTGAACTGCTGCGTCATGTAGCCGATCTGCCGGCGGATGGCCGGTGCCTCACGCGCGATGTCCAAGCCAAGGCATGTCCCTTCGCCGGCATCGGGCAAGAGCAGCCCGCACAGCATGCGGATCGTCGTCGTCTTGCCGCTGCCGTTGGCACCGAGAAATCCGCAGATTTCGCCCCTTGCCACCTGCAGGCTGAGGCCATCGACGACCCGTCGCGCACCGAAGCTCTTGCGCAGATCGTGGACGTCGATGACGTAGTCGGTCATGGCCGATCGCTCGCTTGGATCGGCTTCACGGCGACCGGCTGTCCGGGATTGAGCAGCGCGGCCCGCTCGCGCGGCGGGCGCGCTTCGATCATATAAACAAGCTTGGCCCGGCTCGATTCGCTGTAAATCACCGGCGGCGTGTATTCGGCCTGCGGCGCGATGAACGAGATGCGCCCCGACAGGTCGGGTGGACAACTGTCGCAGATGATCGCGACCTGGCCGTCGCGATGCAGGGTCGCCAAGTCCGTCTCCGGGACGAAAAACCGCACGAAAATATTGCCCGGGGGTAGCAGCGATACGACCGGTGCGCCCGCGGCCATCGTCTCGCCGGGACGCGCGAGTACGTCGGCAACCCTGGCAGCCGCCGGCGCCGTCACCCGCCGTTGCGATAGGCGCCAGTCCGCCATCTCCAGCGCCGCACGAGCAGCCTCGACGGCCGCACGCTGTGCCTTGATCTCGCCCTCGCGGCCCATCGGCGCGCGCATTTGCGCGAGCGCCGCCTCGGCGACCGAGACTTTGGCCTGCGCGGAACGCAAGTCGGTGCGCATCTGATCGAGGTTCTGGGCGCTGATGCCGCCGATCGGCCCCAGCCGTTCGCCGCGCTCCAGGTCCGACCGAGCCCGATCCTGCGTCGCGTGCGCATCGGCGAGGTTGGCTTCGGCCTGCGCAATTTCGGTCGGCTTGCCCCCGGCCTGAAGATTCGCCAGCTGATCCTGCGCTTGCGCGAGCTGGCGCACAGCCTGATCACGCCCGGCGCGGTCGGACGTGTCATCCTGGGCAAAGAGCGGGGCGCCTTCTACGACCCAATCGCCTCTCGCGACATTGACCTCGGTGAGCAAGCCTTGCTGCGTCGGCCCGACCTTCACGAAATCGGCTTCCGCATATCCTTGCCATTGGGTCGGCACCGGTGGGCGGCTCTTGTACCACCACAACCCGACGCCAGTCGCCGCCGCGGCGATCACGACCCCGAATATCAGAATCGTTCGCCGATCCATGATCGGGGGAGCCCTTTGCAACGCGACGCTATCGTTGCATTATCACGCCCCTGTTGCTTGATCAACCAAGGCATCCGGTCAATATGGCGGACGCGATGTTAGAGACGACCGAGTTCAAACGCGGTCCCGGGGGCCGGCCGACACGCGCGGAAGCGGAGCGGCGTCACAGCGCCCTGCTCGAAGCAGCGACGCGTCTATTTCTTGCCCACGGCCTCGATGCGGTCTCCATGGATGAGATCGCCAAGCAGGCGGGCGTCGCCAAGCGGTTCATCTATGCCCGTTACGCCGACAAGTCCGAGCTGTTCGTGGCAGCCATCGAGCATTTCTTCGCAGATCGGCTGGAAACATTGCACGCATTCAAGCCTGCGCGGCAGCACGCGGAAAAGGGCCTGCTCCAGTTTGGGAGAACGCTCCTCAACATCGCATTGCAGCCGGATGCGGTTGCTCTGAATCGCCTCTTTGTGACGGCCGCGCCTCGATTCCCCGGACTCGCCCGTCTTTTCATCGAGCGAAATCGCCACCGCGGCATTGGTGAGATCGAGCGGGTGCTGACGGTCTACGCCGACCGCGGCGAGATCGATCTGCGGCACCCGCAGCTGACGGCTGAGCAGTTCTTTATTACTGTTGTCGGAATCCCACAGCGCCTCGCGCTGCTTGGCTTTCGTGAAACGCCCGACCAAGAGCAACGTCGGCTGCGCGCCGCGGTCCGCCTCTTTCTCGATGGCTGCCGAGTGCCGCCGCGAAACAGTCACGGCTGACGCTGCGTCGGAATCCGCGGCGAAGCGCCTGCCCCGCCGGACGCCCCCACGCTATGCATTCGCCCGACGGGACGCTTCCATGAAGAATTATGACATTTGGATGAATGATCTAGCTCAATAACAGCGCCGCGCGGGCATGCGAGGAGACCATATTCTTCGAATGCGCGGGGCTGCGCAGTTCTGAGTTTTGTCCGGGCGGAGCATCATATGAGCGTCCCGATGATCAATGTTGCGGCAACCCTGCCGTCCCCGCCGCTCGAATCCGAGCAACTGACCGAGAAAATCAGCGTTCGCCGGCTGAACTTCTATTACGAGGACGGCAACCGCGCGCTAAAGGACATTTCGGTGCCCCTTTTCGCGCGACAGGTGACGGCCTTCATTGGTCCTTCGGGCTGCGGGAAATCTACGCTGCTGCGTGTCTTCAATCGTATGTACGATCTTTACCCGGGCCAGCGTGCAGAAGGGGAGGTGCTGCTCAACGGCGAGAACATTCTTGCTCCCACATGCGACTGCCAACGGCTGCGGGCGCGGGTCGGCATGGTCTACCAGAAGCCCACGCCGTTCCCCATGTCGATCTATGAGAACATTGCGTTCGGTATCCGGCTCTACGAACGGCTGTCCCGCGCCGATCTGGACGAGCGGGTCGAGTCGGCGTTGTGTCGTGCGGCGCTGTGGGATGAGGTGAAGGATCAGCTCTCGACCCAGGGACTGAGCCTGTCGGGTGGTCAGCAGCAACGCCTATGCATCGCGCGCGCGATTGCATTGAAACCGGAGGTCATCCTGCTCGACGAGCCATGCTCGGCGATCGACCCGATCGCGACGGCCAAGATCGAGCAAACGATCATGGAATTGAAGCAGGACTACACGATCGCGATCGTCACCCACAATATGCAGCAAGCCGCTCGCATCTCCGACTTCGCCGGCTTCATGTATCTGGGAGAGCTTGTCGAATTCGAATCTAGCAACCGTCTTTTCATGGTTCCGAGCGATCCGCGTGCGCAGCGTTACATCACCGGTCGCTTCGGTTGATCGCGGCCTCACGAGAGCTGTTCCCAACTCGGCAAGTCAGCACCAGAGCCGTCCGCTACCGTCGTCTGGTCTGGCGGGCCTCAGGACGGCGTCCGAGGTTTTTTGCGACTCGATGCCGACGCGATGCTAGGTTTTGCCGCAAGAGTGGTCGACTGGCGAAAGGCTATTGCGGGAGAAAGCAGCTCGACATGAAATTCGGCATCTTCGATTACATCGATGACCGGGGAGAGGCGCTGCAAAAGACCTACGAGGAACGCCTCGTCCTGCTGCAGGCAGCGGAGGAAGCCGGCTTCACCGGCTATCATCTCTCCGAGCATCATGCGACGCCGCTCTCGGTGACGCCGTCGCCGAGCGTCTATCGGGCGGCGGCAGCGCGCGAGACGCACCGCATCCGGCTCGGCACGCTGCTTTACCTCCTGCCGCTGTATCATCCGCTGCGCCTGCTGGAAGAGCTGTGCATGCTCGACCATCTCAGCGGCGGCCGGCTCGACATCGGTGTTGGACGCGGCATTTCGCCCATGGAGTTCGCGGCCTACGGCATCGATTTCAACCAGTCGGACGTGGATTTCGCGCACGCCTTCAATGTGCTTTATCAGGGCTTCACCGATGATCGCATCGACTACGAATGTGATCGCTACTCCTTCAAGGACGTTCCGGTCGTGATCAAGCCGTTGCAACGCCCGCATCCCCCATTCTGGTACGGGCTGCGCGGGGAGCATGGTCCGGTCTTCGCTGCCAAGCGCGGGATGAATGGCGTCACGCTCGGGCCGGACGAGAAGGTCGCGACAATGCTTGCGACCTTCCGCGCGCACTGGACCGCGTTCGCCGGCGACCGCCGAAACTATCCTTCGCCGGTCAAGGCTCCGCATTGCGGGGTGATGCGCGCGATGTTCGTGGCCAATTCGGACGCGGAGGCCGAGCGCATCGCGCGGCCGGCCTACAAGCGCTGGTTCGACAGCCTGGCCTGGCTGTGGGTCGAGCGCGGCAAGTTCCCACCGATCTCGATCTCGGCGGATTACGATCAGTCGAAGGCCGCGGGCACGCTGGTGGTCGGGAGTCCTGATACCATCCGTCGCATTCTTGTCGAGCAGGCCGGTCGGATCCGGCAGAATTATCTGGTGCTGCTCCTGGCGTTCAGCTCGCTCACCCACGCGCAGGAAATGCACTCGCTCGCCTTGTTCAAGCGCGAGGTCATGCCGGTGCTCGCCGCCATGAACGAAGACGACGCGCCAGCCGCGGCCATACTGGGGACGGCATTTTAGCTATTCGCGGCGCGAGAGCGAAGGACATGTGCATGGTTGACACGAAGCTGATCGATGGCAAGGCGCGCGCGGCGCGGTTGAGCGCCGACGTCGCAGCGGTCGCGGCGGACCTCAAGGCCAAATCGGGCGTCGTCCCCGGGCTTTGTGCCGTGCTGGTGGGGGACGACCCGGCAAGCCAGATCTATGTCCGCAGCAAGGGCAAGGCGATGGTCGCCGCTGGTCTTCAGAGTTTCGTGCACGTCCTGCCGGCGACGACCAGCGAAGCCGATCTTTTGGCGCTCATCGCTCGGCTGAATGCCGACGACAAGATCGACGGCATTCTGGTGCAGTTGCCGTTGCCCAAGCACATCGATCCGCAGAACGTCATCGATGCAATCGATCCCGCGAAAGATGTCGACGGTTTCCACCCCCAAAACGTTGGACGTCTGTGGAGCGGCGGCAAGGCACTGGGCAAGGCACTCGTTCCGTGCACGCCCTACGGCTGCCTCATGCTGCTGCGTGATGTAGTGCCCACTTTTGCCGGGGCCGAGGCCGTCGTGATCGGCCGCTCCAACATCGTCGGCAAACCGATGGCTGCCCTGCTGCTGGCCGAGAACTGCAGCGTGACGCTCGCTCATTCGCAAAGCCGCGACGTGCCGAGCCTGGCGCGCCGCGCCGACATTCTGGTGTCGGCTGCGGGCAAAGCGGAGCTCGTGCGGGGAAGCTGGATCAAGCCTGGCGCGGTGGTGATCGATGTCGGCATCAACCGGATGGCTTTGCCGAACGGCAAGTCGCGGCTCGTCGGCGACGTGGCTTTTGCCGAGGCGCAGAACGTCGCG
This sequence comes from Xanthobacteraceae bacterium, assembly GCA_052148715.1. Taxonomy (GTDB): domain Bacteria; phylum Pseudomonadota; class Alphaproteobacteria; order Rhizobiales; family Xanthobacteraceae; genus JBKQHQ01. The sequence goes on along the minus strand of JBKQHQ010000276.1, from coordinate 2,258 downwards.
GGTGCAATCACGCCGGTTCCGGGCGGTGTGGGTCCGATGACCATCGCATGCCTCCTGCGCAATACGCTCATCTCCGCTCACCGACGCCGCGGCCTCGCCATTCCGTCGTGGAAAGGGCGTTCAGGTCTATGACCATCCCATGCTTTAGGGTAAATGAGCACCGACGGAGGTCCAGATGGCGGATGTCGATTTGTCCGTAGGCACGAAGGCCACGATCTCTCGTGACGGCCTGCACGCGCTCATCGGGACCTTGGCGGCGCGCGGTTATCAGGTGCTCGGGCCAAAAGTCCGCGACGGCGCGATCGTCTACGACGAGGTTGCAAGTGTTGCCGATCTGCCGGCCGGATGGACCGACCAGCAGGAAGCCGGACGGTATCGCCTCGAGCGGCGCGCCGACGACGCGCTGTTCGGTTATGCGGTTGGCCCACAGTCATGGAAGCGCTTCCTGCATCCGCCGATCGAGCAGTTGTGGCAGGCGCAACGCACGGACGACGGGTTCACCGTCGCCGCCGCCGAGGAGGCGGTGCCGAAGTTTGCCTTTCTCGGCGTACGCGCCTGCGAGCTGAATGCGATCGCCATTCAGGACCGCGTGCTTGTCGGCGGATCCTACCTCGATGCCGGCTATCAGCGGCGCCGGCGGGATAATTTCGTCGTTGCCGTGAACTGTGGCGAAGCCGGCGGCACCTGCTTCTGCGTATCAATGAATACCGGCCCGAAGGCGCAGGGCGGTTTCGATCTTGCCCTGACCGAGTTGCTGGACGGAGAGCATCACAGCTTTCTGGTCGAGGTCGGCAGCGTCGAGGGCAGCGCGGTGCTGGCGGAGCTGCCGCGTCGTCCGGCCTCGCCGGAAGACAGTGATGCGGCGGATGCGATCGTGGCGCGGACCGCCAATCGCATGGGACGCAAGCTGGATACTGAGGGGCTCAAGGAGTTGTTGCAGAGCAATCCTAACCACCCGCGCTGGGACGACGTTGCCCAGCGTTGCCTAACCTGTGCCAACTGCACCATGGTCTGCCCGACCTGTTTCTGCACCACGGTCGAAGACCACAGTGATCTTGCCGGTCAAACGGCCGAGCGCGTGCGCCGCTGGGATTCCTGCTTCGCGCTCGACTTCTCCTACATCCACGGCGGCAGCGTGCGCACGGAAGCCCGATCCCGCTATCGTCAGTGGATGACCCACAAGCTCGCGAGCTGGATCGACCAGTTCGGCACGTCGGGCTGCGTCGGTTGCGGCCGCTGCATCACATGGTGCCCGGTCGGGATCGACATCACGGCGGAGGCGGCCGCGATCAGAGCAACCAGCGAATCCAAGGAGGCGGATCATGGAAGGGCTTGAGCGTATTGTCTTGGCGCATCCCTTCTTCGCCGGGTTCGAGGCGGAGCTGGGTCAAGTCATCTCCGGCTGCGCGCGCAATCACCGCTTCGAGGCGGGCCAATATCTGGCGCACGAGGGCGATCCCGCCGACGAGTTTTATCTGATCCGGCAGGGCAAGGTTGCGCTGGAAATCCTGCCGCCGGGTCAGCCGGCCGTCGTATTCGCCACCGAGGGGGAAGGCGAGATCGTCGGCGCCGCCTGGCTCGTGCCGCCGTACCGGTGGCGGTTCGACGCCCGTGCCATGGAGCTCACTCGGGCGATCGGCATCGATGCGAAATGCCTGCGCGACAAGTGTGAGGCCGACAATCATCTGGGCTATGAGATGATGAAGCGCTTTCTGCCCGTGGTCGTGCAGCGGCTCGACGAGAGCCGTCTGCAGATGCTCGACGTCTATGGGAAGCACGGCAAGTGAGCCTGGCCGTGGTTGCGGATCCCTTCATTCCCCAGCCCTATCGCGTCGGGCGGGTACGGCGCGAGACGCGCGACATCAGGACCTTGGAGCTTGTGCCGGTTGCCGGCGAGCGGCCGGAATTCCAGCCTGGCCAGTTCAACATGCTGTACGCGTTCGGCGTCGGCGAGGTGGCGATCAGCATGAGCGGTGATCCGGCGGATCGGGGCGGCTACGTGCACACCGTGCGCAATGTCGGCGCGGTTAGCGCCGCCATCGCCGGGCTTGGAGCGGGGGCCTCGTTGGGCCTGCGCGGCCCGTTCGGGACCGCTTGGCCAAGCGCGGCCGGCGAAGGCGGCGACGTCGTGTTCGTGGCCGGCGGGCTCGGCCTCGCGCCGCGGCGGCCGGCGCTCTACCAAGTGCTCGCGCCTCGCGAGCGTTACGGCCGGGTGGTTGTGCTTTTTTGCAAGCGGAGCGCGTCGGACATTATCTATC
>JBKQHQ010000275.1:0-24104 GCA_052148715.1 Xanthobacteraceae bacterium | reverse complement strand
CGGCCACCAAGGTCTTCGTCATGGGCGCCGGCGTCGCCGGCCTCCAGGCGATCGCAACCGCCCGTCGCCTCGGCGCCGTCGTCACCGCAACCGACGTGCGGCCGGCAGTCAAGGAACAGGTCGAAAGCCTTGGCGCGAAATTCATTGCGGTCGAGGACGAGGAATTCAAGGCGGCGGAAACGGCGGGCGGCTACGCCAAGGAAATGTCCAAGGAGTATCAGGCCAAGCAGGCCGCGCTCGTCGCCGAGCATGTCAAGAAGCAGGACATCGTCATCACCACCGCGCTCATCCCCGGCCGTCCGGCGCCGCGACTGATCACCAAGGAGATGGTGGCGTCGATGCGGCCCGGCTCGGTGGTCGTCGATCTCGCGGTGGAGCGCGGCGGCAACGTCGAGGGCGTCGTCGCCGATCAGGTCGCCGAGGTCAACGGCGTCAAGATCATCGGCTATACCAATGTGGCCGGCCGCCTCGCGGCGTCGGCCTCGGCGCTCTACGCCAAGAACCTCTACGCTTTCCTAGAAATACTGATCGACAAGAAGGCCAAGGCGCTGGCTGTGAAGTGGGACGACGACATCGTCAAGTCGACCGCCCTGACGCGGGACGGCGTCGTCGTCCACCCGGCCTTCGCTCCCAAGACCGCAGCTTAATGCGATTACGATAAGCGTGCGTCGTGAATGTTGAAAGCAAAACCTCTCCGCGTGCCGGCCGTGCAAGTTCAAGCAACGACCTTCCGCGTCATGGCTGCATGTATTCGTCAAACTAAGCGAACGCGGTTCTCAAGGAGACGCGCCCCATGCTGATGCTGTCCGTGATACTAGCGCAGGCCGCAACCGGCACGGCGTCGGACGCCGCCGATCTCGCCGCCCAGGCGGGCGGCGCCGTTGATCCCTTTGTCTTCCGCCTATCGATCTTCGTGCTCGCCGTGTTCGTCGGCTATTACGTGGTGTGGTCGGTGACGCCCGCGCTGCACACCCCGTTGATGTCGGTGACGAACGCGATCTCCTCGGTGATCGTCGTCGGCGCCCTGCTCGCGGTCGGCGTCCCGTTGGTGGGGGATGATTCAGGTCCGATCTGGGCGCGCGCGCTCGGCTTCATCGCGCTCGTTTTTGCGTCGGTGAATATCTTTGGCGGCTTTCTGGTCACCCAACGCATGCTTGCCATGTATCAGAAGAAAAAGAAATAACGGAGCGCACGATGGACCCCAATCTCGTCGCGCTCCTTTATCTCGTCGCCGGCGTCCTATTTATTTTGGCTCTGCGCGGTCTGTCGAGCCCGGTGACGAGCCAACAAGGAAATCTGTTCGGCATCATCGGCATGACCATCGCGGTCCTGACCACGCTCGGCTCGCATCCGCCTGCGGGTGTCGGGGCCTGGGCGCTGGTCATCATCGCGGTCGCGATCGGCGGCGGCACTGGTGCGGTGATCGCGCGACGCGTGCCGATGACGGCGATGCCGCAGCTCGTCGCCGCCTTCCATTCCCTAGTCGGTATGGCGGCGGTTCTCGTCGCCGCCGGCGCGCTGTACGCCCCGCGCGCGTTCGGCATTGGTAGCGTCGGTGAAATTCATCGGGCAAGCCTCGTCGAGATGTCGATTGGTCTTGCCATCGGCGCCATCACCTTCACGGGGTCGGTGATCGCCTTTCTCAAGCTTGACGGCCGCATGAGTGGTGCCCCGATCCTCTTGCCGTCGCGCCATCTCATCAACGGCGGGCTGGCGGTGCTGATCGTCCTGCTGGTCATTGGCTTCGTGCGCAGCGAAAGCTATCTCGCCTTCTGGCTCCTGGCGCTGGCGTCGTTCCTGCTCGGTGTCCTGATCATCGTGCCGATCGGCGGGGCCGACATGCCGGTCGTGATTTCGATGCTCAATTCCTATTCCGGATGGGCGGCGGCCGGCATTGGCTTCACGCTGGGCAATACCGCGCTGATCATTACCGGAGCGTTGGTCGGCTCCTCCGGTGCGATCCTGTCCTACATCATGTGCAAGGGGATGAACCGCTCGTTCATCTCCGTCATCCTCGGCGGTTTCGGCGGGGAAACCGCGGGACCCGCGGCCGGCGCCGAGCAGCGGCCAGTGAAGCAAGGCTCGGCCGAGGATGCGGCCTTCATCATGAAGAACGCCGGCAAGGTGATCATCGTGCCGGGCTACGGCATGGCGGTGGCGCAAGCGCAGCACGCGCTGCGCGAGATGGCCGACAAGCTCAAGGCCGAGGGCGTCGAGGTGAAGTACGCGATCCATCCGGTGGCCGGCCGCATGCCCGGCCATATGAACGTGCTGCTCGCCGAAGCCAACGTCCCCTACGACGAGGTTTTTGAGCTCGAGGACATCAACTCCGAGTTCGCCCAGACCGACGTGGCCTTCGTGATCGGCGCCAACGACGTCACCAACCCGGCCGCCAAGGAGGATCCCGCCTCGCCGATCTTCGGCATGCCGGTGCTTGAAGTGTGGAAGGCCAATACGGTGATGTTCATCAAGCGCTCGCTGTCCTCCGGCTATGCCGGCATCGACAACACCCTGTTCTACCGCGACAACACGATGATGCTGTTCGGCGACGCCAAGAAGATGACGGAAGAGATCGTCAAGGCCCTATAACAGAACTCGTGACCATTATCCTGCGCGACACCGCCAAGGCTCAGGATTGCATCGATGCCGTCATTTCAGCCTACAAGGCGCGCTTCCACCAACAATCGGTGGCACTCGCGGTGCGGCCGGCTGGCGTGGCGTTTTAGGTAATCCGTTGGCGCCGTCGCGCCTCAAGCTCCATCGCCGCCTCCCAATTGCGACCGTCAAACGGCAGCGGCTTGGACGGCGGCGCCGTCGATGTTCTCGAGACAGCGGATATTGACGTCGATCTTGTCCGGATCTGACCGAGGCACGTAGAAGGGATGAATGCCGCAGCGGCGGCAAAAGGTGTGTTTGGCGGTTTTCGTGTTGAACTCATAGGTCGCCAGCGCATCTTCGCCACACAGAAGCGTAAAGTCTTGCGGCGGCACAATGAGATGCAGAAAGCCCTTTTTGGTACAGATCGAGCAGTTGCACGCGAGCGCCTGCGCGAGATCGGCGACGACGCGAAAGCGCACAGCCCCGCAATGACAACTGCCTTCGAATGTTCCCCGCATGGATAAGGCTTCCTCGGTATCGGTGGCCGAAAGGGGTCTGCTGCGCTGAAAGTCGGGCGCGAACGTACGCAAATTTGGCGGCGGCACCGCTTGATATCATCTTCAGTCGGGCGAGCGAAGCGAGCAATCGCCAAGTGGGCGATGGCGGTCGCGTTTGCACTGCTTCGTCCGCGATGACAATAGAGCGCGATGGTATGGCTCAAATGGCTCGTCCTGATCGGCGTCGGCGGATATCTGTGCGTCGTGACGCTGCTCTATATGGCGCAGCGCTCTCTCCTGTATGTCCCGGACCCGGTGCGCCGGCCGCCTTCCTCGGCGGGCTTGCCGCAGACCGAGGAGGTCTTGCTAGCGACGCCGGACGGCGAGCAATTGGTCGCTTGGCATACGCCCCCGCGCGCCGACCAGCCCATCGTCCTCTACCTGCAGGGCAATGGCGGCGGCCTTGATCTGCGCGCGCACCGGTTTGCCAGGCTCGTCCAGGACGGTATCGGGGTTCTTGCGTTGAACTACCGGGGCTTCGGCGGCTCGACCGGACGGCCGACCGAAGACGGCCTCATGCGGGATGCGGAGGCTGCCTTCGCGTTCGTGCGCGCGCATTATGCCCCCGAGCGTATCGTCCTGTGGGGGGAATCTCTGGGCACCGGCCTCGCCGTTGCGATCGCCGCGAAGCATCCGGTTGCCCGCGTCGTGCTGGAGTCGCCCTATACTTCGGTTGCCGACGTTGCCGCCTCAATCTACTTCTTCGTGCCCGTGCGCTGGTTGTTGAAGGATCAATTCCGTGCCGATGCGCGCGTCGCCGAGGTGATGGCACCGGTCCTCGTCGTCCATGGCGGCAATGACGTGACGATCCCGATCGCGTTCGGTCAGCGGCTCTACGGTCTGATCCGTGCACCAAAGCAATTCCTGACACTGCCACAGGCGGGGCACAACGATCACGACGACTTCGGAGCCTTGGAGAAGGTGCTCCCCTTCATCGCACATGGTTTGGGGTAGCGCGGCGGGCCTATTGTTCCTTCATCGAATGCCTCGGCCGGCTTCTTCGGCGGTCGGCTAGCGGACCAAAAAATCACGAGGCGTTGTTGGCGCGTCGGCTCTATTGAGCTCGAAGTGCCACCATTCGCGTGAATAGTTGCGAAAGCCCTCGCTCTTGAGGGCGCGCAAAAGCCGGCCGCGGTTGGCACGCGCCGGCGCCGAGATGTTCTTGTTGGACGTCGCGCTCAGCTCCGAGAAGCAGTCGAACGCGGTGCCGAAATCGAGGCTTGATTCCCTGGCGCGTACCTCGAACGCCCCGTCGCACCGCCCCGCGCCGCTCGGCGTCGGCTGCTCTGCCTCATCGGCGCGCACGAGGCCGATGTCGACGGCAATACCGAGGGAATGCTTCGAGTATGCGGCGATGTAGCCGAGCGCGAAGAGGTGGCCCTTGTCGAGATCGGGATAGAACACCGACTTGAGCCGATCCTCCCCGGGCGCTTGCGACCAGGCAACGAATGCCTGCACGGCCCGGGCGGGCCGGTAGCAGTCGTAGACTTTCAGGTGAAAGCCCTCCGCCGTGAGTTGCGCCTGTGCGCGGGCGAGCGCTTCTGCTGCCGGCCGCCACAGGATACACCGCGGCGCCTCGTAGCCGGGGACGCGGCGGCCGGTGAAGTTGAACGCGCCGGCATAGCGGATGTCCTGACGAATCGTGGGCGCGATCTCGTCAAGCCGAATGAAACCCGCCGGCAACACATTGTCCTCGCCTCGCGCAGCCGTCAGCAAACCGATGAAGGCAAAGGCGATCGCGAGCGTAAGCGACCGATTTAGGTTTCCGCCAAGCAGGGATTGGCCCAGGTTGGTTGCGTTGTCCATGGTTTGTTCTTATCGCACGCCAGGCCAACAGCAAAGGTCGACCGTATATCCGTCAGGACTCAAAACGTCTGATACGCTTGCCCGGGCTTGCCGCCGACGCGGGCAAAACCCGACTTTGCCGCCTCGTAGCGTTCGTCGATCGAAAGCGCCATTGCATAGGATCCGGCGGACTTTTCCTTGACGCCCAACCGCTCATAGGCGAGGCCGCGGCTGGTCCAAGCCTGCAGATTGCGTTTGTCGAGCTGCACGGCTTCGTCGAGATCACCGGCGGCCAACTTGTAGTCACTTACCGCCATGTAGCTCAGGCCGCGGGCGATCAGCGGTTCGGCCTGCTGTGGCGACAGCGTGATTGCGGTCGAGAAATCATCGATGGCGAACTGATGTTGGCGTTGGCTCTGATACAAGAGGCCGCGATTGTAGTAGGCTTGGGCATTGTCGGGCCGGATCGAGATTGCTTTGTTGAAGTCCTGCAGCCCCTGCACTAGCTGCCCTTTCTCGCGGTACACCATGCCGCGGCCGACATAGGCGGGTGCATAGGAGGCATCGAGCGATAGCGCCTTGTTGTAGTCGGCAAGCGCCCGATCGAGCTTGCCCATCTGGCGCAAGACGAGGCCGCGGTTGGCAAAAGCCTGAGTGTAGTTCGGATCGAGGCTGATCGCCTTGTCGAAATCAGCGACCGCCTCTTCGCGCCGGCCGGCTTGGCCAAACACGGCGCCACGCATGTTGTAGGCCTGCGGATCGGTGGGGCTGCGTTGAACGACCTCGGTCAGCGAGGCGATATTGGCCGGCGACGTTGCATAACGCGTGTCCTCAGCTTCCGGGGCGGGCGCAGGGTTGCTGCCCATGCCGAGCGTCGAGCAGCCGGCAAGGCTCATCCCGGCAACAAGAAGGAGGGCCCCCTTACATGGGATACGCTTGCTCATTAGCTGCCTCGCGACGGAACTATATCTGTCACCGCCAGCGTAGCGAAGCAATCCCGTGCGCCGAATGTATTCTAGCTCTGGTAGCGAATCCTACAACCCAGCACAGACGATCGGGCGGGCCGACAAGCCCGCGGCACCAGCTTCCCGAGCGTTTTCGTCGGATCAGCGCCGCGGACCCGGCGCGGAGCGTGGAGCACCCAGCACGGGCTTCGGCTTCATCGGCAACAAACCCTCGCGCTGCGCGCGCTTGCGCGCGAGCTTGCGGGCGCGGCGGATGGCTTCCGCCTTCTCCCGGGCCTTCATTTCCGATGGCTTCTCGTAGTGCCCGCGAAGCTTCATTTCGCGGAAGATCCCCTCGCGCTGCATCTTCTTCTTCAGCGCCTTGAGGGCTTGGTCGACGTTGTTGTCGCGAACGAGAACCTGCACGCGTCGTTCCTCTGTGAACGGGTTTCGCATTCGAATGGTGGACGTCGGCGCCGTCTCAAAAAGACAAATGCTGCAACCGAGGTTCGCGCATTTAACAGAGGCCGGTTAAAAAGTCCACACGGCCCTGCAGGGAAGTGATTAAAACTTGCCGAAATCGATGCGATTGGTGTTTTGGGGCAACGTTGATGGAACTCAACAAGGTCCGAGTGAGTTGAGTCGCTTCTGCCGTTGGCAGCGAAGCAACTTGGAACCGTGGTTTTCGGCCGAACCGCGATTTCTGCGCTTCGCACGGGGCAGGGGCGGGGAGCCTATCAAGGGTTGTCGCAAAGAAGCCGCGTGACGTGGCCCATTTTGCGCCCCGCATGCGCACCCATTTTGCCATAAAGATGCAGCGCCGTGGCGGGCGCATCGAGCCACTTGCCATAGTCATTGACCTCGGCGCCGATGAGATTGATCATCTCGACCCGGCCGTGGCGGATCGGCGCGGCGAGCGGCCAGCCGGCAATCGCACGGATGTGCTGCTCGAACTGCGAGACGGTTGCGCCGTCGATCGTCCAGTGACCGGAATTGTGCACCCGCGGCGCGATCTCGTTGACCAGAACCGCGTGCGAGGCGCCCTCGCGGACTACGAACATCTCGACCGCGAGCACCCCCACATAGTCGAACGCCGTGACAATCGCCTCAGCGATGCCGCGCGCCTGTGCGGCCACCGCCGGCGTCACCGCAGCCGGAACCCGCGAGAACTTGAGGATGTGGTCGCGATGCTCGTTTTCAGTCACATCGAAACATTCGATGCGGACCTCCTGTCCACGCGCGGCGACCACCGAAACCTCGCGCTCGAATGCGATGAACCCTTCCAGAATCGCCGGAACCTCGCCCAACGCCGCCCAAGCCGCCGCCGGATCGTCGTTGGCGCCGATCATCTTCTGGCCTTTGCCGTCGTAGCCAAGACGACGCGTCTTCAACACGGCCGGCAAGCGCAAATGCGAGACGGCGTCGCGCAGCTCGGCCGCCGATCCGACCGGCGCGAAGCGAGCGGTGGCGATGGCGAGCCTGCTGATAAACTCCTTTTCGATCAAGCGGTCTTGCGTCAGCGCCAACACCGCCGGATCAGGCAGGACGGGGCAGCGCGCCGCCAGAAATGCCGCGGTCTCCGCCGGCACGTTCTCGAATTCATAGGATACGACGTCGACAGCTTCGGCAAACCGTGCCAGCGCGGCTTGGTCCGCGTAGTCCGCGCAGGTTGCTGTGCGGGCCACGCCGAAAGCGCAGGACTGGGGATCAGGCGCGTAGATGTGGCAGTTCAGGCCGAGTCTCGCGGCAGCGAGCGCCAGCATACGGCCGAGCTGACCCCCGCCGAGAATGCCGACCGTTGCGCCCGGTTGCAGCACCGCCCTTGGGGCGCTCACGTGGGCCCCTCGGGCCGTTCCGCAACCGCATCGGTTTGACGCTGGCGCCAAGCGGCAAGCCGTTCGGCCAAGGCCGGGTCGCCGAGCGCAAGCACGCTGGCGGCCAGCAGCGCCGCATTAATGGCGCCCGGCTTGCCGATGGCGAGCGTGCCGACCGGTATGCCGGGCGGCATCTGCACGATGGAGTAGAGCGAGTCGAGACCGGAGAGCGCCTGGGACTCGATCGGCACGCCGAGCACCGGCAACGTCGTCAGGGCGGCGGTCATGCCCGGCAAGTGTGCGGCACCACCGGCGCCGGCGATTATCACCTTCAGCCCGGCGTCCTTGGCGCCCTTGGCAAAGGCGTAAAGCCGCTCCGGGGTGCGGTGGGCGGAGACGATGCGAACGTCGTAGGCAATACCCAGCGCATCAAGCGTCTCGGCCGTATGCGTCATGGTCGACCAATCCGATTGGCTCCCCATGATGATCGCTACTACCTTTGCCGCCATTCGCCCCTCGAATTCCGCTCAAGATCTAGTCGCTGTCGCTTGGTCCGGAAAAAAAGAAGGCGCGGATTATAGGTTGGGGACTTTGAGTGGCAAGGCGAAAGCAACGGGTGTCTTGCCAACGAAGCGAGGCAATCTCGGGCTGGTCGAGCTCAGGCAATAATATCCGGCGTGAGTTGGTCCTCGATGAAAGTGATGCGATCGCGCAGCTGCAGCTTGCGCTTCTTCAAGCGCTGGACCTGAAGGATGTCGGACCCCACCGACTCCTGCAGCGCAGCGATCGCAACGTCGAGATCCCTGTGTTCCTGCTGGAGGCGCGCGAGTTGCTCTCGAAGCTCGTGCTCTTCGTCTTTGGTCATCGGCGGCCGCTAGTTACGCGCAATATTCTGGTGCAATGGATACCGGTTTGCCGTCGAAAAGGCGACAATATAGAGGGTCGGGCACTTTTTCGCTTCAATTTAAGCGGAGCGGCGTTGGCGCGGGATTTCACTGGTCCCAATCGGGCGTGCAAACTGGCAGCAAGATGCTGCATTTTACGCTCAGCTGCTCAGAGGCTTCGCGATCAAGCAGCTTTGATTTAATTGCGAGCGAAATATTGCGGCGCACAATCAATCCTGTTTTGCATCGCCTCGACCCTAGTGTACCATGAATGAACTGTCAGGCAGCAATCTGACGAGGAGACCTTGCACATGGCAATGCATTCGCATCTTGCGGAATTGGCGCAACGGCACCAAGCGCTCGAAGAGGAAATCAACGAAGCGCTTATGCATCCTTCCACCGACGATCTTAAGATCGCGGAGCTAAAACGTCGCAAGTTGCTGGTAAAGGATCAAATCGCCCGTCTGCAGCATGAGGGCACCATCAGCGTACACTAGAGAATTTCCGGGAAGCGGGGATGCCGTCTTTCCCTAGAAAATGCGGCCAACCCCATGATGTTGCGAGCACGTTCCGGTTCAGTCATCGGAACGTGCTCGGCACGTGCAAGCCCTAAAATCTCCCGCCGAGTAAATCGCCAACTCGCAGGCGCAGCGGGCAGCTTTTTCTCGTCCTTCGAAGACGTTATGCGGGCTTTCTTGGCCACGCTCGCCGGCTTGCTTATGGCTGGATGGTGCGTCGCAGCATCCGCCGACGCGTATCCGAGCCGGCAAATCACTCTGGTCGTTCCGTATCCGCCGGCCGGCGGCGTCGACGCGATGGCGCGCATCGTCGCCGAGAAGCTGTCGGTGGCGCTTTCGCAGCGCGTGGTCGTCGACAATCGCGGGGGCGGAGGCGGCAATATCGGCACCCGTGCCGTCGCCAAGGCGCCGCCCGACGGTTACACGCTATTGCTCGGTCATACCGGCACGATCTCCATCAATCCAAGCCTCTACTCCAACCCCGGATACGATCCGCAAACCGATTTCGCCGCCATCGGCCTGATTGCGTCCATGCCTGTCGCGCTGCTTGCGCACCCGTCGTTTCCGGCGAAGTCGGTGGCCGACCTGATCGCTTTCGCCAAGGCCCAGCCAGGCAAGCTCAATCTCGGCACCTCCGCGGTCGGCACCGGCAGCTATATGTGCGCGGAGCTTTTTCGCGCCTCTGCCGGCGTCGACATGACGATTATTCCCTATAAGGGTACGGCGCCGCTGATGAATGATCTACTCGGCGGTCACGTGTCGGTTGCATTCGGTGTGCTGCCGCCGGCACTCGGCAATATTGAAGCGGGCGGTCTGCGCGCGCTTGCGGTCACAGGACTGTCCCGCTTCAGCTTGCTGCCGGACGTGCCCACGGTCGCTGAATCGGGGCTGCCCGACTTCGACGCCGTGCTGCGCTATGGGCTGCTTGCGCCCGCCGGCACGCCGCGACCAATCATCGAGCGGCTCAACGATGCGCTGCGGATACTGGTTGCGGCCCCCGACGTGCAGGCACGCATTCACGCCGAAGGCGGCGAGCCTTTGACCAGCAGCGTCGACGAATATACCGCCGATATCAAGCGCGAGGGCGCCAAGTGGGCCGCGCTCATCAAACAGCTGAACTTGAAGGTGGAGTAGCTGTTTGCAGGCGAACGAAGCGGAGAAACCCAGCCTTTGGCACGGGATCATCGCATTCGACGCCGCAGCGACCCGCTCAGCTCTTGCGTAGGTCGATCGCTACACGCGCGAGAACATCGACGATTTGCGCCTCCGCGTCATCATTGGTCTCGAGGCGCTTGGCAACGACGTCGCGCAGATTGTCGAGCGCAGCGCGAACAAGCTGCGGCAAGCCATCCTCCTCCTCGCTGCGCTCATCGCCGCCGAAGCGGCGGCGCATCCGCGAGACCCGGTCGCCGAACGACGCAAGACGATCGAGCACCGCGTCGACGAAATCCCGGTTCTCGGCAAGATACGCGCGGCCCGCCTCGGTGATCGTGTAGAGCTTCTTGGCGCCGTCCGCCTGCGCCGTCACGTAGCTCATCTCTTCCAGATAGGTCAGCGTCGGATAGACGATCCCGGGGCTCGGGCTGTACCAGCCCGCAGTCCTCTCATCGAGCGCCTTCATGATATCGTAGCCGTGCCGCGGGTGCTCCGCTATCAGCGCAAGCGCGATCAGGCGCAGGTCGCCCTGGGCCAGCATGCGCCGCGCACGCCACATATCCCCGCCGCCCAAGCCATGTCGGCCGCCAAAACCGCCACCGAATCGGTCGCGGCCGCGCCGGCCGGCAGCCCATTTGCCCTCGAAGGGCGAAGCAAAGTGTCTGAACATCTCGGTTTTCTCCGGTTAAAGATATATCTATAGATAGCTCTCTCTGAGATGTAGCGCAAGATATATCTTTTACACACACATGTGATTTCGCACATGCGAGCCGTAAGCGTATATACGCAAACGTATATACGTAGACGTATAGGCGATGACAACGAAATCGCGGCTTTCCAATCCATTGGCGCTGGCGGTGCTGGTATTGCTGCTTGAGCGGCCGATGCATCCCTACGAGATGGCCTCAACGCTCCGCGAGCGGCATGCCGAGGGCGCGATAAAGCTGCGCTACGGGTCGCTCTACACGGTGATCGAACTCCTGCAGCGCGAGGGCTACGTCGTTCCAGCGCAGACGACGCGGGAGGGGCGACGGCCCGAGCGGACGGTCTATGCACTGACGCCGACCGGCGAGGTCGAGATGCGCGACTGGCTCGCTGACCTGCTCAGTAATCCGGTCAAGGAATATCCGCGTTTCGAGGCGGCGCTCGCATTGTTACCGGCGCTGAGGCCCGAACGCGTGACCGAACTGCTCGAGGCGCGCCTCACCCACCTCGAGCGTGAGATCGAGCGCGTCCAGGCCAATCTTGCGAGCTTGTCCGAACGAATCCCGCGGCTGTTCGTGATCGAGGTTGAGTACTACGTCGCCATCCTTGAAGCCGAGCGTCGGTTCACGAGCGCGCTCACGAGCGAAATCAAGAACCAAACTTTGGACGGCCTGGCATTCTGGAACGATTTTCACGCCAGGAGGCCCGCGGCTGCGCCCGAGGCCGTCCAAAACGCGGCCGCAGGTGCGGTCGAGCAGTCCGCGTCGGCGACGCAAACCGCTGCGGTCGCGCCGATGCTCCGACGGAGGCGGACGCGCGGTCGCACAGTGCCATCTGATCCCAAGCAAACCGGAAAGTATACACCATGAATATCGCCGTGGACCATGCGTCGATCATCGAGGTAGCGCCCGCCCCGTTTCACGTTGTGATTATCGGCGGCGGCATCGGTGGACTGACGCTCGCACAAGGGCTGCGGCAGGTCGGCATCAGCGCCGCGGTGTACGAGCGCGATCGCACCCCCACCGACCGGCTGCAAGGCTATCGCGTGCATATCAGCCCTGCCGGCAGTCTGGCACTGCACGCTTGCCTCCCGCCGCATCTGTTTGACGCATTCGAGCGCACCTGCGGGAAGGAGATGCGCGTCGTTCGCTTTCTCACGGAGAAGATGGCGGTCTTGCTCGATGTGGATCAGATTTCGGGCCCAGAGAAACTGGACGGGGAGGGGATCGCTAGGCACCGGTCCGTCAGTCGCATCGCGTTGCGGCAGGTACTGCTCAGCGGGCTCGAGAATGTCGTGCATTTCGACAAGATCTTTAACCGCTACGAGGAGCGGGCGGATGGTCGTATCGTCGCCCAGTTCGCGGACGGGACCGCGGCGGAAGGCGATGTCCTCGTGGCCGCGGATGGTGGAGGCTCTCGCGTCCGCCACCAATTGCTGCCGCAAGCGCAGCGCATCGACACCGGCGTCATCAGCATCGCCGGCAAGGTGTTTCTCGATGCGAGCAGGCGCCGTCGCATTGCGCCACTCTTGCTCGACGGATTGAGCCTCGTCTCGGCGAAGGGCGGATTGGGCCTATTCGTGGCGTTGCAAGAGCTCGGCGATGACGCGGTCGATCACGGCGTCAGCGACGGCGCTGCGGCCAATGAAGCAGTTTCCAGCGGCCATTTCGACGATGCGCGCTCTTATCTGATGTGGGCGCTCAGCGCCCGCCGCGAGAAGTTTGGTCTTGACCCTGACACGGCGACGCTTGACGGCGAGCGGCTGCGAGGGCTGGCGTTAGGCGCTATGGCTCGCTGGGACGACCGGTTCATCGACCTGGTACGGCTCAGCGAGGGAGGCACAATCAGCCTCTTGCCGATCCGAACCTCGGTCCCGACCGGGCCATGGCCGACCAAGCGCGTCACGCTGATCGGTGACGCGATCCACAGCATGACGCCGTTCCGCGGCATCGGCGCCAACGTCGCACTGAAGGATGCGGTGCGGCTGCGCGATGCGCTTGTCGCCGCGCATCGCGGCCAGCGGCCGCTCCTTGCGGCGATCCACGACTATGAAGCCGCCATGATCGCCTACGGATTTTCTGCCGTGCGCGAGTCCTTGCGCGCGATGGAACAGATCGTCACCGAAAGCGAGCTGCGCCGCGCCGTGTCCCGTGCCGCGTTCCGCGTCATCGAGGCGTTGCCGCCGGTGAAACGCCGCCTGTTCGGCCGTCTCGGCAACGACTAGGAGCATTTGCTGTCGTTGTAAGGGCCGTTTCACCGCGATGGTGATTTGCGTCCACATGAGCGGCGGCGGGTGCGGGGGATGCGCGTCCCTCTTTTGGAGAGACTTAGCGTAGTGACTTCATCGCCGGCCGAAGGCGGCGCGCTTACGCCGTCTTTGCCGCCTCGCGCAGCCTGAATTTTTGGATCTTGCCCGTCGATGTCTTCGGCAACTCGCTGAAGACCACGAAGCGTGGGCACTTGTAGCCGGCGAGATGCTGGCGGCACCAGGCGATGAGTTCCTCGGCGCTCGCCTCGGCGCCGGGCTTCAGCTCGACGAAGGCGCACGGCGTCTCGCCCCATTTCTCGTCGGGCTTGGCGACGACGGCGGCCGCTTGCACGGCGGGGTGCCGATATAGGGCCTCCTCGACCTCGATTGAGGAGATGTTCTCGCCGCCTGAAATGATGATGTCCTTCGACCGGTCCTTGAGCTGAATGTAACCGTCCGGATATCTGACGCCGAGATCGCCGGAATGAAACCAGCCGCCCGCAAATGCCGCCTGGGTCGCCGCTTTGTTCTTCAGATAGCCTTTCATAACGACGTTGCCGCGAAACATCACCTCGCCGAGTGTCTCGCCGTCACGCTCGACTGGTTGCAGGGTTTGCGGGTCGAGCACGTCGAGCGCCTCGAGCGGTAAATAACGCACGCCCTGGCGCGCTTTCTTTGCCGCCTGCTCGGCCGCGGGCAGCGCATCCCAGTCGCGGCGCCAGTCGTTCACGACGGCAGGGCCGTAGGTCTCGGTCAGGCCATAGACGTGCGTGACGTTGAAGCCCGCCTCCTTCATCGCCGCGAGCACCGCCTCGGGCGGCGGCGCTGCCGCAGTCAGGAACTCGACCCGATGCGGCAGCGGCTTCGTCTCAGCGGCCGGAGCGTTGAGCAGCGTAGCCATCACGATCGGTGCGCCGCAGAGATGGGTGACCCCGTGGGTGGCGATCGCGTCATACATGGCCTTGGCCCGCACCCAGCGCAGGCACACATGGGTGCCGGCGACGACCGATATCGACCAGGGAAAGCACCAGCCGTTGCAGTGGAACATCGGCAGGGTCCACAGATAGACCGGGTGCTTGGCTATACCGCAGGTGACCACATTGCCGACAGCCAAGAGATAGGCGCCGCGGTGATGATAGACGACGCCCTTCGGGTCGCCGGTCGTACCTGACGTGTAGTTGAGCGTGATTGCATCCCATTCGTCAGCGGGCGTTCTCCAGGCGAAGCCGGGATCGCCCTGAGCGAGGAAATCCTCGTATTCGAGGGTGCCAAGCCGCTCGCCGGGGCCGGTGAATTCGGGGTCGTCGTAGTCGATGACAAGGGGTCTCACTTTGGCCTGTGCCAGCGCGGCCTTCACCAGCGGCGAGAATTCGCGATCGGTGATCAGCACCTTGGCCTCGGCGTGATCGAGCGTGAAGGCGACGATGGCCGCGTCGAGCCGGGTATTGATGGTGTTGAGCACGGCGCCCGCCATCGGCACGCCGTAGTGGGCCTCGATCATTGCCGGCGTATTGGCGAGCACGACCGAGACCGTGTCGTTGCGGGAGACGCCATGCCGCACCAGGGCGCTGCCCAGCTGCCGCGTGCGGGCGTACAGCTCGGCATAGGTCCTGCCCTGCGCGCCGTGAATGACCGCCGGATGTTCGGGAAATACGGATGCCGCGCGCTCGAGAAACGTCAGCGGCGTCAGCGGCTGGAAGTTCGCCGGATTGCGTTCGAGATCGCGGTCATAGGCGGCAGTCGACATGGGCAATCCTCTTCGGACGGCGGACGAAAGATTGGGCTCCCCCGCGTGTCAGAATGATAAATCTATCTCCGCCCTCTGTCCCCTGTCGTCGGTGCCGAGACCACCGATACGTCGACCGCCATTCCGAGATAGTCCGTCGGCGCCCCGATAAAGCTGCCGGAGATGGGGATTGCCTGACTGATGTCGCGGGTGACGGCAACGCGGATCAGGTCGCCGCCGCCGATCGTCCCGTTCGTTGGGTCGTAGGCGATCCAGCCGGCCCCCGGAAGATAGATGTCGGCCCATGCGTGCGTCGTGCCGGCGCCGGTTGCCGCGGTGGCGTGACCATCGGCGGAAGGATTGTATAAATACCCGGTTACGGCGCGGGCTCCAAAACCCAAGCTGCGGGCCGCTTCAATGAACAAGGCGGCGAGATCGCGGCACGAGCCCCAGCCCCGGTTGAGTGTCTCCACGGGGGTCTGTGTCCCCTCGGCATCCCGGCTCTGATATGAGATCCACGCCGCAACGCCGGCGTTCAAATCGGCCAGCAGTGCGAGCGTGTCAGTCGGATTGCTCCTTACGAAACCTCGGGCCCACGACCCGAGCCGATTCGTGGGATCGGCGTGCTGGCGCTCGAGCATCCGACCGAGGTCGATGCGGTCGTCTGCCGAATAGACGAATGGGTAGCTCTTCGCCTCCGGACTGATCTGGGCCGGTCGCTGCGCCACATATGTCTCCAGCTGCAAGCTGCTCTCGATCCACAACTTGGCGGCCGGTTCGGCGAACGATGCTATGGCGATAGAATTGCCGAACACGTCGTACGCCCAGCGCACTGATGCCGGCGGCGAGAAATTCAAATTGGTTCGAATGAGACGAAGGTCGTGGCTGTCGCGTGGGCGTAACATCAGCCGGTGATCGCCCAATCGCACCGGGTGACTGTAGCGGTAGTCCGTTGTATGTCGCACGTTGAGGAGGGCCATGGCTTCGCTTCGTCCGTCGCTCGGGAGTCGATGGCCGTCGGCGGCTATTGCCGCCTCCTCCGTTCAAGGCGCCGTCCGACCTTGACGATCGTGGTGACGTCTTACGTCCCACGCTCGCTCCGAATGACGTTCAAAAGTCGGCGGCGATCAGGTCGTAAGATCCCTTGTGACCGCGCCCATAAACTTTGGCGGCGGTCGCGTAAATCAAATCGCGGTTCAAATCGAAGGCGCCGAGAATCCCGGCCTCGTCAAACCGCATGTCCGGTTGAATTCGCTTCAACGCCTCTTCGTTGACGAAAAACGAAGCCTCCATCGCGCTGTCGTGCCCCCAAAAACGAACCGCCCGGCGCGTCGCATCATACGAGCGGCTTTGATTGGGAAAGCTAAGCGCCATGGCCCGGGTACCGTCCTGTGGCCCTGCTGCACCTGCGTGAAACGGTTCTGTTGCGAGATCCGCTAGGATTCGCCGGAAAGCCGCCCGAAGTCAGCGAGCACGGCAGCGATCAACTGCTGTCTCCGGGAATCTTGCGTGGCGAGCGTAGCCGAAAATAGGCCGAGAAGATAGCGGGCCTTCTCGGCGGCTTCAGGCCAGTTGGCCGCGGGCGCCGCGATCAGATGCGTCTCCAGCTCATCTTGCTGAAGGCGCAAAGCCTGCTCATTGGCCGCCACTTCCGACAACAGCCGGCGAAGGTCGGTGGCCTTCTGCGCCGCCATGCCGCGGTGCTTGTCAAGATCGATCGTTTTGTCCGTCATGGCGATGGTCACACCGAAGCGGTCACGCGTCGGGCCAGAGGATAGTCGGCGCTCTCGTACAAACGACGGATTCCAGCGCTGTCGTATCTCTCCTCGTCAACTTCGAGATAAGCACCGAGAAGAAGCGCCGGCGGCAGTTCCTCGATGGCGAAGCGGATAGCGTCCGCGGCCTGCGGAAACCGTCGGTAGCCAAGCAGTTGATGCCTGGATTTCCGGCTCCTGCTCGGAAACAGCTCCGCTCCGGAGCTATAGTCAAATGTGTCCATTAGCTGGGCCCTCGCTGCGATAAAATTCACGTGGACTACGGAAGCAGCCGAAGCCGTCGCGGTGCGGTTTCGGGTATCATCGGGTAGCTTATCAGATCCGGCGGCCCTTCAGCAGCGCCTCGACGTCGCGCTTGGGCGCTGACAAAACCTCGCGGAAAACTTGCCCGCCCCGACCTCTTGCGCCGCATTAGAGGTCGTATTGGCAAGCGTATTCGCCACTTATGTAGCTCCAAAATACAGATCTAATATCCCTTGAATGTCCATCATTCAAACGATGACGTTGATATAGGAACAAAACGAGATAAAACTAGTCATGCCGGCATAAACGGCCTCCTGCCTTGCAAAAGTCGTCTTCCTGTCCTATCTAGTAGTTATCGACATTTGGCCGGATAACTGGTCCGTTGCGCCTTCGGGCGCGCATATCCTCTCCAAACATCGAATGGACTGAGCCGCGGGTGACGCTGGCGGCGCGGCCGGGCGACGTTTCGTGAAAGGATATGCCGATGAACACGGGCACCGTGAAGTTCTACAACGATCAGAAGGGCTTCGGCTTCATTCAGCCGGATGGTGGTGGCAAGGACGTGTACGTGCATGCCTCCGCTTTGGAGCGCGCCGGAATGCGGGGCTTGCGCGAGGGCGAGAAGGTTGCTTTCGACGCCGAGGAAGACAGTCGCACCGGCAAGATCGCCGTTAGCAACATCCAGGCCGCGTAGCCCCTGATGCAGGACGATGGGTCGGCGATATGCCGGGCCTGCGGGGCGTGCTGCTGGTTTTCGCCGGAGTGGCCACGGTTCTCGCTGGAGGACGACGCCACGCTCGATCGAATCCCCGGCGCGTTTGTCGACGATGTCCGGGGACGCATGCGCTGTAACGGCGATCGCTGTACGGCCCTTGTGGGCAATGTCGGGATATCGACGTCGTGCGCGGTTTACGCCGTGAGGCCAGAGGTCTGCCGAGCTTGTTTGCCGGGAGATGACGCCTGCCAGATGGCGCGGCGTCGCTTCAATCTCTGACAGCGTCATCGCTGCTTGAAACGAATGCTCAGTTTTGTTCATCCGCGCCGGCGCCAATCCATCGCCGGCCGGCTCAACTACCCTCATGGATCACCGCCCAGCAAGTCTTGCGAGGCGCAGATTGGAGAGAGATATGTCGCACCAATTTCGATCCGGGCAGACGGTGCGTCTCTGCCGTGGTCTTCCCTACAGGTCGGCAGCCGACGGCGACTATAAGATCATCCGCACGCTCCCTGAGAATGGCGGCGAATTCGAGTACCGCATCAAGAGCCTGCGCGAGCCGCACGATCGCGTGGTGAAGGAAAGCGATCTGGAGAAGGCCTGAGCGCTTGGCCGCGATCCTTGCGGCCGCGGCCCGCCGTTGCGCCGAGCGCCGGATCTTGACCGTCAGGCCGATCACATCGGCGGCGGCGTTAGATCCCTAGTGAGGACGAAGACGAGATCGTTGGCCTTGTGGCCTTCGTCGTACTTTTCGCCGGCAATCGACTCGATGCGCTGGCGGTGACGTACGAAGGTGTCCGGCAAGCTGGCGCTTTCGCCGTCGCGGGCGCTCCTGTCCCGCAACGCCTCGTAGCTGACCTTGCAGAGAACTTGGTTGGCGCCGTCCCTCATCCAGAAATAGACCCCCTCGAATCGCTCGAACTCGAACTGCTCGTGATCCCTGATCAACGGCATAAAAAGCCCTATCCTCAATATGGATTTGGATCCGCTGCCTCACACATGGCGACGGGCGAGGAGTTTCACAATGGCGACTGCACGGAACTGGCTACCGTCGACGATGCGTATGGCCAGATTCGATGGGGTAGAATTAGTGCCCATTGACGGGCTGATTGTCGCGCCAGAAATGGGCGGGGCACTGGCAAAATGCAATTGAGCGATATACTTTAAATAATTAAGTATTAAAATTTAATTATTGCACACTAATATACTAGTAAGACATAGGATCTCGTCGCTTGTTGGAAACAATTCAATTGAACACTGGTTACAGACCAATCGATAGCTATATGATCACGGTAGGTACCGTGGGACAAACAGGTGCCCTGTGCGGGACTAAGGCGACGGATCGCAACCGCGCCGAAGGATGACTTATAGAGATCAGGAGCTGCGAACCGGTCAATCCTCGTAGGCATGAAAGAAGGCAGTCGTGGCAGTTTTCCAGAGAGATCCGAAGTCCCGCAGTTGCGTGAGCTGTCCGACGTGCTTCCACGAAATTTCCCTGGCAAGCGCACCGCGTCTGACAGGAGAGTTTTCCGTGCCGTGCCCGAACTGCGGGCAGCGGAAAATGTACCAATCGGTCGAGGCTCACGATCCGAAGCAGGGAGCGGCGGTAATTAGGGCGGTGGGGAGGATTCAGTTTGCAACGGGAAGGAAGAAGTCCATGCGGCCAAGATCATGGTTGAATGCGTGGGTGTCTTCCCTGTAGCACGTGCCACGCTACGGATACCGACCTCCAAAAGACGGCAGGAACCGATCATGGACAAACAACAGCTTGAATGGCTGCAGTGCGTTCGCGATTACTCCGATGGCGTCAGGGGATATGGTAGCTACGCCGCGGCGGGACCCGGACTTCGTCCCGTGGACCAATCGCTACGCGAATTGGGATATGTCATTGGCGCGACGAACAGCACCTTAGCAAGCGTCGTCACAAACACCGGCCGCGCAGCCCTTGCCGCACAGGACGGGGCTGACCATCTGCGAACGAGCGTCACAAGCTGAGTGTTTAGATCGGCTCGACAATTCCATGTGCACTTTTGCACAGACGGCTCGATCATCGTATCCCAGCCAACGCCTCGAATTTACGAATTCGCAACGCGGCTTCGCGGCCAATTTTGACACGACGATCGATATTCCAAAATGAAAGCTACCCGTCCTTGCCCTGACAAGGCGACGCGCATGAGTCGGCGCCTGACGCCGCCGCAATTATAAGGCGGTCCATTTCTGGACCGATTAGCTCGGCCAATTCCTCGACGGGCGGAACGAAACACGCCCACCGGGCGTTGTGTCAGCGGACCCCATCCGTAAAACTTAACTAAAAATCCCACCAAGGAGGGCTGCAATGAATCGCCTTCGAGCTTGTTTAGCCGCCTCCGCTTTCGTCGGAGTCGCAGTTTGTGTCGGATCTGCCTTCGCGCAAGCTCCGGTATCCCAAACTGCCACAACGCCGTCGCCCTCCGTCTCTGCGACAACGAGGGCTGAGACTTGGACCAAGAAGGAGTGGGCGGCGATGCAGAGCGAATGGGCCAAGGACAAGGAGAAATGGACCGGTTGCCGGAATCAGGCCGACGAGCAGAAGCTTGCCGGTCGGAAGAGCTGGTCGTTCCTCTACCAATGCATGACCCATGCGTGAACGCCGGGCTCTTGTAGAGCCGCGGACACTTTCAAAACGTATTGGCAAAGCCTCAGGAGCACGATGCCATGAAAACCTATGTGTTGACGGCCATAGCCGCCGTCCTGCTCGTCGCTGGCGTATCATCGGCCCAGGGGGTGACGTGTGAAGATGTGCGCGGCTTGAGCGCGGCGGAGCAAGACTATTGGTCTGCTCGGCTGAACCTAACATCGACCCAACGGCAGCAAATCTGGGCGGCATGCTATGGACGTTATTTTCGTGTCCACTTGGGCGATCACGCACGCGTATTGCCGGCTGCAGGCCAACGGGACGTGTCCGCCGGCGCAGGCGTAGTAACTGCCCGTTGAGGCGCGGCGCACGTTACCGGTCCTCAGCCATTTCGTGGATCATGTGTTGCGATGTTGCAACCGGATACCTGCGCGCTCGCAATCGTAGCGGTGATCGCCAGCCTGAGCTGAAACCGTCGGTACCTTCCTTGGGTGGCTGCGTGCGGCCCCAATTTCGGAGAGAAACAATGAACATATTCTACATCATCGGCGTGGTGGTCGTGGTTATCGTGGTCGCCGGTTTCCTCGGCGTCCATATCTAAGAAAGGGCTTGGCATGAAAATGTACTCTTGCGCCTAATTCGATCTCATGCTTCACGGGTATGAGCAAGAGGAGCTATAGTTCAGGCCGAATAATCAATCGCTATTGATGTGTGGATCGTCGTGTAAAACTACATTCAACAACGAGCTGTGAACCTCGACGTGTCCATTGTAGTCAATGAAGCCCAATTTGCGGAATTTATTCATGAAGAAGCTCACCCGCGATCGTGTCGTGCCGATCATTTCCGCCAGCATCTCCTGGCTGACCTTGGCGATGATTGGCTCCGGCTTACCCTCCTTGCCAAAATTCGCCAGGATAAGCAGCATCCGAGCCAGACGTTTTTCGCTCGAATTGAACAGTTGATCGACCAGATCGGCCTCAACGCGGATATTGCGCGTCAAAAGGTGCGACATGAATTTCTCGGAGAAGTCCGGCTCGTCGTGTAGCACGCGGATCATGGCTGCCTTGTCCAAGCGGGTTATCAAGCACTCCATCATCGCCGTCGCGGCCGCCATGCGCCGCGGCTGCCCGGCCAAGCACCCCTCGCCAAAGAAATCGCCGGTGCCGAGGATTGCGACAACAGCTTCCTTTCCTTGCACCGAACGAACGGTCAGCTTGAGCTTTCCCTTATTGATGTAGAAGATGGAATCCGCTGGCTCGCCTTGCGAAAAGATGATCTTGGCTTCTTCAAAGACGGATTTCGTAGTGCCCCGGCCGGCATCGGATAAGAAGGCCTCTGGATCAAACGGCAGCTTCAAGGTCCCACCCACGCCGGCCTCCTCATCACCCCGTGCAGCGCACGTCAAAAATCGCCGCCGCAGCGGTTGCGCATCGAATCGACGGACACCGTACGCCGATGCGCGCTCGGATCGTGGTCAATTTTATACACTCCCAATGGGCGTGCTCACCGTAAAGTGCGGGCGCCGCCGCGCGTCATCTGGGGAAACGCTGTCCGAGCAACCCGGAACCAAGTTGAACCGATCTGGTGTCGCCGGCTCAACGAAGCACCCCCGCCGGTTTCCCGGCAGGGGTGCCACGATGCATCCGCAACGATGATGGCGTCACACAAGAGCGCAACAAACGCGAGCCTTACTTCTGAATAATTCTGA
The DNA here is from genome assembly GCA_052148715.1 of Xanthobacteraceae bacterium. Lineage (GTDB taxonomy): Bacteria > Pseudomonadota > Alphaproteobacteria > Rhizobiales > Xanthobacteraceae > JBKQHQ01. The sequence continues at coordinate 2,115 of JBKQHQ010000275.1, read as the reverse complement.
CGACTTTATCGGTCGCGGGATCAACCAGAATGACGTCATTGTGAACCACCGTGGTTCGTTCCGTCACGGTAAAGTAGCGCAACCCTTTCACCGCTTGAAGCTGGAGCGAATCGGGAAGGGTGCTGAGCTTAACCCGCGACGGCACCTCATCCCCCAATCTGATCTCGGGCCGCCCCCTTTCGCCTCTACCGTCGGTCACTGCCTTGTAGATCGCAGCTTCCTGGTCCGGCGTCAGATTGACTGTCGCGTTCGTCGTCTGGTCATTGGGGTTCGTCGACTGGGCTTGGGCAACAGCGGTTCCGCCGAGAACGAGCATGGCTATTGCGGTTGTCTGCAGGTATTTGTTCATAACAATTCTCCACCCCCTGATTACTCCAAGGCCGCAAATTTCGTTTGCGGTAAGATTATGTTCTCCTGACGGAACCCGCGCGAGAAGAAAAATCTGCGGTATCCTCAGGAAGGGCCAGCACGAGAGCATCATTGGGGGGAGCAAGATGGCGCCGGGACTATGCCCGTGGGTTAACTCGCGGGGCGTTCAATAGTTGCGACTGGAAGTCATCTGAATTTGAAAATGATAATGAAAGTGCGGGTAGCCGCTAGTGCAAGGCCGGGCCATTCAGTAAGCGAGTTGCATAAGAGGGAAGCGGCAATTCGACGAGCGCAACAGGGAGCGCCAAAACCCCAAGGGCACGCGCCCGAGAACGATCGATTCCCATCGAGCCAAAAAGGCTCGGTTTAGGAAAGCGGCATGGTTTAAATTACGCTGGTCGGGGTGTTCAATTTTGGACAGACCGCCCTCGCGAATGCTGCCAGTGTTTTCTGTGTTGTGCTGGGCGACCGGCCCATCGGTCGGCGGCAAGCTATGCGCGTGCGCGTTCTCTTGCGATCGGAGCAGGGTGATGTCGGGTGAAGGTCTCCTCGTCGTTCTCGTGGTCGGCCTTGTGGCGGGATGGTTAGCCGGCCAGGTTGTGCGGGGCACCGGTTTTGGGATGGTCGGCGACCTCATCATCGGGGTCGTAGGTGCCTTTATTGGCGGGTGGCTGCTGCCTCGACTCGGCATCGAGCTTGGCACGGATATTGTCGCCGCGGTCATCAACGCCACCATCGGCGCGTTGCTGCTGCTTTGGATCATCAAGCTCATTCGCCGCCGGGGCGGATGGGGACGCCGGTGGGGCGGATGGGGAGCGCGTTGGGGAAGTCGCTGGTAACGTCGATGCGTTTTGCGCGGCGCATTCTTGTGCAGACATGGAAAATCTGAACTAGCCAGCGCCGAGGAGAAGCCGCATGCCGCTGCATGCAACTTTGGCACCGTCCGCGGGCCTCGGACAATCCTTGGCCTTTTCTGACATTCCGCCGTTCACGACCGTTGAAGATGGGCGCGCGCTCACCCAGGCGATTGTCGACACCATCCGCGAGCCGCTTCTGGTGCTCGATAAGGACTTGCGCGTCGTCCTCGCCAGCCGCTCCTTCTGCAAGACGTTCAAGATGGACAAGCGGGATGTCCAAGGTCGCCCCGTTTACACGTTGGGCGACGGCCAGTGGGACATTCCGCAGCTTCGGTTACAGCTGGAGAGCATCGTGCCGCAGCATGCCGTCATGGACGCTTACGAGGTCGAGAAGGATTTTGCCGGGATCGGGCGTCGTACGATGCTGCTGAATGCCCGCCAGGTGTTCTACGAAGGCAATTCGCACACGACAATTCTACTCGCTATCGAGGACATTTCCGAACGGCGCGCCCAGGAGCGTGCGCTGCAGGAGCTTCTGCAACAGAAGGAGGTTCTGCTTCAGGAGATGCAGCACCGTGTGGCGAACAGCTTGCAGATCATCGCCAGTATCCTTCTGATCAAGGCGCGGACGGTAAAATCGGAAGAGACGCGGCAGCATCTTCAGGAGGCGCACCAGCGAGTCATGTCCATCGCGGCCATGCAGGAGCACCTCCATGTCTCCGAGCCCGGCACGTCGATTGAGCTCCGCTCCTATTTGTCGCGGCTATGCGAGACGCTCGCGGCCTCGATGATCGCCGACAGCCGGCCGATCTCCCTGCAGGTGGAGGTCGAAGGCGGCACGGCCTCATCCACGCAGGCCGTGAGCATAGGTCTGATCGTCACGGAGCTC
>JBKQHQ010000274.1:0-3386 GCA_052148715.1 Xanthobacteraceae bacterium | reverse complement strand
GTTCCGAGGGCGACACGGAACCGTCATCGAGTATAACTAGGACGCCCGTGCGATGGCCGACGGTACGGCTGATCCGAGCATCCGCTGCGGCAAGGAAGGAAACCCACATGAAGAAAAGCATCTATCTTTCGTCGGTCGCTGCGATCGCGGCCGGGGGGCTGCTGGCGACTGTCACCCTCTCGCGCGCCGACGACATGGCCTCGCTCGTCGCGGCCGCGAAAAAGGAAGGGCAACTCACCGTGATCGCCCTGCCCCACGATTGGTGCGGCTACGGCGACCTGATCTCGGATTTCAAGGCGAAGTACGGCCTCGGCATCAACGAGCTCAACCCCGACGGCGGCTCGGGCGACGAGATCGAGGCGATCAAGGCCAACAAGGACAACAAGGGCCCGCAGGCCCCCGACGTGATCGACGTCGGCCTCTCCTTCGGCCCGCAGGCCAAGCAGCAAGGGCTGTTGATGCCCTACAAGGTCTCGACCTGGTCGACGATCCCGGATTCCGCCAAGGACGCCGACGGCTACTGGGTGGGCGACTATTACGGCGTGCTGTCGTTCGCGGTGAACGCCGACATCATCAAGAATGTCCCGACCGACTGGTCCGACCTCTTGAAGCCCGAATACAAGGCCTCGGTGGCGCTCGCGGGCGACCCGCGCACCTCGAACCAGGCGACCCAGGGCGTCTACGCCGCGGGCCTTTCGACGGGCGAAACGGACGCGGCCAAGGCGGGCGCCGCCGGCCTGCAGTTCTTTGCCGAGCTCAACAAGGAGGGCAATTTCGTCCCCGCCATTGGCAAGGCGGCCTCGATCGCCCAGGGCACCACCCCGATCCTCATCTACTGGGACTATAACGCGCTTTCCGCGCGCGACAGCTTGAAGGGCAACCCGAAGGTCGACGTCGTGGTGCCCAAGACCGGCATCATCGCCGGCGTCTACGTGCAGGCGATCAGCGCCTATGCGCCGCATCCCAACGCCGCCAAGCTGTGGCTCGAGTACCTCTATTCCGACGAAGGTCAGCTCGGCTGGCTCAAGGGCTATTGCCACCCGATCCGCTTCAACAACCTCGTCGAGACCAACAAGGTCCCCGACGCGCTGCTGAACGCGCTGCCGCCGGCCGCGGGCTACGCCAAGGCCAAGTTCCCGACGCTGGAAGAGCAGGCGGCCGCCAAGGACGTCATCGCCAAGCAGTGGGACTCGGTCGTCGGCGCGACGGTCGCGAAGTAATTTGCGCCCGGGGCGCCGACCCATACGCGTTAGGATTGGGAATTGGCGCCCACTCCGCCGTCATGCCCGGACTTGTTCCGGGCATCCACGCGGCGTAGCTTGGCCGAAAGTTGGCGGTTTCGAACATGCCTGTCTGCACTTGCGGTCGCGCAATCCCGCAGCCGCCGTGGGTTGCACAGCGGCGTGGATGGCCGGAACAAGTCCGGCCATGACGTGCATCCGTGCTGTGAGGAAGGCGGAAACCGCCCAATCCTAGCATATATCGGGCGCCGACCCTGGCCACAAATCGCCTCCTCCCGCGCGCGAGAAAACAACATTAAGATGAAGTCGTCCGTCGATCTCGAAAGGACCGCATGACCGCCGTCCCCGCCGCCGCCAGCAGCCGCGCGTTGCGCGCGCCCAATCTCGCCGCGTGGCTCGGCGTCATGCCGTTCTTCGTCTTTTCCGTGCTGTTCCTGATCTGGCCGACGGTGTCGCTGCTCGTCGGCGCCTTCCAGGACAAGGACACCGGCGCCTTCACCTTCGGGAACCTCATCAGCCTGTTCCAGCCGTCGATCGAGCATTCCTACATGCTGTCGATCGAGGTCAGCGCCGCCTCGGCGGCCTCCGGCGCTCTGATCGGCCTGTTGGTCGCGCTCGCGGTGCTGCGCGGCGGATTGCCGGGATGGCTGAGGCCGACGCTGATGACGTTTTCCGGCGTCGCCTCCAATTTCGCCGGCGTGCCGCTCGCCTTCGCCTTCATGGCGACGCTCGGCCGCATCGGCTTCGTCACCGTGATGCTGCGCAATCTCGGCATCGACATCTACGCCGCCGGCTTCAACCTGTTCACCTTCACCGGCCTGACGCTGACCTATCTCTATTTTCAGATCCCGCTGATGGTGCTGGTGGTCACGCCGGCGATCGACGGTCTGAAGCGCGAATGGAGCGAGGCGGCCGAGATTCTGGGCGCGAGCCAGTGGCAATATTCGCGGATGGTGGCGCTGCCGATCCTGTGGCCGAGCATTTTGGGCGCCTCGCTGCTGCTGTTCGCCAACGCCTTCGGCGCCATCGCGACGGCCTATGCGCTCACCGGCTCGTTCCTCAACATCGTGCCGATCCTGCTCTATGCGCAGATCCGCGGCGACGTGCTGCACGACCCCAATCTGGGCTATGCGCTGGCGCTCGGCATGCTCATGATAACAGGCCTTTCCAACCTCGCTTACCTCTACCTGCGCGCCCGCGCCGATAGGTGGCTCCGATGAATGGGACCAAGCTCGCCGCCTGGATCGCGACGGCGTTCGGCGCGCTGTATTTTCTCGCGCCGCTGATCGCGACCTTCGAGTTCTCGCTGCGCATGCGGCGCGACCAATTGAGCTTCGACGCCTATCGCTCGGTGTTCGCGAGCGGCGATTTCCAGGCTTCGTTCCTGTTCTCGGTCGGCGAGGCGATCGCGACCATCATCGTCGCCGTGCTGATCGTCGTGCCGACGGCCTATTTCGTACAATTGCGGCTGCGGAAGCTGCGCGGACTCGTCGAGTTCATCACCCTGCTGCCGCTCGTCATTCCGCAGATCGTGTTGGTGTTCGGCTACATCAAACTCTACGGCTCGTCATCGCTGCTGCCGCTCACTTCGACCCCGATGAGAGCCAACGCGCTGCTGATGTTCGGCTATGTATGCCTGGGCCTGCCCTACATGTACCGCGCCGTGGAGACCGGCTTGCGCTCGATCGACGTGCGCACGCTCACCGAAGCCGCGGAGAGCCAGGGCGCGGGCATAATCACCATTCTGTTCCGCGTCATCCTGCCCAACATCCGCTCCGGCATCCTGTCGGGCGCGTTTCTCACCTTTGCGATCGTGATCGGCGAGTTCACGCTGGCGAGCCTGCTCGATCGTCCGGCCTTCGGCCCCTATCTGCAGCTGATGGGCGCCTCCAAGGCCTACGAGCCGTCGGCGCTCGCGATTCTTGCCTTTGCGCTCACCTGGGGCTGCATGGGTCTCATCAATCTGTTCGGCGCCGCGGCGCCGAATACGGCCGGCAAGCGTTAGAGGCTCCAAGCCATGTCTTTTCTCACCCTGACCGGCGTCCAGAAGGCCTACGGCGCAAATGTCGTCGTCAAGGACTTCGACCTCTCCGTGGAGCGCGGCGAATTCGTCACCTTCCTCGGCCCCTCGGGCTGCGGCAAGAC
>JBKQHQ010000273.1:0-24758 GCA_052148715.1 Xanthobacteraceae bacterium | reverse complement strand
TTCGCTGATCGCCCCAAATGCCGCCGCAGCACTCTCCATCGCATCCTCCGCAAACCGAATCAGAGGATCACGACAGATTCAGCACTTCAGCCCTTTGTCACGCACTTCTTCACCCGATCCCCCTGGGGCGTGCTGGTCCGGATAGCGCCTATAGTCCTCCTCTGTGATAATCATATGCCCGAGATTCGGCAGGCCGCCGTGCAGCTTGATAATTCGTGGCCCGGGTGCGCGGCTCAAGTCGGTCTCGAGAGTCACGACAGTATAGCGGCGGCGTACTTCGGGTGCGCTCGAACCGCGCTCGAGGAGGCTGTCCCAGTTTGTCGTGAATACATCCCTCCAAGGTAACGACAGGAGGCGCTTGTGCAGATTGCCGGGCCGGTGCTGGCTGTCGGGAATACTGGCGTTGATGAAATCCTCGAGCGCCGCCCGGCCTACGACGTCCTCGTACATCTGAAACAGTGCAAGGCTCTCGGAGACGCCGAGGTTCGTGATAGTGCTGTTCTCCTCAAGACGCTTCTGCACATTTTCTGCAAGGTCGTGCCAGCCGGGAAACCGGGTGGCATCCATCCGCACGTGCTCAGAATTGCGGGAAAACCCCGATCCCACCAATACGGCAGCACCACCAGTCGGTTTGCCACCAAAATGGCGGTGGAGACGGTCGCGCAGTCGACAAATGGCATCATAGTCCGCAAGGGTATTAATGGATACATCAGCCATCAACAACCCCCCAGGTTGCGAGCGAAGCAATCATGTATATACTCAAGTTGTGTCATCGAAAAGCACCAGAAAATTAGGGGTGCCGGTCTTTGAGCTGTTTGGGCGGTACCTACGCGACGAAATGCTCGTCGCCATTGAGGTGACGGGTCGCCAATTCAAGGGGCCGGTCCGTAACAAGGCGCTGGAGCGGCTGTTCCCGAAGTTGGCCGCAGAAGAAACGTTGCTGGAAAGAGTAAAGGCAGCGGACGCAGTAAATCCCGCGGAGATCTCCCTCCATGATGGAGTTGACCAGTTCGAACTGTGCGAGGAAGACAATGAGCCGAGCTGGGCGCCGCATTACGCCATTGCGGCCAGACAACTGCGCATCGGGGAGGCGGAGATCGACTATCCCCGTTACTTCGTCCTGCGCCAACGGAGGCTTTCCGACGGCGCAATCATGCTCCATGTGGATGAGCAGACTGCTCGTTGGCGCGATGAGCGCGAGCAGAAAGCGGCTATGGACCTCGCCGGACAGCTGATAGACGCGCAGAACCGGGAGACATCAGGCTTCCATTTTTGGACTTCCCCCGTCAAGGCTATTTCCGGCGACTTCGCCTATTTCGAGCAAGTGCTTAGAGACGACGAACGGTCGACCGCTCTTTGGGCCGTGGGCGACTGCTCCGGCCACGGCCTCAATGCGGCGATGCTGCGGCTCATAACAGTGAGCTGGCTCGAGGATCTTGTGGCACAGTACGTCGGTCGCCGACGCAAGAAGCTCCTCAAAGTGAATCGAGGTGAGGAGAGCAACCCGTTCGCAGAAAGCAATCCGTCAAGGGAAATCTTGAATAGGCTGCACAGCAAAATGCGCCGCGTCCTTGAACGTATGCCGCAGGCGCGCATGATGGGCATCCGAGGCCTAGACGGCGCCATCGTGTACCTTTGTCGAAGCCCGAAAGGTCATTTCCAAGTCTATCTCGCCGCAAGTAAGTTCGATATCCACAGAGTTGCCGATTTCGGCGGCAGTAACATGATCACCACCTATCCGGTGGCAGGCAAAATCTGGCGGCGCAGCGATTTCATGCTGCGAGAGAAAGGCCTGGGCGGTACGAACGTCGAGGGGGCTCACAAGGCCGAGAAGCGCTATATGCGAAGAGATGACCTTCTCGTGTGTGTGAGTGACGGGGTGGAGAACGTGATCAATGGCCGCCACGGGGAGATCCCGAAAGGTGTTCGTCGCAATGACATGAAGAGCTTTGTTCGCTACGTTGCCAACAAAGCGAAGGGGTCGGCTGACGAATTTATGAAAATCGCGAAATCCGTTATCGACACGAAGGCGGATGGACAATTACCTGACGACGTCTTGGTCAGCGTGCTCGATCTCAAGAAGATACTATCTGTGGATAAATGATTTGTGAAGCATACAAGATATGGCATCCTCTGGAAAACGAATCAATCTAGTCAAGTCAATCAACTCCCCTTCTCAGGGTGGGGTGAGCGATAAGGTGAGGGGCGCGTTGTTGCGGCTTGTCAATTGTCTCTTCGTAACACGTGTACTTAGCGCCGGGTCCGCTCCTTCATGTTGAAGGGCGCAGAAGGGGTATTGTAATGCCGGATAAGGAGACGCTGATTGCAACCGTAGGAACGCCGAACGACGCCGAGTTGGGTAAGGCGATCGACCGGATTCAGGCCGAGATATCCAGCCGGAAGCTTCGTGCGATGACTGTGACAGTTGTCACCGAACTTGTCTCCAACCTACGTGACCACGGGAAGCCCGCGGTCGGCAAGGTCAGAGTCTACCTCCAGGAGGACCACGCCATCCGAGTGGTCTCGGAGGGAGAGGCGAACGCTTTCCACATGAAGGCGCTGGTCAAGAAGATCGAAGACATAGTGAACGCCTCGTCGCGGACAGAGCCATTGCTTGGCCGCTTGGCGGCGCGTACAAATAGACGGCGCGTGAGAGGGCGGGGCCTCTATTGGGTCGCCGAAAATTCAAGTCTTGCAAGCCTCGACGGACGACCAGATTTGAACGTCAGTCGCCGGGGTAGTCATTTCGTTATCTCAGCAACGCTTAAGCCTCTAGTTTCTACTGGGTAAGTTTATGTCCCGGTTTATTCGACGAGCGAATCCGTACCCGCAGTTTGACGCCCGGATGGACGGCGGTCCGATTCTGCTCGGCGGCGAAGATAATGTTCTGTCCGGGGAGTACCTGACTTCGATCGACTTTCTGAAACGAGCCTGCGATATCCTCGATGAAGTCGTCAAAGAACTAGTGGAGGCCGGGGAGCAGGGCGAGATCGAATTTCACGTGCTGCTTGATGCGATGGCGAGCCACCTTGACCCTCCTCGCGGTGAACCTGATGGCGATATCCGTCTCCTTCTTGAGCATGTGAAAGTCATAAACCAGAAAAAAGGGCCAGTGCGTCTTCGCGTTGTTTGGCTTGAAGGAGCCAGCAATCAGGTCAACCGCGCCGGACAATGGCTGAGCGAAGAACCTGAATATCGGGACTTCTTCGAGTACCGGACGACCCGGAGCTAAGCCGTGTATCCGCCGGACACGAAGCGCTATCAAACATCCAAGGTGGAATCTCGACCTACCGACTAGACGCCGCGTCGGTCAACGTGCAGCGGGCCGGCGCTGCGCTTCGACGAGCTCGCCCGCGCACAAGGCGTTCGAGACCCTTTCCGACGCACTCGTCGACGGGCTTGCGCGCGAGCACTCGCGCAAGCCCGAGGGCGCCACCGCATCGTCGAGGCTGTTACGCCTGGCGCGTTCCGCGCCGATGTCTTCGCGCGCGCGTCGGCCGGGCTGGGATGCCTTCGGCGATGAGCTCGGCAAGTTTAACGGCACCAAGCGACCGGAGCCGGCCGGCGGTCCTGCCCTTCGCTCCGGTGATCCACGATGAGGAGACCGGCTCTCATTCCCGCCGGCTCTTGGCCGCGCCGCATGGGCGCCGAGCTCGCCGCGGGGTATTGCGGAGAGCGGGACGTTTCGGCTTTTCTAGAGCGGGTAGGGAAAGAATATCCTCAACCCCGTATCAATGAGGGCCGGCGGAAGCTGTGGCTGCGCGACGATCTCGACCGAGCGATATTACCGCCCGAACTCGCGAGCGCGCGCGATCTCGCCGTGGATCTGTGAGCATAACGCTGCCGCGCTATGTGATAGCGAAGCCGCTAGCGAATGGGGCGACCGGCTTCTATTTCACCATCCCGACCCGCTATCGCAAAGCCGGCTGGTCGATTCCGAATGAGCCGCTTGGCACTGACTACGTGGTCGCATGTGGTGTTGACGGCGCCGGCGGTCGGGCCGCTGGGCTTAATGCCCTGGTCGACGAATGGTTGAAAGGAAAGAGCGGCGAACGGCTCGAAAGTATTGCGCGCTTCGGGACGGTCGATTGGCTATTCCGCGAGTTCAAGGCGAGCAAGCGCTACAGGGTGCGCGTATCGGCCCGCACGCGGCCGGATTACGAACGGCTCATGCGGCTCGTGGTCGACATGCCGACCAAGCGCGGCGACCAGGTGGGGCAGCGGCCGGTCAAGTCGATCTCCCCGCTCGCGGCCGACAAAATTTATGAACGCATTTGCGCCGGCCCGAACGGGCCACGGCCACGGCAAGGCGAAAAGGTCGTTGCCTTGTGCCGCGCCGCTTGGCGCGTGGTGTACCGATTGCACCCGGACGCTTTCGACCGCGCGGTACCGACTCCGTGGGATGGCGTGACCAAGCAACAGCGAACAATAAAAACCAAGCCGGCGGCAACGCGCGACCAGGTCTATCGCTTCGCCTGCGGGGCAATCGAGGCGGGTCACCCCGAACCGGCCGCCGCGGCGGTGATCTGCTTCGAATTCTTGCAACGGCCTGAGAATGTGCTCGCCGGTTATCTCGCTTGGCCGGACTATCGCGGCAAGGATGCGCCGAACGCCATCAAGATCACGCACCACAAGACCGGGGCGGTAGTCTGGCATCCGCTCGAAGAGGCGACCGAAGCCGGCCTGATCCAATTCTACGCCAACGCGGAGGTGCTTGCCCGGTTGCCCCGGCGCGGCGTGCCGATGATCCTGAAGCCGGCCCGTGGCGACAAGCCGGCCGAACCCTATACCGCCATGCAGATGGCCAAGGTGGTTCGCAAGGTGCGGGATACGCTCAAGCTGGCGGCGACATTCACCTTGGACGCATGCCGGCATGGCGGCATGACCGAGCTCGAGGAAGCGGAGCTGACCGACGGCCAAGGCTGGGCGCTATCGGGGCACCGGACGCAACGCGCTTACGAGGGGTATGCCAAGCGAACCTTGGAACGCGCCCTGCCCGCTACCCGGAGGCGATATGCTCATATGCTGGCGAACGCCTCGGGAACATCCGTTCAGAATGGGCAGCGGAATCCCGTTCAGAATGACGACGACAGCGCTATTGCCTAACCGCTTGTCGTCGTTTACCTATCGCGACCACAGGGGCCACGTGGCGGAGTGGTTACGCAGCGGTCTGCAAAACCGTTTACCCCGGTTCAATTCCGGGCGTGGCCTCCACTTCCGGACGACAGCCTGGCGTCATTTTTCGAACTCAGGCGCCACGGCCGGACGCTCCCGCCTTTGCACATCGGCCTTCCATTTGATTCTGAGGCCGCTGTTCCAGCGCGAAATTCTGATCGGCCTAACCGTCGATCTCTGCACTCATCAGCTGAAAAAATAGCCGCGGTCGTTAGGAAGGCGTCACAAAAGTGACTGCCGATCGACGGTAATATTAGACCCAGAACCGGCGATCCGGTGCTGATGTTCCGGATTGCGGCTGTCGTTGCGTGTGGCGTGATCACACGCTTGCGGGGCACCGTTTGCCTCGCGAATGCGCGTACCAAAAAAATACCCCTGAGACGAGTTGAGGCGTCAAAGACGTAGCGACGTTTGTCGCGCGGGAGCGGGCCTTTTTTGCCCATTGAACCGAACCAACTTTCCGCCGCCGTCAATCGGCGCGGGATCAACCCAGTGAGGGGCTAAGATGAAGAAGCTACTGCTTGGAACCGCCGTATCGCTGACCATGGCGGCCGGCGCTTCCGCCGCCGACTTGCCCGTCTACACCAAGGCTCCGCCGGCGTGGAGCTGGAGCGGTTGCTATATCGGCGCCAATGTCGGCGGCGGCTGGAGCCAGCTTAACGCCAACGACTCGGTCACGGCCGCGGCGTTGGCCACGATAAACGGCAGCGGTGTGGTCGGTGGCGGCCAGGTCGGATGCGATTATCAATTCGCGCGCGGTTGGGTGATCGGCGTCGAAGGTGAGTTCGAGGCCGCGGATATCACCGGCTCCTCCAACGGCGTCGCGAGCAAGATCCCATGGCTCACGACGGCGACGGCTCGACTTGGCTACGCGGTCGCGCCCGCGACGCTGCTGTACGTCAGAGGTGGTGGCGCGTGGAGCACGGACGACATCACCGGCACGCCATTGGTTGCGACTGCGACCGGGACCGACAACCGCAGCGGATGGACCGTCGGCGGCGGCATCGAGCATAAGCTCTGGTCGAATATATCCGGCTTCGTCGAATACAACTATGTTGACTTCGGCACGAAGAACGTAACTTTGACCAACACCGCAACGGTCCCAAGCGTCAAGGAGAACGTCCAAGAAGTGCTGGTCGGTCTCAACTTCCGCTTCGGTGGCCCGGGCGGACCGATTGTGACCAAATATTGATCCTTGCGGTTCCCCGGAACGAGCGGGGGAGGAGTCTTTTTTGAAATGTGCGAAGGGCTGACACCGGTTGGCCCTTCGCTCTTTTTGATTGGCTGCGATCGGTTTCGCTTGCACGAGCGCCCGAAAATCGACACGGCCGAGCTGCGCCATCGACCGTCTTTACGATTAGCCGGCATCATGCGCGGCGCTCATAATCAGACGTGCGGACCTCTCATGACCCTGCGAGTCGGCTGCGCGCAGTGACCGTCGTCGCGTTAGGGCCCCGGAGGGGGCACCACGACCCGCCCCCTTTCTCCCACCGACCAGGCGAACCATCGGATTAGCGCGCATTTCTCCGTGGCGGCGAAGCAGCCAACGCTCATGGACCTAGACCGCCCGGAACCGGCCAATCGCGCTTTGCAAAACTTGCCGGCCTTTGTTATACGCTCGGCCACACGCTTTGCGTGATCCCCGGTAGCTCAGCAGGTAGAGCAAGCGGCTGTTAACCGCTGGGTCGCTGGTTCGAGTCCGGCCCGGGGAGCCAAGCAAAAACAAAGACTTAGCGAATAGCGACCAGCGGGATTTAACGATTAGGTACGGCATAGGTACGGAAATTTCGCCGGCCGAGAGCGATTAAAAGCCTAGGCACAGGCTCGCGCCCCTGTTCGGCGCGTGCCGCGAAGCGAAACGTGGCGAGTGACGGGAAAACTCTCCGTCAGTCAGCAAGGACGGGAGCAAAGCAAAGATGGACCGGGGGCCCACACAGTTGCCGGCCGAGTCGCCGCACCAAGAAGCCGAGCCTTCCATAACTCCATTGGTCCTAAATGCGCCGGCTGACCCGCCCCCCGCCAAGGTGCCTCACCATGTCCTGCAGAATCCGCCGAGCGGGGTGCTGTCACCGATCGGTACGACCGAACCTCCGTTGCCGCTGCGCAATCTGCCGCCAGCAACGCATGTGACGGGACCGCCCGAGCCTTCGGGGTGGACGCAAGGCCCACAAGGAATGCCGGCGACGCTTCGCACGATCGTTCAGCCCCCTGAACCCGCAGCGTCAACAGAGCCTCAAAAGGTCTCCCTCACCGCATCAAGCCCGATCGGAATTGGCGTGGCTGCCGGCGTGCAAACGTCAGCCGCGATCTCAGTCGAAACGGCCGTTACCCGGGCAACGATTTCGATCTTACCTACGCTCTATCCAGAGGACCCGGGCGGCGCAGTCATCGTTCAAAACCATGTAACGATCAACATCGACTCCGCCCCGTTCCACGAACTGAGCGCGAAGCTCGACGAGGTGTGCGATCTCCTTCGTCAATCAAATGCCATTGCGGGCGAAACGCAAGAGAAGCTGATAGCCGAGATCGCCGCCGGCATAACACTCCTGAAATCGCCAAAACCCGATCCGAAGATGATCGACCTTCTACTGAAAAGACCGCTCATGTTCATCGTAGAGAGAGGATCGGGCGCTATTGTAGGTGCGGCAGCAGCTGGCGCGTTGGCGTTGCTCGGTAGGCTCACGGGAATGTGGTAGAAGTTTAACGCCCATCGCCGCCCGCAGCATCACGCCAGCCGGTTTCATTGCACCATAAATTGAGGCGTGCCATGACAAAAGAAGATTTAGCCGCCGCATTGTTGGATCGCATTCCCGTGTTGCTCATGATTCTTGGCGTTATAGTATTTCTGTTTGGGGCAGCAGCGGGCGGATTTACCTACGGCACTTTGACGGTCAAATTGCCACTTCTTCAACAAATTACTGTTTGGCTGGCTGGCGTCGCACTCTTCGTATGCGGGATCGTTTTCCAGTCGAAGACTTTCGCTCTCACTAAAGCAAGCGCGCGCAGCCTTGGCATAACAATTACGCATCCAGTCGCAAGCGACAACAAGGTGCCAGAGAGCGTAAACGTTAGAGGTGAAATAAAAAAGGCCATTCCCGACGGATATAAATTGTACGCCGTCAGAATATATCCGGAACACGGCTATTTCATACCGATAAAGCCAGCTACAATAGACTTAGAAGCAAAAAAGTGGGAAGCACCTAAATGCACCATGGGGGGAAAGACAGGTGACCACAGGATCATCGGTGCTTGGTTGGTCGGCGCTTCTGGAAAAGTCCTTTTCGATTATTATGACAGGGCCGCCGGGTTACACGGCGAAACGGTGAAGGAGCTTCGGACGCTCAGCCCAACTAAGGAGGTGAAATACCTCCCGCTCATGCAGGAGAAAACAGCTGATATGTTTGAATGTGCTCGTGTCGAAGTTGAACGGAATGACAATTCGTAGTTACGAATTCGAAACACCAAGTCAGCTGGTCCCGAAACTCGCCGCATTGGCTCAAGATCAAAACTCCGGGCGCGCCTGCGGTGCGGCGGATCGAAAATATCGAGTGGGAGCAACCCCATGCAGAAAGACTATTACCTCGCTCTCAGACGACAGTGCGAACCAAAACACAAAGGGAATGCCCTCGTTCCGATCGCTCTGAGTCTCGAAACCTTGTCCCCCCGGGCGGCGTCCCGTCGGGTGTGGTTCGAAGTCCGAGCAACACCGTTCCGCCCGCTCGAAAACTTTTTTTCCGCTGCCCGTTGCAGTTCGGTGCGCAGGATGATCATCTCGCGTGTCTTCGGGTCGATGCCTCGTGCCTGGAATATCGCCTTCACGAGCCCGATCATCGCCTTGAACATATCCTCGGTTCCCGCGAACATCTTCATGGCATTCAGTGCTTTGTCGGGATCATAGGGACTCGCCGACAACTTTTCTCACGGCCTCGTCGGAAGGCAGCGGGATCGCGACTCTCGACGTATAGGAAGCGGGGGTAGGCCATGGTTTCTCCTGACGTTGATGGTCCGCGGGAGCGTCGATTAGACGGCCGATCTTGCTCCGTCGCGGCCGGCCCGTAAAGGTTTGGGTCGGCCGGGTCCGGCCCGCTTACCTGCTCGCCATGGCGCCGCTGACGAGCTCGGCGACCGGCATGCTCAATGGGATGAATGTGTTGGTGCTGTGATGGCAGAACGGTCGCGCTTCGGGCTGGTTTCCCAATGAGTTCAACATCCCCAAAGCATCGATCCAGCCGAGATACTGAGTATAGGTCCGAGCGGGTCCTTCTGAGATGACGCAGCCGAACGTCAGCACCGCTATCTTCTTTGTGCGCGCGGGTGGAAGCGAGCGCAAAGCGTTTTCAATCGCCAGCGCGCCCTTGCTGTGGCCGATGAGGCGGGTAACTCCGGGCACATTCTGAAGGATGGCGTGCACATCGTCGGAGGCGGCGCTCCCGTAAACAAACACCGGCGCGCCGGTCGATGCGCGTGCGTGCCCCCGCGTGGACGTTGCGAGATCCTTGCCGATCAGCGCCAGCGTCGGTGCAAATTCGGCGAGAACATTTTGCGTGGCCGTTTGCAGCGCATCGTGCATCTCAAATCCGAACCAGCCGCCGAGCGCTTGCGGAATAACGTCTGCCAGACCGTAGCCCGGGACGACCGCGGCCACCGGCTCGCCGAGCGCCGACGAAATATCCCAGGCAAACGCCACCGACCCGAACGCGGAGCTTCCGACACCGGTGATCGCAATGGTACGCAGCCCCGCCCCGTCGGGGCCATTCGCGTGGTCGAAGAATTCCTGCATCTGCAAAAATGGCGGCCTCACATAGCGCGGAAGGTTGGCGTCCACCACGATCACCGAGCCGCTCGGGTTGGCCAGTGCGGAAAGGTTCAGGGATTCAAGCGGGTGCGGGGTCGAAGCCGAATTGGCCGTCGCGCCGGTTTTGATCGTCTCGCCTCTGGCCAAAAGCGCGGAAGTCAACCGGCCTACGTCGTAAAAGAGGATATCGAGCGCCGTGTTGCTGAGCCGGCACATCCGGAGCATCGATTCCACGAACGGCTTCTGTAGCTCGTAAATCGCCATCCCGCCCGTCGAAAGAGGTGCGATTTCGCCCTGATCGCGGGGTTGAATGGACGGTGCGTCAGGCATGGCGGCTCGACCTTCGTTGGTACCCCACCCCACGGACACCATTCTAGAGAATTTCCCGGAAAAGTGGAGACTGATTTTCGCAGGAGTGCCATCGAATCTAAAGATTTGGGGCGTCGCACGATTCAAATAAATCCGGGCGGTGCCGCAACGGCGCACCATCGGCAGCGCAATCGACAGATCGGCAACGTGCCCGAATCGGCCGGGCACATTTCGTGCCGGGAACGCGAGGCTCAGCCGCGGAACGGCCCGGTTTCACCGCTCCCCTTTTCAAGCTTTTCCCGAGGCGGGGTGAGAGCCGTCAATTCTTGATCGTCAGACGCACCATCGGGCCCGAGTAGAACCTATTCTCGTTGCTCAACGAGCCGTTGGGATCGATGGTCTTCAGGGCGCCCCAGTAGCCGTCGAACCGGTAGCTCGCGCTCAGCTTCAGATTTTGGGTGAATGAATAGGATAGGCCGGCCTGGGCGTCGAGATTGAACACGAGGGGATTGTCGGAAAAGCCGAAATTGTTGAAGCCGAACGGCGAGGCGGTGCCCGACGTGTTCACGTCGAACGATCGCGCACCATACAGGACCGCGGCACCGCTGAGATAATCGATCGCCCAGCCGGCGCCGAGCGGCACGGATCCGTCCACACCGAGGCGCGGACCGACGCCGACGAATCGGCTCTGCTGCTCGAAGGAGAACGCGCCCGGCGCCGCGCCCCTGAAACAATTGCAGGCGAAAACGCCATTCGAAAAAGAGGTTGGCGCGACGAAGTTGGCGGAGCCGTCGGTCCGGGCCGAGATCTCCGCGATCCGCAGCCCCGCCTTGACCTGGGTCTGGCCGAGACCGAGGCCGACATCGCGCCCGACGGCAAAATCGGCGAGCCAATGTTGCTCCGTTTGCGTGAAGGTGCCGTTGGCGCCAACGTTCGCGGTCCGGACGCCGGGAAAACTATGAAAGGTGGGCGTATTGGACGGAACGGCAAATTGGCCGTTGGCGGCGAAAGGCCCGGAATTTCTCTTCGACGACCCATAACGGAAATCGCCGCTAACGTGCCAGGGCATCGGCCCGAGTTGCACATCAAAGCCAGCCGCACCCTCGCCGCCCCATCCCGGTTTCCCGGCATTCACCGGATCGCCGAAATACATCGAGCCGCCGCCGGTGTCGAACCTGCCGCCCTCGGCCCACACGCTCCAATGATTGACGGGGGGCGCCTTTGCATAAACTAGCGGGAGTGGGTCAGCCGGAAGGCCGGAGGTCGCAGCGGTCAGCCGCAGCATCGGGCCGGAGAAAAATCGGTCCTCGTCGCTCACGCCGCCGCCGGCGTTAAATGTCTTCAGCGCGCCCCAATAGCCGTCGAACCGGTAGCTCGCGGTCAGCTTCAGATCCTGCGTGAACCAGTAAGACAGCCCGACCTGTGCGTCGAGATTGAAGATCGCGGCGGCGTCGGAAGTGCCGAAATTATTGAGGCCCGCCGGACCGGGGGCATCTCCGCCGACATTCATCGTCAGCGATCGCGTGCCGAACAGCACCGCCGCGCCGGCGAGATAGTCGATCGCCCAGCCGCCGCCGAGCGGCACATTTCCCTCGATGCCGAGGCGAGGGCCGCCGCCCAAGAACATGCTGTTCTGCTCGAAGGAAAACGGGTGCAGGATAGGGGAAAAGCTGCCGATCGCCACGGGCGGAACGAGAAATTGCCCCGAGCCGGTGGTCTTCGCGCCGATATCCGCGATACGCAGCCCAAACATCAGCTCGGTTCGACCCAAACCAAGGCCAACGTCACGCCCGACCGCAAAATCCGCCAGCGCATGAGTTTCCTGATGGGTGAAGACCCCGGCGCCCTGAACATTGAACGGTACCAAAACCGACGGCGTGCCCGGCAATGCGGCACCTGATGGGATAAGGAACGTGCCCTTCGGAGCGAACGTTCCCGATCGTTCGGCCGTGCCGTAGCGCACTTGCGCGCTGACATGCCAGGGCGACGGCCCTAGCTGACAATCAACGCCGCCGGCCGTCTCCGGTCCCCACCCGACCCTGCCCACATCGATCGCAGGATTGCCGAAATGGACGTCATTGCCTCCGGTCGCGGCCGTGCCGCGCTCGGCAAACCAGAGACAACGGCTCGGGTCGGCGGGAGACGGTGGATTTGGGATGACAACCGGTGGGGACTCAAACGCACGGACCTCCGCAGAGGCCGCTACAAGCGCAATGACCGAAACACCCGTGTACAGCAACACACGGGCCCGCCTTTGAATGTTGGACACGGTTGCCGACTCATCTGCCTCTCCTCGCCGCGGCCGGGACACTATAATACCGTCCGTCTTGATCAACCGACATATATGAGTATGGTGATGCTCTGGCTGCCGGTCGGCTCCAGTCTGTTGCCGCGCGGCAACAAACTAAACAATCGGAGACAGGTGAGCTGATAGAAATCAACCGGGCTCCTAAAAAACGAATCAGATCGGTAGAACTGGCCTGGTCAGCTCATGACGCTATCATGACAGACACAAGAACAGACGCTGGAACCGGGATTGTTTGGATCGCATCTTTCCCGAAATCCGGGAATACCTGGACGCGAACGTTTCTGCACAACATCGCCAAGATCCTATCGGGTGAGCGCGACGAGCAGGACATCAACGCAATGGGCCGCTTCTCGACCTGGGAAATCCGCAAACTCAATTATACCGAGGCGCTCGGATTTGAGCCGACCGAGGAGCATCGCAACGAGGTTGCCGCGGTGCGCCACCAAGTACAGCGGCGTATCGCCGACGAGAACGACGGACTCGTTTTCATCAAGACCCATCAAGCCCTGGTGGTCGACCGCGGCGCTTCAACCATCAACTTTGCGGTCACGTCGGGCGCGATCTACATCATTCGCAATCCGCTCGATGTGGCGATCTCCTATGCGCATCACATGAACCGATCGATCGACGACGCGATCACAACCATGGGAATAGACGGGGCCGAGACCGCCATCACCGATAAGGCGGTGTATGAAGTCTACGGCTCGTGGAGCCAGCACGTGTTGAGCTGGACCCGTAGCGCCCACCCGGCGATCTACGTGATGCGCTACGAGGACATGGTGAGCGCGCCGGAGTCGACCTTCGACGGGCTCGTCAAGCACCTTCTGCTCGAGGCAAATCCCGCCCAGCTCGCCGAAGCGATCGACCGCTCCTCATTCGACAGGCTGCGCGCCCAAGAAGAGAAAGACGGCTTTCGCGAGCGTCCGAAGGATGCCCAGCGCTTCTTTCGTGAAGGCCGGTCGGGCCAGTGGCGCGAGGTGCTGACGACGGCGCAGATCGACCGCATCGTGCACGACCATGGCGAGCAGATGGCCCGCTTCGGCTATTGGCCGGCCGCCTGACGGTAGTCATCGGCGAAGGCTCCAAGGCGCCGACTAAGCGCACTATTCAAGCGCGTCCGGGAGGGTGGCGCCGGTAAGGCCTGCGCAGTAGGCGAGCAGCTCTTCTTGCAGATCCTCCCGCCGGGCGGCGGGGTGCACTTGCTGGAGTTTTTGGTGGTAGAAGTATTGGCCGGTCACCTTGGCAGCCGGGTCGTCGCTCACCGCCAACCACGCCTGGGTGACCGGGGCCAGGGACAAGTCATCGGGCGCGGCCGGGCCGCCCATCTTCGTCGGCACCCAGCCCGGTTCAACAGCGTTTGACAGCACCTTGGGCCATCGGCGCGCCCCGGCGAACGCCAGCACGACGTCAAAGAGCTTGCTGTCCGAGTAGGCTTGCTGGCCGTTCCACGGACGCGTCGCCCATTGTGGGTCGTCCAAACGAGGATCGCCGCCCTTATGCAGCCCCGAGCCCAGGTATACCAGCCGGCTGGGCGGAGTGATTAAAGCCGTCAGCAGGTACGGCGCGAGCACATTGATCGCGAACACGTGAGCGAGACCGTCGACGGTCTCGATGCGCCCCGACTCGCGATAGCCGACGCCCGCGTTATGGATCACGGCGTCGTGCCTGCCCAACTCGTTGACCTGGTCGGCAACCCGACGCATCTCGGCGATACTCGACAGGTCGCCGACGACGACGGCCGCGGCCTGCGGCAGCGCGCGGCGGGTGTCCGCGGCGCGCGCGGCATTGCGCGCGTGCAACGTCACCTGATGGCCGTCTTTGACAAGCAGTTTTGCCGCCATCAGACCGAGGCCGTCGGAGGAGCCGGAAATGAAGATACGGGACATCGGAGTTCCTTTGCGAAATGATCAGTATGAACGTGCCCAAGTCCGCCACCCGGCACATGCCCGTCATGTCCCGCCGGGGGTGAAAGTCCGCCGACCCGTTCGACAGTTATGGCGGGCGTTGCTAGGCTGACTGCCACGATACTATTTCGAGCCGATATGGAGCGAAACATGCGGATCACAATCATCGGAGCTGGAAACGTTGGAAAGGCACTGGGTGCCGGATGGCGCAAATCCGGTCATGACGTGACCTATGCGCTGCGCGCGGCGAACGGCAAGAGCGCCGATGCGGTCACGGCAGCGGGTTTCCGCGTCATCCCGTTGAACCAAGCCGCAAGCGCCGATCTGATCCTGCTCGCCGTGCCATGGCCGGCGGTTTCGGACGCTCTCCAGGCCGTGGGCTCGCTCGCGGGCAAGATCGTGATCGATGCCACGAACCCGCTCACGCCCGCGCTCGACCTCGCGCTCGGGTTTGCCGATTCCGCCGGCGAGACGGTGGCACGTCTGGCACCGGGTGCGCGCCTGGTCAAAGCCTTCAACACCACGGGGGCGGAGAACATGGCCACGGCGCGCGCCTTCCCGGCGAAACCGATGATGCCGGTCGCGAGCGACGATACCGAGGCCAAGACGATCGTCGGAAAGCTCGCCGAAGAGCTGGGCTTCGAGGCCATCGACGCCGGCCCGCTGAAGGCCGCGCGCCTGCTCGAACCCCTCGCGATGTTCTGGATCAAGCAGGCATATGCCCAGAAGTTCGGACCCAACTTCGCCTTCTCGCTGGTCCGGCGGTGACCAAACGCCCCTTTCGTCGGCGGGCGATCGTCAATGCGGCGAGCCCGCTCGATATGCGCCGCGTCGCGCCGACGACGGGGCTTTCCGGATTCCAATCCACAGCACCCGCCGCGACAATGATGCCCGGCGACAGCGACAGCATCTAAACCTCCCCTGCCCGATCAACCTGGTCGGATGTTGAATTCCGGGTGGCGTCCTCCCGCATGTGGCCCACGCGGCCCATCAGATGTGCTGCCGATGCCCACGTCTGATCTTCACGCCGCGGGCCGCGGAGCCGAACGGCGCAGATAAACCTTGACACTAATTCATGCCTTCGTAAGCTCCCAGCAAGGACAAAAAGGAGGAACTCGATCTCGCGCGACGGTCCGGCAGCGGCACCGGCGCGGTTCGAGATTTTTCCCAGACGACGACCTGAAGCGCTTGCGGGCGGCCAACGGAGTCGAACGAACAACAGGGAGGCTTCGATGAACGGCAGCGTCCGTTTCAATTTCATGCATTTCATGCCCTACGTGCACCTGCCGGAGAACCACAAGGAGTTCCGGTCGCTGTGGGTCGACTTCTCGAACAAGTACTACGATCCCGAAAAGGGACATGCGCTGTACGAGCGCTACCTCGCCGAGCTCGTGCTCGCGGACAAGCTCGGCTTCGACGCCGTCGTCGTCAACGAGCACCACAACTCGACCTACAGCATGATGCCGGCGCCGAATCTGATCGCCGCCGCGATCATCCCACAAATCAAGAACGCGAAAATCTGCGTGTGGGGCACGCCGCCAAACCTCGAATTCCCGAACCGCCTGGCGGAAGAATACGCCATGCTCGACGTGCTCTCGAACGGCCGCCTGGAGGTCGCGTTCCCGCTCGGCACGGGCATGGAATATTGGTCGAACCCGGTCAATCCGGCGACCGCCCGCGAGCGCCACCGGGAATCGATCGAGATCATCCTGCAAGCCTGGACGCAGGACGGCCCGACAACCTACTACGGCGACTTCTACACCTACCGCTTTCTCAATCCGTGGCCGCGCCCGTATCAGAAGCCACATCCGCCCTGTTACATCGTGGGAACCGGAAGCCCGGAGACCATCGAGCTCGCAGCCAAGCTCGGCTTCGGCTACTCGGCGGTGTTCGTCACCAAGCAGAAGTGCCTCGAGCTGTACAGGACACTGCGCAAGCGCGCATCGGAGCACGGGCACCACCTCCGGCCGGACCAACTTCCGCTCTCGGTCATTGCCTACGTCGCGGAGACACAACAGAAGGCCGAGGAAGAGGCGGTCGAGCACCTGCGCTATTTCTTCGAAGACGCCCTGCGCACCACGCCCGCATACCTCGCGCCTCCGGGCTATCTTTCGGTCGAGCAGTTGAAAATGCGGGCGGCGCTCGCGGACAAGCTGCACGGCTCGTTCAACTTCAAGGCCATCAACGAAGCCTTCTTCGTCGCGGTCGGGACGCCCGATCAGGTCGTCGAGCAGCTGGAAGAATGGGGCGAGACGATGGGGACCAACCACTTCAATATTTTTGGCGCAATCGGCGACATGCCGCATTGGAAGGTGGTGAAGAACTTGAGCTTCCTCGCCCAAGACGTCTTCCCGCGCCTGCGCGCCCGCGCGGGCGCGGAACGTCGCGTCGCGGCCGAATAGGAGGTCGCCATGGCCAAATTCGAACGCGAAGTTCACAGCATCAACGGCGTGAAGACGGTCCTGCTCACAGCCGGAAGCGGTGCCCCCCTCGTGTTCCTGCACGGCGCCGGAACCTGGCACGGATTCGATTTCGCCCTGCCCTGGGCGGAGAAGTTTCGCGTCATCATCCCGTTCCACCCGGGATTCGGCGAATCCGGGGACGACCCCGCGCTGTCCGGCATGCACGACTACGTGATGCACTATCTCGAGCTGTTCGACGCGCTGCGCGTGGACAAGGTCCGCCTGGTCGGTTTCTCGCTCGGGGGTTTCCTTGCCGCCAAGTTCGCCATGGAGCACGGGAATCGGGTCGACCGGCTGGTCCTCGTCGGTCCCGCCGGACTGCGCGACAAGCAGCATCCCACGTGCGACGTGCTCAGGCTGACGCCCGAGCAGATCATCCCCATGCTGGCGACGAATTTCGACGTCATCAAACGGCATCTGCCGGAGAAGCCCGACCTCGATTTCATCGGCGACCGGTACCGCGAAGCCGGGACCCTCGCGCGGCTCCTGTGGGAGCGCCCGTGGGATCCGGATTTGCCTCGCTATCTGCACCGCGTCACCATGCCGACGCTGCTGGTCTGGGGCGAGGATGACCGCCTCATCCCGTCGCAGCAGGCCGCGACTTGGCGCCGGTTCATCCCAAAGGCGGATATCCAGATCTTCAAGGGCGCGGGCCACCTCGTGCTCGACGAGAAGCGGGAAGCCGTGGACGCGGTGCAGCGCTTCCTCGCCTGATGTCCGACGCGGTCGCGTCGACGTGACGCCCATTATCGGCGTTCGCGCTCAGGCGCCTCGAGTCCACGTTAACGGCGCGGACCTTTCGTCTTTACCCGGCCTACCCGCCGCCCAGATAGGCCATCTGCACCTTCTCGTCCTTTGCCAGCGCCGCCGCGCTGTCCGATCCGACGATATGGCCGTTGTCCAGAAGGTAGCCGCGATCGGCGATCGCGAGGCTCTGCTTGGCGTTCTGCTCAACCAAGAAAATGCCGGCACCGGTGTCCTTGATGCGCGCCAGCGAGCGAAACAGCTCGCCGCACAGCAGCGGCGACAAGCCAAGCGACGGCTCGTCCAGCATCAGGATCGACGGCGCCGACATCATGGCGCGCCCCACCGCCACCATCTGGCGTTCGCCGCCGCTCATGGTGCGCAGCAGCTGCTTGCGCCGCTCGGCGAGCTTCGGAAAAAGGGCCAGCACGCGTTCCATGCTTTCGGCGGCGCGTGCCCGAGCGCGGCGCGGGTAGGCGCCGAGCGCGAGATTCTCCTGCACGGTCAATTCGGCGAATATGCCGCGATCCTCCGGCACCGTGGCAATCCCGGCCTCGACGATCTCGTGCGCCGGGCGGTGGGTGATATCGGTGCCGTCCATCAGCACCGCGCCGCCCTGCCGCGACGGAATCTGGCCGGCGATCGCGCGCAGCAAGGTGCTCTTGCCGGCGCCGTTGGCCCCGAGCATCACCACGATCTCGCCCGCGGCCACCGTCACCGAGACGTTCTCCAAGGCGCGATGGCGGCCGTAAAACACCGACAGATTCCGGCTTTCAAGCATCGGCGTCCCCGAGATAGGCCCGGATCACCTCGGCGTCCGCCAGCACCTCCCGGGGGGTGCCTTCCGCGATCTTGATGCCGCTGCTCATCACCACGCAACGGTCGCACAGGCTGCGAATGGCGTCCATCACATGCTCGACGATGATGATGGTCCGCCCCTCGGCGCGCAATTGCTCGATCAGCGCGATCCCGGTCTTCAATTCGGTCGGGTTGAGGCCTGCAAGCCACTCATCCAGCAGCAAGACCTTCGGATCGGCTGCGAGCGCGCGCGCCAGCTCGACCCTTTTCTGGTCGATGTAGGTCAGCTTCGTCACCGGGCCGTCACCGGCACCGTGCAAGCCGACCCGCCGCAACAAGCCGCGGGCGTGGTCGTCGAGATCGTGGCCCCATCGGCGGGCGTGGCCAAACACCCCGCCGGCGGCGACGTTCTCGAGCACCGTCATCCCTGGGAGCATGCGGACCAACTGGAAGGTGCGGGCGACGCCCTTGTTGGCAATGCGGCTCGGCCCGAGGCCCGCGATATCGTCGCCGTAGAGCCTGATCGCGCCGGAGCTCGGATTCAGCGCCCCGGAGATCAGGTTCATCATCGTGGTTTTGCCCGAGCCGTTCGGTCCGATCAGGCCCAGGACCTCGTTCTGCGCCAGTTCGAACGACACGTTGTCGACCGCGATCAAGCCGCCGAACCGCTTGCTGACGGCGGCGGCGGTCAGCGCCGCCGTGGCGCTCGCCGGGCTAGGCATTGCGGCTCGCCCAGCGTCGCAACCTGGTCTTGGCGGCCTCGACCATGCCGTCGATGCGCGGCAGCGGCCGCTCGCGCAACGATCCGAGCATGCCCCGCCCGTGCACCAAGTCCTCGATCAGGCCGACCACACCGTTGGGAATGACATAGACAATGAGCAGAAACGCGACGCCCAGCAGCAGCGTGGTCTGGGTGGGAAAATTGATGGCAATGAGCTCCCACAGCAGCGTGAACGGGATGACCCCGACCAGCGGCCCCCAAAGGCGGTGCACGCCGCCAAGGAGCGCCATGATCACCACCTGAAACGACAGAAACGACCCGAACGCCACGGTCGGTTCGACGTAGCTCCAGCGCGGGGCCACCAGGGCGCCCGCGATCGTCGCGAAGGTGCTGGAGATGACGAACAGGATCACCTTGGCGCGGGCCGTATTGATGCCGCTATGAACCGCAACGAGCTCGTCATTGCCGATGATACGCAAGGCGAAGCCGAGCCGCGACCGACCGATCCACCAGCCCACCAGATAGACCAGCGCGGTCAGGCCCAGCAGCTGCCAGAAGAACATCGCCTCGGTCCGGTCGGTCAGCACATAAAGCCCGCTCATCGTGCCCAGCACGTGCTGCAGCCAGGTCACGATCTGCCGTACCAGCTCGGCGAGCCCCAGCGAGAAGATGACGAAATAGACGCCGGAAATCCGCAACGTCGCGAGGCCCACGACGGCGGCGAAAACGGCGCCGGTGACGCCGGCCAGCAGCACGAGCGCCGGATACGGCAAGAGGTCGATGCCGCCCGCCACGATGTACATGCCGATGCCGAAAAAGGCCGCCGTGGCCAGCGAGATGTATTTGGTCGGGCCGGAGAACAACGTCCAGGACGTGGCCAGCGCCGTGTACATCGCGATCGAGATCGCAATCGACAGCACGTAGCCGGTGTTGAACAGCGGCAGCAAGGCAGCGGCAATGAAAGCCACTCCGACCAGCAGCAAATTGCGTTTCTCGCGCGAGCTCAAGATCAGCGCCTCGCGGACAGACTGCAATGTCGATTGCATGATCATACCGCTGCGGCTGTCGATGCTGGTCAAGTTGATCGCCTCCCGAACAGTCCCTCCGGTCGCACCAGCAGGATGATCATAAACAGCCCATAGGCCGCCGCCAGGGTCAGCCCCGGGTCGACCAGGATCGCGACCGCCGTCTCGGCCAGACCGAGGACAAAAGCCGCTGCGATGGCGCCACGAATATCGCTGACGCCTCCCAGGATGACGATGATCAGTGCCTTCAACGTGAAGATCACGCCGAGCGAGGCGTCGAAGGTCAAAAACATGCTCAGGAGCGCGCCGCCGGATGCGGTCACCGCGCCGCCCAGCGCAAAGGCGAGCGCCGACAGGCGCGGCACGTTGATGCTGACCAACCCCGCCGCCGCGGGGTTGACGGCGACCGCACGCAGCGCAAGGCCGGTCCGGGTCCAATGCAGCCAGCCATAGAGGCCGGCGCAGAGCGCCACCGACCCGAGGAACGCCGCGATCCGGTTGAGGCCATAGGGTTCGCCGAAGACCAAAATCGGCCGCGCCAGATAGGAGTAGCTCAGATACTGGCCGCCGAACACGGCCAGCAGCAGCCCCACGAAAATGAAGCTCAGCCCGAAGGTCGCCAGGATGCAGTCAACGTCAAGCTGGCCCGGGCTCTTGGCCCGGCGCACGAGCGGCAGGATCAGCACGCGGTAGACCGCCCAGTTGGCGACGAAAGCCAACGGCGCCACGCCGATCAGTGCGTAGAACGGGCTTGCCTTGGATGCCGTGACAAACCAGAAAGTGCCAAACGCCCCGGCGATCAACATTTCGCCGTTGGCGAGGTTCATGATGCGGGCGACACCGTATTGCAGCTGCAGCCCCATGGCCATCAGGGCGTAGGTGCCGCCAAGCAGCAGGCCGGTGATGATGACGTCCATAGACTGCCGTGAATCAATCGCGAGCAGATGGTTAGCTCATTTCGGGGCTCGCGCGGCAGAGCCCCGAAATGAGGTCGGTTGGTACCTACCAGGTCTTCAGATTGACCGGCACGAATTCGCTAAAGCCGACGCCGTCCACTGCGTTGAAGAAGCCGTTCTGCCATTGGCCGACTGTCCAGAACTTGTCGAGCCGCTGGTTTCTGATATCGAGCTCGCCGACGAGGGTCTTGAACTTCTTCGACTTGAGGTGCGCGCTGATGGCCTTGAGATCCATGGAGCCGACGCTTTCGATGGACTGGGTGATCATCTGCAGTATGGCGTAGTAGAATGGGCTGCCCCAATAGTCCGCGTCGACGCCGGTCACTTCCTTGTGGGCTTTGTAATACGCGCGAATTTCCGGCGTATCCTTGATGCCGCCCGCGCCCAGCACGTTTTCCGCCGTCGCGCCGTACTTCTGATAGAAGCCTGGGAACGCAGTTGCCACCGCGCTGTAATAGGCCTTGACGTTCAAACCTTCGATCTTCGCTTGCTCCAACAGTCCGAAGGTATCCGGCGGGTAGGACCAGGCCACGAAGGCATCCGGGTTCGCTGCCTTGGCGGCCTTCACCACCGGCGCCAGATCCTGGGTGCCGAGCGGATAGGACTTGTCGTAGACGATCTCGAACCCGGCTTCCTTGAACAGCGGCCGCCCGGCATTGGCGAGCTCGATTCCGAAGTCGTCGGCCACGTTGACCACCGCGACCTTGTTGCCGATCTTCCCCGCGTCCTTCAATTTCTTGAGAACCGCGATGGCCGACTTGGCGAATGCGGTGGTCGAGCCCTGGACGATGAACATGTTGGGATAGCGCGTGGTAAGCTGGTCGATCTGATCGGTGACACACGCCTGCGTGATCAGCGGATAACCGTATTTCGCATAGATCGGCGCGACCGCGAGATTGAAGCCGGTGGCGTAGACCGGCATGATGAAATCCGCCTTGTCCACAGTGGCGAGTCGCTCCACCGCCTTGATCGCCTCCGGCGGGCTGGTGCGGTCGTCGTATTCAATGAGCTCGACCTTGCGCGGGCCGTCCTTGAGCTTGAGACCGCCGGCGGCGTTGACCTCGTGGGCCCAGAGCGTGAAGTTCGGAAAGTGGGTGACCGCAGCGCCGGGGGCGAGGGGCCCCGTTTTTGGCCCGACAACACCGATCTTGAGCGGCGGGCCATCGGCGCTCGCGGTCCGTAGGCCAAGCGGTCCAACGACGGCCGCCGCAGCCGCATATTTCAGCAGTTCGCGTCTTCGCATCAAATCCTCCCTGCGTGATGATTGGCGAGCGGGTTATCGCCCCGTCTCGTTAGTTTTGCGGTCGGCCAAAGATCTTCCGGCCATTCTTTTAGGATAGCTGCATTTATGGCGGTTGCATAGCCTGCGGGGTGGCTTGTCAATCAATATTGTTGTGCCACCACGGGCTTTTGCCACGCTTCTTGCATGGGCACGCGCCCATGCAAAAGCGGTCGGCCGGCGCCGCGTTTTGGGGCGGCTGCGAAACGACTGATTGCGGGTTCGGAACCCTTGCCGCCTCGATGAGATGTTCGCTTATCGAACTTTCCATCAATTACAGCCGGCACTCGAGAATGGCGCGGCCAAGGCAAGCCAGCGCTGCCTTGCGCTCCTTGAAAAGTGACGCCAATGGGCGGCAGTATCACGACGGTGAATCGGATCGAGCGCGCAACCCGCGCTAATCTATCCGGGCCATTCGCTGTCAAGCTTTGCCGAACTTTTCCGGCAGACCGCGGAGCCAACCCAGGCATTCGCTGCCCTCAGAGGAGAGACCAATGTCGAAGCAGATGCAAGGCAAGGTGTGTCTAATCACCGGCGGAGCCGGCAGCATCGGCCTTGCGGCGGCGAAGCTCCTGCTTCAGCAGGGGGCCAACGTCATGCTCGTGGACCTGAGCGAGGCGGCCTTGAAGAACGCCGCCGCGCAGATCGGCGGAGATTGCCTGGACTATTTCGCGGCGGACGTCACCAGATCGGACCAGGTCAAAAGCAGCGTCGCGAGAACGGTGAGCAGGTGGGGAAAGATCGACGTGCTCTTCAGCAATGCGGGCAATTTCGGCGTCGTCGCGCCGATCACCGAATATCCGGAAGACGTCTTCGACGCGGTGCTTGCCGTGCATGTTAAAGGCGCGTTCTTAGTGGCAAAGCATGCGCTGCCGCGGATGAACGACGGCGGCTCGATCATCATCACCTCCAGCATCGTGGGCGTTAAGGGCGATCCGGGAGTTTGCGCCTACATCACCGCCAAGCACGCGCAGGTTGGACTGATGCGGGTGCTCGCCAAGGAGGCCGCCGCACGCAACATCCGCGTCAACACCATTCATCCCGGCCCCGTCGACAACGAGTTTCAATTGCATGTTGAAAAGAACCTCAGCCGCATCCTCGGGCGGGACGCCACCGAGTTCTTCAACGAGATCATTCCGCTGCGGCGCCACGTCCGCGCCGAGGAGGTGGCCCGTTCTGTGCTCTTTCTCGCTTCCGACGCGAGCAGCTTCACGACGGGAAGCCTGCTGATGGTGGACGGAGGCTTGAGCGCCTAAGCCTAGGGCGGTGAGGTTGCGAGACGGCCGCCCGACCGACGCCGGCGCGGCCGTTATATACGACGCCGCGCGTTTCACTCACCCGCGGTCCTCATCCCCGCAGCGACAGCTCGAGCCCGTCATCGAGCGGCAGTTCGCTGGAGGTGTATCCGTTCTGCGGATCGCGCACATAGGCCACATAGGGCTGCAGCATCTCCGGCATGATCTTGAGATCGTCGGCGACGACAAGGCTGCCGGAATTAAGCGCCGGTTCGAGCTTTTTCAGCATCGGGAGATAGAGATTTTTCCAGCCATCAAGCAGCAGGAAGTCGATCCCCCGGACGTCCGACAACGTGTCGAAGGCATCACCCTGCCGGACCTCGACCAGGTCGCTTAGTCCTGCTTGCCGGAGATGTTCGACAGCGCGCGCCGCCTTGGTGGCGTTGAGCTCGGTCGCAACCAGCCTTCCCACGCCGTTGTCGCGGAGTGCTGCGGCGATGTGGATGGCGGACAGGCCGAAGGATGTCCCGAACTCCACGGCGAGCTTAGGCTGCCTTGTCCGCACGAGCACGTAGAGCAACCGGCCCACTTCGGGGGCGACCGGAATGAAGGCCTCATCCAGAAGGCCACTGGACTTGCGATCGTCGTAGGGCCCGCCAAGGCGCTCGGCTGCGGCGTGCACGCGGGGCAGCACTTGGCTGTCGGTTCGTTCCGCCTCGCCGTAGAGGCGTTCGAGCACGACGCGCACGGCGGACGAATTCAGGGTCGTCGTGGGAGCGACCTCGCGAAATTCAGTCATCGTACGTCTCGTGCACGGCAACGGCGCCGCGCTTCCAATAGGCCGCGGCCTTGACCCAATCCTTCCTCAGGCCGCGTTCACCCACCAGATGCCGGCGTAAGGCTTTGGCGGTCGCGGCTTCCGCGGCGACCCAGACATAGCCGTCGCCCGGCGGAAAGGTCAGGCCGGCGACCGCGCTCGCTAACAGGTCGGTCGCGCCGGGCTCCGCGCCGTCGCGATGCAGCCATATCGAATCGACTTGCGCGCGG
>JBKQHQ010000272.1:0-3442 GCA_052148715.1 Xanthobacteraceae bacterium | reverse complement strand
CGCGGCGAGCAAGGTAGCGGATTTTATCAGCAAAGTGTTCGGGACCCCGGAAATTCGTGCAGCGGCAGAAGAGCATGGCGTGAGCACCAGCGTCTTCGCCACCCGGATGCCAATAGACAACTGAAACAGACGATCGCCATCTGCCGATCGGTTAACCATCCGCTCGCCGCGACTGCAGAAGGCTTCGTCTGCTGTTGGTTCCCCAACGAGATGTGATTTCAGCAGCAAAAACTCGCGCCGGCATTCATCGTTAACATCGAAATAACCATCGGCGTGGCTCGCATCGGGCGGTCTCTCGCATTATCGTGCCGGGCTCGGGCGGGAATTCGGAGGATGCCATGGTTGAGCGCAGGGCGAGCGTTCGTCATCCGAGGCTCAAGAGCGCGAGCATCGTTTTCAACCGGCTCGGCTCGGTCATGACCGTATCCATCCGGCATAGACCGCAGGCTGCCTATTTGCCGCCGTCCCGGCGGTTGAGCAGTGTTCGGTCTTTATGCATTTTGATGAGATCGACGAGGTTCTCGATTCCGAAGTCAGTGAAGGCCATCACGCCGTCCTCGCCGACGCCGTAGACCCATATCACTCCGTCTTCAATTTCCATTTCGTTGGCAACGTCGTGAAGCCAGTCCTCGCTTTCGCCGAGATCATTGGCGATGCGGTCAATCGTCGTGACGTGGTGGACCTTGTTGATGTGCACGGTCAGGCCGCCCGGGCTGCAATCGCTGACGTCAGTGGCGTCCAGTTCCACGGCAACAATTCATCCAATCGATGGGCAGGATGAGTTGCGATACGGGAGAGGACGTCGGTGAGCCAGGCCTGCGGATCGACGCCATTCATTTTGGCCGTGACGACGAGACTGTACATGGCTGCGGCGCGCTGTCCGCCGCGATCGGACCCGCAGAACAGCCACGATTTTCGACCCAGGGCGATACCCCTCAGGCCTCGTTCGGCGGCGTTGTTCGAGAGGCAGACGCGCCCGTCCTGAAGGAATAGGGTAAAGCCCACCCAGCGCTTGAGAACGTAATTGATCGCTTTGGCCAAGTCGTGCCCGCGAGCGAGCCGAGCGAACTGCGCACGCATATAGACATGAAGGTCGTCGACCAATGGCCGGCTCGACATCTGCCTGACGACCAGGCGTTCCTCGACGCTCTTGCCGTTGATGGATCGCTCGATCTCGAACAGCGCGTCGATACGGCGCACGATCTCGATCGCGATGGGCGACAGCGCGATCTCTTTCTTGCCTGAGGCTTTGCGTCGAGCGTTCTCCTCGATGTCGGCCATGGCGAAGAACGGGCGCCGGGCATGCACCCAACATGCCGCCTCCAGGATGGGGCCAGCACTTCGGCCGGCCTGATAGAGCTTGTTGTAACCGTCATAGGCGTCCGCTTGCAGGATGCCGGCATAGCCAGCCAGATGCCCCTGAGGATGCTCGCCCCTGCGATCGCGTGAGTAGTAAAATATCGCCGCGGGGGGCCCGGTTCCGCCAAACGGCCTGTCGTCGCGCAGATATATCCAGCATCGCCCGGTGTCGGTCTTTCCTTCGGCCAGAACCGGTACGGTCGTATCATCCGCGTGCAAGCGCTCTGCCGCCATGACATGGCTTTCCACAAGGCGAAGGAGAGGATCGAGCGCCGCGCAGACCGACCCCACGGCGTCGGCCATGGTCGACAACGCGATCGGCACGCCTTCCAGAGCATAGCGCTCGGCCTGGCGGTTCAGGGGCTGATGCTGACCAAACTTCTCGAACACGATCATCGCCAGGAGGCTGGGTCCCGCCCAGCCTCTCGCGATGACATGGAACGGCGCCGGCGCTTGCGTGATCTTCTCGCAGTCGCGGCAGGTGAACTTCTCCCGCACCGTCTCGATCACTTTCCACCGACGGGGCTGCGTCTCCAGGGTTCGGGTCACGTCTTCGCCGAGCTTGCGCAGGCGATTGCCGCCGCAGCACTCACATGCCGTCGGCGGATCGATCACCACACGCTCGCGGGGAAGGTGATCGGGGAATGTGCTGCGCTCGGGTCGCTTGCGCGTAAATCCGCGCACCGACATTGTCTTGGCGACCGCTGTCTCCGCCGCGAGTTCGTCTTCCGTGGCGCCGGCTTCCAGCTCTTCAAACTCCAGCGCCAACTGATCGATCAGACGCGCCGAGCGCTCCGATCGTTGCCCGTAGACCTGGCGCTCCAGTTTGGCGATCCGCAACTTCTGCTGGGCGATCAGTGCCACGTCTTCAGACGCCTGGGCCCGAGCGACCGCCAGCTCCGCGGCAACCTCCAGACCCTTGGCACGCTCGATGATCAGCGCCTCTTTCAGAGCGGTTATGTCATCGGGAAGAGCGTCGCGATCCGCATCCATGGCAATGAGAGAATCATAAATTCTCTGATTTGTGACGCCCTAAAATGCACGTGGCCCCTTATTTTATTTGGCTCAGCCGGCGCTCTTGGGACGCCATGTCAGTTGCGGATTTCGCCAGTCGATCCCTTCCAGCATATAGGACATCTGAGCCGCCGAGATCGACACCGCGCCATCCGACGCCGAAGGCCAGATGAACTTTCCGCGATCCAGTCGTTTGGCGTAAAGCGACAGCCCGATCCCATCGTGCCAGAGGATCTTGGCCAGATCGCCGCGACGACCTCGGAAAATATAAAGATCGCCGGCATGGGGATCGCGCTTCAGACTCTCCTGAACCTGAAGCGCCAGCCCCTGCATGCCGCGCCGCATGTCGGTATGACCCGTCGCAATCCAGACCCTGACGCCGCTCGGAATTGGAATCATCGCCGCGACAGCGCCTTCAACACGCGCGACAACGCCGCTGCCTCGACATCAGCCCAAACTAGGACCCGATTGCCTTCCGCAAGAACGATTTCCATCTGGCCGGCCGCCGTCGGGCAATGCTTCTGCGCGACCGCTCCCGGCGCAATCGTCACGGGCAGGATAGGCATCGGGCCAGACTGCTCAGACGGCTCAACGCCCATCTTGCGACGCCATGTAAACAAGAGATTGGCGTTGAGCTCGTGACGTCGAGCGACCTCGGCGATCGATGCACCTTCCTGAAGGCTCTCTTCAACGATCCGACGCTTCTCGTCCCGCGTCCACGATCGACGCCTGCGCTTGCCAGCCGCGACATCACCGTCTTCGTCAACCGACATCACGGATGGTGTCCATCATCAGATAGTGGACACGATCATCGAGCCACTCCTCAGAGAGCTATCTCCAAAAGCGAGATCGTTGCCAGGCGGCCGCCAGCGTAGGGAAACGGAAAGAACGCTCAATGGTTCGGTGCGGAACGCGTCGTTGAGCTCTCGGATGCGCATCTGCTTGCAGATATCGGCACCCTGCTCCTCGTCGGTCTCGTAAGGTGTGGTCATGGTAGAATGGTGGTGAGGTTGGTAAGGAGGTTGCCGCGGAGCTGGCGGTCGCTCGGGCCCAGGCGTCTGAAGACGTG
>JBKQHQ010000271.1:0-52671 GCA_052148715.1 Xanthobacteraceae bacterium | reverse complement strand
TAGGACTTGCGCAAATGCGCGATCCGGGGCGCCGTGCTTCCGAAAGGATCGAGGACATGGACCTTCTGCCCGAGCGCGGCGCGGCGGGCCGCTGTGATATTGGCGAGTTCGCCCTTCGGGTCCGTCGATAGCACGCTGCCGCGATAGAACAGAAGATTATTGATCAGCGTGACCGACTTTCCCGCGCGATTCCCGGCCACGGTCAGGATATGCCGGTTATCCTCGATGCCGACGAGCTTGGGGCCGAACGATCCCACGAGAATCTTGCCGCCGGGATTGCGCGGATCATAGTCGAGCGCCTTGCGCTCCAATATGACTTCCGGCGTCTGCCAGCGTGCCTGCGGGGCTGTTTGCTGCTTCAAATAGCGCGAACTCAGCCCGCGCGGTATGTCGCGTGTGAAGTCATCGAGGAAGGAGGCCATTGCCGCGTCTCCGTTAGCTGCCATCATCGGCGGGTCGCGGCTGATATTGTCCTGTCAGTTGCGCGCAAACCTCGTGCCAACCTCGTGCGCCGGAGCTTTATAGCGAGCCGTAAAAAGCCGTTCCGTCAGAACAATCCCGATGCCGGCGGCAGCAGTGCCCGCACCGATTCGCATGTCACCGGTTTTCGGTCGTCGTTTGGGTGCCGTGGGCAAGACACAGGCGGGTGGTTTCGGTCGTTTCGCCCGTCAGGGCTTCCGTTCTCTTTGTTTAGAACGAGGCTGTTTCTCTTTCAGCCTTGTACCCCAGAAGCCGTTTATCAGACCGGCGGGGATGCTCTGCGGCGTGTCCTTCTCCTGCCCGCTCCATTCGGCCCTGCGGGCCTCCCGTGTTGGGGACACGTCCCCGGCGGCCTGCTGTCCGGCGGGTAAGGCTGGAAAGGCCAGCCCGTTCAACAAAGGAGAAGACCCATGACTAACACGAACCAATCGACAGAAACCAACGCCCGCGGCAGCGACAAGCCCAAACTGCCAACCCACGTCGCCAAGGTGCGCCACGGCTACGGCAAGAAAGCCACCTACGAGCGCATTGGGGTTGCGTGGCGGAACGAAGACGGCTCGCTCTATCTGAAGCTGTCCGGCACGCAGGTAGTCAGCGCCCTGACGCTCTATGAGCTGAAGGACAAGGAAGAGGCCGCACCCGTCACTGACGGCGAGCCCGCAAACGAAGAGGCGGGGGAATAACCCCGCCTCACGGCTTCCTTCAAACGCGACAAGGCGCGGGCCGAAAGGTCCGCGCCTCGTTTTTATGCTCTATGCTTCTGACGCCGGTTCTTCAGATTCCGCCTCTTCAGCGGTTGGCGTTATATCGCGGTATCCGCGCGGCGTCGGCAAGTTGACCTCCATCGGCTCCATATGTTCCCCGCAGACCAGCTTGGCCCCGTGCTTTGCCCAAGCCTTCATGTCGCCGTGCGGGCAGATATAACGGACGCGCTTGCCGCTCTTGCTCTCGGCTTTGGCATCCTCATCGTCGTCGTCCGGCGCAGGAGGCTTTTCCGGCTGTTCGATCCACAAGACGACCAGGCCTCGCGCTAGCAGTTTGCGCACCGCCCGGTCGAAGGCTCCATCAGGGACGATCAAATGCCCCATCACATCGCCGGTTTCGGGACCATCGTCCTTGCCGGTGGATGTCGGTTGCAGGCCGATCGACTTCATCTTTTCGGCCCACTCCCTGTTGTGATAGCGGCCCCGGCCCGGCGTGCCGAAATGGTGCTGCCACAGATGGACCATTTCATGTGCGAGAGTGGCGAGCACTTCTTCCTGTGGCCGGTCCCGGAAGTGGGAAGGGTTCAGGGCGATCTCATCGGTAAGTGTTCCGTCAGCACGACCAAATCGATCACCGCAAAAATACCCGTAGCTCTTCTTGCTTCGTTGCAGCGTGATAAGGCAGTTGGGCAGCTCGCCCTCGAACAGAGAGCGATTCAAATTCTCGTAAGCCTGCTGCAAAGGATCGTAAGTCTCACGGGTAGGCTTAATGGATTGAGTGTTGGAATCGGACATGGGCGTTCTCCGCGTCGCTCCGCCCGTCTCCGTTTCGATCTGGGATGTGCATCACAATTTCTGGAATGAACATCACAGTCATCATCAAACAACGTCGGGCGTCATCACCAAGATGCGCAATGCGGATTCAGCTTTTCCTCGCATCAACCTCGCGGTATGGATTGTCATGTGCAGTACAGATCACGAGTCAGAGTCTGTAGTGCTCATCCAATTTTAAACTTCCCCGGCTATAATCGTAGTATGGGCACATCGAACCGACAGTGATTGGTACAAGGTGTGCGCGGTAATACCGCGCGCACCTTGAGGGGGCTTACGCAGCCCCCGTGTGACCCCCTGCGGCAACCCCTAAGCTCGCCCGTTCCTTGAGGACGTGCTCGCTAAGGGGTTGGTCAGCCGGCCGCTGATGCTCTCGGGCATCGAGCCCTCGCCGGCTGAGCGCAACGTGCGGCGTTGCGCGTTTCGCGGCCTGCGCCGCGATCGGGGAGACTTCCGCTCTCCCCCATCCCCATCGATTAAGGGGCTCCACCGCAGCCCCTTAAAACCGGCGTCCGGGGCTTTCGCGCCCCGAGACCACGACCGCCTTGGCTCATTGAGCCACGGCGCGGCACGGCCGCAAGGGAGACTTCGCTCTCCCTTGGGACCCTATCGACCGGGGCAGGCGCGGCCCCGGAGCCCGCGTGGATCGCACGAGGTTCGTTCGAGGCGGGCGGCGGTTTGACGCGCCTAGGTTTGGCGGCATGACGGAGAAGACCGACAAGAAACGCGACGCCCCTTTGTCCTACCGCCCGCCCGCAGAGCTGCGGGACGAGTTCCGGCGGCGCGTGGAAACGTCCGGCCTTTCCGCCAATGCCTATATCACGCGCGCCGTCTTCGGCGCTGCCATCCCGCGCGGCACGCGCCGCCCCGCCGTCGAAAAGCAGATGCTCGCGCAATTGCTCGGCCGCTCCGCCGCGATCCGGGACGCTCTGGATAATGCCAGCCGCGTTGCCGGGACCGGGGCTGCCGACGTGATGAAGACGGCCTGCGAAGAACTGACTGTAATCCGCGCCGCTCTGATGAAGATGATGGAGCGCGAGCCGTGATCCCGTTCGGCAGTCAGCGCGCGCTGGGGCAGGACCTCGCCACGCACCTTCTTAACGCACAGGACAATGAGCGGATGGAGGTGGCGCAGGTGCGGGGGTCCGTTGCCCGCGACCTGCACGGCGCCTTTGCCGAATGGGAGGCGCAGGCGCACACGCTGACGCGATGCACCAATTACCTCTACAGCCTCTCAATCAATCCCGACCAGCGCCAGGGGCGGCTCACCCGAGAGCAATATCTTGAATATATCGACCGGACAGAGCAGCGCCTCGGACTGTCGGGACAGCCGCGCGCGGTCGTGTTTCATGTCAAGAAGGACCGGCAGGGGACTCCCCGGGAGCACTGCCACGTCGTCTGGTCGCGCATCGACGTGGAGCGCGGCAAGGCCCGCCACGTTGCCTTCGACCATGAAAAGCTCATGATCGTGACGCGCGAGTTCGCCCGCGATCATGGCCTGAAGCTCCCGGACGGATATGGGCGCCTGCGCCAACGTGAGCGCCAAATCAATAAACCGATTATTAGCGCTGGCTTCCCACCATGCGATCAGCAGCTCTATGCGATCAGTATTCGAAAGGCCGAGCGCTGAAAGCATCTGCACAGAGCCTTCCCGCGTCCGAGTCCAAACTGGAAGCCGAAGCAGCTTTTCAGCCACCCCAAGAAAAGATCCGGCCAAAGTCTTCAGCGCATCGGCTGAATTTAAAACTTGCTTACCGTGCTGCCAAACAGACTGTGCCCAATCGCTCTGATTGGCGATCATGGCGAACTCACTTAGCAGAGCTACGTCATCAAGATATTCCGTCAGGTAATCACGCAAGGAAGGATTCACGAACCGAACGTCTTTCCCCGTGATTGTGACGAAGCCGCCCTCCAAAATCTTCAAGGATTCCTCAAAATCCTTATGATCGTGTGGCTCACCATATTTTGCGCACAGGTGCGGATGAAGTGCCTGATAGGCGATCCGGAGTGTTTCAATAGACACACCATATTCAGAGCTAAAAAATAGCGCGAAAAGCAGGTGTTGGCATGGCCTCGATATGTGCGTGCGGAAGGCTATGTCCCAGAGCCGGCCTGGATGCGTCAGAGCATCGAGAAAAGCAGCCGGATATTTTTCAGGCTTGAGACTCCCGATCCGGGTTACGTCAGTCATCCAGTCAATGATGCGTGGATTGTAGTTACGATGGTCAACGATTTTAGCGATGTCGCCGCTCTCAACGAGCGCTGTAATGTGCTCCGGCGGCATTCCAGCGTTCAAAAGATGATTATAGAGAATGCGAGCCTTGATACGACGAGTATATACACCGACATCAAGGACATACTTGCTTATGTTCAGTTGTTGATCCGCAAGATGTTCTGACACGCGGCGAGCTTCCTCGAAGATATATGCTCGTGTGGTCAGGATAAAACGCGCGTTCGGAGATGTACGCACACGCCTGATAAATCGGGCAAGATCGGAATCGTTGT
The DNA here is from genome assembly GCA_052148715.1 of Xanthobacteraceae bacterium. Classification (GTDB taxonomy): domain Bacteria; phylum Pseudomonadota; class Alphaproteobacteria; order Rhizobiales; family Xanthobacteraceae; genus JBKQHQ01. Next base: position 48,151 of record JBKQHQ010000271.1, on the reverse strand, counting down.
GAGAAAGGGCTCGGCGATCTAGCGCCACTTTGCCAAGAAAATCGTCAAAGAGGAAAATCTGCTTTTTCGTATCCTCAATCGACGCGAGCCCGTCATCAAGACTGCGGATCGCAACAAGTTCCCAGTTCTCGGCGATATAGGCGTAGGATAGCATTTCGGCGAGAGTTGTCTTGCCGACGCCTGGTGGCCCCGAAATTATTACGACGTGATGGTGCTCAAGTGTATCCCGCGCGCCGTTTAGGCTTGGGTTAGGCGCATAGACCCGGACTTTGGCCTCGATCTCCCCCCTTGTGATGTTATTGAATGTGTGTGCAGCGGAGTGGACGACGCGCTCAAGAATTGCTGCTCCGGTTAGCCACAGCTTTATGTGTGATTTTTCTATCGCAGGAAATGTTCTGATGAGCGCGTTCAGATCAGAAGCCCCAAATATGTCGGCTTCGCTTTTCAGTGATGGGCCAATAATGCTTGCAAGCTCGTGCTTGTTTGCCGGTGACAGAGAGCGGGAGGTCGCAAGGATATATCGCGCCGGTGACAATCGATCGATTGACCCGCGCTCAAGTTTCATCTTCGCTTTGAGGGCACGATACGTAGACCCCGAATAATGTTTCGCTTGCAGCACAATTTCGCCGCTCGCCGTCGCGTGTCGTCCGTCCACGCCACCGTCCGGACCAGCACCAAAGGCCTCAAAGCGTACTCCCAATTCTTCCCCGAGCAGATCACGGACCAAGTCTTCAAAATCAGCGGGGGAGAGGCTTGTGAAATCATAGGCCATTTACGCCACCCTCTTGGGGAATAGCCCCGACATCCGTTGCGAGGCGAGCGCGGGATAGGCAAGGTGCAGCAGCGCGCGCGTGCCATCTGACCAGGACGTCGATGCTTCATCGCGCGAGAGAAACGAGACCGCGATGTCGTACTTTGGTTCTGGGGCTTCGGTTTGTTCAGTCATCTCACCCCGTCGTCAGTTCCCGAATACCATCCAGAAGTACTCGCGTGGCGCGACAATCGTCCTCGTTATAATCGAGGATGCGCTGCCGGATTGCCGGATCGCCAGTCTTGATCCAGCGATCAAACCATTCAATCGATGCCGCCCCGGACGGGTGCGTGTCGCGCCACGTAAAGCCGAGATACTTTGCCAGCGTCTTGATCGAGAAATCCCATGTCGGCCATTCCGTCGCCTTGCGCACCACGTCGGTATAGAGATCGATCGCGTGCGCAGGGTCGAACAGCTCTTCGATGTCCTGCGCGCTGCATACGTCCGGGTATTTCTCCCGCAGTTTGCGATAGAGGGTGCGCTCGTATTTTGAGTAGTAGTAGATGGCGCAGGGGCGGTTATCGCGCATGTAAGCGAGAGCCTCGGCAAACGCGATGCGCTCTGCTGCCGGCGTGCATTCTGGCGTGAAGAAGGAGATGAAGCGTTCGCTTGCGTTGTCGCGGCTCCGCCGCTCGACGAATCCGTGCAGGTAGCAAATGTCCCGCATCGGATCGACCTCGATATCGAAGAAGAGTTCGAGATCGTCGCCGGGAAGCTGGACCGGCGCCCGCAGAATCGGTTTCGCGTTTTTCGTGCTGAGCAGTTTTGCCCTCACATGGAATTTTTGCAGCGTGTCCGGGCCGATGCCGTTGAAGACGGTCTTCTTGCCGTTGATAAAGCCGTCCGGATTGCACGCGGCCAGTTCAGCGACGCTTTGCAGATGCGTTAGCATCGCATCACGCTTGGGGCGGCCCAACTCGGGTATCAGCGTCAGGTCGTCAAGCGCGACCAGCCGCTCGATGCACGCTGAATACCAATGACAGAATTTGCAGGCGCTGCTATAGGCCGCGCGCGTCAGGTTCGGGTCCGCGATGATCGCGCGCGCTTCCGCGATGCACTCTTCATAGTCCTGCCAGAGCGTGCGCGGGTTGCGCTTGCCATACAGCGCCGTGAAATCATATGGCACTTCCTTGCCGTGGACATCCCAGACGAAAGCGCGGCGCCCGGGCGAGAGGCCCTTGCGTTCCAGAATGTCGGTGTAGAGAGCGAGCTGCACCGCGTAGTGCACTTTGGGCGATGGATCGTCGTCGGGGCCTTCTTCGCCCGCGCCCGATTTGATGTCGCCGGCGATGTAGCCGCCGGTCTCCTTGCGGAGCAGGTCCGGGTCGCCGAGCAATCCCGCTTCCTGAATGCGGCCACTGTAGATCAGCTTTTCGCCCCGCTGCATGGCCTCCAGGGTCAGGCGTTCCTTTTCATCACCGGCGTAGGCTGAGAGATCGAGAAAGGGCAGCTCAAGCCCGGCAATAACCTCACGCTCATAGAGGGAACCGCGTTCCCAGAGCATCTTGACGAAGGGGTTCGGCTCGTCCCGTTGAGCGGGGTTGCCGTAGAGGTCCATCGTGACCCTGTGCGGACAGGCCACGAGGTCGTACAGCATCGAAGCCGTGATGGCTGTCGGCATAAGCCCCCCTCGGGGAAGGGTACGACGCGGGAACCAGTTCAATCAACGCGGGATTTCGGGGCGGTGCGCCAGCGCCGTGCATTTTCATAACTAATTGTAAAAATTGACATTTCGTCCATTTCAGCATAATAAACTTGCAAGCGTGCAGCATAATAGACTTGTATATGTACAGCAGCATTGACTTGTAATGGTGCGGCATAATATACTTGTAAGAGTGACACACAAAAAACTTGTAAGCGTGCAAGGATCGCTGGAGCCCACCTGATGCCGACCCCCAACGAAAAACTGGCTGACTCGCTCAACGCCTTGCAGGCCCTCCAGAAAGGGGGCCGGCGGGTCTTTCAGTCCGGGAACCTCGACCGCCTTCACCGTGAGCGCTTGCTGCGCAACGGCTTCGTTCAGGAGGTCATGAAGGGATGGCTCATCTCTTCAAGCCCGAGCGCGCGCGAGGGTGACAGCACCCCCTGGTACGCCTCCTTCTGGGAGTTTTGCGCCCGCTACTGTCAGGACCGCTTTGGCGACGAATGGCATTTGTCGCCCGAGCAGTCGCTTCTGCTGCACGCTGAAAACACGGTCATCCCGACGCAGGTCGTGATCTACACGCCGCGGGGGACGAACAACGTCATCAAGCTGCTGTTCGGCACGTCGATCTATGACCTCAAGCAGGCCGACATGCCGCCTGCGGCGGACATTGTCGTGCGCGACGGCCTGCGCTTATTTTCTCCGGCAGCCGCTCTGGTCAAAGTGCCGGAAGCTTTCTTTGCACGCTATCCGATCGAATCACAGGTAGCGCTCGCCAGCATCCCCGATGCCTCGGACGTGCTGCGGCGGCTGCTCGATGGCGGGCATTCCGTCGTCGCCGGCCGGCTGGCTGGCGCATTCCGCCGCATCGGTCGGCCGGAAGTGGCCGACGAGATCGTCGCGGCCATGAAGGCCGCGGATTACACCATCCGCGAAACCGATCCCTTCGCACAGCAACAGACATTCGGGCTGCTGCGGCCCGCCACTGCGCCGATCGTCGGGCGCATGCAGGCCATGTGGCAGTCGATGAGGGAGCCCGTGATATCGGCATTCCCGAAGGCGCCCGGGCTGCCGAAGGATCGCGGCGACTATCTCAAGTTCGTCGATGAAATCTATAAAAGCGATGCCTACCATTCGCTGTCCATCGAAGGCTACAGCGTCACGCCCGAGTTGATCGAGCGCGTGCGCGCGGGCGGCTGGGACCCGGTCAATCACGACGATGACCGGAAGAATCGCGACGCGCTGGCCGCGCGGGGCTATTGGCAGGCGTTTCAGGCTGTGAAGGCGAGTGTGAGCGAGATCATCGCGGGCGCCAGTCCCGGCGCGCTGGCGCGCACGGCGCACCGCGACTGGTATCGCGAGCTTTTTCAGCCTTGCGTCGTTGCGGGCCTGTTGCGGCCCGGCGCGCTGGCGGGCTACCGCAATGACGCTGTCTATCTGCGCACGTCGCGCTACGTGCCCCCGCGCTGGGAAGCCGTGCGGGACGCCATGCCGGCGCTGTTCGATCTTTTGGAGCAGGAAACGGAGCCCGGCGTCCGCGCTGTGCTCGGACACTGGATGTTCGGCTATATTCACCCGTACCCGGACGGCAACGGGCGCATGGCGCGGTTTTTAATGAACGCGATGCTCGCTTCCGGCGCGTATCCGTGGACCGTCGTGCGCGTCGAAGACCGCGACGCTTATCTCGCAGCGCTTGATAGCGCCAGCATCGACTTGAATATCGGGCCGTTCGCCGCCTTCATCGCGGAGCGGGTTAAGTGGTCGATGGAGCACACGATCCCGCCGCAGGTATCCCGATGAGGCTCGAAGCGCCCTTGGACAGAAAGCTCATTGAGCAGGCGATCCAAAAGGCCATCAAGGCCGGTGCAGTATCCGCGCCCGCGATTCCGGGAACACCACTGAACTCCGATCTAAACTTCGTGCGGGGTCAAGTGGATGTCGGCATAGAACCAGCCGCCTTCGATAATTATCTCGCCGAGCTAAAGCGCGATCCTGAAATGGCACAATTCGATTGCACGTTCGCAACAATACCAACAGGGGGCGGCGTCTCCTCCGATCTCAAGTCAATAGGACGGCTCCTATTGGCGCGGGCCATTGCCTCCGGCGACGTGACAGGAACTGTCGAGACATTCTGCTCTTACGTAGAAAACAATAAGGCTCCCGTACTGGCGGTCATGGCGGTGTCCGGCGTGAAAACCTCGACGGAAGTCAAGCTTGGCCCGGATATTAAGTTGGTCCCAATTTTATCGCTGCCACCATCAATGCAACGAGGTGCCGCCCTGGGGCAGGATCACTTCTCGACCTTCGCGTTACGGAGCCCAATATCGTCAGCACTAATAACCGAACTAAACTTTGGTCCCGTGTTCTATCGCCTGAATCAGGCCGGTACTCCAAGCGCCGAAGCCCAGAGAAACGTGAGCGCTGCACTTCATTACTTGGATGAAGCGCGCACGCTGTTTTCGCTGTTGGGCATCAAGACAGCCTTCACCATGTTTTGGGTGCAACCGAAAGACCTGCTGATGAGCGCCGGAATTACCGCCGGCTGGAATTCCAGCATTCAAACCTTCCACGGACAGGAGACTGCAATTGATGCAAAAGCCGCCGAGGCGTTAGCAGCGGCATATTTTCGGATCGACCAAGCCCGGAGGCACAGGACACTTCGCATTCCGCTAGACCGGCTGGATCGAGCCGCTCACGACTATGATTTCGCCGACAGGTCTATTGATCTTGGGATCGCGCTTGAGGCGCTCCTTCTGCACGACTTGGATAATCAAGAGCGAGGAGAACTGAAATTCCGCTTAAGCCTTCGAGGCGCGTGGCTTGTCGGTAGGGACGAGCCAGAACGTACCGAGATACGAAAGGCACTCGCGAAAATGTACGATCTGCGCTCTCGTGCAGTTCATTCAGGCAGTGTTGATCAATCCGAAGAAAGCCGCGACACGATTCAGCGTGGAACTGAACTCTGTAAGCAGCTCATCCAAAAGGCGATTGACGCGGATTGTCTTATTGATTGGAACAAGCTCGTTTTGGGCGGAGCGCGATGAAGAGCGCGCCAGCAGGTAAAGAATGACGAACCGCCCGCCCTTCGAGGAAGTTGTCGCGGGTCTGACCACCACGTCAGACAAGATACGCGCGCTGGCGCGGGCCGGTTATCTGCGCAAGGAAATCAGCAAGCTGCTAGAAATCCGATATCAGCATGTGCGCAAGGTACTGGTGGACGCCGGAATCGAAGGCGGGTTGCAAAGAGGCGTGGAGGCGGAGCGCCCGCCGATCCTTGTTGAACCGCCCGAGAACAAAACACGGGCCGAAACCTCATGGGACGTTTTGCTCAATGCGGGCTTTCAGCAAGCCGGTCAGTGGGTCGCAGTTGCGGATGGGACGATCGGGATCGACGGGAAGATTCCCTCGCATCCGGGCGTGTATGCGTTGGTGCTTGATGGTGTGGTCGTTTACGTTGGGCTGACGCTCAACGGACTTCAGACGCGCATGGATCAGTACCGCCGGGGTCATAAAGGCCAGAAAACCAGCGCGCGCGTCAATGGATTGATCCGATCTGTGCTGGCGGAAGGTCGGACATTGACAGTTCTTGTGGCTGCGCCCGAGCCGTTGCAATGGAACGGGCTTCCCGTGAACGCGGCGGCGGGACTCGAAGCGGGCCTGATTGAGCTTATTAGTCCCGCTTGGAATATTCAGGGAGCTTCACGCTAAATGAAAAAACCACTCGATTCCGAGGGCGTGGTTGAAGCCCTGCGCGAGCGCATCAAGAAGGAAGACTTGACGCTCACGGCCTCTGATGCCGGGCGGATTATCTGGATGCTGGAGCGACTGTCGCAGCGGTGCGCCGAAGCCTATCAGGTAGTCGGCTCTCTCGCCGGTTTGGCAGAGGTGATGGACGACCCGGCGGTGCAGAAGGCGCTCGACCTGTTTAGCGTCCCCATGCGGCCCGGCGATGTTTTGCCGTTCGTCACGCAGAAGAACCGGCAACGCGTGATCCCCAAGCGCCGGACCAAGGCAAAATCGTCGCCGAAGACCACAGGTAAGAAGGGCGGGCGTAAAAGCCGGTCCTAGGGCGCATCCGGCCTATGGCCGGGCGGACAGTTCCACGGCCTTGTTATCAACAGTGAACGGAAAACAGGATTCAAGGTTCCGCTGTGCAGCTACGACCTTTGTGCCAAGATAGCCGCGCCAGATGACCGGGGATTCAGCACATGGACATGTCAGACCCTCTACACTTGGCTGAAGATTTGCTTGAGCGCGTTGCGCAGGGCAACCTCACCTTCACCAGAAGCGAAGTGAGGAAGATTGCCGCGATGCTGGACAAGCTGTCGTGGCGATTGGGTGACGCCCATCAGGTCGCCGGCAACCTCGCCGACTTCGCCCGCATGAAAGACGACCCGGCGGTTATACGCGCCCTCGACTTTCTGGCCGACCCGATGCGGCCCGGCAGGATGAAGGGGGGGTTTGTTACGAAAAGGCATCGGGAGGAATTCCGGGAAAGAAAGGCGCTCATAGCCGGGCATGAAGCGTGGGTGAAAACACAAAAAGAGATCGCGCGCAGGAAACGGCGTGTGAAAGCGGCGGGGGCACAAAAGCCCAAATCCAAAGCGGCATCGAAACCTGTCCGCAAGAAAGTCCGGCGTTAGCACATTCTATCGGGCGCATCCGGCTTCGCCGGACCGGGCTCTAGGCTTCGCCCCGAGTCTTCGTCTCGTCCCCTGCGGGTGACGATCCCTTGCGCGAATATCAGTTGCATGAGCCGCAGGCTCATTGGTCGTCTACATGATCGCTAGGGGACGCCGCCCCCCGCGCGCGCAAGGCATCCCAACGTATCCCTGAAGGGACCCTCGTTCGGAGCCTCCTTGCACTTGCTACCCCCGCTCTCGGCGAGGGCCAACCGGGTGCATGCGCACCCGTCTTTCCAAAGAAGGAAGGGAAGAAGGGCCGTGGGGTCACGGTCCGCGCTTCAAGCAAGAAGGAGTTAGACCATGTTGCAATCCGTATCACTCTCATCGTTACAGCCAGCCGCCGCCAACCCGCGCCGGAAGATCGACCGCAAGGCCATCGAGGGTCTTGCCGCCAGCATCAGGACCGATGGCGTCCTGCATAATCTGGTCGTCAGTCCGGTTGAAGGCAGGGGAAAGAAGGAGCGTTTCCAGATCGTCAGCGGCTCTCGGCGCTTTGAGGCATTGCGCCTGTTGCAGGAGCGCGGCGAACTGCCCGAGGATTTCACGGTCGCGGTCGAGATACGCGACGACCTCTCAAAGGACGACACGCTGCGGATTGCCACCGTCGAGAATCTGCAACGGCAGAACCTCACGCCGTTGGAGGAAGCGGGGGCGCTGACCAAGCTGATCCATAAAGGGACGACCCTTGATGATGTTGTCGCGCAGACAGGATTGAGCGCCACGACGATCAAGCGGCGTCTCGCGCTCAACAATCTGTGCCGGGAAGCCAAGGCCGCGTTGACGAAGGGCGTTATAACGCTTTCGCAAGCGGAATCCCTGACCTTGGGCAGTGATGAGGCGCAGACGCGCATCGTCGAGCAGATCGTGGGAGGCGGTGATTACAGCGCCGACGAAATCAGGGCGGCGCTGCTGGATGATCGCCCGACCGTGGCTCTGGCGATATTCCCGCCCGAGAATTACACAGGCACCATCACCACCGACCTCTTTGCCGAGGATGAAACGTCCTACTTTGACGATGCCGAGCAGTTCTTCGCGCTGCAAAAGGAAGCGGTCGAGGAATTGAAAAAGCACCACGAGGCCAGCGCCGCGTGGGTCACGGTGACGGAAGATTGCCGACTCTCGGATTGGCAGTACCGCAAGGCATCGAGGAAGCAGAAGGGTGGCGTCCTTATCAACCTCTCGCCGTCCGGCGCGGTCGAAATACGCGAAGGTCTGGTCAGGCCCAAGATCGAGAAGGAAACGGCCAAGGCGATTGCGGAGAACCCCATCGCCCCGGTGAAGGTCAAAGCGGCCTATTCCGCGCCGCTTTGCCGTTATATGGCCCACCACAAGACGGCAGCGGTCGCAGAAATCCTTCTCGCCAGTCCGCGCACGGCGCAGGAAGTGTTGGTCGTCCGCACCCTGAAAGCGTTCCGGCTGCACGAGGCATTCGCCGCCTTCGGCAAGGAAGCGGAGGCGCAGAGCGCGTACCGCGTTCTTGAGGAACAGGCGCGGTGCTTTGCCGGGAAACTCGGGTTCAAGATCGAGGAAGGGGATTCGGTGTGGGACAGCTTCCCGCCGCCTTTCACCGACGAACTCTCGCTTTACGAGGCTGTGAGAGGGTTTTCCGATCACGACCTCGCCGGGTTGCAGACCCTTCTCGCGGCTTTGTGCTTCGGTCAGGGCAATTGCGACCGTCTGGACACGAGCGACAGCCTGTTTAACCGCGTGGCGCGGGATTTGAACGTCGATATGAAGAACCACTGGCGACCGGATGCGGCCTTCTTCGGCAAGCGCAACCGGGAGCAGCTTGTCGGGATCGCCAAGGAATGCGGCTATGCCGATGGCAACGGCTCCTTGGGTTCGTACAAGAAGGCCGAACTAACGTCCTCGCTGGTCCGGCATTTCGTGAACGCGCACAGCACCGCCGAGCCGACCGAAGCGCAGCGCAAGGCGCGGGAATGGTTGCCCGAGGCCATGCTGTTTCCCGCCGTGGACCGTAACGCGCCCGCCGAGGCGGATGCAGAATTTGACGGCGAGGACGAATCCGAATAGACGTTGAAGCGCAGCAAATGAACGGGTCGCCCTTGTGGCGGCCCGTTTTGCTTTCAGGGCAGCGACAGCAGCGGGCCGTCCTTGCGGAGGCCTGTTCCGGTCAGCAGCCTCGACGCCGTGCCGCCGGGCGGGATTTCGCAAAGGAGCACCACGAAATCGCCGATCCTGAATTCTTCCTCGGGATGCCATGGTTCCGTGAACACCGGCAAATCGCTTTCCAGCCCGAGCCGATAGCTGCGGACATGCCACTTTTCCAATTTCTTGTCGCCGCCGCCGAGCGCGGCGAGCCTGTCTGCGTCGGCACTGTTAAGCGCGAGGCCATGCACATGCAGATAGAACCCATCACCGAACTGCGTTTCGTAGACATCTTCGTTCAGCACCGCCCAGACGGTGAGGGAGCCGGCAGCGTCCTTGATGCGCTGGCGCACACTCTCGACCATCGCGGGGGTAATCTCGACCTGGCCCGGATACTGGGGCGGGCCTAGCTTCAGGATGTTACGGTCGTCTGGAAGCGGCATGGACCGGAGCATACCAGAGAGCGGCTATTGCGATAACGCCCCCTACCAGTTCCGGTAGGGGGCAAATCCTGAGAAAAAATGTGAATAAGAACCGTGGCAGGACTCATTCCGCCTCCCCCGAGGCCGCGAAGGCTGCCTAATAAAGCTATGGTTTATATTCTTTCGGGTGATGGACGCGACGACGATTTTCCGAACGGTGTCAACAACGCGTACGAGCGGTATAGGAATTACCTCAAGCAAAACGAGGCGATCTTTCCGCCCCGCGCGTACGCACTCGCGACCTCGGACTGGTTCCACAATCCAAAAGACCATCGTGCCCCACACGATGCATGGCTGGAATCGTTCCAGATATCGGAATCTCCCGAGCGCAAAAGTCACGAGCGGTCTTGCTCCATCTCGCTTCGTCTTCTCGGCGCCTATCACAACGGTCACATCGAAATCACTTATCCGAAGGTTTTTTCCTATTCGCTGAACAGCTTGGTGCCGGGCAAGGTCACGGCCCACGGAGATTGGCGCTATGACGAACTTCGCCTTTCCGAGCGCGGGCATCTGATCCATGAGATCGAGTGGGCCGGAGCGCCGGGGAGGGAGGACAAGGCGTTTTCATGGATCATAGAGGCTGACGATATCGATTTCTGCTTTGTGTATGGATGAATGAATTTTGGACGGCGGTCCCCAGTTAGCCGCCGTCGCGCCGAGGCAGAATTACCTTTAGAATCCAGTGCCCAGTTTGGCTCTGGTTGGTCCACCAATCACTTCAATTGCTTGGCGGGACGTGAGGCATCCATGGCGTTTGCTTCCAGCCCCGCGTTGCGCGCCGAGGTGCTCACCGCCTGCCGCGTATTGACGTATTTCCGGATCGTGGAAGGTTTTGGCCATGTCAGCGCCCGCGTTCCCGAGGCCGAGCGGATCCTGATCACTCCCAGGCGGGCGCTCGGGCTGGTCGCTGACGCCGAGCTGGTGGAACTCGATCTCGACGGCCGCCAACTGGCCGGGGAGGGGCGTCCGCCGCTCGAGGCGGTGATGCACCTCGCCGTCTATCGGCGCCGCGCGCCGGTCGCGGCGATCGTCCGCGGCCATCCGCGCCACGTGGCGGCGTATGCGTGCGCGGGCGTGCCGTTGCGGGTGGCGCACGGCTTCGGCGCCAATCTGGGGCCGCTCGTACGCGTCTTCGAGCAGCCGTTCCTGGTCGCGAGCCGCGAGATGGCGGAAGGTGTCGCGGACGCGCTCGGGGATTCCGAGGCGGTCATCCTGCAGTCGAACGGCATGCTGGCGGTCGGGCAATCCGTGCCGCACGCCTGCGTGCAGGCGCTGTTCCTGGAGGAGACCGCCGAGTTGCAGCTCGCGGCGCAGGGGGCCGGTCTTACGCCGCGGTTCTACTCGCCCGAAGGCGCCGCGCGCCGCCACGGCGACGACCGCGTCCACGAGCCCGTTCGCGCGTGGGAGTATTACGTGGCAGCAGTGGAGGGAAAGCTGGCATTGGGCGCGGGCCCACCCGGCTGAGCATCACGGCCGCTACGCTGCAATAAGGCGGAAGCATTCCCACTCGGTCGGCGTCTCTTTCAGCACCGCCGGCCAACCGCCCGTCCGCTCGTGTTGGCGCGGCGCGACCGGACGCCCGCCGAAAGCGAACTCGGCCCCGACCGAGGCAAACGGATAGGGCGACAGGGCATATACGCTCGGCCCGCGCGGCCGGATCGTCACCGCGACGTCCTGCTGCGCGTTCAGCGGCACGTGCTCGAATTTTTGCTCGCCGCGCTCGCTGGGGTGCGTCCGGTTGAAGTAGAGCGCCAGCGTGTCGATGAATTGCAGCTGCTTGTAGTTTTGGAACAATCGCTGCTCATCGAGCCAGCCGGACATGGGTGGATCCTTTCCGATCCGCTCCTTCAGTCGTTTCTGGCGATCGATCTCGCCGTCGAGCATTCGCTGCGCCAGCGGTCGATCCTGCGGCGGAATCTTATCGATCAGAACCAGATTGGAAAGACCGTAGCGGCCGTTGTAGAGGCCCCAGCTGTGCATGCTCGACATCAGACCGCAATAGGGATGGTGCCGCTCGTTGAAGTCAGGCGACTGTCGGCTGGTGACCGTGATGTATTCCGCCGGCGTCTCGACGAGATTGTAAGGCAGGCCGGTCTTCTCGTCGGTGACCGGATCGCGATCGAAGTCCGTCCAGCCCGCATCATGCTGCGAGATGACGTAGATCATCAAATCAAGCGGGGCCAACGACTCGAACCTGTCGTTGCCGAAAACCCGCGCGAATTGCCCGCACAGGGCCGTGTGCTCGTGCATCATGATGGCCAGCCGGGGCGTGCCGGCAGGTGCCGTCTGAATGATCATGATAAGGGCCCTTTGACCGTGTCGGGGGCAACCAGCGGAACGACGCACGCATCGTACCTGAACAGCCAGTCCGGGTCGACCGGCGTGCGCAGCCACGTATTGGCCATTGAGATCTGCTGTACCTTTGCAACGCGCGGCTTGCGGTTGGCCTCGTACCAGGCGAAGCTTTCGTCCGCGTCATCGCGCCCAATTTCAGCGATACAGCGCGCCAGAACGGCAGCATCTTCGATGGCCATGGCAGCGCCCGCCGCCATGTACGGCCGTAGCGGATGACAAGCATCACCGAGCAAGACCATGCGGCCGCCGCTCCACTGGTCGACCGGCTCGCGGTCGAACACGGGCCACTTGGTCACCTCGGGCGCGGCCTTCACGACTTGTCGCAGTTCGGCGTGGTAGCCGTCGAACGTGGCCACGAACTCGTCGCGGTCGCAAGGCACAAACGCAGCATCGGTGGTCCATTCGGCCTGCGGCGCGCTCGTCACGATGTAGACTTCCTCGCGCGCCTGGGTCATGTAGTAGACGAGGATATGATTGCCCGGTCCCCACCATTTGGTGCAGGCGCGGATCGGCAGTCCCTGCAACAGCGCCGTCGGGAAGATGGCGCGATGCGCGATGTGGCCCGTGTATCGCGGTTTCTCCGGCCCGAGCAGGAATTCACGGGCCTTTGAATGTACTCCGTCGGCACCGATGACCAAATCGGCCTCGGCCTGATCGCCGCCCGCGAAGAAGAGACGGATCGTCGAGCCCGAATGACCGATATCGCAAAGCCTTTTTCCGAACGTGACCGTGCCGGGCTTGAGTGCGGATTCCAGTACCGCATGCAGATCGCCGCGGTGGACATTGATATAGGCGGCACCGTAGTGCGCCTCGCTCGCAGGATCGAAAGGCAGCTCGAACAAAATTTCGCCTGTGTCCCACTTGCGGCTTACGAACGCGTCGGGATGCAAGCCGATGTCAGACAGAGTCTTCTCGATCCCGAGACGGCGCATCACCAGCATCACGTTTGAGCTCAAGTGAATTCCGGCACCGATGCGCGAAAAAGCGGGCGCCTGCTCATACACTTTAACCGAGTAACCGAAACGCTGCAGCAGGCCTGCGACCGTCATCCCGCCCAAGCCCGCGCCAATGACGGCGATTTCCGTCGTCCGCCTCATTTCGATGCTCCTAAACCGCTCCTGCGGCCCGGCAGGCTCAAAACATCTCGAAATATTCGCGCTGCTCCCAGTCGGACACCTCCTGCTCGCAGCGGGCGATCTCGGCGTCCTTGATGGCGGTGAAATAGTCGACGAAGGCGGCCCCCATCTTGGCGCGGAAGAACGGATCGGCGCGCAAGGCCTCAATCGCTTCGCGCAGCGTCTTTGGGAGGAGCTCCGCCGCGGTTTCGTAAGGTGTGTCCGCCGGCGGACCGGGTTCGAGACGCCGCTCCATGCCGTCAAGCCCGCCGAGAATTTGTGCCGCCATGAAGAGGTAGGGATTGGCGGCGGGCTCGCCGGCGCGATTCTCGATGCGCGTTGCGGAATCATTCGGTCCGCCGAGGACCCGCAACATGACGCCGCGATTGTCGCGTCCCCAGATCGCGCGATCCGGCGCCAACGAATAGGAGCGGTAACGCTTGTAGCCGTTGATGGTCGGGGTGCAAAAAGCCGTTGCCGACCGGGCATGCGCGAGGATACCGGCAAGATAGTGCCGGCCGGTTGCGGATAACAGCTCGTCGGGCTCGCCGGACACGAACGCATTGGTGCCGGTGGCGCGGTGGCGGAGCGACTGATGTAGGTGCCATCCGGACGCAAACAGATTCTGGATGCGCGGACGGCACATGAAGGTGGCGTGGTAGCCGTGGCGACGGCAGATCTGCTTCACGGCGCTGCGAAAGAGCACCATCATGTCCGCGGGTGCGAGCCCGGCAGCGGGGGCGAACGTGAACTCGCACTGGCTCGGCCCGAACTCGACTTCGACCGACCGCAGCGGCAAGCCGAGCGCTAAAATATCGCGGCGGAGGATAGCCAGCACCGGCTCGATTAGGTCGAACCGCTGCTCGGTCAGATACTGATAGCCCTGCGAAAGCAGACTGACCGCCGGCGGCTCGCCCGGCTGCGTCGCGTGCTCCGGGCGCAGCTTGGGGTCATCGAGCTTGAAGACATGGAACTCGACCTCGAGGCCGGCGACGTAATCATAGCCGCGTGCTTCGAGATCCCGCAGCACCGAGCGGTAGAGCCCGCGCGTCGAGAACGGCACGGGATTGCCGTCGGCGAAGTAGAGGTCGCAGAGCACCCAGCCGGTCTTCTCGGCCCAGGGCAGAGTTCGAAAAGTCGTCGGATCCGCGACGATGAGGAAATCGGCGGCGCCTTCCATCTGACGCATGCCGAAGCCGCCCCCGGCGGTGAAGACGGGAAAAACCGTCCGGTGCGCGGTATCCTTGGCGAGCAGCGTGCTTGTCATGCTCACGCCGCCGCGCAGCGCGCCGGCCGCTTCCGCGGCGATGAGCGTCTTGCCGCGCAGGAGACCATGCTGGTCGGCAAAAGAGAAACGGAGAACCTCGATCTCCTGGCCGGCGATCATCGCCTCGATGCGCCTGGCGGCCTCGTTCTGTTCGGCGGACCAAAGGCCGTGCCGCTCGACCAAGCTCATGCGTGTTTGGTCTTCTTCACTCGGCCGCCTCGATCCCGGGACCGGCCCACTCGGCGCCGGTGCGGCGCCTGCGATCGACGTCTTTCCAATAGTCCTGCCATTGCGCCGTCGGGCCGATGCCGTCCATGACCGGAGGTCCGTGCTGTACGGACGCCTCGGCGGGATCGATCGTCGGACGCTCGCCCTTCTGCACCTCTTCGATGCACTGCCGAAGGAGCCGGCGATAGGCGATAATGGCCTTGTCCGACTGGCCGAGATGCTCGCGCGTTCGGTCTTGGATACGGCCCATGGATTCCACGGCCCATTGGTCATGGACGTTGATGTCATGGCCCATGCCCGTATAGGTCTCCGCTGCCTGCTCGCGCGGGTCGAAGCCGTAATTGTTCGAACGGTTGCGGCGCGAGCGATAGTCGGGCAGCTCGTAGACCAGCAATCGCTGGGCGCGCATCTTGGCCTTGTCCACCGGCTTTCCAAAACTCGTGAAGATCGCGTACCAGTAGCAGCTCTCGTCGTCGATCGGCACGTGCCATTGCGAGATCGTCATCTCGGTGCTCATCGGGATGACGAAGGCGTGCGGGAACACTTGGTTGGTGACGCGCACATGCGTGCTCTGCTCGCTGATCCGGCGCAAGGTGGTCAGGCGCAGCCCCCACGGCGCGCGCTCGACTTCGAGCGCCGGCCGCGGGAATTTGCGCATCACCTCGGTGATCGGCATGTCGCTGTCGGCGGAAACATCGCGGAACGGCTTGCCGTAGCCTTCGGCCGGGTTCTCGTCCTCGAAGAAGCGGTGCAGGAACGACGTATGCGCGGGGTCGATGCCGATCTCCAGCGCCTGCAGCCAATTGCACTCGATCAGCCCCTTGAAGGCGAACGTATAAGCGGCCGGGGCCACGAAGCAGTCGAAGGCCGGCAACGGCGGCGGCGTGCCGGCGCCCAAATAGGCAAAGAGAATTCCGCTGCGTTCGACCACTGGAAAGGCGCGTTGGCGGATGCCTTGGCACAAAGTGCTGCCTTCGGGCTCGGCGGGCGTGTCGAGGCAGCGCCCGGTGGTGTCGAACAGCCAGCCGTGGAACGAGCAGCGCAAGCCTCCGTCTTCAAGCCGGCCAAATGCGAGATCGGCGCCCCGGTGCGGGCAATGGCGGTCGAGCAGGGCATATTGGCCCTTCGGGTCGCGGAACAGGACGAAATCCTCGCCCAATAGCTGCACGGTCCGGATCGGCCGCCTGTCGTCGAGTTCGTCGACTAAAGCCGCCGGCTGCCAGTACATCCGCATCAGGTTGCCGGCCGGCGTCGCCGGGCCGATGCGGCTGATCAGATCGTTCTGCTCCTTGCTCATCATGCGCCTGGTTCCCTTGCCGCCGGATGACTCAACGCGAAGCCGAGAGGCAGTATAATTCATGGCTATCGGCCTGAGTAGGGCCCACGCGCCACACGCATGCGCGGGAAATTGATATGCTCCTGGTCGGCGCGGCGCTGGCGCTCGGTTGCAGCACAGAGCAGTGTGAGCTTCGGACCAATCGGTGGATTTCAGCGGACCGGCCGTCATCGGTACGATACGCGCAACGCCTTCGAGCTCGCGCTCGACCATCTCGGATGCAAGATAGGTGGTATGCTTGTCGAGGTGATCTATCGGGCGGCCGTTCATGCTCTGCCGAGCGCTAAGCTACGCCCGCGCGCTTATGCTTTTTGCCGCTTTCTCGCATTGACAGGAGCATTTGTTCGATCTCGCGTGCCGGACGCGGCTTGCTGAACAGGAAGCCCTGCATCTCTGTGCACCCCTCGGAGCGCACGATCTCGAGCTGCTCTTTGGTCTCGACACCCTCGGCTGTCGTGGCCATGCCAAGACCATTGGCCATTGCCGCCACCGCACGCACGATGTTGAGCGCACTCGCGCCGTCCCCGAGGTCCTTGATGAAGGAGCGGTCGATCTTGATCTTGTCGAATGGGAAGCGTTGTAGATAACTGAGAGAGGAGTAGCCGGTGCCGAAGTCGTCCATCGAGATCCGGACGCCGACCTCTTTCAGCTGGTAGAGGGTAGCGAGCGTCGCCTCATCGTTCTCCAACAGCGTGGCCTCCGTGATCTCGAGGTCGAGCCTCTGCGGGGAGAGACCGGCCGCCGCCAGTGCGCTCACTACCACCTGCACCAACCCGGGATTTCGGAACTGGACGGGAGACAGGTTGACCGACACCCCCACAGGCTCCGGCCAGCGCTTCGCTGCGGCGCACGCCTCGCGCAGCGCCCACTCGCCGAGCGGGACGATGAAGCCGATTTCCTCGGCGAGCGGGATGAACTCGGCTGGCGGGATCATGCCTTTCTCAGGATGACGCCAGCGGATGAGCGCCTCAAAGCCACTGATCTGTTCGGTTTCTAGGTTGACGATGGGCTGGTAATGCAGATCGAACTGTCCGGCGACCAACGCCTTGCGCAGATTGAACTCCATAGCGCGCCGCGCTTGCATCGCCGTGTCCATCTCCGGCTCGAAGAAGCGGAAGGTGCCGCGCCCGTGGGCCTTGGCGCGATAGAGTGCCAGGTCGGCGTTGCGCATCAGTTGCTCCGGCCCGGTGCCGTCAGTAGACCCGAGTGCAATGCCCACGCTGGTGCCGATGAGCACCTGATGGCCGTCAATGTTGTATTGATTACTGATCGCCTGGATTACGCGCTCGGCGAGGGCAGTGGCATCGGAGGGCTGTGCGAGCCCAACTTGGACAATGGCGAACTCATCTCCTCCCATTCGGGCAATCGTGTCTGTCTCCCTGAGGAGTCCCTTGAGACGCTCGGCGACAGCCTTCAAGAGTCTATCGCCTATGGGATGACCCAGCGTGTCGTTCACGTCCTTGAATCGGTCGAGATCCAGGAAATGGATAGCGACGATATCGCCTCGCTTAGTGCGCGTGACCGCCTGCTCGAGCCTTTCATTGAGCAGCACGCGGTTGGGCAAGCCGGTCAGCGCATCGTGCAGCGCCATGTGCGCGATCTTTGCCTCCGACCGCCGCTGATCGGTGATGTCCTGGTGGGTCGTTAGGGTGCCCCCATCCGCAAGGCGCTGCACAAGAACCGCTATCCAGCGGCCATTCCCCAATTGCGTCGTAAAGTGAGCGGCGTCGGCCCAAGACCGGAAACAAAAAAGGGCCGCAGGTTTCGCCTGCGGCCCCAGTCGGGCCGGAAAGGACCGCGGATCGCTTGCGGCCCCAGCCGGCCGGGAGGAGAAACACACCAAACACCACCTTCATGAAACGCGAGAGCTGGGATCGCGCATGACATGCCGGGCCAGCTGGCAATCGTCCCTCGGGTTTGCACCTCCCGCGCGGCTCAGCCTCACGACGAGAGCGGTTCCGGAAAACGATGACGAAAAGCGTGCCGGCTCACGATTCGAAGTTCCGCTGGTGGACCCAGGAAATGTCAAACCGTTGCTTCCTCGGGCAGAGCCTCGGGAACTCGCTATTTGGTCTAGGCAAAGGATAACACGCTAAATTCGCCTCCTTTCGATATTACGGCCCTTAGCCGAACGTTACTGAACAAGGCTCAGCTGCGGATCGGCCTCCGATCGCAGTTTGAATCGTTGAATCTTTCCAGTGGCGGTTTTCGGCAGTTCCCCGCGAAATTCGAGCCAGCGCGGATATTTGAACGGTGCCAGCTTTTCGCGGCAATAATCCTGCAAGGCGCGCTTGAGCGCGTCGCTGGCCTTGCCCGGCGATTTGAGCACGACGAAGGCTTTTGGCTTGATCAGCTTATCATCGTCGGGCCAGCCGACGACGGCGGCTTCGAGCACCTCTGGATGGGTTTGCAGCGCGCCTTCAACCTCCAAAGGCGAGACATAGATCCCACTGACCTTCAGCATGTCGTCACGGCGACCACAATAAACGAAATAACCGTTCTCGTCCTCGAGATATTTGTCGCCGGAGCGCGTCCACTCACCGAGAAAGGTCTCGCGCGACTGCGCGCGATTGTTCCAATACATCACGGCGCTAGTCGGGCCGCGCACTTGCAACTCGCCTATTTCGCCGCGCCCCACGAGGACATTGCCATCGTCATCGACCAACCGAACCTCGTAGCCGGGCACCGGTTTGCCTGTCGTGCCGTACTTGACCTCACCAGCGCGGTTGGAAATGAAGATGTGCAACATTTCCGTCGAGCCGAGCCCATCAAGGATGTCAACGCCATAACGCTCGGTAAAGCGCCGGCCGACATCCGCAGGCAGCGCTTCGCCGGCCGACACGCAACGTCGCAGCTTGACCTCCTCGCGCGCCGGGGCAACCGCACTGGCAAGATACGAAGCGTAGAAAGTCGGTATGCCATAGAACACGGTAACACCGACATTCTTCAAAGCATCGGCGACCAGTTCTGGCGTCGGCCGCTCCGCCAACAGCACCGTGGTCGCGCCCGCCGACATGGGGAAAGTGAGCGCATTGCCGAGCCCGTAGGCGAAGAACAGCTTCGCGACCGAGTAGCACACGTCGTTCTCGGTGATACCGAGATAGGGTTTGCCGTACAGTTCATCGGTCAACTTCAAGTCGGCGTGGGTGTGGACGGCGGCTTTGGGCTTTCCGGTAGAGCCCGACGTGTAAAGCCAAAAGCACATGTCATCGCACACGGTCGGCGCCGTCACCGGATCGCCCGCAGCACTTGCCAACAGCGCTTCGAAGTGGAGATATTCGTGCGCAACCCTTCCCGACACGATGACGTGCGCCAAGTCCTTGGACGCGGCGATCGCTTTGGTGAATTTGGGGTAGAGCTCCTCAGAAACGACCAAGAGCCGCGCTCGGCTGTCGTCGAGCATGAAGCGGTAGTCGTCCTCGGTCAGCAGGGTATTGACCGGTACCGGTACCAGGCCGGCTTTGATCGCGCCGAGAAACGCTGTCGGCCAATCGATGGTATCGAGGAGGCAGAGAAGCACACGCTCCTCACGGCGGAGCCCAAGCGAGCGAAGCACGTGACCGAAGCGTTCGACGCGGTCGGCGAGGTCGCCATACGTCCAACCTTGGCGACGATCGATATAGGCGAGCTTGCCTCTGCGTCCGGCGTCAAGATTACGCTTCAAAATATCGGCCGCGAAATTGTAATCGCTCGGGATTGCGTCCGAAGCACCAGGCGCGCGCGATATCAAGCTCGGCTGCACCGTATTCATGGCGATGTTCCTTCTGTTAAGCCTTATCGGTGACCGGCATTTCCGCCAAGTGGATGCCGGCCCGCGTTCTCTAACGCAGCTGCTGCCAGCGCGTGCTTACGCAGCAACTTGACGCCCGCCATGTGTTCGTCGGTACGAGTGATCAAGACTAAGCTCGTGTTCGGGATATCGTCGCCAAGGGAGGCAAAATGGAGACTATCCGCATGGCTCGAACACTCGGAAGCAGGAACCAGGGTCACGCCAATCCCAGCCGAAGCAAGTAGCAAAGCATACGTCGACTGCGGCGCATGAAAAATCACGCGCGGCGAAAATCCGGCGTTCTGACAGCCGCCCATTATGTCATCGTAGACCTCCGGCGCAGAGCCCCGTTCGCACAGAATGAAGGGCTCGCCGGCGACCTCCGACAGGTCGATCTGCTCACGTTTAGCAAGCCTGTGGGTTCGAGCGACCGCCAGTAGAATAGGCTCTCTGACGAGTTCATCGATTCGGATCTCCGGCGAAACAATAGCTGGCGCGCGAGCGAAACCGGCCTGTACACGGCGATCCACAATTGCCTCAATTAGACGTGCACGTGGTTCTACACAAAACCGCAGCGATAGCTGTGGCTCGTCGCGTGTTAAGGTTCCGATTACTCTTGCTGTCAACGAGTTGGCACATTCTGCGAGGCTCAAGCCGATGCAGAGATATCCAACCGATCCGCCGGCAGCCTCGTTCATTCTTTGTGGAAGGCCGTCAAGCCTCGAAGTGATAAAGTGTGTTTCCTGTAGCAGGATTTGACCCGCGTCTGTTAATTCCACATGCCGGGCACGACGTACGAACAGACGCTGACCAAGGGTGGCCTCCAGACGCATGATCTGACGACTGAGGTGCGATTGCGCAACATTCAGTCTCTCCGCGGCGCGACTGAAGTTTCCCGCTTCTGCCACCGCGATGAAGTACCTCAATCGTTTTAGGTCGATCTTGTCCGAGATCGGTGCAGTACCGATCGGACCGATGCGGCTCACGATGTTCATTCCCGCCCTTTGCTTATCCCTGGTTGGCACAAGCGTATGCGGAAGTGCGCGTAGACGATAAGTCGGATTAAGCTGGATGCAGTGGTGCAGGGAATTGGACAATCCATGCGCGCTGGAGCGTCCGACGGCGCGACCACGCATCGTCACCTCAGGCGCACCTTACAAGTTGTGCCATGGGATTCCGGGCCCGCAGGGTCGAGACGAGGCTCCTGGCCGTTCAAATACGATCAAGTCAGGCGACGGCCGCGCTCGCTCCGCTGCGATTGCTCGCTCCGTCCGCCGCCGCCCGTAGTTTGATCCGCAGAATTTTACCAGTTGTCGTCTTTGGTAACTTAGAGACGAAGTGGAACCAACGTGGGTATTGATGCTGCATGAGCTTTGTTTTGCAGTGTTGTACTAGCTCTCGCTCGATCTTCGCGGGATCGGCACGCTCCTCATTCAGGACGATCCAAGCTTCTGGTTTGATCAGCCCGTCGGCGTCCGCGCGGCCAACCACCGCGGCTTCAAGAACGCCTGGATGCAGGCTCAGAGTTGCCTCGATCTCAAGAGGCGAACACCACGTACCGTTGACCTTGAGCATGTCGTCGCGGCGACCGCAGTAGACGTAATAGCCGTCCGAATCCTGTACGAAGATATCGCCCGTGTTGAGCCAACCGTTAGGAGTCGTGTATCGCCTGCGCTTATGATCGTTCCAATAGTATTGCGCTACTGAACCACCGCGGATGCAAAGTTGCCCGATTTGGCCTTGTCGTACCGGCCGTCCCTTTTCGTCCAGAATCTTTGCGTCGTACCCGGGAACGACCCGCCCATTTGTGCCGGGCTTCATGTCACCGATGCGGTTGGTAATGAAAATGTGTAGAGCCTCGGTCGACCCGATCCCATCGAGAATTATAGTGCTCGTGAGGTCACGCCATCTGCGGAAGATATGGGGAGGCAGCGCTTCGCCAGCGGACACACACAGACGGATCGACGACAGATTTGGCTTTGAAATCTCAAGCGTCTGCACCTGCGCGGCGTATAGCGTCGGCACTCCGAAATAGAGAGTGGGCCTAAAGCGTTCAATCATGGCGAAGGTCGATTGCGCGGTCGGCCGGTCGGCCAGCAATACCGCGGTAGCGCCGACCCACAGAGGAAACGTCATGGCGTTTCCGAGCCCGTACGCGAAAAAGAGCTTGGCGGCAGAAAAACAGGTATCGTCGGACCGAATGCCCAGCACGTCAACGCCGTAAAGCTGACTGGTGATGACCATATCGCGATGCGAATGAACAACGCCCTTCGGCCTGTCGGTCGATCCCGACGAGTATAGCCAGAAACACTCGCCACCAGCGCTTGCCGGCGAGGCATTCAGGGCAGCGGGTGCCTCTCCCATCATGGACAGGATGCTCTGACCCTCCCCAACCTCTATCGGCACCACGTGCCGGGGTCTATGTACCGCAAGTGCGAGTGCGGATTCGACCTCTCCTGCAAATTCCGAAGAATAGACAAGCGCGGCGCACGCCGAATCTTCAATCAAGAATTTGTATTCCTCGGCGCGCAAGAGAGTATTGAGAGGTACGGGCACTATCCCAGCCTTTATGGCACCCCAAAAGGCATAAAAAAATTCCGGACAATCTTTGACCACCATCAGCAGCCGCGCTCCCGGAGAAACTCCCAGTCCGAGCAATGCATTCCCACATCGCGCGACGCGTTCAGCAAGCGCGGCGTACGAAACGTCTTCGGCAACGCTTCTGATTGCGATCCGGCTGCCGCGGCCCTGCTCGACATGTCGATCAATGAACGGCACTGCAACGTTGAAGCTGCGCGCGAATCGGAACACGGTTGGACGATGAGTCTGGTCGGTGACAACCGTATTGGCCCGCATATGTTGGTTCTGACCCTTATTCCTTGCCACCGGAGGTGCTTTAGCCAATATAGCTCATTTCTGTGCGCCCTGCATTCGCAGACGCCCCATTGCCCGAAGCTGAACCTTCTGCTTCGCCCTTGGCACGTGCCACATTAACCTAAACCCGCATTATCATCGGCGAATCAAGCGTTTACGAACAATGCGAGCGTCTGGCCTAATGGAACTCGAGGCGGTGGTGGCGGTCGCACGCTGCCGCAACTTCCGACTTGCGGCAGCCGAGCTTGGCCGGTCGCGCTCCGCGGTTAGCCATGCCGTGGCAGCCCTTGAGCAGCGGCTTCGAGTCCGGCTGTTCAATCGTACGACGCGAAGCGTATCTCTGACAGAAGCGGGGGAAGTATTTGTTACTAGCGTCGCTTCAGCCCTTGCAGAGATCCACGCGGCATTTGAGTCCGCGAGCAGCCGCCGAACGAGTTTGGGGGGGACGCTGCGTATCAAGACCTTCGACGATGTCGCGCGAGAGATGATAGCGCCGATCGTCCTCCAATATCTTCGCCGCTATCCGGAGATGAAGATAGATGTCGTGACAAGTGGACGTCCGATCGACATCGTTGTTGACGGATTTGACGCTGGCGTACAGCGGGCCGACGACGTGCCGGACGAAATGATCGCGGTGCCACTCAGCTACGAGCTCCCCATGGCTGTGGTGGGCTCACTTGCGTATCTCGAGAACAAACGGAAACCGCGGGTGCCAAAGGACCTGCTAGTCCATCGATGCATTCGGCTTAGGCTGCCGAGCGGGACGGTTGTCCCCTGGAAATTTGAGCGGCACGGCAAATCTATTAACATCGAAGTGGCAGGGCCGTTGACACTCGATGACCCGGCATTTGTCTTGGATGCAGCGCGCGCAGGTGTCGGACTTGCCTATCTGCGGGAATCGATCGCCGCCGCGGATCTCGCGCACGGTAGGTTAGTTCGTGTGCTCGAGGACTGGACTCGTCCTTTTCCTGGTATTTGCCTCTATTATCCGGGGCGCCGAAATATACCTGCGCGACTGCGCGCCTTAGTTGATCTAATACACGACATTGGCGTTCAATCGGAGGCGTAAGATCAGCCCCCTCCCTACGACCTGCGTCCCTGACCGTTTATTTGGTGACCGGTGTTATCATATGCCTCAATGACAATTTTTCTATGTCCCTCAGGCATAATCTCACTTCCTGTTGCAAAATGGAGTGCGCCCTAAATCTAGTTGATCATTGGCCCTACCTGAGCGATCGAAGCGACGCGCCACAAGAGCGACGATCAAGCAGTCCGGCTTATCCCGGCGAGACCCGCTAACCCACTCATTACAGGGCGCTCCCTGCGTCCTCCGCAAGCCACTGAGTTTGACCGTCTCTGTTGGTAACGTGCATTTTAATGCAGGAGAGGGTTTGCAGGTCTTGCGAATATGCATTATAATGCAAGTCTGCGTTATTAACGCAGACTCAAGGGTTTGCGCTGCGGCAAATTCTCCAGGGAACATGGACATTTGGCAGGTTGGCTTCGGCTGCAAGTGAACGAGCCGAAGAATCTGAATCGATAGACCAAGATATGAACGCGCTCCTCAAGCAACACTTGATCGATCCCGCAGTCTGCATCCGCTGCAATACCTGCGAGGCGACCTGCCCGGTGGGTGCGGTGACCCACGATTCCAACAACTACGTCGTCGATGCGGAGATCTGCAATTTTTGTATGGACTGCGTGCCGCCTTGCCCGACCGGTTCGATCAACCATTTCGTGCGGGTGTCGAGGCCCTATTCGCTCGAGGAGCAGTTCTCCTGGCTCGATTTGCCCGAGGATGCGCACGCGGCGCAGAATGGCGTCGGCATCGCGCTCGAGGCGGTTGATCACGAGGCGGCCGCGCTCATCGCCGATGCCCACGGCGGCCTCGGCGGCAAGGAGCGGGCGCCAGCTTCGGCAGCGGATCCGCGCATCAACCTTTATGACCGGAAGCATCCGGCCATGGCCAGAGTCACCGGCAATTTTGGACTTACTGACACGGGCGCGTCTTGCGATCTGCGCCACATCATCCTTGATTTGGGTGTTACCCCGTTCCCAGTCTTGGAGGGCCAGACCATTGGCGTCATGCCACCTGGCATCGATGGCAGCGGCCGGCCGCACGCGATGCGGCTATACTCGGTGGCAAGCCCGCGCGATGGCGAGCGGCCGAACACCAACAACCTGGCGCTCACGGTCAAGCGCGTTGTCGAGCCCCGCAGTGGAGGCACCCACCTCGGCGTCGCCTCGAATTATCTTTGCGACCTCAAGCCGAACGACCTGGTGGACGTCGTTGGGCCATTCGGGGCAACGTTCTTGATGCCGGACGATCCGTCGGCCGATATCATCATGATTTGCACAGGCACCGGCTCGGCACCGTTTCGAGGCTTCACTGAGCGGCGGCGGCGATCGATGCCGCGCGCCAAGAGCAAGCTCTACCTTTTCTTTGGCGCACGCCAGCCGAGCGAGCTTCCCTACTTCGGCCCCCTGCAGCGGATTTCAACGACGCTGCTGGACCAGGAACTCGTGTTTTCTCGACGTCCGGATCGGCCGAAGGAATACGTACAAGATCGTATGCGACGGCGTGCTGCCGACCTGGCCGAATTGCTCCCGCGCGACATGACGCATGTCTATGTCTGCGGCCTGCGCAGTATGGAAGCAGGCGTCGAGGGGGCCTTCCAAGACATCTGTGCGAGCAATGACCTCGACTGGAGCGCCATCCGCGGCCGGATGGTCGACGAGGGCCGCTACCACGTCGAGACATACTGAAGAGCGCACGTGGGACCCGGCCAATGAACGTCGTCGAAATCGACACTTCCGAAAGGCCGTCGCGGTTTCGGTTTTGGCCCCGATTCAACGCGGCCGTTCCCTTTATCGCCCGGCACGTCGCCCAGGGGCGGGGTGATCGGGTGGCCGCGCGGACGACGCAGGCCGACATCACCTATTCGGAGCTCGCCGCAAATGCCGACCGGTGCGTACCATGCGGCGGGCGCGAGCCGTGGGCCGGTGATCGAGCCTGTTTGTGGAGGCCGTATTGGCCACCCGGGTCGCGGAATAGGGCGAAATTTGCGCCCAATAGCCGCAGCTTCCGGGTGAGCCGCTTGTCATCGAGCCTCGTCGACCGAGGCCGCCGGCTGCCAATGCATCCGTATGAGCGTGGCGGACGACGCCGGGCCTATCCGGGTGATCAGATCGCTCTGTTCGTTGCTTATCATGGGGTTCGGCTGCGGTCGATTGACTCACCGCGAAGCCGAGAGGCAGTATAATTCATGGTTATCGGCCTGAGTAAAACGCAAGCGCGCACGCGCATGGAGGGAAACATGAGAACAGCACTTTTTCTGGCCGGCGCGGCGCTGGCGCTCGGCGCCGGGCCTGCGGCGGCGCAAAGCAGCGTGAAGATTGGATTCGTGAGCACCTTCAGCGGACCGACCGCGGTCCTCGGCAACGACATGCGCAACGCATTCGAGGTCGCGCTCGACCATCTCGGACGCAAGATGGGCGGCAAGCCCGTCGAGGTGATCTATGAGGATGATACGCTCAAACCCGATGTCGGGCGGCAAAAGACCGAAAAACTGATCGAATCCGACAAGGTGGACTTCCTCGCAGGCTACATCTGGTCGAATGTCCTGCTGGCTTCGTTGAAACCCGCAGTCGATGCGCAGACCTTCGTCATCGGGTCGAATGCGGGACCGTCGGCGATTGCCGGCGAGCAGTGCTCGCCCTTCTTCTTCTCGACCTCCTGGCAGAACGATCAGACGCCTCAAGCGGTCGGCGAGTATATGAACCAGAAGGGGGTCAAAACGGTGTTCCTCATCGGCCCGAACTATGCGGCTGGTAAAGACATGCTGGCCGGTGCCAAGGCCACATTCAAGGGCCAAGTGGTCGGCGAGGAATATACCAAATGGCCGGACCAGCTCGACTTCTCGGCGGAGTTGTCGAAGGCGCGCGCCGCCAAGCCGGATGCGATCTTCGTCTTCTATCCCGGCGCGGCCGGTGTGCAATTTCTCAATCAATACTCGCAGGCCGGCCTGAAGGGCCAGATCCCGCTCTACACGGCTTTCGTGATCGACGAAACAACGTTGCCGCTACAGAAGGACCTCGCCCTAGGCGTGCCGGGGGCCCAGGAGTGGGTCAATGACCTGCCGAACGAGGCCAACAAGAAGTTCGTCGCCGACTTTCGTGCCAAATACCAGCACGGCCCTTCATTCTACGGCGCGCAGACCTATGACGCGGCGATGCTGATCAACAGCGCGGTCGTTGCCGTGAACGGGGATCTCAGCAAGAAGGACGCCATGCGCCAAGCGATGGAGAAGGTAAACTTCGCGTCGGTGCGCGGCTCGTACAAATATGGCAACAATCACTTCCCGATCCAGAATTTCTACTTGCAAGAAGCCGTCAAGGATGCCGGCGGCAATTATGGCTTGAAGACGGTTGCCACGATCCTCAAGGACGATCAGGACCGCTTCCACGACAAGTGCCCGATGAAGTGACCGCGCGCCTGCCAAAGGAACTCTCCCGACACGAGCGCCTGCGCACCACGCTCGTGGAGAGGTCTAGCATTCGATCCGCACCAATCATCCCCACGAAAGCGGGGATGATTGGTGCGAAATCGCAGCGCGGATTTCTTTAACAGCGCGCGGGCGGCGTACCGCATTGCCCGCTCGCACGGGCGCTCAGCACCAATGCACGCGCCCCCAAATTGGCCCGAGAAATATTAAGTCAATTGGCCCATGCTGTTTGTCGAGCAATTCCTGAACGGGCTGCAATTCGGGTTGCTGTTGTTTCTACTTGCGGCTGGACTGACGCTGGTTTTCGGCATCATGGATCTCGTCAATCTGGCGCATGGGTCGCTCTATATGCTGGGCGCCTATTTCGCGGCGACCTTTGCGGCCTGGACCGGGAGCTTCGTTCTGGCCGCGGTGCTGGCGCTCGCAGCCTCGCTGGCGGTCGGCGTCGTGCTCGAGGTGACGGTGCTGCGCAAATTCTACGGCCGCGACCACCTCGACCACGTTCTCGGCACTTTCGGGCTCATTCTGTTCTTCAATGAGCTGGTGCGGCTCGTCTGGGGGCCGGCAGGCCTCAATCTCTCGGTACCGTCCTGGCTCGGCGGCGCCATCGAGCTCCTGCCCGGGATCTACTATCCGGCCTATCGCCTGGCGATCATTGGCGTTGCGCTCGCGGTCGCCATCCTGCTTTACGTCGTGGTCATGCGGACCCGCGTCGGCATGTTGATCCGCGCCGGCGCCTCCAACCGCGAGATGATTGGAGCGCTCGGCATCAATATCAATCTGCTGTATACCTTGGTCTTCGGAGCGGGTGCGGCGCTCGCGGGCCTCGCCGGTCTCATGCAGGCGCCGATTCTGACGGTCCAGATCGGCATGGGCGAGAATATCCTGATCGTCGCTTTCGTAGTGATTGTGATCGGCGGCATCGGATCGATCCGCGGGGCGCTGGTCGCCGCAATCCTGGTCGGTGTCGTCGATACGCTCGGCCGTGCCTTCCTGCCCGATCTGCTGCGGCTCGTCCTGAGTCACGCGGCCGCGTCGACCGCGGCGCCGGCTTTGTCGTCGATGCTCATCTATCTCACGATGGCGGCCGTCCTTGCGCTGCGGCCCGAAGGCCTGTTTCCGGCATCGGGCCAATGAAAGCCGACATCCGCACGATCTGCATCGCGGTGTTGCTGGCGGCGCTCGTCCTTCTCCCACTCTATTCGATGCTGAGCGGCGACCGCTTCCTGATGACTCTGTTCACCCGCATCGTCATCATGGCGCTCGCGGCGACGAGCCTCAATTTGATCCTCGGTTACGGCGGTATGATGAGCTTCGGGCATGCGGCCTATCTCGGGCTCGGCGGCTATGCGGTTGGCATTCTGGCGCGCGAAGGCATAGGCTCGGGCTTCGTGCAATGGCCCGTTGCCCTCGTCGTCAGCGCCCTGTTCGCGCTGATCGTCGGCTCGCTGTGCCTGCGAACGCGCGGCGTCTATTTCATCATGATCACGCTCGCCTTCTCGCAGATGATCTATTACGTCGTCTCCGGCCTCGACCGCTATGGCGGCGATGACGGCTTGACGATCTACAAGCGCAGCCAATTCGCCGGATTGCCGAATCTTTCCAACAAAGTGCAGTTCTACTACGTCTGCCTCGGCCTGCTGTTCGCCTGCCTTTACCTGACTTCGCGCATCGTCAACTCGCGCTTCGGCTTCGTCATCCGCGGAGCGCGTTCGAACGAGCCGCGCATGCGGGCGATCGGCTTTCCGACCTATCGCTATAAGCTCGTCTGCTTCGTCATTGCCGGGACGATGTGCGGGCTTGCCGGCGCGTTGCTGGCGAACCATACCGAGTTCGTCAGCCCGTCGATCATGTACTGGACGCGCTCCGGGGATCTGATGGTGATGGTCATTCTCGGTGGAATGGGGTCGCTGTTCGGGCCGCTGATCGGCTCGATCGCACTGCTCGTCTTGGAGGAGGCCCTCTCCGGCATCACCGAATATTGGCAGCTCGTGCTTGGTCCCCTGCTGCTGCTTGTCGTCCTGTTCGCGCACGGTGGCATCGACGGATTGCTGGCTGGGCTTCGCCGTGCCTGAGGCGCTGCTGCAGATCGATCGCCTGGCTAAGCGCTTCGGCGGCATCGTGGCGACCGACGATGTGTCGTTCGAGGTGAGCGCGGGCGAATTGCACGCGCTTATCGGCCCCAATGGCGCAGGCAAGACCACGCTCATCGCCCAGCTCACCGGACAGCTCAGACCCGATGCCGGGACGATCCGCTTCTGTGGCCACGACATTACGCGTCTGCCGGCGCACCAGCGCTGCCTGCAAGGTCTCGCCCGCTCGTTCCAGATCACGTCGCTGTTTCTCGATTTCACCGCGCTCGATAACGTGGCGCTCGCGGTGCAGGCGCGTGCCGGTCACTCGTTCCATTTCTGGGGCGATGCGCGCGCCGATCGCAATCTGCGCGGGCCGGGGATGACGGCTCTGGATCGCGTTGGCTTGGCGAGCCGCGCCGACACCGTCGCCTCGAAGCTCAGTCACGGCGAGCATCGTCAGCTCGAGCTCGCGGTGGCGCTCGCCACGCAGCCGCGCTTGCTGCTCCTCGACGAGCCGATGGCGGGCCTTGGAACCGAGGAGTCAGCGCGCATGGTCGGTCTCTTGCGCGACCTCAAGGGCGAGCTGACGATCCTTTTGGTCGAGCACGACATG
Organism: Xanthobacteraceae bacterium; assembly: GCA_052148715.1. GTDB lineage: Bacteria > Pseudomonadota > Alphaproteobacteria > Rhizobiales > Xanthobacteraceae > JBKQHQ01. Next base: position 18,285 of record JBKQHQ010000271.1, on the reverse strand, counting down.
GCGGCGGTGTTCGCGCTTGCCGATCGCATCACCGTGCTCGTCTATGGGCGTGTCATCGCCTCCGACTTGCCAGAGGTGATCCGCCAAAACGCCGACGTGCGTCGTGCCTACCTTGGCGAGCAACAGGTGGTCGTGCGCCATGTTTGATACCGCGTTGCTCGAGGTTCGGGATATCGAAGCCGGCTACGGCTTGAGCCAAGTGCTGTTCGGCCTTTCGTTGTCCATCTTGCCCGGCGAGATGGTTACGCTGATGGGCCGCAACGGCATGGGCAAGACCACGACGGTGCGCTCGATCATGGGGCTGACGCTGGCGCGCGCCGGCCAGATCCGCTTTCAGGGAATGGACATCGCCGGCTTGCCGCCGTTTCGCGTGGCCAAGCTCGGCATCGGCCTGGTGCCGGAGGGCAGGCAAATCTTCCCCAATCTGAGCGTCTATGAGAACCTGGTCGCGGCCGCGGCGAACCGCACCGGCGCCGCCGAGCCGTGGACGCTAGGCAAGGTGCACGCCTTGTTTCCACGGCTCGCCGAGCGCGGGTCCAACATGGGCCGCCTGCTGTCGGGCGGGGAGCAGCAGATGCTGGCCATCGGGCGCGCCCTGATGACCAATCCGCGTCTGCTGCTTCTCGACGAGGTGACCGAAGGTCTTGCGCCGCTCATCCGAGAGGAGATCTGGAATTGCCTCACACGGCTGAAGGCACAAGGCCAGTCGATCCTCGTCATCGACAAGAACGTGGAGGCGCTGACGCGAATCGCCGATCGCCACTACCTCATCGAACGCGGTCGCGTGGTGTGGACGGGCACCTCGCGAGAGCTCGCCGCAGCGCCCGAGACCCAGCACCGGTATCTGGGAATTTGAGAAGCAGATGCCGCTCCCGTACAAGCGCGCGATGTTGCGCAGACGAGGGTTGTAAATGGCGCTGAAGTTGAAATTTGCTTGCGGCGATTACGATCGGACTACGCCGTTTCGCACCGGCGACGTTCGGCCAAAGGACATCGATCTGGAATACACGCCGCAAGCGCCTGAGCTGACGTTCCTGCAGCAGCTCAGGGATAGGACGTTCGACGTTTCGGAAATGTCGATGTCGGCCTACATCCAGATGCGAGCCGCCGGGAGGGACGACTTCATTGCCCTGCCGGTGTTTCCGTCCCGCATCTTTCGTCATTCGGCCCTGTACGTGCGGACCGACTCCGACATCCGTCGCCCGGAGCAACTGCGCGGCCGGCGCGTCGGGATCGGCTATTACCAGATGAGCGGGGCGGTCTGGCTGCGCGGCATCCTGCAGGACGACTACGGCGTGTCCCCGAAGGAGCTGCAATGGATCTCCGGGATGGATCTGGAAGCGGCGCCCGGCGCCGACCAGATCGGCCAGCTCGACGACATGGTCAGAGGGACGCAGCAGTCCAAACCCAAGCTCGAGCGCATGTTGGAGAGCGGGGAGATCGACGCCTTGGTCTCGGTGCAAACGCCGCGCGCCATGGTCCGCAACGAAGCGACCGTGCGTCATCTGTTCGAGTCGGTACGTGTGGTCGAAGAAGGCTACTTCCGCCGCACCGGCATCTTCCCGATGATGCACACGATCGTGCTTCAGCGTCCGGTTTATGATCGCAACCCCTGGATCGCGCAGAGCTTGTTCGACGCTTTCGGCGCAGCAAAGCGCCAAGCGATGGAGAAACTCTACGAGACCAATGCGCTTGCGGTCATGCTTCCGTTCGTCATCTACGAGGTAGAGCGCACGCGTGCCCTTATGGGTGAGGATTATTGGCCCTTCGGCATCAAACCGAACCGGAAGAGCATTTCGACCTTCGTGCGTTACTTGAAAGAGCAAGAGATCATCGCCCGCGAGCCCGATGTCGCGGAGCTTTTCATCGATGTCGTCGACAGACGACTATGAGACAGTCTTGGCGGTCGCCGAGAAATTACCGATAGGCCGGATCATGTCTTGCGGCGGCGACCGCGCGACCGGCTCGGCCGGGCATAGGCGCTCGACACGTCTTTGGCCGCCGTGTGCAAGCAGCCGGCCAACCGCGACGCGGACGGCGACAGCGCGCGGCCGCGCAGGCGAACGATGGCGAGTGCCGCCGGGCCGCGCAGATCATGCGTCGGAATCGCTTTGAGCAGACCCAATGCGTCGAAATGGGCCGCGATATCAGCCGATAGAACCCACAGCATATTGCGCGCCCCGAGCAGGCTTACGTTCGTCTGGATCGAAGAGGATTCGACCTGGCAGCGCATCGGCCGGCGCGGTGCGCGCCGAAAGATGGCCTCGATTCCGGCACGCATCGGCGTGCCGGCCTGCGGCAAGATCCATTCCTGATCGACGAGCATCCCCCACGTCACGCGGCGCAACCGGGTGAATGGGTGCCGCGGACCGGCAACGATCTTGATCGGCGGATCATACAATTCGTCGAGGACGAGGTCGCGCTCGATCAACAACGAATCGACCCGCCCGACCACCATGTCCAGCCGACCTTCCCGCAGCATGGCGAACAGCTCTTCCATCGGTCCCTCGCGCAAGGTCACGAAAATTCCGGGGGCCTGATCGAGGAGGAGCGCCAGGGCCTGCGGGACGAGCGCGTAGCAGGCTCCGACGCCGGCGCCGATGCTGGTGAGGCCGGTAAGTCCATCCCTGATTGCGTCGATTTCCGACTGCGCTCGATCGAGATTGCCGACCAGCCCGGCGGCGTGCCGAATGAGTGCACGTCCGGCGAGGGTGGGACGCACGGTGCGGCCGGCCCGCTCGAACAACTCGATCGAAAGGTCCTCGCCGAGCGCCCGCAGCAGTTTTGACGCCGCCGGTTGCGACAAGCGGACCTCGCGTGCCGCCGCACTGAGCGTCTGCGCATGCTCCAACGCCGCCAAAAGTTCCAGTTGCCGCCACCGCACGCGCTGGCGAAGGTTGTTGCCGCGACGCCGGCCTGTCGGGTGGCTGGACGACATATGTCAAAACCTGCATGATTCATGGCCGATAATTCAATTGATTATTCTACATCACTTTCGCACAATGGATATTCAATGCCTCACCGACCGCCTCGGGCCAACCGCTGGGCAGCGATTGAACAACACGCCGACGCCCCTCGAAATTGCCCATGATGCAAGCCGCAGGTTTCATTGAGCGCCACGGTCTGTGGACCGACGACCAGAAACGGCAGGCCGGGGAGATCAAGGAGCGGATCGCGAAGGATAACGTGCGTCTGGTGCGGCTCGCGTGGAGCGATACGCACGGCCATTCGCGTGCCAAGGCGCTTACGGTTCCAGCCTTCGTCGCGGCGCTGACCGACGGCCACAATATCAACGGCGCGACTACGACGCTCGACTCCGCCGGAGCGCGCACGTTCAGCTCGTTCACGCGCGGCGGAGGTTTTGGCCTCGACGAAATGACCGGTTCGCCGAACCTCACCCTTGTTCCCGATCCGGCCACCTTCCGCGTGCTGCCCTGGGCGCCAGGCGTGGGCTGGCTGCTGGGCGATGAGTTCTTCAACAGCGGCGTTCCTTTCCACTTCTCGCCCCGGCAGCTGTTGCGCAAGCAGCTGCGGCGGCTGCAGGACCAAGGTCGCGCCTGCGTCATCGGCCTTGAGGTCGAGTGGTATCTCACGCGCGTGGCGCAAGACCATCTTGGCGAGGAGAATGTCGGCATCCCCGGAACGCGCGGGGTTCCGGTCAGGACCTATCCGGTCGAGCCGGGCTATTCCTACCACTCCGAGTCAAATCTCGACCTGATGCAGCCGGTGCTCGGCGCGTTGGCCGAAGCGTATGAGGCGATCGGATTGCCGCTGCGGTCGATCGAGAACGAATGGGGACCCGGCCAAGTGGAATGCACGTTTGCTCCGCGGCGCGCGCTCGAGGCCGCGGACAACTTCGTGCTGTTTCGAACCGCAACGCGGCAGATCTGCCGCCGCATGGGCCATCTCGCGACCTTCATGTGCCGGCCTGCGCTCAAGGGCTATTACTCGAGCGGTTGGCATCTGCACCAGTCGCTCATCGACGCGCAGAGCGCACGCAATCTGTTCATGCCCGAGCGCGCAGGCGCTGTGCTGTCGCAATTGGGCCAAAGCTTTCTCGGCGGCCTCGTGCAGCATGCGGCGGCCTTCACGGCTTTCGCGACCCCGACCGTCAACGGTTATCGGCGCTTCCGACCGAACTCGCTGGCGCCCGACCGGGTGTCGTGGGGCTATGATCATCGCGGGGCGATGATCCGGGTATTGGGAGGGCCTGGCGATCCGGCGACCCGAATGGAGAACCGGCTGGGCGAGCCGGCTGCCAATCCTTACCTCTACATCCTTTCCCAGATCGTCGCCGGCCTCGACGGGATCGAGAACGCAACTGATCCGGGGCCGCCGGACGACGAGCCCTACGCGGCGGACCGGCCGCTGTTGCCGAGGAGCTTGCAGGAAGCCCTCGACGCGCTCGAGCAGTCGGCGCTCGTGCGCAGCAAGATCGGCGACCTGTTCATCGACTACTTCCTCAAGATCAAGCGCAACGAGCTCAACCGGTTCCTGCGCTGGTCGGAGGAGGCACGGCCCACCGGCGACGAGGCCACCGCCTGGGAGCAGAACGAGTATTTCGATTTCTTTTAGAGCCGAAATCGTGGGTGATCTTCGGCTGGAAGATGCGACCGGGTTGATGAATTCAGAGTGCGTTCAGGTTCACCCGAACCACAACGCGCTCGAGCGCAGCAAAGGAGTCGTCCATGCTGGAGAAGGTCAATGTCGCGCAAAGCCGCGGCGAATTCACGGTGCCCGACTACGACTGGGATGAGCTGGTCCAGGAGGATCGCGCGCATCGGCTGATCTACACCGATCCGGCGATCTTCACGGCGGAGATGACGCATATCTTCGGCGGCACGTGGGTGTATCTCGCGCACGAAAGTCAGATTCCACGCAAGGACGACTTCGTCACCGCGCGCCTGGGTCTGCGGCCGCTCATCATGGTGCGCGACCAAACCGGCAAGATTCGCGCGCTCTACAATCGTTGCACCCATCGCGGCACCACGCTGTGCCGGCTCGAGAAGGGCTCGGCGCAGTTGTTCCGCTGCCCCTATCACGGCTGGACCTTCAACAATACCGGCAAATTGCGCAACGTGCCTTGGCCGGACGGCTATGCGTGCGATTTTAACGACCCGAAATACAACGTCGCGCAAGTGCCGCGCGTCGAGTCATATCGCGGCTTCATCTTCGGCACCCTCAATATGGATGCGCCGCCGCTGCTGGAGTTTCTCGGCCCGATCACCGGCCCGATCGACGAATGGCTCGACCGCCATCCGGGCGGCCGGGTCGTGCTGTGCGAGGCCAACCGGCTGATGTACCGCGGGAACTGGAAGCTCGCTTACGACAATTCCTCCGATGGCTATCACGTCGTGTTCTCGCATCGCTCGCTGCTGGATATGGAGAACCGGCTCGGCGACGACGCCGACAAGGGCATGTCGTTCTACAAAGGCAAGCCCGACGAAGCGCCGATGTACGTCCAGTATATGGGCCACGGCCACCACTTCAAGGACAAGCGGCCGAACATGGAGCGGCGGCCGGGCGCGCTGTGGGAGATCGAGGCGGCCCATCCCGGAATGGAGCATTACGAAGCCGAGCTGCGGCGGCGCTTCGGCGCGAAAGCGGAGGCGATCCTCGATCTCGCCTCCTCGGAGCCGGTCAACATCAATGTCTTTCCGAACCTCTCGATCCTCGGCAACCATATCCAGGTCATCGAGCCGCTGTCGGTGGGGGAGACCAACACCACCTGGTACGGCACCGCCGTGGTCGATGACGAGGGCATTTTGGAGGGCGCGGTCGACCAAGTGAACGCGCTGCGCATGCGCACTCAGGAAGAATTCCCGAATTTCGGCGAGGTCGACGACCTTGCCAATTTCGAGGAGATCCAGCGCGGGCTCGCGGCGGCGGAGGACGAGTGGGTCTACATGCATCGCGGCATGGGGATTCCGGGCCGCATACGCACGGACGCGAACGGCATCGTCACGGCGCCGGCGACCGACGAGGTCTTCATGCGCGAATATATCAAGGAGTGGAAGCGGTTGATGAAGTCCGCGCCCCAGCTCACGATCCAACGGGAGCCATGACGATGAGCATGCAGCTCGACCATGACACCTCCCGCACCTCATACTACATCAACGACGCCTTCTACGAGGCGCTGATAGCAAGCTTCGCCGGCTGGCAGCGCGAGGATCTGGCCATCAATGATCCGGCCGTGCGCGACCGCTTCCGCGGGCTCCTGGAGCACGAGGCGCGATTGCTCGACCAAGACCGTCTCGAGGACTGGCTCGGCTTGTTTGCGCGCGAATGCGCCTACTGGGTGCCGGCCACGCCGAGCGGCGGCGACCCGCGCCGCGAGGTCGCCATCTCGTTCGACGATCGGCGGCGGATCGAGGACCGCATCTATCGCCTACGCACGGGCTATGCCTGGTCGCAGAAACCGAAGTCGCGCACCGTGCGGATGATTTCCAACGTCGAGGTCTTTCGGACCGACCGCGACGATACCCGCATGGTGCGCTCGAATTTCCTGATCAGCGAATTCCGCGGCTTCGAGACCCGCTTCCTGTCCGGCTGGTGCGGCCACCGCTTCGTTCTCCGCGCCGACCGCTGGGAGATCCAAATCCGGCAGGTCAACCTGATCGACTGCGATCAGAATCTGCGCAATCCAAGCATCGTGTTGTGAAGGGGAGGGGAGCGGCGCAGTCGCATCGCCCACGCCTTGTGTTGCCGGACAGGGAACCATAAAATACTTGCCCTGCCTCGGAGCGACGGGATGCAGACCTTCTGTTGCGGGGCGACGCGAACGTCTCAAATCAGGGATGGACGATGGCGGTTTCGGTAAATCTCAACGCCGATATGGGCGAGGGCTTGGGCATCTACAAGATCGGCAACGATGATGACATACTGAAGGTCATCAAGTCCGCGAGCATCGCTTGCGGCTTTCATGCCGGCGACTTCCGCACCATGCACGACGTTGTGCTGCGGGCGAAGGCGGAAGGCGTCAGCATCGGCTGTCATCCGGGTTATAACGATCTCTGGGGCTTTGGCCGCCGCCGGATCGACATGCGGGCCGACGATATCGAATACATGGTCGCCTATCAGATTGGTGCGCTGAATGCGATGGCGGCCTATGTGGGCGAGAAGGTGACGCATTTGAAGCCGCACGGGTCGCTGAGCAACCTCGCGGCCGAGGACGCCGACTGCGCGGCGGCGATCGGCAAGGCGATCAAGGCCGTCGACCGGGATATCATCTATGTCGCCCTCTCCGGATCCGAGATGGAGAAGCAAGGCCGCAAGCTCGGTCTGCGGGTTGCGCGGGAGGGCTTTTGCGATCGCCAGTACGAGGACGACGGCAATCTGACGTCGCGCAAGCTCCCTACGGCCTTGCACAGAGATCCGGCCCTCGCCGCGAGCCAAAGCGTGCATATGGTGCTCAACGGCGAGGTCATTTCCCGTAACGGGAAAGCGGTTCCACAGCGGGTCGAGACGCTGTGTGTGCATGGCGACGAGCCAACCGGCGTCGCGGTCGCCCAAGCCGTCCGCACCGCGCTCGAGGCGGCCGGGGTGAAGGTCGTGCCGCTCCCGGAAGTAACATTCGAGTAGAGGAGCGTCGTCCGGCGAATGCTTTTGAAAGATTTTTCGCCGGATCGGCGGTTGACGCGCGAGGAGGCGCTCGCGCTGCTCGATTGTGAGGATCTTAATGCGTTGTTGCGCACCGCATCTGCGCGGCGGGACGCGGTCCACGGCGCCTTCGTCTCCTATTCGCGCAAGGTCTTCATTCCGCTGACGAAGCTTTGCCGCGACGTGTGCCATTACTGCACTTTTGCGCGCGCTCCGGCGGAAGGGGAGTCGTGCTATCTCTCACTCGGCGACGTGTTGGCGATAGCGCGCGCCGGCAAGTCCGCCGGTTGCAAGGAAGCGCTGTTTACGCTCGGTGACAAACCCGAGCTTCGCTATCGCGCCGCGCAAGCGGAGCTCGGCCGGCTCGGACATCCGACGACACTCTCCTATCTGGCGGCGGTCGCGCGTGCCGTCTTTGAAGAGACCGGTTTGCTGCCGCATCTCAATCCGGGCCTGCTCGATGCGGCGGACGTCGCCGCTCTGCGCAGAGTCTCCATTTCCCAGGGGCTGATGCTCGAAAGCGCTTCCGAGCGGCTCTGCGAACGGGGCGGCCCACATCACGGCTCGCCCGACAAAGAGCCCGCCGCGCGGCTCGCGACCATCCGCACCGCGGGTGAGCAAAACGTCCCGTTCACCACGGGCGTCCTGATCGGGATTGGGGAATCGCGCAGCGAGCGCATCGAATCCCTGCTGGCTTTGCGTGACCTTGCGGAACGCCATGGTCACATCCAGGAAATCATCATTCAGAACTTTCGACCGAAGCCTGGCACGCGGATGGCGGATGTACCGCCACCTTCGATCGACGAGCATCTGTGGACCATTGCCGCCGCCCGGCTGTTGTTTGCACCGGACATGAACATTCAGGCGCCGCCCAATCTCAGCCCCGGCATGCTGCCGCGGCTGATCGCGGCCGGCATCAATGATTGGGGCGGCGTTTCTCCCGTCACCCCGGACCACGTCAATCCCGAGGCGCCGTGGCCGCAGATTGCAGCCCTCGAAAGCGCAACGAGGGCTGCAGGAAAGCGTCTGATCGAGCGGCTCGCGATCTATCCCGCCTACGCGCGCGATCCGGACCGCTGGGTGGACCTGGACCTGCGCCGGGCGCTGCTCGACCTCGTCGACGGCGACGGATGGCCCCGGTCCGATGCGTGGTGTCCCGGCGTCGGCGCGCCGCTGCCGGTCGCTGCCGGTCAAATGCCCGCGCGACCGGTGGTCGTGAGCAACGATGTCGCGCCTATCGTTGCGAAGGCCGAGCGCGGCAAGACGCTGCAAGAGTCCGAGATTGTCCGCCTGTTTCAGGCACGCGGCGAGGAGTTCGCCGCGGTCTGCGCTGCTGCCGATGCATTGCGAGCGTCGGTCAACGACGCCGTTGTTTCCTACGTCGTAACCCGCAACATCAACTACACCAACATTTGCTATTTCAAATGTCAGTTCTGCGCCTTCTCCAAGGGCAAAATGAGCGAGAACCTGCGCGGCAGGCCTTACGATCTCTCGCTTGACGAAATCGCTGAGCGCGTGCGCGAGGCCTGGATGCGCGGCGCCACCGAAGTCTGCATGCAGGGCGGGATTCATCCCGATTACACAGGCAACACCTATCTGGACATTTGCCGGGCCGTGAAATCAGCTGCGTCCGGCATCCATGTTCACGCATTCTCACCGCTCGAGGTGCATCAGGGCGCAAATACCGCAAAGCTTCCGGTCGAGGAATTTCTACTCGCGCTGAAGGATGCAGGCCTTGGCACGCTTCCGGGCACCGCCGCCGAGATTTTGGATGACGGAGTTCGGGCCGTACTCTGCCCGGACAAGATCAGAACCGATCGGTGGCTTGACGTGATGCGCACCGCGCACCGCGTTGGCTTGAAGAGCACTGCGACGATCATGTTCGGGCACGTGGATCAGTACAGACACTGGGCACGGCATTTGCTGCGCCTGCGCGCGCTGCAGGCCGAGACCGGCGGATTCACCGAGCTCGTGCCGCTGCCGTTCGTGCCGATGGAAGCGCCGATTTATCTGAAAGGACGGTCGCGGCGCGGTCCGACCTTCCGCGAATCCGTCCTGATGCACGCGGTCGCCAGGCTCGCGCTGAATCCGCTCATCACCAACATCCAGACCTCCTGGGTAAAAATGGGCCCCGATGGCGCAAAAGCGTGCCTCTCGGCCGGTGCTAACGACCTCGGCGGCACCCTGATGGACGAGACCATCACGCGTTCGGCGGGAGCCACCCACGGCCAGGAAATGCCACCCTCCCAAATGGAGGCCGTCATCCGCTCACTGCGCCGGCAGCCGCGGCAGCGGACCACGCTCTACGCGATCGCATCGGAAGAACGTTATCGCGCTTCGTTTGGACAATGGCGCCACGCGGCTTATCAGGGGCACAAGACCTCCTCGACGAGCGTTGCCCAGTAGGCGGCGCCAATCGGGAGTATGTCGTCGTTGAAATCGTATCGAGGGCTATGGAGGTTGGCGGAACCGTCGTCGCGGCCCGAGCCGAGAATCATGTAACTGCCTGATTGCCGGCTCAGCATGAACGCAAAATCCTCGGCGCCCATCGACGGTTTGGCTAGGTGCCGAACGTGCGCGTGACCGGCAACTCGCTCCGCGGCCGATCGAGCGAGCGCGGTGGCTTCCGGGTCGTTGATGGTGGCCGGGCAAGTGCGATTGAATACAACATCCGCTCTCGCTCCGAACGTCTTGGCAATGCCCGTCACGATCCGGCGGACGCCGGCTTCCAGCTTGTCGCCGACCTCCGGCGTAAACCAACGCGCGCTGCCTTTCAGGCGAACGGTTTCGGGAATGACATTGTAGCTATCGCCACCCGTGATTTGGCAGATCGAGACCACGCCGTGCTCGACCGGGTCGAGCTGCCGCGACACCAGCGCCTGCAGTGCGGTTACGACATGCGCTGAAATCAAGACCGGGTCGATACCGTGCTCGGGATGGGCGGCGTGGGCGCCTTTGCCAATAACGGTGATGTCGATGTCGGCGGAGGCCGCTAGCACCGGACCGTCGCGCCACAGAAAAATGCCGGCTGGTACGGTCGGCCAATTGTGCAGCCCGAACACGCGGCGCATCGGAAAGCGCTCGAAGAGACCTTCGCGGACCATGAGATCGCCGCCGCCTTCGGCCTCCTCGGCAGGTTGAAAGATAAGATAGACCGTGCCGGCGAAGTCCCTCGTGTCACTCAAATATCGGGCGGCACCGAGCAGCATGGTGGTATGGCCGTCGTGACCGCAGGCGTGCATCGCGCCGGGATTGCGCGAAGCGTAGGCAAGCCCTGTTGCCTCCGTGATAGGCAGCGCATCCATGTCTGCGCGCAACCCAATGGCAGATCCGGCCGTTCGGCCCCGGATCACTCCGACGACGCCGGTTTTTGCCAATCCGCCATGGATCTCGTCGGCCCCGAATGTGGCGAGCAGCTGTTGAACAACCGAACTGGTGCGGGTTTCCTGCAGGGCGAGCTCAGGATGGGCATGCAGGTCATGTCGCCAGGCGATCATGTCGCCATGCAAGTTAACCATTCGCTCGACTAGTGGCATTCGTCATCTCCACAGGCTGGCATGCCCGTTTTGCGCGCTGCTGATACAGTAGAGAATGAGATTAGGCGAATCGCCGACCATGCCCATCTTGACCGTGCGCCACGTCACCACTTACCGCTACCGACGCCCTGTCGCGTTCGGGGAGCATCGGATGATGCTGCGGCCGCGCGACAGCTACGATCAGCGGCTTATCCACTCCAAGCTCACGATCAGCCCCAAGGCCCGGAACCTGCGCTGGATCCATGACGCTTTCGGGAATTGTGTGACGCTCGCCAAATTCAGCACGCGAGCCAGCGAGTTGCGCTTCGAAAGCACCATATCGCTTGAGCATGCGCCGTTCAAAGCGCCGGATTTCCAAACCGAGGAATATGCGAAGACGTACCCGTTCGCTTACGATGCCGAGGAGATGCCCGATCTCATACCCTCGATCGAGCGGCGATACGCCGACCCCGAGCACGTGGTTGACGGATGGGTGCGCAAGTTTCTCCCGCAAGGGCGGCCCATCGCCACCGGCAAGCTGTTGATGACGCTCACCCGCGCCATCCGTGAGAGTTTCACCTATATGCGGCGCAGCGAGAGCGGCACGCAGGATCCCGTCACGACGTTGCGGCTCGGACGGGGGAGCTGTCGGGATTTCGCGCTCCTCATGATTGAGGCGGTGCGCTCGCTGGGCCTCGCCGCCCGCTTTGTCTCGGGCTATCTATACGTTCCCGATCGGGACGGACCGGTTTACCTCGGTGGTGGTTCGACCCACGCTTGGTGCCAAGTCTACCTTCCGGGGGCGGGATGGGTGGAGTTCGACCCCACCAACGGCATCATCGGCAACCGCGACCTGGTCCGCGTTGCGGTAGCACGCGACCCTTCGCAGGCGATCCCGATCTCCGGAACGTATTTCGGTGAGGTCGCCGACGAGTTGGGAATGAGCGTCGAGGTCAACGTGAAATCCGACGCGGTATTGATTGGCGACGAAGGATCGCTCGGGCTCGCGCTCAAGGTGTGCTAGATCGCGCGTGCTCCTCGTTTCCGAAATCCGGCACCAAAATTGCTTGATGCTCGTCAGCGCCATCCATGTCCATCGGTGACCGGAATGGACGTCATGAAAATTCGGGCTGGCTACGACATCGTCTACGATTGTCCGCAGGCGACCCCCAAGCTGCTGATGCTAAGCGTTCACCCCTCGCGAGTCCCCGATCTCATCACCCCTCACGAGATCCACTTTGAACCGGCCGTCGAAGCCCGCGATTACGTGGATGGGTTCGGCAATACCTGCACGCGGATTGTCGCGCCCGCCGGCAAGTTGCGGATTTTTGCGAATTTCGCGATCTCCGACAGCGGGAGGCCCGACGTGGTCGCGCCGACCGCCATGCAGCACCGCGTGGAAGATCTCCCGGATGAGGTCCTCGTCTATCTCCTTGGCAGCCGCTATTGCGACGTCGAGCGGCTCAGTGACACCGCCGGGTCTTTGTTCAGTGAGGTGCGGCCCGGCTGGGGACGTGTTCAGGCGATCTGCGACTATGTTCATCAGCGACTCGTCTTCGGCTATGAGCACGCACGTCCGACTCGCACGGCTTCGGAAGGCTATAAGGAGCAACGCGGTGTTTGCCGCGACTTTGCCCATCTCGCCATCACGTTTTGTCGCTGCATGAACATTCCAGCCCGTTATTGCACGGGATATCTTGGCGATATCGGGGTACCGCCAGTCGACGAACCAATGGATTTCAGTGCCTGGTTCGAAGCTTATCTGGACGGACAATGGTATACCTTCGACGCGCGGCATAACACTCCGCGCATCGGTCGAATTCTCATGGCGCGCGGCCGCGATGCGACCGATGTTGCGATCTCGACGAGCTTTGGGCCGAGCAAGCTATTGCAGTTTACCGTCGTCACCGATGAAGTGAAGCGGTGATCGAGGTTCGCGCCGCGCTAGACGCTCGGACCTCTTAGACCCCGCTTCTCAAGAGGCCGTTCGGCTTCTATCGAGTGGTCGGCGGCGCGGAAAATAGCCGCTCAGCCGAGGCCTTCGATCTTCGTCGACGCGCAAACCTCCAGTTCAGGCTATTGAATTCGGGCTGTGGGCTGCTCACATTTGGGCGTATTGCGCGGTAGCCGGGATGATGGATCGGGATTTTCCTCGAGATTGGATGTGGTCGGAAGCCTGCGAGATGCTCGCTAGGGCTGAGCGGCTGCATCGCGAATTCTTCAGGCCCGCGGGCCTGGTCGCGCGGCTGCCGACTTGGGAGCCGCCGGTCGACATACTGGAGACCGAGCGCGAGGTGCTCGTGCTGGTGGCCTTGCCTGGCGTTCACTCCGACCGGGTCGATGCGGCCATCGACGGGAACGATCTGGTGGTCGCCGGAACGCGTGTACTCCCAGCGGAGCTGCAGACGGCGGTCATCCATCGGCTTGAGCTGCCGCAGGGGCGGTTCGAGCGCCGCGTGCGGCTTCCGGCCGGACGCTACGGCGCGGTTCGCCGGTCCGCGGCCGACGGCTGCCTCCTGATCATCCTACAGAAGTCGGAGGCGTTGCGTGGTTGAGGCAAATTTATTGAGAGCAGCGGACGAGGGCACCGGCAGCGCAGGAGCGTCTACACCGCCGTTGCCGCCCGACGCGCTGATCATCGTTCCGGTCCGCAATACCGTCCTATTTCCCGGCATTGTGCTGCCGATCACCATCGGTCGCCAGCGTTCGATCGCGGCGGCCCAACGGGCTATGCGCGACCAGCGGCAGGTCGGCATCCTATTGCAGCGGGATCCGAATGCGGCCGACCCCGCCGCGATCGACCTGCACCGGATGGGGACGGTCGCAAATGTCGTCCGTTACATCACCGCGCCCGATGGCTCGCACCATCTCGTGTGCCAGGGTGATCAGCGGTTCCAGATCCTCGAATTCCTGACCGGCTGGCCGTTTTTCGTCGCGCGGGTTGTGCGCATCCCCGAGCCGGACGCGCGCTCGCCCGAGATCGAAGCGCGCTTCCTTCATCTCAAAGGTCAGGCTGCGGAGGCCCTGCAGCTCCTGCCACAAGCGCCGCCCGAGCTCCTGGCCGCGGTCGAATCCGCAACCTCGCCGGCCGCTCTCGCCGATCTGGCCGCGACCTACATGGACGTGAAGCCGGAGGACAGGCAGGAGATCCTGGAGACCGTCGACATCACCGCCCGGATGGAGAAGGTGTCGCGTATGCTTGCACACCGCATCGAGGTGCTGCGGCTCTCCGCCGAGATCGGCAAGCAGACCAAGGCCTCGCTCGATGAGCGTCAGCGCGAGGTGCTGTTGCGCGAGCAGATGGCGGCGATCCAGCGCCAGCTCGGCGAAGGCGATGAAGGCAAGTCGGCGGAGATGGCCGAGCTGAACGAAGCCATCGCCAAAGCCAATATGCCGAAGGAGGTCGAGGAGCAGGCGCGCAAGGAACTGCGCCGCCTGCAGCGGATGCCGGAGGCGGCGGCCGAATACGGAATGGTGCGCACCTATCTCGACTGGTTGATCGAGTTGCCGTGGAGCCTTCCCGAGGAGACGCCGATCGATATTGCGGAGGCTCGCCGTATCCTGGACGAGGATCATTACGGGCTTGAGAAGATCAAGCGCCGGATCGTCGAGTATCTGGCCGTGCGCAAGCTTGCGCCGCAAGGCAAGGCGCCGATCCTGTGCTTCGTGGGGCCGCCCGGCGTCGGCAAGACCTCGCTTGGTCAGTCAATCGCCCGTGCGATGAATCGCAAATTCGTGCGGGTGAGCCTCGGCGGCCTCCACGACGAGGCGGAGATTCGCGGTCACCGGCGCACCTATATCGGCGCACTGCCCGGGAACATCATCCAGGCGATCCGCAAGGCGGGCGCGCGCAATTGCGTGTTGATGCTCGATGAGATCGACAAGCTCGGCGCCGGCATTCATGGCGATCCGAGCTCGGCATTGCTGGAAGTGCTCGATCCGGAGCAGAACAACACGTTTCGCGACAACTATCTCGCCGTGCCCTTCGATCTGAGCCGGGTGGTGTTCATCACCACGGCGAACGTGCTCGACACCATTCCCGGACCGTTGCGGGACCGGATGGAGATCATCAGCCTTTCCGGCTACACGGCCGAAGAAAAGTTTCAGATCGCCCGCCGCTATCTGTTTCGCAGGCAGGAGGAAGCGAACGGCCTGCAGCCGGGGCAGGTCGAGATTGGGGACGAGGCGCTCCGCGACATCATCCAACGCTACACCCGAGAGGCCGGCGTACGAAGCCTTGAGCGCCAGATCGGGACGGTCTTGCGCCATGCCGCCGTTCGCATCGCCGAAGGGCAGCGCGGGCCGATTCGTATCACCAACACGGACCTTGCCGCCATTCTCGGTGCCGCGCCGTTCGAGAGCGAGGTGGCCATGCGCACCAGCGTGCCCGGCGTCGCGACCGGCCTCGCCTGGACGCCGGTCGGGGGCGATATCCTGTTCATCGAAGCGACCCGCATTCCGGGCAGCGGCAAGTTGATCCTCACGGGACAGCTCGGCGAGGTCATGCGGGAAAGCGTCCAAGCGGCGCTCAGCATCGTCAAGAACCGTGCGGCCTCGTTTGGGATCGACGCAAGCCGGTTCGAGAAGAGCGACATTCACGTCCATGTGCCCGCCGGGGCAATTCCGAAAGACGGGCCGAGCGCCGGCGTTGCGATGTTCATGGCGCTCGTCTCGCTGATGACCGATCGCACCGTGCGCAGCGACACCGCCATGACCGGTGAGATCAGCCTGCGCGGGCTCGTGCTCCCGGTTGGCGGGATCAAGGAGAAGGTCATCGCCGCCTACGGCGCCGGCATCAAACGCATCATGCTGCCGGCGCGCAATCGGAAGGATTTTGAGGACATTCCCGAAGAAGTTCGCAAACAGGTAGAATTCATCTGGCTTGAACGCGTCGACGAAGCGGTCTCCTCAGCGCTGGAAATTGCGCCGCCAGGCGACAGTGCCGCCTCGGACAAGCCCGTTCGCCGTCTCGCCGACGCCTCGGCGTGAGGCGGACGCTCCGGGCGAAGTGACAGCAACTCCGCGTGCGCGTCTGCCTAGAGGTGTCAAGCGCAGGCATGCCATGCCGGCGATGGTGCCTGGACGAGCAGGCCCGATCGGCACGAGAATTGCCATCGAGACCAGATTCTCGTAAATGTAGGAGTCCAGCTTAACACGTCGGTGGTGATGGGCGGCTTGCGCTCAAGGGGGCACAATGCGCATCGAGCGCGACCCGAAGCTCGGCTTCAAGGACGTCCTGATCCGACCCAAGCGGTCGACGCTGAGCTCGCGCGCTGAAGTCGATCTCACACGGACGTTCAGGTTCCTCCACACTGGCGGAGGATGGACCGGCTTTCCGCTGATCGCGTCCAACATGGATACGATCGGCACGATCAGCATGTCCGAGGCGCTGTTTCCCTTCGACGCCATGGTGGCGTTGCACAAGCACTATCCGGCCGACAAGCTGATCGCATTCTTCCAGACCGGCGTCGCGCGTAACGTCTTCTACACAATGGGAACCACCCAGGACGACCAGGAGAAGTTCGCCCGCGTCAGGGCGCAGGTGCCGCTCACCAAGATCAGCATCGATGTCGCGAATGGCTACACGGAGACGTTTCTGGATGCAGTCCGCCGGGCGCGCGAGCAGAACCGCAACGCTGTCATCATGGCGGGGACGATCGTCACGGGTGAAATGGCCGAAGCCCTGATCCTGGCGGGCGCCGACATCGTGCGGGTCGGGATCGGGTCCGGGTCGGTGTGCACGACCCGCGATCTCACCGGGGTTGGCTACCCGCAGCTTTCCGCCGTCATCGAGTGCGCCGACGCCGCCCACGGGCTCAAGGGGCATGTCTGCTCCGATGGCGGATGCACCGTCCCGGGGGACATCGCCAAGGCTTTTGGGGGCGGCGCGGATTTCGTGATGCTGGGCGGCATGCTCGCCGGGCACGATGAGTGCGAGGGGGAGCTGCGATATGAAGATCGGGACGGCCAGAAAGTGCCGGTCGCGATGAAGTTCTATGGAATGTCGTCGGAGACGGCGATGAACAAATATCACGGCGGCGTCGCCGACTATCGGGCGTCGGAAGGCAAGACCGTCGACGTGCCGTATCGCGGCAGCGTGAGAGCGACAATGCAGGAGATCACGGGCGGGGTGCGTTCGATGATGACCTATATCGGCGCCATGAGCCTGAAAGAGGTACCAAAGCGAACCACATTCGTCTTGGTTGGCGCGCAACGAAATACAGTGTTTGATTGATTCAGGCTAAATCGATTGCGGACTATGGCGTCAAGATTCTGAGACGCGGACGTGGGCAATGGCGCCCTTAATGTGTTGCGAGTGTCTCCGGATCACCTGGGCCATCGGGAGGATCCTCCCCCATCGCCGAACTCCGCGCGCACCGCCTGCGTCTGGGCACCGAGCGCAGGCACGACGGCGCCGGCTCTGACCTCGCCATCGAATAAGACCGCCGGGGCAGGGTAGGCGACCCGCCCGGCCGCGGTGTCGACCGCCATGCGGCGCAGATGCGGATGCCTGGACAAGCCGGCCATGTCGTTGACCTCGGCGAAGGCGATGTCGGCGCGCATCAACCGTTCGATGAGATGCCTGTGTTCGAGGTCGGCAAAGGCTTCGGCCACCAGGCGATCGGTCTCGGCGCGGTTCTGCACGCGCGCCACGTTGGTCGCGAAGCATGCTTGGGTCGGAAGCTCGGGGGTCTCCAGCACCTCGCTGCAAAAAACCCGCCATTCCCGTTCGCTCTGGATCGAGATCAGAATTCCCTTTCCCTCGTTGGACTTGAAGACGCCGTAGGGCGCGATCGAGGGGTGGGCGAGCCCAACCCGATGCGGCGGCTGCCCGGCTTCGGAATTCAACAGCGGGACCGTCAGCCAATCCGCCATCACGTCGAACATCGAGATGCGGATGTCGGCGCCCTTGCCGTGCGCCGAGCGCGCGATCAGCGCCTCGAGAATGGCGGCGTGCGCCGTCGCTCCGGTGGCGATGTCGACGACCGAGATGCCGACCCGGGCCGGCCCCTCGGGACCCCCGGTGATCGAGGAGAGCCCCGTCTCGGCTTGCACCAGCAGGTCATAGGCCTTGCGTCCGGCGAGCGGCCCGGTCTCTCCGTAGCCGCTGATCGAGCAGCAGATCAGCGCGGGAAAGTCGGCCCGCAGCCGCTCGAAGGCGAAGCCCATG
>JBKQHQ010000270.1:0-23566 GCA_052148715.1 Xanthobacteraceae bacterium | reverse complement strand
CGCGGACCAGCCGCTCCAGTTGCTCACGATCGGCCGCTTCGATCGAAATCTGCTCGATTTTCCTCATCGGCGCAGACTCGCAGGTTTGCGCCGATTTGTGAATCCTCTGTCAGCGACGGAACACTAGGTGGTCTTGTTCCCATCGTTTCATTTGATTAGAGGAGTGTGAATTATGGCAAAGAACTCAATTGAGTCCCCCATTTGGTCAGGCCCACGGAAGCCGAGCAAGAGAACCGTATCAGCGACCTGCGCGATGCATCCTGCCTGTCTCTCCAGCTCCGCCATCCTCCTGCGCACAGCCGAGGTTTCACTCGTGGAGTCGGACACATCGCGCGTAGCCTGCGTCAGCGCCCGCACCAGATCGAGACGGCTGACGATGCCTACAAGCTGGTCGCCCCGCATGACTGGCACGCGTTTGATGTCGCGTTCGCTGATCAAACGCGCGACCTCCTCCAGAGGCCTATCTTCCGTGACCGTTACGGTATCGCGGGTCATGACCTCTTCGATTCTTAGATCGCGAAAATGATCATATTGGCTAGCAGATTGCGCCGGATCTATCAGTACCTCGAACCAACGCGGCCGCTTAATCTTATTGCCCATTTCGGCTCGGCGTAGAAAGTCACGCTCGGTAACGATGCCTACAAGGTGCCCGTCACCACCATCAACGACCGGCAAGCCGCTGATCTCCTTCTCGATCATCAAGCGCCCAGCTTCTACTACTGAGGCATCGGCTCGTACCGTGACCACGTGGCGTGTCATTACATCGCTGGCTTTCATAGATCGCATCGTAAGGATCTTTGCCTTGCTTTCGGTTTCATCACTGCTTTACAGCCCGGTCAATCTGATCTAACGTTTTAGCGCCTCAGTGTGATCGAAATGAGGGCTTGCGGGCATAGTCGCGATCATGTGTGACTTTGCGTCACGCGAGCCGCGATCGAGCAAGCTCTGGTCGCGTATGACGGTGAATGTCCACGGATGCTGGTTCACCGCGCTTGGCGCGTGCACGGCGGCATCGATCAGACGGCGAATTGTTCGCTCATCGACGGCTGCGCCGTGTATTTACGTACCGTGCGGCGGCCCGTAATCGCCTCGCTGAGATCCATCGTGCTATTTCCTTCGCAAAGCTCCGTCAGTTCAAATAGCCTGCCATGGCGCGCCGTTCGTTGATCAAGATCAAGTCCGAGGTTGGACAAACGGCGCTAGTTTGCAATTTTCGAATGGGGCCGGAGCAAAACGCCATTCGCTCGGTTCGATTGGCGAAGCCGCCGATGGCACGTGCCGACATCCTGCACGAACCGGAGGAGCAATGACTGATTTTTCGAAGCTTCGCGAGCATATGGTCGAAAATCAGATCGCGGCACGCGGCGTCCAGTCCGAAATCGTGCTTGATGCAATGCGAAAAGTCTCGCGGGAAGCGTTTCTGCCTGAGCGTCTGCGGGAATTCGCCTATGAGGACTTGCCGCTTCCCATAGCTGCCGGACAGACCATCTCCCAGCCCTATATTGTGGCGCTAATGACGGAGGCGCTGGATTTGGAGGGCGGGGAAAAGGTGCTCGAAATTGGGACGGGCTCCGGCTATGCGGCGGCCGTTCTGGCCGAGATCGCAGCGGAAGTCTACACAGTGGAACGTATTGGCCAGCTCGCCGAAAAAGCAGCTTCGACGCTGGAGACGCTGGGGTACCGCAACGTCCATGTCGTGCATGGCGATGGGACCCTCGGCTGGGTCGGGGCGGCGCCGTATGATGCGATCATCGTCGCAGCGGGCGGACCCGAGGTTCCGGAGTCCCTCAAGGAACAGCTGAAGATCGGCGGCCGGCTGGTCATACCGGTCGGCACCGACCCGCGGGTGCAGGAACTTGTGCGCGTCACGCGGACTTCCAACGCCGAGTTCAAGAGCGAAGACATCGCCGATGTCCGCTTTGTGCCGCTTGTAGGCAAGGAAGGATGGGCGCCAGAGGAGCTACCGGTTCGGCCAGGGCCGCGCTCAGCGGGGGTTCGCCCGGCCGACGGTGACATGGTGAGGGCAGTCGCTGCTTCCTCCGAGCCCTTCGATTCGATCGAATCAGCGGACCTCGACCCGCTGCTGGAGCGGATCGGCGACGCCAAGATCGTGCTGCTCGGAGAAGCGACGCACGGCACCTCTGAATTCTACCGCATGCGCGAGCGCATCTCGCAGGAGCTGATAACGCGCAAGGGGTATCGCTTTGTTGCAATCGAAGGGGATTGGCCAGACGTGGCGCGTCTCGATCACTATGTGCGGCATTTCGAATATCCTCCGAGCGAGTGGACGGCGTTCGCCCGCTTCCCGACCTGGATGTGGCGCAACAACGAAGTGCGGTCGTTCGTGGATTGGCTGCACGCCCACAATGCAGGCCAAAAACTGGAAAACCGGGTAGCGATCTACGGGCTCGACCTTTACAGCCTCTTCACGTCGATCCGATCGGTGCTGACATATCTCGACGATGTTGATCCCGACTCCGCGCGGATCGCAAGGCAACGCTATGGTTGCCTGACCCCCTGGCAGGCCGACCCCGCAACCTATGGCCATGCGGCGCTGACTGGCGCCTACCGAACCTGCGAGAAGGAGGTCGTCCGGATGCTGGAGGATATTCTCCACAAGCAAAGCGATTACGCCGCCCATGATGGCGAACGCTTCATAGATGCGGTACAGAACGCCCGCCTGGTGACGGACGCCGAGCGCTATTACCGCATCATGTATTACGGATCCCGCGAGTCCTGGAATCTGCGCGACAATCACATGTTCCAAACGCTGAAGACCTTGCTTACCTTCCACGGGCCCGAAGCCAAGGCGATCGTGTGGGCGCACAATTCCCACATAGGAGACGCCGCTGCGACGGAGATGTCCGCTCGCGGCGAGTACAATATCGGCCATCTGTGCCGGGAAGAATTCGGCAACAGCGCCTATTCCATTGGATTTGGAACCCATTCGGGTACGGTAACGGCGGCGTCCGATTGGGATGGGCCGATGGAGGTCAAGGCGGTACTGCCCTCGCTTCGGCAAAGCTATGAATGGCTGTGCCATGAAACTGGCCATCCGCAATTCATGCTGCCGCTGAGCGGCCGTTCGGCCGCAGAGCTCCGCAACAGATTGACGAAGCCGCGCCTGGAACGGGCAATCGGGGTGATCTACCGGCCGGAGACCGAGCTTGCGAGCCATTATTTCCAGGCCGTTCTGCCGGCCCAATTTGACGAGTATGTTTGGTTCGACGAAACCTATGCGGTGACCCCCTTCAAGACCAAGGAGCTCAAAGGGCTTCCCGATACCTATCCATTCGGCTTGTGAGGCCGACATTGTCGGCGGTAAGGGAAATTGACTATGTCCTCGACAAACTGCGCTGGATGGCGTCGGAGCATATCGCCGCCCGGAGCCTAGGCTGAACTAACATTTTCAATCAGCCAGGTTAGTCAACGAAGCATCGACAGAAATGGGAGAACATTGATGGAAAGCGCGACATTTCGCAAATGGCTGGCCGACCGCGGGTGCAGCTTCGATCATCACGAACATCACCAACGCGGCGAAGGTCCAACGATGGTGACGGTGCATCGTGAAGGGCGAAAGACAGAAGTCCCTCTTGGAGGATCGCGTCAAATCCTTGACCCGCGCGTAGTGCATCGGGCGTGTGAAGAGCTTGGGCTTGATCCATCACAATTGCCAGGGCCGCAGAGCCGCGTATGAAGCGGTCGCTTTGGTGCACAGACACGCTAAGAGCCGTGCCGCATCTTGCTTGCGAGTCAAGGATGATGTTCCGATTCCGGTGAGAAGAGGAAAGCCTCAAGTTCGCGCAGGCTGATGTGCTGCGGCGGCATCATCACGCCTGCACGCGGAAGACGATCACGGGGCAGCTGGCGTCGCCAATCACTCGCCGCATCGTCTGTGCACGTTCCGGTTCGAGACGGCCGCGCCACGCGAGGGCGATCAGGTCGCTCGCGTTGCTTTGGGCGAATTCGAGGATTGCGGCACCAGCCTCCCCGCGCGCGAGCACGAGGCGGATCTTCTCGATGTTCGCCGGAAAGGCGAAGCCCCGCACGCGTTCGAGAAATTCTCGCGACCAAGCAGGCCACGCGTGTTGCGGCTGGTCGAGGTAGCGCGGTCCATCGAATGTCCCCAACTCGGCGGGCCGTTCGGCACCTGGCGTTGCAACGTGGAGCACTACAAGGTCGGCGCCGGCCCGCGAGGCCAGGTCGGCCGTTGGGGCGATCGCCGCGGCGCTCGTCGGTGTCCCGTCGTGCGGCAGCAACAGCTGGCGTAGGGCCCAGGGATGTCGGCCGCGGACCGAAGGCACGAGGACAACGGGGCACGGCGCCGACAGTAGCACGTCTCCAAGGACGCCTCCGGACGCGTGCAAGAGGCCGTCGGGCCGTGCAGATGTGCCCATCACAATGAGTACGCTGTGCCGTGCTGCGGCTTCCCGGACGATGGCGTCCGCCGGCGAACCCTTACGCTGGTCGATCACCAGTCCGCGAACATCTTCGGCGGCGAGCCTCATTCGACCAAGAAGCTTGTCAGGCGCTAATGTTTTACGCCCGACATGGATGAGCACCACCGTCGCACCCTTCAGATGTGCGAGGCCACGGGCGACGGAAAGCACGGCCGTTGCGTTCGTAGAAACGTCGAGGGGGACCAGTAGTGTCGGGGGGGCCATCATTCGTCTGCCTCCCGCCAGGCCCCCCATGCGGAACCTTCGCCCCGCGGTTCGACGCGGTTCGAGAACAGGTCGCCGACTTCGAGCGCTCTGGTCGTCATGGATGCCTGTTCCTACGCCTTGTACCCCCATGATCTACCGCCACTCGGCACACGCGAACGTGAGTGGCGCGCCGTAAGACACAGTGAAAGTTTGGAACGCACAAACGTGCGGGAGGATTGGTCCTTAATGCCACGCAAGAACAAAAGGTTGATCCAGATCAAGGAAGGCCACAATTAATCGTAAGAAACGTTTTGTGCTGAATTCGCTTCCATGAATATTAGGCCGACAGTTTGCGTCGCATGAACGTGGAACCTTCTCTTGATACAGCGCTTCTTGATACAGCGCTGCTGTCCTTGATTTGGCGGGCGTGGGGGCTGCGCCAGGACCGGGCAGAACATCCCGCTCAATGCGATCAACCCCCCGGCCGCCCGATGGAACAGATGGTGCGGGAAGCGCGAGGTGGAGACGCGGATGACCTATCACTTCACCAAGACCGTGAACATGACTTTTGATGACGCCGTGGCGTCGACAAAAGAAGCGCTGGAGCGCCACAACTTCGGAGTGGTCACGCAGATCGATATGCGAGATATCCTTAGGAAAAGGCTCAATGTTGATTTTCGTCCCTACCTCATCCTTGGAGCATGTAATACAGAACTGAGCTACCGAGCGCTCCGGGCCGATGACAAGATCGGCACCATGCTGCCCTGCAATATTGTCCTCCAGCAGCAGGAGAAAGGTCGTGTCGAAATTTCTGCAGTTGATCCAGTTGCATCAATGCAGGCCATCAGCAATGTCGAGGTGGGCCAAGTCGCGCAAGACGTCCGTTCCCTATTGCAGCACGTGATCGATGAGGTAGGAAATCCGACGCTGCCTTGAAGGCCTGCCTGAGCCTTGGGCCTCTCAGGTCATGCTGCGGGTTAGCTCACGAATAACGGCGAAGGTTGATCAGCCGATTCAAAGGGTTGTCGCCGTGGACCGACTTCCCGCAGTCCTTGAAGAGGTTCACCGTCAATGGCATTTGGGCGAGCGCCAAGGAGCTCCAACTGCTTACAACAGTCGTGCAGATCAGCGCGCGGCCCACGACTCGCCTCTCGCCGCCCTCCGCGCTACCTCCCCGCCATGCCCACCGCCGCCCGCCGCCTCACGCCCGCCGGCTTCATTCCGCCGTGCTTGCCGACGCTCGCGCGCGCAGTCCCGGACGGTCCGCGATGGGCGCATGAGATCAAGCACGACGGCTACCGTTTCATCGTCCGCCGCGATGGCGACCGCGTCCGGGTGTTCTCGCGCCATGCCCGCGAGTGGACGGATAAGGTCCCGGCGATCGTCGCGGCCATGCGCGCGCTCGCGGCCGACTCCGCAACGATCGAAGGCAACTGAACGACAATCCCAAACTGGCCACCCGCTCGATCGCTTGCTTCCGCGGGCAATCGGTCGTGATCCCGGCGAGCCAATCCGTCAGCTTCGCATCAGGGCCGAGTCGCTCAACGAGACGACCGACGTTGTAGCGTCTCTTGCGTCCGCACTTCTTGCGCCGGGGCTGACGCAGGCCTCCTGTTGACGCCCGCGCGTGCTCAAAAACCTAGGCTCTCAATGAGGTACATAAAAGGAAACAGATGGTTTGACCTATATCAATGCCGCAAGCATTCCTGGGTTACGCGACCGTATTTCAGGGTCCTAGCGTTGAACGGAAAAACTATAAAATAGTGTCACAATGCACTTCCTCTTGGAACTAACGCGAACCGGGCGCGGTTTAAAGGTATGAACGATTTATCAAATTGGCCCCGCAATCGGCTTTTACTCCACCTGCCATCCCGCGATCTCAAGCGAGTTGTGCCGGAGCTCGACCATATTCGCTGCCAGCGCGGTGAGGTCCTAATGGACGCCGACAGCCCGCTCGACCATGTATTCTTCCCCGACAGCGGCGTCGTCTCGGTGGTGGCGGTTTATTCGGACGGCAGTGTCATCGAGATGGCAACGATCGGTCGGGAGGGCTGCAGCGGTGTGCAAGCCGTCTTCGGTGCCAAGAGTTCCTCCGTCCAGCTTCTCGTCCAAATCCCGGGGACCGCCGCAAAGATGTCACGCGCGGCGTTCACACGGGCGATGGGGTCGATGCCGTCCTTCCGAAGGATCATGTACGCTTACGTCCAGGCGTTTCTCGAACAGGTACTGGTGTCGGTAGCGTGCAACGGCGCGCACAGCCTCAAGCAGCGGCTAGCGCGTTGGCTGCTCATGATGCGTGACCGCGGCGACGATGATACGCTGCCGATCACTCAGAATCTGCTCGCCGACATGCTGGGCGTCCAGCGGCCAACCATCACGAATGCTGCCCGCGAGCTGGAAGATGCCGGTTTGATTGCGCGCGGCCGACGGCAAGTCACGATACTTGATCGGCAGGGCCTCACGGAGGCATCTTGTGAATGTTATCAGTTGGTCCGGACGCGCATCGCTTTTCACCTTCCCAAAACATATACGTAACTTAACGTTGAGCTTCGCACCAAGTCGGTAATGTACATTTTCGCACCAAGTCGGTAATGTACATTACCGACAGCATACCCTCAAGTAGCTCATGTTCCGGACCGGCAGCAGGCTGACGTGGCCGCTCCAGCATTCTTGCCGTCGGGGATGAGCCCCGTCATCAGAAGGTGTCCGGGAGCCGGCCATGAACGAAGTCGACCCACTGGATCTCGTGGAGACGATCCGTGACGGCCTGCTCGTGCTCGATCCCGACCTGACGGTCCAGTTTGCGAACCGTTCGTTCTGCCACACATTCGCAGTCGCGCCAGAGCATACAGTCGGGCGGAAGCTCTATGAGATCGGTAACGGACAATGGGACATTCCCAAGCTCCGTACCTCGCTCGAGACCATCATTTCCGGCCGGAAAACCATCGAGGCCTTTGAAGTCGAGTATTTCGTCCCGTCAATCGGCCGGCGCACCATGGTGCTCAATGCGCGCAAGGTTTATCGGCCTGGTAACAAGATACAACAGATCCTCCTGGCGATCGAAGACGTCACCGAACGCGCGAGGCTCGAGCGCGAGCACGCGGCCGCGCACGAGCGTATCGGCATGCTGCTGCAAGAGCTGACACACCGGGTCAAGAACAGCCTGCAGTTTATCGGTTCAATGGTCATGATTGAAGCGCGGAGCCAGAAGAGCCGCGAGGGCAAAGCGGCGCTTGAGAGGGTCTCGCATCGCATCACGGCCCTCGGGCACCTCTATGCAAAGCTAAGCAAAGCCGACACCGTTGAGGCTGTCGATGCAGCGACCTACCTTGATGAGCTATGCCGCGACCTGATCGCATCGGTACATAAGGAAGGCGACGCGTCCATCGCGCTCAAGACCGACATCGAGAGCGAGCTCCTGCCGACCGATCGGGCAATTCCGATCGGGCTCATTGTGAACGAGCTCGTCACGAATGCCGTCAAGTATGCTTTTCCGGGCGAGGCAAAGGGCACGGTCACGGTGACGCTAAAGCGGGTGCCCGGGGAGCTTCGCCTGACGGTCGCCGACGACGGCCAAGGGCTCGATCCTCGACGGGCCGATTCCGGGCTCGGCGGCCGGCTGGTCGACGGCTTCGCCCAACAGCTCGGCGGCCAAGTCGAGCGGAAGAGCGACAGCCAAGGTACTACCGTGAACCTAATCTTGCCCTCGCGTGAAGGCTCGTAGGGTGGCTGCGCGTCGATGGCAGGCGTCCGCGGGCGACGCCGTAGCTTGGCTCGACCGGTGAAACTTTTGACCAAGTCGCGGAGCGGCGGGCAGGCCCATTGCAGTGACGAAGGCGAGCGTGTGCGCGCCTAGGCGTTCACTTGACGGCGCGCATGCTGTCGGTGAAAGGGAGGTTGGCATGAGTGGGAAATCGGAACTACCGTTCGATCCCGAAGCCTTTTTATCCGTTGCCGGTCAAGAAACTGCAAAATCCGTCTACGAAGAAGACAAAGTGATTTTTTCGCAGGGCCAAGCGGCAGATTCAATTTTCTACATCAACAACGGCAAGCTAAAGCTGACCGTTCGTTCCGCGCAAGGAAAGGAAGCGGTTGTTGCAATCTTCGGTCCGGGCGATTTCTTTGGCGAGGGATGCTTGGCCGGGCAGCCCCGGCGGACGGCGACCGCGGCGGCGATGACGGAATGCTCGATTACGCGCCTCGATAAGACCGTCATGATCCGCGCGCTCCACGACCAACCGGAATTTTCCGAGAAATTCATGTCGCACCTTTTGACGCGCAACATCCGCGTCGAGGCCGATCTGGTCGATCAACTGTTCAATTCGAGCGAAAAGCGTCTGGCTCGGCTGCTTCTTATCCTCGCGAATTTTGGCAAGGAGGGTAAGCCGGAGCCGGTTATTACCAAGGTCAGCCAGGAAATGCTCGCGGACATGATCGGCACGACCCGATCGCGGGTGAACTTTTTCATGAATAAATTCCGCAAGTTGGGCCTCATTGACTACAACGGCCACCTGGAGGTTCATAGCTCCCTGCTAAACCTCGTCTTGCACGACGATCCGCATATCAACAATGATTAAGTCTCCGGTTTTGGCCACACTCACCTGAACAGAAGGATCAAAATGACGATCACCAGTATCAGGCCGAGGCCCCCACCATAGTAATGGTATGGAGGGCCAAAATAGAAGCCACCCCCACCGAAAAGGAGAACCAGAACAATCAAAATTAGGATCAGCCCCATCGTTTGGCTCCTATGGAAAGCTCCGCTCGATTCACAATGATAAGCTCACCCGGTGGGTACGCCAAGCGAAATCATCGCTAAGGACACAGACTGGCGATCGCGCCTCCATTTTCAGGCGGCGAAGTTGCTCAGCGATTTTGAGAGGTAATCGCGCTCGTCGATCCTGGGGATCGCTTCGCCCCTGCGCCCAGCCAGGCGGACTGGAGTGATTCAAATTCGGCAAGAGTCGCGACCGCCAGCCGAATGCAAGCATTGTGACGGAAAAAGCCAAGTCACATTGACCCAGATCAACTGTGTCCGATACCGGACATTGGCCTTGCGGTTCCACTCCTCGGCGTGCCCGCTGGCGGGCCGACGTACCTTGCAGCGAGGGCGACGGAAGCTTGCACGTCGGAAAGCGCAGGATATTCCGGTGCTGAGCGTGCCCGCGGACGCTCGGCGCCTCCTCGGCCGAACGGCTGCCCTCATCCGGACAAACCTTTACGCCTGTCCCGAAAGGAATTGAGGCGCCGTTGCACAAAATCGATGGTTAGCGCTAAAGTCGCGAGTGTTCCCGGTCGAGCGGCGTTACCGCGCCAACACAGGGGGTTGCCATGCTTTCGGTCTTAATCGCGGTTCTGATTATCTGCGTCGTCGGTGCAATCTGTTTTTGGGCTATCAATAGGTTCGTTAATGATGGTCGTTTGGCAAACCTTCTCAGACTGCTCGTGGTGCTGATCTGCCTGGGAGCAATCCTTCAACGGGTGCTGCCACTGGCGGGAATTAATTGGCTGTAGCCGCGGCTCACGGCGACGCAGCCGATCTTGATCAGATCCTCCCGCATCGAGTCGTCAATGGCTGGGCGGGCGAGGCGCTCACGCTGACGAGCGCCGCCGTCTTGAGCGCGCAGCGCGACGTGGGGCGCGCCGAATCCTTCTCCTCAGCGGTGCCGGATCGGCACCACGGGGCCGTGTTTGAAAGGAGATGCCCCGCGCAAGGACGGGCATCCAGAAATCCTCCGCGGGCCGACCTTTCGTTTACGCCGGCGCGGCTCCTCAGCTCAGCGTTCCCCTTGCAATCCCTCGACGCAAATCCGCGCTTCTCCGGGGAAATTTGGGGTCGTCTTGTAATACAGCTCGATGCGGTCGATGCGCTGCTCCTTGCCCGTGAGATTTAGCGGGCCGGTCTCGCTGCCGGAGCGGATCACCGATCGCACCGGAATATCGTCACTGGCATAGACGACCTTGAGGTCCAACATCTCAACGTCGTTGCCGGACGCTCTCAACCGAAGTGCGGTAAAGCGTCTTGCCACCCCCCCGACGTTGATCTCATCGTGGTCCACACTGAAGTTGACGTTGTGGCAGGCGAGCTCGATCCAGCGCTCGTGCACCTCCTCGGCTCGACGCTTCTCCTCGGCTCGGCGCTCCCCTTTCAATCCCTCGACGCATATTTGCGCCTGTCCGCGGAAATTCGGCATCGTCTTGTACCGGAGCTCGACGCGGTCGATGGAACGTTCCCGCCCGTTGAGATCGAACGGGCCTACTTGGCTGCCGGCGCGGACCACCGAGCGCACCGGAATCTCGTCAGGATCGCCGTTGGAATAGATGATCTTGAGTTCCAACATCTCAACGTCGTTGCCGGACGCTTTCAACTGAATGGCAGTAAAGCCGCCCTCCCGGCGCCCGACGTCTATCACATCGCGCTCCATACTTAAGCTAACGTCGCGACAGCCGAGCTGCACCCATGCCCTGTCGTCATGGCTACCGCTCCTCAGGTCTGCCTGCGCCAGCGTAGTCAAATTACCGAGGCTACCGGAACTTCCCCCGAAGGCCGCAAGGGGGGACAGGCAGAGTGCCGTCGAAAGTAATACGGACCGGGTATTCATGAGATCCTCCAAATTAAGAATGATGTTAAAATTAGTCCATATAGACTGAGTCATCATTGATCCACGTCAACGCTGAGCCAAGGTCGGCATGCACCCAAGCAATTGGCGAGAATCACCCAAGCAATGAATATCGTTGCGCTCGAGGTCGTCCAAAATGGTCGCACCCTGTACCCTGCCTAATAGTTTCCGCGGCCTCGCCAGTTACCGCCGGAATCCGTTGCCCACTTAGACATCATCCGGCTTGCCCCGCCGCGATCGAAAGTTGCCTTTGACTTGCTCCAGTTTCCTTCGATTACGTCCCAGTTCACGAATCACCCTGCCTCCCGGTTTCAAATACATTGACGCGCTGGTGTTTTGGTCTTCGCCCGTTCCGCAGGCTCGGATGCCTTTTTTGCGGTCGAGGCAAGCCACAAGCCAAATGTCTTATATCGGACATTTCCCTTGACGTCGCTCGGCGGGGCGGCGGGTGACAAGCTCCATCGATGACCGAACGCGGATGGAGCAACTGCTCGATCGAAATCCAAGGTTCAGGCTATGGCGCATCCTGGCGGGAAGTATCGGCCGGACTGTCCATGAGCGGGACCCCCCCTGAGATCATGTCCATCGGCCGCCGTGATGATACGGCGCCGCGCACCGCGCGACGGTATTGGCCCAGGCTCAGGCGGGAAAGGGCATGGCGGCCGACTGGCGCGGTGCCGGAAACCGGCGCGCAGTGGATCGGGTCTTCGGAAGGAAGGATTCCCTCGGCCCCGCCAAGCGGGCGCCGCCCGGGGCCCGGATGCCCGCGGCGAAGCCTTTATTTCTCTTCATCATGAGGGCTTGCCGCGGCTCCTAACCAGGGGGAGGCCTTTGGGAAATCCCGCTGGGGCTGGGCAAAGCGATGGTATGATGCTGCGATTCGAGCGGGTGGTCATGGGACGGGAGAGACCAAGATCAGCGAAGAGTGATGCATCGTCACGGATATTGTGCGCGTCCGCTCTCAACCCTGGCGACGCTCGATCTGAGTGTGGATGACGCATCTGCCACCTAAGCGCTCGTGCTCCTAAAGTTACCTTCAAGACCACCAAGGCATGGTGGCTGGGAAGGGGGGCTGGATCCACAGAGGGCGAGGGCGTCGCATACCTGATCACGAGGAGGCTTTTATGGGTATTCGTCTATCATCAGTTTGTTTAGGGGTATGTTTGATACCGCTTTCGACTATTGCGGATGGATATTCTCTTCCTACCAACTTGTTGAGGTATTCTGCTCCTTCCGGCTCCGTAAGATCTTCTATTCCTCCTAACTCGATTAGATTTGCACAGTACACCAGGAGAAATTCCGAGCGTGATAGAGATCGAGATCAACGGGAGCGGCTTCGAGATCAACGGGAGCGAGATAGAGACCAACGTGACCAACGGGAGCGAGATCGTGAGCAACAGGAAAAACAGGACGACAGGTGGAATTGCCGATCTATCACGATTGCCGAGTTCAAGTCATGGATTGTTGGGTTTGATGAAGCATTGGAGGGCGGGCTACCTAGCAGGAGGCAGTGGGCGAGACTAAAGGCGTTGGCTGCCGATATTGAAGAAGAGAATGGGACGGCGCGGCGCAAGTGCAAAACTGAGTAGTTGTCCTTATCCGGCGGTTAGATCATGGTAGCAGTTGAGCACTCCCACTATTAGTCGGGCGATCCAGATCAACCGAAATCCGGCCGATGACTCGCGAGCTTGCGTGAACCGGGAGCCTCCCAAATGAGCCGCAGCTCGCGCAAAAAAGCTCGGCGTAATCTGCCGGGCTCCCAAGGTCGGTTAAATCGGCCCTATTTGCCGCGCAGGGCGTCCTTCAATCCGCCAACTGCGTTTTGCACCTTGCCGGAAGCCTTCTCGGTCTTGCCTTCAGCTTCCAGCTTCTTATCGCCGAGGGCTTTTCCGGCGGCTTCTTTGACGGCTCCCTTGGCCTGCTCTACCGAGCCTTTGATTCGATCCTTATCCACGTCATATCCTCCCTGTTCGTTGGGTACTCGAGATAACGACTTCATCAATGTTCTGTTCCCGTCACGACATCGCTATAGGGGCAGAGGTCGTCTAGGCTGGGCTCACAGAATTCCTGGGCGGACCCTTCCAGCGCTCCTGAGGCCGCTCGCGCGTGCGGCTCAAAAACAGGTGGCGGCATTGGCACGGCCGCCTCGCGCTCCGCTATGGACGCCTGCTTGAGCAGCGAACGGTAGAGCGCGACCTAATCCGCAGCCATGCGCGCGGAGGAAAATCGCTGCTCGAACCGTCGTCGAACTGCGCGGCGATCGAGCCCAAGCACCTGCGGCAGCATCCTCACCGCCTCATCCACCGTATCAACGATAGCGCCCGTGACACCGTGGTCGATGGCTTCCGGAACGGAAGCCGTGGCGGAAAGCAAGGACGGGTGTCGCTCTCGTCGGTCAGCTTCGAGCTTGACACGTCGTCCACTTTTCGCCGAAGCTACCGACTGCATCAAGACGGGGCTGGCACCCCACCAACCTGCCGATATCGGTAAGGTGGTTTCCACGAGAAGTGGGATGTGGCCGTTCCATACGGCAACCGTAAACGCCAGCCCCTCCTTGTCTAACGGAGGGTTCGATGACTACTTCAACTGAAACCGCCAATCCCGAAATACTGGCGATAGAGGCTTTCATCCTCGATCGCTGCAAGATCCTTGGGCTCGGCCGGACTGATCTCGTGCGACGTGCTGGCTACAGGAATGAAGCCAAAGGCCTACGCCGCCTCGACGAATTATGCGGAGGCGAAATGAAGACGACCGTGTCGTTGATTGCGGGCCTACCCGGTGCAAATTGACGCGAATGGCACTTAGTCCCCGTCAGGGTCTGGCCCCGATTCGTGTCGGCTTTCGGAGTATTCCCCTCGCCAGCCGATTGCTGGGGCGACCGGGCGGCTTACCCCGCCTCAATCACGAGATCCTTGGCCACGGGCACCCAACCGAGCCATATTCGACGCAAAGAAGGCCGATAGTAAGACCGCGAACCGGGCGAAGACCGAGCGCGCGCAACTCCGCCGCGTGCTCGTGCGGCTCGACGCTGACGACCTGCTGCATGGTGACCCGAACGATCTCAAGCGCTGCCGGGTTGTCGCACTCTGGAGCCATCCTCACATGGGGCACATCTGCTCGCACCACTGGCCGCTGCTCAACTCTTGAACTAAGATGATCGGGCGTCGCCGAGTGCTCGTTTAGTAGGCCGCTCCGTGGCCGTTTGTCGGTAGTAGATCGGTTCACGACTGCGCCGCCTCGCTCGCGCACCCGCGCTCTCGGGGGCGCGGCTCGGTTGAGCCAAAGGGTTGGATTGGTTGCGGAGAATTGTCGCCGGGGGAACGAAAGCTCTCGGTCGGACGTTGTCTTGCGCCTGTAACCAATCCTATTGGTGACACAAATGCTCGCCTCGGGTCGATCTGAGCGGGGGCGTATCTTCGACTGCGCGGCGGCTCACGATGCGTGGCAGCGGTCGGCGCGCGTCTTAATTCTTCTGCCAGCAAACCGGAGGAAGACACAATGAACCGGCGTACTGCACTGACTCTCACCACGATGACACTCCTGCTTTCCGGAGTTTCTCTTTATGGTACTGCAATCGCGCAGCAATTCGGCACGGCCGCCGATGCGAAGGCTATGCTCGAAAAGACGGCAGCCGCTCTGAAAGCAGATAAGACCAAAACGCTCGATCTGATCAACAAAGGAGAAGGCGGATTCCTGGATCGCGACATCTATCCATTCTGCTTCAATGTCAGCGATGGTAAGAACCTAGCCGTTGCGAGCCCCAATGCAAAACAATTTCTGGGCAAGGACATTAGGGAGAACAAAGACGCCACCGGCAAGGCGTATGGTTTGGAACTATACGCGGCGGCGCAGAAGCCGGAAGGCCAAATCACTGAGGTCAGCTACATGTTTCCAAAGGCGGGTGCAGACAAAACCCCCGTGGCCAAGGTGAGCTTCGTAACTCGGGCCGGCGATCTAGGTTGCGGCGTCGGCTATTACAAGTAACCTTCGAAAAAGCAACGATTGACTTCGGGCCGCGCTCTCTATTACGCGGCCCGCTTCCCTCCCCGTCAATCGGTCCCATGCGAGCCGCACCCTTGAGCGAAAAGCCGAACTTCCTGGCTCGCCCACTCGATTGTGGGCATGCCCGTGTGAGAACCGGTTGACTGGGCGGACGAGGTCGAACCGTCTCAATCATCGAGGCCGATGGGATCGGGCCGTCATCTTCGGTGACCATCGATGGCGAAGGCGTCGTGCGATCGAGCCAACGGATTGATGCAGATCAATGCGCGACGGCTCAATTTTGTATCCGCTGTTACATGCCAGATTGGCTCTCCATCGCAACGGTGCCGGACGGCCGCAACATCGAGGTTGCGGTCATCGACCACACTGGGACGCATATGCTCTCGACCCCGTGCGGTCGCCGGGATGGGCTTTGGATCAGTCCAGAGACCGGCAGCATTTTTGAAATCCATCCAACGCATTGGCGCGAGTGCTAAGCAGCTGCATTAAGATGCTTCTCTTGCTTCGCGAGGTACCGCCATTGCGCCGCAAGGGGCTCCTCACACCTCTGGCCCCTGCCTAGACCAAGGAGACCCCGACTTCGAGGAGTGGTCGGGGCTTCTTCCTTTAGGGCCTTCCTCCGCAGCGATCGAGGCCTCAGGGATTGTCCGCCGGGGTCACTTTGTTTCCAGAACTCACATCGTCGCATCACTACGCCGTCTGTGCGATATTGAACACTCGCGCAGCGCTTGCATTGGCTTCGAGGTGATATTCCAGGAACGATGATCATCCGTTCAGAGCGACGGTGATCACGGTTTCCATATGATCGTGATCAGGCCCGGCGCGAATTTTAAACATCTACAACTTCACCTTAGACCGTTGGACCTGCCTTTGCTCCTGTGAAGGGGCTCAGAATCGCGGCTGCGTCTACCAGTTCCCTGTTGCTTTGAGAACCCAGATCAGAACGATACTGACAAACATGAGACCGTTCACGCTCTTGAAAGCGGATGCTATATCCACCGAATCCGCCGTAAATGATGTCGGTTTCATGATGAAATCTCCCGTTTTTTTACATGGGTTCTATTCTCCGGATTCACAATGGGTGGTGGGGCAATAAAATGCCCTCTTGTGCCTAATGCGGCTTTTGGCTGTAGTTGAGGAAGGCGAGCGATGCCGTCTGTATAATATTGCTCTAAGGCCAAGGTTATCCACTACCCTGTGCGGTCTACTCTCCGGTCGGGTCCATTAATCACCATTGATGTGCGGATCGTCGTGCAGAACGACATTCAGCAAAGAGCTGTGAACCTCCAGATGGCCGTTGTAGTCGATGAGGCCCAACTTGCGGAATTTATTCATGAAGAAGCTCACCCGCGATCGCGTCGTGCCGATCATTTCCGCAAGCATTTCCTGGCTGATCTTCGCAATGACCGGCTCGGGCTTTCCCTCCTTGCCGAAATTCGCCAGGATAAGAAGGAGCCGAGCTAGACGCTTTTCACTTGAATTGAACAGTTGATCGACCAGATCGGCCTCAACCCGGATATTCCGAGTCAAAAGGTGCGACATGAATTTCTCGGAGAAATCCGGTTCGTCGTGGAGTTTACGGATCATGGTGGCTTTAACGACACGAGTAATCAGGCACTCCGTCATGGCGTTCGCAGTCGCCATGCGCCGGGGCTGCCCGGTCAAGCATCCCTCACCAAGAAAATCGCCCGGGGCGAGGATCGCAACAACGGCTTCCTTTCCTTGCTCGGAACGGACGGTCAGTTTGACCTTCCCTGTATTGATGTAAAAAATTGAATCCGCTGCCTCGCCCTGCGAAAAGATAACGTCGTCTTCTTCGTAGGTCGATTTTGTTCCCTGACCGGCCTGGGATAAAGAATGCCTCCAGATCAAGGGTACCTCCGATTTTCTCCTCGGCCCACATGCGGCAGGCCGAGCGTTCCTCAGAAAGACAGGGGCATCAACGCCGTCAGTTCCTCCAAGACCGCGATTGCAGGGCGCGACGGCGTTCGACGCTTCGGTCTCCCAAGGAGTACGGTCGAGACCTCTGTCGTGCCAGACGCTTCCTTCCGGTTGGGTTTGGCTCGATCTCCTCGGACTGCTCCAGTACTCGGATTCGCAAGCAACGCTATTCCTGCGGCCGACGTTCCGTCCAATTACAAATCCGTAATAGAACCCATCGTCCCTGCTGCTCCCCCTGAAGAATCCGGCTCGATCCCAAGCAGGCCATGGTCTGTGACATGTGGCGTGCCCGGCTTGCTTTGAGCCGCGCCAAAGGGCCACAGATGGTGCAGTGCAGCTACGGCTTCCTGGGGGAGAAAAAAACACACACGCTGCAATCGAATAAGTGCTACAATACATTATTCGAACCGGGGGTACGTTGAGTCGTACCCGCTTGCCCCCAGCTACAATGGAGGCAAAGCAATGAGTAAGACTCATTCATTCGGTACCAGAATTAGTCACACGAGCTTTGATCGAGTTACGGCGCTGTCCGGCATCGCAACCCTCATCGCGCTTTTTATTGCCAGCCCAGCACCCGCCGCTGATGTTAAAATTCCATCTCCGCTCCCGGCAAAGTGTGTATTGCCAGACGTTGACGCACCTCTCGGTGCGACGGCACGCTGTGGTGATGGCACCTACAGCTTCAGCAAAACTCGAAGGGGAACGTGCTCATCGCATGGTGGGATCGCACAGTGGTTAGGAGCCGAGTGCAAATAGGAGGGTCGAGACTCAGCTGGCGACAACGAGCGAAATCAGCACCGAATTGCGCTGTCCGTTTTGATCTAAACCCTTGGAACCATTCGGCCATGCATACTCGCTAATCACGCTGCCGATGGGCGGCAACTGAGGTATGGCGGGATCGGCAGGCTTGATGCTGAGGTTAGGTGCATGATCGTGACAGTGGCGTATCGACGCAGGCGAAAGGCCGTTATCGGATGATTTCCATGCAAAACAATCCTGATACGAACACAATTGAGTTTTAAGGTCACAAATCGATAATGGAAAGCTCCATTTAAAAGCAAGCGGGTTCAATAATTCAGCGTCCAAGGCTTCAGGCGTTTCTATAATCCCCGTCAAAATCGCGAGGAAAACATTATGCCTGGAGTCCTTGATCGCAAGGATTATGGATATGCATCAGAAGGCTGCCGAACATCACGAACAGACTGCGGCCCACAGGACTGCAGCACAGCAGCATAGCAGTAGTGATCAGGTGAGCGCAAAGCAATCGGCCCAAGCAGTTCCGCTCTCTCGCGAGAGTGGCCTAACAGCGGGAAAATAACAATGAAAAATCTTGTTCCACGCCACATCAATGAAGTTGAATCCGATAGGCGAGCCATAAAGGATGGATGGTACGCGACAAACGAAACAGGCAAGCTTCGTTGTGGCCCGTTTTCCACCCTCTTCGACTGCGTAGAATTCATCAACTTAAAGAACGCAGAAATTGATTGAAGCTGGTTTGGTCGCATTGGGTCAATGAACAAAGATCCGACCGGTGCCATTGCTGTAGTAAAACACGCTGGAGGTTCTCGCCAGCCTAGGTATGACCACGCACAGGCCG
Organism: Xanthobacteraceae bacterium; assembly: GCA_052148715.1. GTDB lineage: Bacteria > Pseudomonadota > Alphaproteobacteria > Rhizobiales > Xanthobacteraceae > JBKQHQ01. Next base: position 4,760 of record JBKQHQ010000270.1, on the reverse strand, counting down.
CATGATCCACCAATTAGGAAATCGAGCGCGTTCACGTCGTGGTGGCTATCTGGTCGGTGACCTTGGCGACCAATGATGGAGACCCCTTAAAGCCGCCGACCGGAACCTTCGCGAGTATGTTCAGCAAGAGGCTCGGCTGATAGCCCATCAGGGGACAAAGCTTCATGGTGAGGACTTCAATGCCCGGCACCGGCCGAGGCTGGTCTCATATTTTGCTCCGGATCGTACTGTTTCTTAGGCACGGGTATCCGATCGAGCGCAGCTTTGTATGCCTTGTCGTCAGTGGGTTTCCTCGACTCGGTTTTCTGCTCCTTTCCCCGACCTCCCTTCTTTCCGCCCGACATCCCCTGGGAATAAGCGGGTGCCGCCAGCAATGCTACTATCACCGCTGCTATCGTGAAGGTTCTCATTCATCGTCTCCACCGATCACCGCGCCCCTCCCTCGAACTTAATCCCAATTGACAAGGATGGCAAAGCTAGGACCGAAGCAATGTCGAATGCCGGCGTGAACGGCCAAATCGCGGTTTGGTTCAGCCAAGCGTGGATGCGACGTGGTGAAGGCTCCTAAGCCTATTTGCGCTGATCCTGTTACTAGTCGTTCTCAGTGTCTGATTCCGCCGTATTCGGTGATGATGCATCCTTACTGCTCGCCAACTGGCGCTCCAGGTGTCCGGCCAGCGCGCGGCACGATTTAGCAACGGTTTGATAGCTCTGGGCGAGGCGGGGATCGCTCGTCCTCATCATTATGGCCTCAAACTCGGCGGCCATGTCCCTGTACTTTCTGACCTTCGCTGCCGTGTCTTCCATCCGACCATTTTATGCCAGTCAACCAGCGTGTGCATCTACGTTTTTGCTCGTTTTCCTTCTTCCACCCCCCTCAAAGCCAGAAGGTCCCTTATTATATTGGAAGAGCGCCTTTATCGGGGTGCAAATGTTGTGGCGACATCCTTTGGATGAAATTCTTGACGCAGGATGGAGGAACAGGATGCTTTCGACGATCGGAGAAATTATCCGCGACCTCTTGATCTTCGTCGTCGTGGTGTTCGTCCTGTTGATCACCCTCGTTGTGGTGATCTCGAAGGTGCCAGCCGAGAATCCGCTCAAGCGCATTCTGACTGCGTTGAGCTACAGGGTGGGTGCGACACTAGCCGCTGGTGCTTTCGCCATCCCCATAGAACCGATCCCAGTTATCGACATGCTCTATGACATAGGGGTACCGGCCGTGCTGATCTGGTACTGGTACACATTCTTCCGGGATGCGAAGCCATTCGGTGGTCCGCGTTCTTCGACAAACCGGACGCTCTCAAGCGATCATCTATAAATCACACGTGGAATCGCAGTGAACGGCAGAGGATTGACGTTGGCGTCGATCCTACCGAAGCCGACTGTTGACCGACGTGAATTCAGTATGGTGTCCCTGAAGGTACAGCCAATAACCCCCAGCAGAGCTGGGGGTTTGAAGGGGAACCGCCAGAGGCGGTTATAAAGGATTCTGGGACGAGAGATGGGACTTCATGAGGACGCAAGTTTCAATTGCAGCTGATCCAACGATCGAGCTCTTCCCTTTCAGATACCCGATTACCTCCGCTACCGAATATTTCGGCGGGATCGATATGAGCATGTGCACGTGGTCGGCCATCAGGTGCCCTTCCTCGATCTGGCATTCCTTGCGCCGAGCAAGCCCGTGGAATACAGTGCCTAAGTGCCGCCGGATTTGCCCAAACAACACCTTCTTGCGGTACTTCGGCGTGAACACGACATGGTACTTGCACTCCCATGTCGCGTGGTTCAGGTGATTATGATCCTGTGACATTGCGATCTCCTTGAGGGCCTCGCGGTTCCCCAAGGAGATCGTATGACTTCGTGGCCCTACTCCCGAAACTGTAGAACCGCCTCTATTCGCTCCGGCAGAGCCGGAGGCTTAGCGGGAGAGTTAGATGAACCAGTTAGCTGATGGTTGGAAAATCGTATCGCGTCGGAACAACGATCCGATGCGACTATTATCAATGATATTTCAGATCGCGTTTGGCATTCCCGAAACGCCTCCGGCGTACTCGACCATGACCTGGACCGTACGTCAGACGACCACGGGATTGGTCCGAAACGTGACGGCGCGGTCCGAAGAGGAGGCTGCAGGCGGGCCTGAGGGGGATTGCTTGGCTCAGGAGCGCCTGGGGAGATCATCGCCTTTGAAACCCCGAAATGCCCATCCCCCGGCGGTGCCGAATACTAGGAGTGCAATCGGCGGCCGAACAAGAGGATTGGTATTACGGCGAAATCGCCGATTACCTTGAATCCCCCGTGGAGCCCGAACAGGGTCAATTGAATGACCCACCCCATGAGCCATGCAACGGAAAGGAGAACCCAAACCCGGAACATCCCGCGACGCCAATTGACTAGCATCGGCTCCTTGTTCTGCGATGGGAATGGGCGGCGCGGAATGCTATAGGGCGGCATGGCGAGGACTCCCGTTCCAATTTACGTGCCTCCATATCATTCGCCACCTTACCTCCCGGCTCGCCGCGGTTCAAATCCACGAAACGACCGTCGTCGACAAGGAGGCTTACAAGCATTGAGGCCATAAACGGCGCTTTCGGTGATCGAGACGTGGCCAGCAGATCGAATGAAGGCGACGGGTAGCCGGAAACAGGATTCCCGTTCTGCCCGGCGACCTACAACTGACCGATGGTGGCGCTCCGCGGCTGGCTCGTGACGGATCGCGAAATGGCGAACATCGAGGTATCCGTGCCGCGTCGAGACGTCTAGCAATATCCGCATCCGACCATTCGCATTCGTGGATAGAGGTCTGCAAGGGTCGCGAGGTCTCCGCCGACCATCGCGCGACTCGATCACCTGCGGGCTTGTATTGATTGATTTCCCTCCAATAAGATCGGTCGTAGCGCGAGCGTTCAGGGTGTAGGGGGAGACGATGCGGCTCGGAGCATTCTCAGCAGCAGTGGAACTTGGTCTTTCCGAAAACCCATCCGCGGAAAACGACAGCGGCGGCTTCCGTTGCCGGCAAAATAGAAGCACTCGACCCGGCAAATGGGTGTTGGCCTTCATTGCGCTCTCCGTCACGGTCGGCAGAGCTGTGCTCGCCAGCGACGACATTTCGGGCACCTATGCTCAGAATCGGCCCTGTCGGGGCGACGGAACGGATCCCAAACCGTTGATGGTGACGATAACCCCGGATACGATCTTTTATCGCGGCGGGGTGTGTTCACTCAGCGATCGTCGGCAGGATGAAAACAAGATTTCGCTTCACGTCACCTGCACGAGAAAAACCGGCACGCCTCTCTCCGGCGACATAACTCTCACGCTTCGCGCCGATAAGAATCTGGACATGGTCGACCAGGACAAAGCCTACACCGCCGTCCTCAACCGGTGCCCGGAATAGATGTTTGTGCAATCGATCGGCCATCCGCTATGGACGACGCACTCACTGGCCGGCCCCCTTAGAATTGAACCAAAGGAAGACGCGCATTCCCGCGGGCCCCTCGGGAAACCGGCTGTCGCCCAGGCGCAAGCGTCAGATTTTCAGAAGAAGCGCTGCGTGTCGAGCGATGAATAACATTGGCAACAAACTCACGTCCGAGCCAACCCGCCTCTTCAGCACCGTGGCGACCACGCAGAACTGTGGATTGCAGGGATCGCAGTCACGCGCCATGCGCTCGCACTCAGCCCGCGTCAAAACCCGGCCGAAGAGTCCTTCTAGACCACCAGCGAACTCCCGAGCACACTGCTCAACGCATGTCGTCATTCACCGCGCCGCTTCTCGAATCGTTTAATTTTAGCATGCGCCGAGTCCTCGACTGCGGTATTAAACGACAGCTCCATGCCTCCTGTCTCACAGACAGGCAACAAGATGAGGCTTCGTGTCGGTATGTGTTTTTATGTATTCGCCCAAACTGCTTTCACTCGCGAGAAATTCCTTATCGGTGAGCCTCCCACGGAACAACTCGTATGGGCACAAATGGGACTGGGAGGCGTAATCGGTCGTGGCCGGAGGCGCTGAAGCGGGAGATCGTCGCGGCGTCGTATGCGCCGGGCTCGTCGGTCTCAATGGTTGCCCGGCATTACGACGTGAATGCGAACCAGGTATTCAGTTGGCGGAAACGCTATCGCGACGACCGACGTGCGCCGGCCATTCCGGCGGCTGCGCAACTGATCCCGGTGGTGGTCACGGCGGAACAGGATGCTGTCGCCAAGCAGCCGTCGTCCGTCGCGGAGACGATCGAGATTTATCTTGCCGGCAAATATCGTGTCCGCGTCAGCAGTGGCGTCGATGCGCAAGCACTGCGGCGTGTGCTCGATGTGCTGGAGCGGCGATGATCCCGGTTCCCTCTGGTGTGCGGGTCTGGCTTGCGGTCGGACGAACGGATATGCGGCGCGGCATGAATGGCCTGGCTCTACAAGTCCAGGAAGCGCTGCGGCGCGATCCCCATGCCGGCGATCTTTACGTCTTTAGAGGCGCCAGAGGTGACCTGATCAAGATTCTTTGGCATGACGGTCTCGGCATGTCGCTCTACGCCAAAAGGCTGGAGAAGGGCCGCTTCATCTGGCCATCGCCGTCCGATGGCATAGTTGGAATCTCGGCCTCGCAGTTGGCCTACATGCTCGATGGGATCGATTGGCGGAATCCGCGTCATACCTTCCGACCGGAGCATGCGGGATAAACGCTGACGATTCATTTTTTAGGAGTCATCCGCCAATATTTATGATTCTATCTGGGCATGGATTCGGGTGGCGAAGCCTTTCCA
>JBKQHQ010000269.1:0-14456 GCA_052148715.1 Xanthobacteraceae bacterium | reverse complement strand
GCGCACAATCTGATCCGAATAGCCCCAGGAAAAGACTCTCTGCGCCTCAAACGCAAAGTCGCCGCGTGGGACGACGACTTCCTCGCAACCCTCATTGCCGCATGATCTCTTCACCCGATTCCCCTGGGCCCTCGCGCCAGGTTCCAAATCCGAATGATTTCAAAGTGATCGGCTATCATGGGCAAAAGAATCATGGGGATGAAACCGGCGGCGAGGATCTTTCTCGGAAATGCGGCGCGTTTGACGGATGGCCTCGACCCTTCGGCGGCGCCCCAGTGTAGCGAGGGAGCCCGGAATCCATATCGCAGACTGGGGTTATAGGTTCCGGCTCGCCCCTTCGCGACGCCCCGGAATGACTGGCGTGGAACCCGACGCTAGAGCCGGGGCACTAGCGGGCGAGCGGCCCTGCGGCCATCGCTGCCTTTGCGCCGGCCTTGCCCCCGTCGCCGTGCCGGACCGCGGCGCCGATGCTCGGGTTCGTTCCGCAAAACCGCCGCCGCATTTCGGCCTTGGCGAAGAACTCTGCGGTCCTTGGGTCGCTTCCGGCTGCCAACAAGGTCAGGCGGTCCATCGCGCAAGCGAGCAGAGCCCGATTGAGGAACTCGGGTCCATGCGTGCAGAGCCGGCCGCCGAGCTCGATGCGCGGGTTTTCGGTGTCGTGCGTGAAACCGAGGCAGCGCTCGACCTGGCCGTCGATCGGCGCACGCGTCTCGAGCGGCAGCAAGGGCCCGAACTTGCTCCCGATGGGCTCGAGACCATTGAGCCGCAGGTCCATGTCGGCCGCGGCGAACGGATTAGCCGGATCGGGCCATTGCGCGAGCTCCGTTCCCGGGCGGTAGATTTCGATCGTGAGCTGCACGCCGTCCGGCTCGCCCCAGGTCAAGACATCCTTGCGGCCGCCGCCGGTGGCGTGCCGGCGGATGGCGTAGCGCGGCTCGGGATTGCCAAGCTCCGGCACGCTCGCCGTGAAGGCGCGATAGGGCCGCGCGACCTCGATCCAGTCCGGCTTCGGGTCGTTGGTGATTGCCGCCGTCACGGGAAGCGATTGAGCGGCGAGAACGGCGGCATAGCCTAGCCCAGCGAGGCCGCCCATATAGGCGGCGAGCCGCGGCGGCGTACCGGTGAGCCATCGTCGTAAAGCGGGATGCACGCTCGACCCCCAAGGACCCCGAAGCGTCAGGCGTTGTCAATGCGGCTGTTCTCGCCTAGAAGCGCTTCCGTCCCGGTTGCGATCGCGCCCTGCGCCGCGGATTTTGCCTGGGAGAGTTAACGATGGGTTACAAGGTCGCGGTCGTCGGCGCCACAGGCAATGTCGGCCGGGAGATGCTCAACATTCTGGGCGAGCGGTCGTTTCCGGCCGACGAAGTGGTGGCGGTCGCCTCGCGCCGCAGCCACGGGGTCGAGGTCTCGTTCGGCGACAAGACCCTGAAAGTGAAGGCGCTCGAGCATTACGATTTCTCCGACGTCGACATCTGCTTGATGTCGGCGGGCTCAACCGTCTCCAAGGAATGGTCGCCGAAGATCGCCGCCCAGGGCGCGGTGGTCATCGATAATTCCTCGTGCTGGCGCCTTGATCCCGACGTGCCGCTGGTCGTGCCGGAGGTGAATGCGGCCGCCGTTGCCGGCTTCCGCAAGAAGGGCATCATCGCCAATCCGAATTGCTCGACCGCGCAGCTCGTCGTCGTGCTCAAGCCGCTGCACGACAAGGCCAAGATCAAGCGGGTGGTGGTTGCGACCTATCAGTCGGTGTCCGGCGCCGGCAAGGAGGCCATGGACGAGCTGTTCGCGCAGACCAAGGCGGTCTATCAGATCGACGAGATCGTGCCGAAGAAATTTCCCAAGCGCATCGCTTTCAACGTGATCCCGCAGATCGACGTGTTCATGGAGGACGGCTTCACCAAGGAAGAATGGAAGATGGTGGCCGAGACGAAAAAAATCCTCGACCCGAAGATCAAGCTCGTGGCCACCTGTGTGCGCGTGCCCGTATTCATCGGCCATAGCGAGGCGGTGAACATCGAGTTCGAGGAGCCGCTCTCCGCCGACGAGGCGCGCGAGCTCTTGCGCAATGCGCCGGGCTGCCTCGTCATCGACAAGCACGAGCCTGGCGGCTACGTCACGCCGTACGAGGCGGCGGGCGAGGACGCGACCTATATCAGCCGCGTGCGCGAGGACCCGACAGTCGATAGCGGCCTCGTTCTTTGGTGCGTGTCGGACAATCTGCGCAAGGGCGCGGCGCTCAATGCGGTGCAGATCGCGGAGGCGCTGATCAATCGTAAGCTGATCGTAGCCAAGCAGAAGGCCGCCTGAACGACCAAACGGAGGGGCGCATGTCGCATCGTTCGTTGATGGTGGCCTTCGCGGTCGCCTCCGCGATCCAGCCGGCCATGGCACAAGTTCCGGCGCTCGCCGATCTGCCGGCAGCCATTAGGCCGCCAGAGGGCCTTGCGGTCTATGTAACGGCGCTGGCGACCGGCGTGCAGATCTACACCTGCGGCAAGAACCCCGCCGGCGCCTGGACCTGGATCTTCAAGGCGCCCGAAGCCGCGCTGACCAACCCGCAGAAAAAGCCGCTCGGCAAGCACTATGCGGGCCCGACCTGGGAAGGCCTCGACGGCGGCAAAGTCGTCGGCGCGGTGAAGGCCAGTGTGCCGTCGCCAAGCGGTTCCATCCCGTGGTTATTGCTCGACATCAAATCGCGGGAAGGGTCGGGTGCTTTCACCGCGGCGCAAAATATCTTGCGCGTGGCCACGCGGGGCGGCACGGCGCCGGTGCAGGGCTGCGATGCAGCTCATTCCGGCGCCGAAAATCGTGTGCCCTACACCGCGGCCTATTTGTTCTTGAAATAACTGACGACGGAGGACGACGGCCGAGCCACGTACTCGACCGTCATCCGGGGCCGCGTGCCCGGGACCTATCGTGCGGCAAGCTCCAGCCGCTCGATGAAGCGCTTTGATGCACCGGAGCGAAAGATATCTCGGTCAGAGCATGTGGAGAAATGGGTCCCGTGCACGAAGCCCGGGATGACGCCTGAGCACGTTGCTCGCTTGTCCTAATTTTCGTCCGTCTCCTGTCCTCCGCTCACGCCCAGATTGCCATCGTCAGCCCGAACGCATCGCGGGGCGGGGGGCTTGGGAATGGCTCGGCGACGCCTTGATGTAGCCGCCGGGCGATGATCGCGCAGGCGAGGGCGTCGAGGACGTCGTCGGGGCCGCAGCCCGGCGGCGGTACGGCGTCGGTAACGCCGGCGGAGAGACCCGCTCGCTGCAGCAGCCGGCGGCGTAGGGCGAGGCCCGGTTCGTAGGGGCGGCCCTTCACCTTTTTCGGCTCGAAAAGCGGTTGATTGTTGTTGAGCCGCCAGAAGGCGAGCTCGGGATGGCATTCGAACAAGCGCGCGGCGAGGTCGGGCGGGCCGCGCGCCAGCGCATCCACCTCGCGGATCTTTGGCGCGATCATGTAAAGTTGCTTGGAAATCTTGCGCGGCGGGTCGGAGGTCGCCAGCGCGACCCGACAGGCTTCGCCGTAGCCGGCGGCGTAGATCGCGGCGCGTGAGGGCACCGAAAACACCGACGATTGCCGCTCGCCGAGCAAGGGCCGCACGGTACGTTCCGCGCCGCGTCCGCCATGCCCGGTGCGTTCCGGCAGCCCGATCGGGACATCCACGGCGACAATGCCTGGCGCCAGCGCATGCTCAGTCACATCGGCAAAGCGTGGCACGACGCTCAGCCGGGCCTCGTCGCCCGCCGGCCGCACGAAGGCCGCCACCCAACCGGCGCGACAGCCGTCGACGCCCGCAAGCCAAATTTCGCGCGCTGCGATCTGCGCCTCCCTGCTGAGCCGGAGAAATCTTCACCTCTCCTTTCGGAGGCGGTAGGTCATATGCGATAGCCTATACTTATCAGTCGTAGGAGAGGATCGATGACCATCCGACCGCGCCGCAGCGTTCTCTACATGCCGGGCGCCAACGTCCGCGCCATCGACAAGGCGCGCGGGCTGCCGGTCGACGCGGTCATCATCGATCTTGAGGACGCAGTCGCGCCCGAGGCTAAGGCCGCCGCGCGCGACCATGCCGTCGAGGCGATGCGGCAGGGCGGGTTCGGCCCGCGCGAAGTGCTCTTCCGCATCAACGGGTTCGATACGCCATGGTTCATCGCCGATATGCAGGCCGTCGTTGCGGCGACACCGGACGGGATCGTGGTGCCGAAGATTGCTTCTCCCCAGCAGCTCGTAGCCGTCGGCGAGCGCCTCCTCGACATGCACGCAGACCGGCGCGTTCGGGTCTGGGCGATGATCGAGACCCCGCTGGCGATCCTCAACATCCGCGAGATCGCCGGGGCATCGGAGGACACCGAGACGCGGCTCACCGGTCTGATCATCGGCACCAACGATCTCGCCAAGGAAACGCGCGTTCGTGTCATCCCCGGCCGCGCCCCGATGCTGCCCTGGCTCTCGCTGTGCGTGCTCGCCGCGCGTGCCTACGGCCTCGACATTCTCGACGGCGTCTACAATGACTTCGCGGACGTCGAGGGTTTTCGGCGCGAAGGCGCCCAAGCGCGCGATCTCGGCTTCGACGGCAAGACCCTGATCCATCCTAATCAGGTCGCCCCTTGCAACGAGATCTTTTCGCCGAGCGCCAATGAAGTGCTGGAAGCACGCAAGATCATCGCGGCGTTCGCGCTGCCGGAGAATCAGAGCAAGGGTGTGATCGTGCTCGACGGCCGCATGGTGGAACGCATGCACGCCGACACCGCCCGCCGCACGGTCGCGATCGCGGAAGCGATCGCGGCGCGGGGATAGGGATTTCGGTCGACTGGGCTCGACCAATCGTATCCTATGGGATACGGGACCGCAGTCGTCGTTCTGCTCGCTGGCGGCGATAAGAGCACGCAGGAGCGGGATATCGCCATTGCGCGCGATCTCGCGAGCAATCTGTAGGAGGCGCGATGAACAAGTCCCGAGACAAGACCATTCCGTGGGACTCAGCGGAATATCTGAAGAACGACGAGGACGTCGCCAGTTATTTGGAAGCGGTGTTCGACGGCGGCGATCCGGCTTTAATCAGTCACGCGCTGGGGTTGGTCGCCCGCGCCAAGGGCATGACGCAGATTGCGCAAGCGGCCGGGCTCGGGCGGGAGAGCCTCTACAAGGCGCTGTCGCCGGACGGCAACCCGGAATTTGCCACCGTGCTGAAGGTGATGCGCGCGCTCGGCCTCAAGCTCAAGGTGGCGGTCTAGAAATTCGGGGCGAACAAGCGCATTGCCGTGAGGGAGCTTGTGCTTAAGGAAAGTTCAGGGAGACGGTAGCGGCACCCTACGCCCAAGGCCGTGCTGCCTTGGCCTGCTGCTCGAAGCGGTCGATCTTCTCGTTCTTGGCCATCGTCAGGCCGATGTCGTCGAGGCCGTTGAGCAGGCAGTGCTTGCGGAACGGATCGATGTCGAATTTGATCACGCCGCCGTCCGGTCCGCGGATTTCCTGTTTCTGCAAATCGATGCTGAGGGTGGCGTTGGCGCCGCGCTCGGCATCGTCGAACAGCTTTTCCAGATCCTGCGGCGAGACGCGGATCGGCAGGACCCCGTTCTTGAAGCAGTTGTTGTAAAAAATGTCGCCGAAGGACGTGGAGATCACGCAGCGGATGCCGAAGTCGAGGAGCGCCCAGGGGGCGTGCTCGCGGCTCGATCCGCAGCCGAAATTGTCGTCCGCGACCAGGATTTTGGCCTTGCGGTAGGCGGGCTTGTTGAGCACGAAATCCGGGTTCTCGCTGCCGTCGTCGCGATAGCGTTGCTCCGAGAACAGGCCGGTACCGAGCCCGGTGCGTTTGATCGTCTTCAGATATTGCTTGGGGATGATCATGTCGGTGTCGACATTGATCATCTTCAAGGGCGCCGCCACGCCTTCGAGCACGGTGAATTTTTCCATCGACGTCTCCTTAGGCCACTTCCCGATTACGTTGAATCGGGAAGCGCTCTAATTCTCTATATTTGGTCGCATTTCCTGCGGAAAACCGGTGTCCACTTTTCCGGGAAATGCTCTAAGGCGCATGTTCTTGGCGGCTTGCCGGGACGGGGTCAAGCCTGCGGGCTCAGTCGCCGCGCGCTTCGATCGCTTCCATGTCGGCGTCGGACAGCCCGAAATGGTGGCCGATCTCGTGTACCAGCACGTGGGTGACGATGGCGTCAAGCGTGTCCTCATGCGCAGCCCAGTAGTCGAGGATCGGGCGCCGATAGAGCCAGATCATATTCGGCATCTGCACTGGAGCGGATTCGGAACGAAACGGCAGACCGACGCCGTGAAAGAGTCCGAGGAGGTCGAACTCGCTCTCGGCACCCATCGTGTCGAGCACCTCGTCGGTGGGGAAATCCTCGACGCGAATCACCAGTCCCTCGCACAGGCTGCGGAAATGCTCCGGCAATCGGCGGAACGCGGCGTCCGCGAGCACCTCGAGCTCCGCGAGCGAGGGCGCCTTGGCGGCCTTCCAGGGCAGCGGCGCGACATTGCGGCGATCGGTCATGCAGGGAGATTAAGCGGCGTCAGCCAACTGTGCCAGGGTCGCCAATATTGACGGCGCGGCGCCGATGCGCGAGCGTCGTCGTGCAGACGAGGCCGGATCGAACGCTCGGGGGATGAATATGCGGAAAGCGCGGATCGCAATCGGGACGGCTATGACCATCGCCGGGCTGGTGCTGAGCGGCGTGGGATCGGCGGCGCCAACGTCGGAGGCAAGGGTCGTCGCCACGCCAGCGGGCGCCGCAACGGATGTCTTCGCGCAGACGCGCGTGCGTCCGCGGATCAGGGTTCGACCGCGCAGCTGGTCCACGCCGCCGATCTACCCTTCGCCTGCTCCTTACAGTTACCCGGGTCCGAACGCCGTGCGCGAATGCACCGACTGGCTGGCGGTGGAACATCGCCCGAGCGGCACCGTCCTGGTGCCGCGGGAGCGGTGCTGGTGGTCCACACCACGCTGAATCCTTTCGGGTCCCACAACCCAGCCTGTCCCAGGCAATCGCATCTGAATCGCGGCAGACTCTTCGCCACGTGCCGCAGGACGTCTACGGCTGCTACGGATAATCAGACGAGCCGTCAGGACGAGGCGCATGCAAGTCGGATGTTTTTCGGCATGCGCCATGTTTGACGAGGCAACACGTCGCCCAAAGTCTCAGCGCCACTCGCGCACGTCGACGAAGCGGCCGGCAATCGCGGCGGCGGCCGCCATCGCCGGCGACACCAGATGCGTGCGGCCCTTGTAGCCCTGGCGGCCTTCGAAATTCCGGTTGGAGGTCGAGGCGCAGCGCTCCCCGGGCGCGAGCTTGTCCGGATTCATGGCGAGGCACATGGAGCAGCCGGGCTCGCGCCAGTCGAAGCCGGCCTTGATGAAGATCTTGTCGAGGCCCTCGGCCTCGGCCTGCATCTTAACAAGGCCCGACCCCGGCACGATCATCGCTGTGAGATTGGGATTGACGCGGTGGCCGGCGACCACGCGCGCGACCTCGCGCAGATCCTCGATGCGCGCATTGGTGCAGGAGCCGATGAAGACGCGGTCGAGCGCGATATCGGTGATCTTCTCGCCGCCCTTGAGGCCCATATAGTCGAGCGAGCGCTCGGCGGCGCGGCGCTTGTGGTCGTCGGCGATCTCGGCCGCGACCGGGACGCGGCCGGTCACCGCAATCACCTGCTCGGGGCTCGTGCCCCAGGTGACGAGCGGCGGCAGTTTTGCGGCGTCGAGCTTGATCTCGCGGTCGAAATGGGCCGCGTCATCCGAATAGAGCGTGTCCCAGTATCGGCGCGCCGCCGTCCATGCGTCGCCCTTCGGCGCCTTGGGCCGATCTTTCAGATACGCATAGGCCTTCTCGTCGGGCACGATCAGGCCGGCCTTGGCGCCGCCCTCGACCGACATGTTGCACACGGTCATGCGCCCTTCCATGGACAGCGAGCGGATCGCTTCGCCGGCATATTCGAGGGTGTGGCCGGTGCCGCCGGCGGTGCCGATCTCGCCTATGATGGCGAGGATGATGTCCTTGGCGGTGACGCCCGGCGGCAGCTTGCCGTCGACGACCGCGCGCATGTTCTTCGACTTCTTCTGGATTAGGGTCTGCGTCGCCAGCACATGCTCGACCTCGGAGGTGCCGATGCCGTAGGCGAGCGCGCCGAAGGCCCCGTGCGTCGCGGTATGGCTGTCGCCGCAGACGATGGTGGTGCCGGGCAGGGTGAAGCCTTGCTCCGGACCAATGATGTGGACGATGCCTTGGCGCTGGTCGAACTCGTCGAAATATTCGAGGCCGAAATCGCGGGCGTTGTCGGCGAGCGCCTTGATCTGCTCGGTGCTTTCCGGGTCGGGATTGGGCTTGCTGCGGTCGGTGGTCGGGACGTTGTGATCGACGACGGCGAGCGTTTTTTCCGGCGCCCGCACCTTGCGGCCGGACGCGCGCAGGCCTTCGAACGCCTGCGGGCTCGTCACCTCGTGCACGAGATGCCGGTCGACATAGAGGAGGCAGGTGCCGTCCGGCTGCTCGTCGACCAGATGGTCGTCCCAGATCTTGTCGTAGAGGGAGCGCGGCGTGCTCATCGTCATTGTTCCGTCATGGGGGCGGTGTTGGCTTCTCTTTAGCGGGTCTGGCCTGCCGGTAAAAGGCGGCAGCGCCGGATCGCTGCACGTAACAGTGCACGTTTCCGCAAAGTGGATGCCGGTTTGCCGGCATGATCATGCGTCACAGAGATTGGAGGACACCCATGCCTGCGATTACGCCCTATCTCACCGTCAGGGACGCGGCCGGCGCCATCGCTTTCTATCAGAAGGCTTTTGGAGCCAAGGAGGAGATGCGCATGCCGGCCGACGACGGCAAGCGGGTGCTGCACGCGTACCTGACGATCGGCGGGGCCTCCCTGTTTCTTTCTGATGAATTTCCCGAGGAAGGCGGCGCGTCCGCCCCTAGGGACGGCCAGATCTCCGCGGTCGCGGTGGCGCTCGGCCTGGACGAACCGGGTCAGGTGGACAGGACCTTCAGACAAGCGGTCGCGGCGGGGGCCAAGGGCACGATGGAGCCCGCCGACATGTTTTGGGGCGACCGGTTTGCGATGCTGCAGGACCCTTACGGTCACCGTTGGATGCTGAACGCGCCGCTCGAGAAGTAATAGCTTCGCCCAATCCGCTCGTCCCCGCGCAAGCGGGGACCCAGTGCACAACCACGGACCGTCCGCAAAAGCTGGGTTCCCGCTTGCGCCGGAATGAGCGGTCGAGGCTACTCCGCGGCCTCGGCCGGCTCGATCGCGTCTTTGGCGCCGGAGCCGGTCTTGCCGTGGCGATCGGTGCGCTCGACGATACGGGCCGCCTTGCCGCGCAGACCGCGCAAGTAATAGAGCTTGGCGCGGCGCACCTTGCCGCGGCGCACCAGCTTGATCGAGTCGATCATCGGCGAATAGAGTGGAAAAACGCGCTCGACCCCCTCACCGTACGAGATTTTTCGCACGGTAAAATTTTCGTTGAGGCCCGATCCGGAGCGGCCGATGCAGACGCCCTCGTAGGCCTGGACGCGCGTGCGCTCGCCCTCGACTACCTTGACGTTGACCAGCACGGTGTCGCCCGGCTGAAAGTCGGGGATGTCTTTACCGGCGGAAAGCTTCGCTACCTGCTCTTGCTCGAGCGTCTTGATCAAATTCATGGGAATTCTCCGTCGGCGGCGCCCGCCTTGGCGCGCGGTCTTGTCAGCCTGTCTGGATTAACGCGCTCTATACGCCAATGCGGCGCGTTTGTCACCCTTCTGTCGTCTTTTTGTGGACGCGTCTTGCCGCGTAGGTTTCCCACAAGTCGGGCCGGCGCGTCCGCGTCAGCGATTCAGCCTGTACCCGCCGCCAGTCGGCCACCTTGGCGTGATCGCCCGACAGCAGGATTTCCGGAATCGGGCGGCCCTCGAAGCTCTGCGGCCGGGTGTAGTGGGGGTATTCGAGTAAGCCCTCGGCGAAGCTCTCCTCGACGCTCGACCCCGCCTCGCCCATCACGCCGGGAATGAGCCGCACGCAGGCATCGATCACGACCAGGGCGGCGATTTCGCCGCCGGAGAGCACATAGTCGCCGATCGAGACCTCCTCAAGTCCGCGGGTTTCGATCACGCGCTCGTCGACGCCCTCGAAGCGGCCGCAGACGATCACCACGCCGCCCGCCTGCACCAACGATGCTATCTTGGCTTGATCGAGCGGCCGCCCGCGTGGGCTCATCAGCAGGCGCGGCCGCGCGTCGTCAGCCGCGGCGGCGTCGATGGCGCGGGCGAGCACGTCGGCCTTCATCACCATGCCAGGCCCGCCGCCCGCCGGCGTGTCGTCGACGCTGCGGTGCTTGTCCCGCGCATGATCGCGGATGTCGACGGTGTCGAGCGACCAAAACCCCGCCGCCTTGGCCTTGCCGGCGAGGCTCAGCCCCAGCGGCCCCGGAAACATCTCCGGAAAGATGGTGAGCACGGTGGCGCGCCACATGGTTCACGGGCTCGTCTCGGCGGCCGCGGCATCAAGCGCTCCGTCCGGAGGGTTCACCACCAGGCGGCCGCGCTCAAGATCGATCACCGGCACCACCGCCTTGGTGAAGGGCAGCAGCACGGTCGCGCCCGTATTCGCGCGCGCGATCTCCAGCAGATCGCCGGCGCCGAAATTATGCAGGGTCACCACGGTGCCGAGCAACAAACCGTCGGCAGCTTCGACCGCGAGGCCGATCAGGTCCGCATGGTAGAATGTTTCCTCGTCCGGCGGCTGTGGCAGCCGCTCGCGCGGGACGTAGAGCTTGACGTTGCGCAGTGCGTCCGCGGCATTGCGGTCGTTGATGCCGTTGAGCCGCGCGACCAGATGACTCTTGGCCGGACGCAACGCCGCGACGGCAAACGAGCGCGATCCATCCTCGGTCTCGAGCGGGCCGTAGGTCGCAATCGCCATCGGATCCTCGGTGAAAGCGTGCAGCCGAACCTCCCCGCGCAGCCCATGCGCGGCACCGATTTGCGCCACGCAAATCCGCGCCGCCACGCGCTAGCCCCGCGCCCGCTTCAGCTCGCGGGCGCCGCCGGCGCCGCGGGCTTGGCGGCCTCGGCCTTGGCGGCCTCGGCTTGCGCCTTGCGCTCCTTGCGCGGGATGGCCCTTTCCGGATTCTTGCGCGCTTCCCGCTTCATGACGCCGGCGGCGTCGAGGAAGCGCAGCACGCGGTCGGTCGGCAGCGCGCCTTTGGCGATCCAGGCCTTGACCTTCTCCAGGTCGAGGCTCAGCCGCTCGGTCTTCTCCTTCGGCAGCAGCGGGTTGAAATAGCCGAGGCGCTCGATGAAGCGGCCGTCGCGGGGGGAACGCGAATCCGCGACCACCACGTGATAGAACGGACGCTTCTTGGTGCCCGCGCGTGCGAGCCGAATTTTCAGGGACATTTTGGTTCCTCTCTCACGATCTGAATTTCACGAAGCTGTAGAAGCTGTAGGGTGGGCAAAGGCGGCCCCGACGTTTGTTTGACGTACGGCGTTTGATCCGCCGTGCCCACGCGGTCGGGCTTTGACAAAGTAGCAATGGGATCTGCGCCGGCGTGGGCACGGCGGGATGCGCGCCCGGCCTACCCGGAACCGCCCCGGCCGCCTTTGCCCACCCTACGTTGCCGATGGAATTCGTTTTCACTTCTTCTTCCCCAATCCGGGAAAACCGCCGAGGCCGGGCAGTTTGCCGGCGCCGAGGCCAGGCAGCCCGCCCGCACTGCCGGGGAATTTTGTCGGCAGGCCGGCAAGACCCGGGGGCTGGCCCGGCAGGCCGGGAGGAGCGCCGCCCGCACCTCCGGGAAATCCGCCCGGCAGCCCGCCGGGCATTTTCTCGGCGAGCTTTGCCATCTCTTCCGGGCTCGGCATGCCGCCGCCGAAGCCGAGCATGTTGGCGAGGCCGGCCATCGGTCCGCGCTTGGCGCCGCCCATCGCCTTCATCATGTCGGCCATGGTGCGGTGCATTTTCAGGAGCCGGTTGATCTCCTCGACCTTGGTGCCGGAGCCCGCGGCGATGCGCTTCTTGCGGCTCGCCTTGAGCACGTCCGGATTACGCCGCTCCTGCGGCGTCATCGAATCGATGATCGCCTTCTGCCGCTTGAGCAACTTGTCGTCGAGATTGGCGTTAGCCATCTGATTTTTCATCTTGGCGATGCCGGGCAGCATGCCCATCAGCCCGCCGATGCCGCCCATCCGGCTCATCTGCTCGAGCTGCTCGCGCAGGTCGGACAGATCGAACGCGCCCTTGCGCATGCGCTCCGCCGTGCGCATCGCCTTCTCGGCATCGATGGTCGCCGCCGCCTTCTCGACCAGCGAGATGATGTCGCCCATGCCGAGGATGCGGTCGGCGACGCGCGCGGGATGAAAGTCCTCGAGCGCATCCATCTTCTCGCCGGTGCCAAGGAGCTTGATCGGCTTGCCGGTGACCGCGCGCATCGACAGGGCGGCGCCGCCGCGGCCGTCGCCGTCGACCCGCGTGAGCACGATGCCGGTGAGGCCCACGCGCTCGTCGAAGGCGCGGGCGAGATTGACCGCGTCCTGGCCGGTGAGCGCGTCGGCGACGAGCAGCACCTCGTGCGGGGAGGCGGCGCGTTTCACCTCCGCGGCCTCCGCCATCATGGCTTCGTCGAGCGTGGTGCGGCCGGCGGTGTCGAGCAGCACCACGTCGTAGCCGCCGAGCCGTCCGGCCTCGAGCGCCCGGCGCGCGATCTGCGGCGGCGCCTGGCCCGCGACCACCGGCAGCGTGTCGACGCCGACATCGCGACCGAGCACGGCGAGCTGCTCCATGGCGGCCGGCCGCTTCACGTCGAGCGAGGCCATCAGCACCTTGCGCTTGACCTTCTCGGCGAGGCGCTTTCCGATCTTGGCGGTGGTCGTGGTCTTGCCGGAGCCCTGCAGGCCGACCATCATGATGGCAACCGGCGGCGGCGCGTTGAGGTCGATGGTCTCCGCGCCGGAGCCGAGCGTCTCGATCAGCTGATCGTGCACGATTTTCACGACCATCTGCCCAGGCGTCACCGACTTGACCACGGTGGCGCCGACCGCGCGCTCGCGCACCTTGTCGGTGAATCCGCGCACCACCTCGAGCGCCACATCGGCCTCGAGCAGCGCGCGCCGCACCTCGCGCAGGGCTGCGTCCACATCGGCCTCGGTCAGCGCGCCGCGCCGCGTGAGGCGATCGAGAATCCCGCTCAGTCGTTCCGACAGGCTGTCGAACATGGGCCCAAACACATTTTGCGCCCGAGGGCGCATCGCGCTGTCGGGCGGGAGCCTCCGGCGCCAAGGCCGGTCGGCGGATGATCGTGGTTACAGCTCTTGCGAGAGCGCGCGGAACGTAGGGAGCCAATGGGGCCGCGTCAAGGCGGGCGGCGACCCGAGTGGTGAAGGGATCGACGGGCAGGCCGCAGTGCTGGCTTCGGCGCTAGTCGCGGCGATGCCGGAGGAGTGCTTCCGCCTTCATCGGCGCGGAGAGGCTGCGGACTTGGTGGGGGCAATGCCGATTGGCTCTCTGCGCGCGGCATGTCCTCGATATCCGTCATCTGCACCGAGTCGCCGTCGTGATATTCGGCGGCGAAGTCCCGCCAGGCATCAGGCGAGGCGTGCACGAGCAGGTCGCCGCCGGCACCGTCTGGTTTCAAGGCAATGACCGATCCGGTGCCGGGGACGATGCAGAGCTTTTCCGCGACCTTGAGGCCTCGCGGCGTCAAGCGCCAGCTGCGGATGGTGTTGTCATAGCTGCCGGAGACGACGACGTGCTTTCCGGCGATCTCGGCGACGGCGACGCTGTCGACGTAATCCTGATGGCCTTCGAGGAGGGCGATCTGTTGGCCCGAGGCGAGGTCGAAGACGCGGATGGTTTTGTCATAGCTGCCGGAGACGACGACGTGCTTTCCGGCGATCTCGGCGACGGCGACGCTCCTGACGGAATCCTGATGGCCTTCGAGGAGGGCTATCTGTTGGCCTGAGGCGAGGTCGAAGACGCGGATGGTTTTGTCGGAGCTGCCGGAGACGACGACAGGCTTTCCGGCGATGTCGGCGACGGCGACGCTGGTGACGGAACCCTGATGGCCTTCGAGGAGGGCGATCTGTTGGCCTGAGGCGAGGCCGAAAACGCGGATGGTTTTGTCAGAGCTGCCGGAGACGACGACGTGCTTTCCGGCGATGTCGGCGACGGCGACGCTCCTGACGTAATCCTGGTGGCCTTCGAGGAGGGCGATCTGTTGGCCCGAAGTGAGGTCGAAGCCGCGGATGGTTTTGTCATAGCTGCCGGAGACAACGATGTGCTTTCCGGCGATCTCGGCGACGGCGACGCTCAACACGTAACCCTGATGGCCTTCGAGGAGGGCGATCTGTTGGCCCGAGGCGAGGCCGAAGACGCGGATGGTTTTGTCATAGCTGCCGGAGACGACGACGTGCTTTCCGGCGATGTCGGCGACGGCGACGCTCAGGACGTAACCCTGAGGGCCTTCGAGGAGG
>JBKQHQ010000268.1:0-4128 GCA_052148715.1 Xanthobacteraceae bacterium | reverse complement strand
CCACCCCGTCGCGGCGCGCGCCGCGCAGCGCCGGCGTACCACGGGGCCGAATGTCCCGCCGCGGACCTGTCATCGTGAAGCCTGCTCCGTTCGAGTATGTGCGTCCGCGCTCGGTGGACGAAGCCTGCGCGCTCTTGGCCGCCGAGGATTCGACCATCATCGCCGGCGGGCAGACGCTGGTGCCCATGATGGCGATGCGGCTGGCGCGGCCGGCGCGGCTCGTCGACATCGCGCGCATTCCCGAGCTCTCCTTCATTCGCGACGAGGGCGACGCGGTAGCGATCGGCGCGACCACCCGTCAGGTCGAGGCCGAGCGAAGCTTGCTGGTCAAGAGCAAGCTGCCGCTGCTCGCCAAGACCTTGCCGTGGGTCGGGCACGCGGCAACGCGCGCCCGCGGCACCGTCGGCGGCTCGATCGCCAACGCCGATCCGGCCGCCGAGATTCCGTTGGTTTTGGTCACGCTCGGCGGGACGATCGGGCTGCGCGGCGCGGACGGCACGCTCGAACTCGCCGCGGAAAGCTTCTTCATCGGGCCGATGATGACGACGCTGCCGGCCGGGAGCTGCATCACACAGATCCGCTTTCCGGTGTGGGGCGGCCGTGTCGGCACAGGCTTTGCAGAGCTCAGCGCGCGCAAGAGCGACTTTGCGCTGGCCGCCGCCGCTGCGCAGGTGGTGCTCGACGGCGGCGGGCGCTGCACGGCCTGCTGCCTCGGCATCAACGGCGCGACACCGGCGCCGACACGGTTGCAGGCGACCGCGCAGACGCTGATCGGCACGCGGCTGACCGACGCGGACATCCGCCAAGCGCTTGACGGCGCGGCCGACGGGCTCGAGATCATGACCGATCCGCACGGGTCGCCGGAGTTCCGCCGCCGCGCGGCCGCGGCGCTGGCGCTGCGCGCGCTGGTCGAGGCGCGCGATGAGGCGCAAGGTCTTGCCGGAGCGCCGACGTGAAAGTGGACCTTCAAGTCAATGCCGTGGCGCGCACGGCCGAGGTCGAGGCGCGCACGACGCTGCTCGACTGCCTGCGCGACAATCTCGGCCTCACCGGGACGCACGCGGGCTGCGAGCACGGCATCTGCGGCGCCTGCACCGTGCTCCTCGACGGCGCGCCCGTGCGTTCCTGCCTCATGTTCGCGGTGCAGGCCGACGGCTATGACATCACCACCATCGAGGGCGTGGCGCCGGCGCCGGGAGAGTTCAGCGTGATTCAGGACGCGTTCTGCGAGACCCACGGCTTGCAGTGCGGCTACTGCACGCCCGGCATGGTGCTCGCGGCGCATGCCTTGCTGACGCGCAACCAAAGTCCCTCGCACGACGACATCGTCGAGGCGATCTCGGGCAATATCTGCCGCTGCACCGGCTACGGCCAGATCGTCGAGGCCATCGCGCTCGCCGCCAAGCGGCTCGCCGGGTCGAACGTAGCGGATTCCCACGCATGACAAGCGCGGCACCTTACAAATTCGTCTCCGCCGATCGGCGCGTGCGCGAGGACCGACGCTTCGTCGCCGGGTGCGCCACCTTCGTCGCGGACGTAAAACTTCCAGGCACGCTGCACGTGGCGCTGGTGCCGGCGCAACATGCGGCGGCCCGCATCATCGCCATCGATGCATCGGCGGCGCTCGCCATGGCCGGCGTCCATCTTGTGCTCACCGGGGCCGAGCTTGCCGCCGCGGTCGATCCGCTGATGAACGGATTGGACACGCCGCGCGTGCGGCGTTTTCCGCTCGCGGTCGGGCAGGCGCGCTATTCGGGAGAATGGGTCGCGGCGGTCGTCGCCGAGACGCGCGCGCTCGCCGAGGACGCGGCCGAGCTTGTCGAGGTCACCTACGAGCCCCTGCCCTACGTGCTCGACGCCGAAGCGGCGCTGAAGGCCGACAGTCCGCCGGTGCATCCGGACCACGGCTCCAACGTGCTGCTCGATCGCACCTTCGTGTGGGGCGAGGTCGAGAAACATTTTGCGCAGAGCCCGCACCAACTCTCATTCCGCGTGACCTGGGGCCGCAGCTCCACGGTGCCGATCGAGACCTTTGGGGTGCTGGTGTCCTGGGACGCGTGGCGCGAGCTCCTCGACGTCTGGGCCTCGATCCAGATGCCAAAATATCCCGATCAGATCGCCCGCGCGCTGCGGCTGCCGGCCAACATGGTCCGCGTCCACCAGGACGTGGATGTCGGCGGCAGCTATGGCGTGAAGCGCGGCATCAAGCACACGGTGCTCGCGGGCTATCTGTCGCGCCACCTCAACCGGCCGATCCGGCTGATCGAGGATCGGCTGGAAAACATGCGCGGCGGCGACGCGCATGGTCCCGAGCGCATCTTCGACGTGTCGGTCGGGTTCAACGAAGCGGGTATCATCCGCTCGATGAAGATGCGGGCGCTCGACAACGCCGGCGCCTATGCGGGGCGCGCGCCGTTTCAGCTCGGCAAGCCGATCGGCGCGATCGTCGGGCCGTACCGGATCGAGAGCGTCCAGTACCAGGCCTTGTCCGTGACCACCAACAAAGCCGTGCAGGAGGCGGTGCGCGGCTTTGGCCAATCGCCCACCAACTACGCCATCGAGACGATGATCGATAAGGTGGCGGCCAATCTCGGTCTCGACCGGATCGAGGTGCGCCGGCGCAATTTCATTCGCAAGGAGGAGTTCCCTTATCTGATACCGAGCGGCACGCGCTACGACAGCGGCGACTATCACACCGTCATGGACAAGGTGCTCGCCCATGTCGACCGCCCCGCGCTCGAGCGCGAGCGCGACCGTTTGCGCAAGAGCGGACTGCTGGCGGGGATCGGGATCGCGGCCTGCCTCGAGCCGAGCGGCGGCAACTCCGCGTTCGAGCCGCTGCTGAACGAGAAGAACACCACGACGACGTGGATGGATTCCTGCCGCATCAACATCGACGCGCTCGGCCACATCGCGGCGACGATCCACACCACATCGTCGGGCCAGGGCCACGAGACGCTGGCCGCGACGGTGATCGGCGAGGTGCTCGGCATCGATCCCGATCGCATGAAAATCCTGCGGCCGGATTCGCTCGCCTGCCTGCCGAGCAACTCGCCGGTCGGCAGCCGCATGGCGATCATGCTCGGGGGTGCTGCGGCGGGCGCGGCCAAGAAGCTCAAAGTCCAGCTCGTCGCCATCGCCGCGCATAATCTGGGCGTGGCGCCCGAAGACGTCGAATATCACAACGGCGACGTGACCTTGCGCGCCGATCCAGGAAAACGGCTTACCTGGGACCAGTTGGTCGAGATCGCGCATCGCAAATTCCACCTGCTGCCGCCAGGCATGGAGCCGGGGCTGCAAATCACCCATGTCATGGAGGTGCCGGGCGGCGGCGCCTTGCCGGACCCGGACGGGCGGGTGCAGATGTATCCCTGCTATGCCTTCGAAGCGCATGTGGTCTATGCCGAGATCGACTGCGTCACCGGTCAGGTCAGAATCGGCAAATACGCCGTCGGCCATGATTGCGGCACCATGATCAACCCCGACATCGTCCACGGCATGACTTATGGAGGGATCGCGCACGGCATCGGCGCCGCGCTCTACGAGCGCTTTGCCTATGACGAAAACGGACAGCTTTTGAGCGGCTCGTTCATGGATTATCTTATTCCCTCGTCTCACGAAGTGCCGGATATTGTCATCGTCGACCACTGCACGCCGTCGCCCCTGACCGCCTTCGGCCAGAAGGGTTCGGGCGAGGCAGGTTATCTCGGCGCTCCGGCGGCGGTGTCCTGCGCGGTCAATGACGCCCTGGCGCCGCTCGGGCTGTCGATCGCCAGCCTGCCTATGTCAGTCGCGGTGTTGGAGGAATTGCTCGCCGCCGCTCCGGGCGGTAAACGATAAAGAAAGTTTGGGAGGGGTATCATGATCAGCAATCTTTTCCGCCGCGGCACCTGGGTGCTGTTTGCCGCGCTGTGCCTGCTGCCGGCAGGATTGCTCGCGGCCCGCGCGCAGCCCCTCACGCCGGTCACCATCGTGGTGTTCAGCGCGCCTTCACTCGGCGCCTTCCTGCCGCCGGTCATCAAGGCCAAGAACTTCGACAAGCAGAACGGCCTCGATATCAGCTTCCCCGAACGCACGCCCGACGCCTACGCCACCGAATTCAACACCGGTGAATTCGATCTCGGCGGC
>JBKQHQ010000267.1:0-22877 GCA_052148715.1 Xanthobacteraceae bacterium | reverse complement strand
CGAACTGGCCGCCCACATACTGCAGCACCCAATTGATGTTGAACTCGTCCGGCAGGCCGCGCGTGCCCTGAAAGGCGAACGAGATCCAATCGTGCTCGATGTTCCACCACACGACCGGCAGAAAAAGGAGCGCCGCGAGCGCGGTGCCGAGCCACGGACCGGGCGTGGCGAGCCAGCGCCGCGCCGCCGGCGTGGTCAGCAGGAAGAGAAAGACCCCCGCGAACAGAAAGACGCCGCTGTATTTGGACAGCAGCGCCAATCCGCCCAGCGCGCCCGCGGCCAGCCACCGCAGCAATGCGTGATCAGGCGCGGGCCGCGCAATGAGGACCGGTGCCAGCACGCAGGCGGCCGCCAGCAGAAAAAACACCAGCGGCCCGTCAGGGAGGATCCAGCTGCCGGCGCTCACGGCGAATACCGGCGCCAGGTTGAATGCGAACGCAGCCCACAGGCCCGCGCGCGCATTGAACAGCCGCGCGGTCAGGGCGAACATCAGCCAGGTCGAGCCGGCGAACAGGGCGATGAACGGCAGCCGCAGCAGCAGTGCGTTCTCGCTGCCCCACAATCGCGCCCACAGACCGACCAGCCAGATATGCAGCGGCGGATGATCGAAATAGCTCAGCGTCAGGTGACGGGCGACGCCGACCATGTAGGATTCGTCGACTCCGAGGTCGACCGTCGCCGCAAACGCGATGCGCACCGCGCTCGCGACCGCGATGACGAGCAAAACCGCGTCGCGCGCGCTCGCGGACCACCGCTCGCTGGCGTCAACCGGGCGGGCGCCGAGCACGGCAACTGCCGCCCGCGCATCCATCACCGAGCCGACAACGGTGGTGCGGTCGATCGACAGCTTGGATCCAATACTTGACAGAGACTGGGACATCCGGCGATTCCAAGGTCTCGCCTTACAAATTTACTGCTTCAAATGCTAGCCGTTATGGTATTTAGGTCACAGTCGACAATTAATTGCAGGTTGTCTACGCGTTTCCGAGGCGGTGGAATACCAGCCCGTTCGCATGGCCAGTGTTTCGCGAGCGACAACCAGGAGCGGACGCGCCGCCAGGCCCTCGCCGGCAAACCCTTCATCCGCGCGAATCTGAACCTCCCAGACGCGGGCATCACCGACCGAGACAACGGCGACCCATGCCAGGCCTCGGGCTGCTCGCAGACAAAAAAGGCTTGAGGGCGGTGCAGCACCGCCCTCAAGCCGTTGTTCGTTGCCGCGAGCCGCCCCCGGGAAACAGCCCCGGGGCCAGTCGTCGAGATCTTCGTGATCAGTCCGCGGCCGAGACCGCTTTCTTGTACATCGGGGGTTCGGCTCCCCAGATCTTGAAGGAGATTCTTCCCCAGGCGCTCAAACCGCCGGTGCCGAAGTCGTCCTTCGTGTAGACGCTCTTGGTTACGTAGGCCTGGAGATTGACCGGGCCGAAATCGTAGCCGACCAACCCGCCAACGGCGATGTCGGTGTCGTTGCCGCAGCTGAGCCCGGACCCGAGGGCAGCCGTCAACTGAGCGCAGGTGAAGCCGCCACCGGGCGTGTCGGCGGTCGTCTGCCACTTGAAGTATCCGACCGGTCCGAACTCCCATTTGCCCATCTTGCGCGTGACAGACCAATCGACGAACGCCTGTTGGCCGCTCGTCCAGCCGTTGCCGATCTGCTGCGCAAGCGCGGAGGGAAACAGGCCCGCTGCGGCGAGGGCGGCGTAGGTACCGGTATGACCTTGGGAGGCTCCGTGGATGTCGTAGTCGAAGTTAACCGCGATCTTCCAGTCCTTGCTCAGATAGGCGATGGCCGCCGTTGGTGAAACGGTCCAGTAGTCATCGTTCAGCGTCCCATTGTACAGCGAGCCGTCCGGGCCCTGGACATTAACGCCGAGTGCCGCGAACCAGCCTTGGCCCAAATTCCAATGCAACGCCTGGGCGATGATGGTGTTGTGCATGTTCTCAAAGAACGAGGCGTTGCCGAAGGCGAGCGGCGCCGCGGTCCCTGTCGAGGCCGAGCCGAAGCTATTCCATCCGGTAACCTCGAAGAAGGGCTGGATCACCGCTGCCGTGTAGCTGGCACCCAGGAATTTCCCGGGAGCTGCCCAAACAAGCGCGGGTGCAAAGGCATCGCCGAATACGCTGATCCCGTTATTTTGGCCCGTTCCTCTGCCGTCGATGCCCTGGAAGATGAGCAAATCCCCATAAACCCCGGGAGGCGGAGCGGCCCCGAGCGGCACGCCTATCGTGGCGCCCCGCAAAGTCGAATTGAAGTCACCTGCCTCGATCGCGAAGCTTGGTCCGGCTATCGCGGTCAGCGCTGCGGCCGAGACTGCCCCGTAAAGTGTAGCCTTCGCCAGTCGCATCATAAGTCCTCTCCCTCGATTAGCGAGTGTAAATCTTTGGATTCGTTTGCCTATTTTACTCATGCGGCCGGCAACGCCGTCCCGACCGGCAACGGGCCGGACCGGACACGTAAATCGTCTGCGGCGCTCGGAACTGATCGTTCGAAGCCGCCACGCAACAGCAGAACTGTTTACGAAAATCGCTACTCGGTACCCGTACGCAACGGTCCGTGAGTCGCTAATGGCAAGTGGATCATGGGCGGGACGTGAAGGCTATGTGAAACCGATGGTATTAACAGAGGGGGTGTGAGTTTCCAGGCAGCCGGTGCAAAAATACCACACTTTCGCTATCCGAGCTTGGCGTAACCGCCCTACTCAACCCAGTCCGCAGCACTATTTTTGCTGCGGTCTGCCCGATTCCGGACTGCCCGGGCACAAGCGGCGCCGCCGCGCCGATGGCCGCAAGCGCATCGCAACCTCGTCGGTGCTGATTCGCAACCCTGATTCGAATCTGACGCTTGGTTCCCAAGCCCGAATCGCTCGGGTCTTGCGTTGTGTCGCCAATCCGATGATTGGGAATCAAAGCTTGGTGATCCTGAGCAGGAGCGAGTCGAGCAGGACTTCAGCATGGCGCCGGGCGCACCCATTTGATGCTGCATCTCCGGGCGGTTCCGCCCAGGCGCGAAGATCCCAGCGAGGGACGCATGCCGACGACGCGAGTAAGGCCGTTCGACGCCCGCGCTCCGGCCGGTTCTCCGAGGCGTCGACGTGGTGTAAGGCAAGGCCAACCCCCGCGGATTTCCGCTATTTCGGCCCACGGCTAGACGGACAGGCGGTGATGAGCGCCATCGATAGCACCGAGACCCCGGCCCTCGCCGCGCCGCGCCGGCCGGAAGGCCGCATGACGTTCCGGCAATTCCTGCGCGTCATGCGCGACAATACGCTTGCGACGTACCAGCCGGAGGATTTCAGCGAGGACATCATTGCGCGCCGGCTGCTGTGGCGCCGCACGTTCATCCTCAACGAGCCGGGCGCCATCCGCCATGTGCTGCTGGACAATGCGGGAAATTACACCAAATCCGAGCTTAGCCGGCGCCTGCTCGAGCCGGGAATCGGCCGCGGCCTCCTGACCAGCGAAGGAGAAACCTGGCGGCGCCATCGGCGCATCATGGCGCCTGCATTCGATCACCGCAGCGTCGTCGGCTATGCGCCGATCATGACCGAGGTCACGTTGGGGCTGCTGACGAAATGGGACGCGCTGCCGGACGCGAGCGAGGTCGATGCGGCGGCGGCGATGATGCATGCGACCCTGCACATCATCTCGCGTGCGATGTTCTCCTCGGACTCCGATGAGATCGTCGATGTCGTCGAAAGCGGCGTCGCGCGCTATCAGACGACCGTGCGGCCTCGCCTCCTCGACCTGCTGCAGTTCCCGCAATGGCTCACGAATCTGCTTTCGCCGCCGCGCACCGCGGGAATTTTCGACGAGTTCGACAAATCCGTCGATCGGCTGCTCACCGCACGCGGCCGCGAGCCGGACGCCGAGCCGAAGGACCTGCTCGCCCGCCTGATCGCCGCGCGCGACAACGAGACCGGCGGCGGCATGACGGCAAAGGAGGTGCGCGACCAGGTGGTCACGATCTTCATGGCCGGACACGAGACCACGGCCCAGGCGCTGGCCTGGACCTGGTACCTGCTATCCCAACACCCGGCTGCGGAAGCCAAGCTGCATGACGAACTGACTTCCGTGCTCGGCGGTCGTACGCCACGCCATGAGGATCTCACTGATCTTCCCTATACGCGCATGGTGATCGAGGAGTCGATGCGGCTCTATCCGCCGGCGCACACCATGGCGCGCCAGCCCATCGTCGCCGACGAGGTGCTTGGCCATCGCATCCCCGCCGGCGCCGCGGTCCTGATCGTCCCATGGCTGCTGCACCGTAAGCCGTCGCTCTGGGACAATCCGGGCCGCTTCGAGCCGGAGCGATTTTCAGCCGAGCGCGCGGCGGCACGTCCGCGCTTCTCCTATATCCCGTTCGGCGCGGGTCCCCGCATTTGCATCGGCGCGACGTTTGCGATGGCGGAGGCGATGCTGATCCTTGCCACCATCGCCCAGCGCTATCGGCTGCATCTCAAGCCCGGCCATCCGGTCGAGCCGCAAGGCCTGATCACGCTACGCCCGCGCTATGGCTTGCGGATGATCCTGGAACGCCGGCAAATCTGAAAAAGGAGCCGCGCGGCGCGCATCCGGCTTAGTGGATGAGGCATTTGCCATTGCGCACTTCGATGGTAGTAGAGCGCAGTCGGAAACCACAATTCGGCCTTTTGCATGAACCGAAAAGAACGGCGCGCCGGGCGCAAGCAACTCCGGCGCGCGGTTGGCGGTGCGGGCCTCCACCCGGAGATCGCGGAAGCCTTTGCCAGAGCGGTCCAACATCACCGGCTAGGCCAATTGCGCGAGGCGGAGGCGCTCTTCCTCCGGGTTCTGGCCCTCGACGGCAAGCATCTTGATAGCCTGCGCGGTCTTGGTGCCTTAGCGCTGCAAACCGGCCGCAGCACTATGGCGGTTGATGCCTTGAGCAAGGCGCTTGCGCTCGACGACGCGCTCCCTGAATGCCACTACAACATCGCGCTGGCCTTCGAGCAACTGCGGCAGCCGCAGCAAGCGATTGCGCACTATCGGCGCGCTGCAGCGCTCAAGCCGGACTTAGTCCAGGCGCATACGAATCTCGGCAACGCGCTGCGGCTGCAAGGCGTATTGGCGGAGGCCACCGCTTGCTATGGCCGCGTCGTCGAGCTCCAGCCTCGCTCGGCCGAGGCGGCCTACAACCTCGCCAATGTGCTCGCCGAGCAGGGTCGTCTGGACGAGGCAATTCTTCAGTATCAGCGCGCGTTGCAGTGCAAGCCGGCTTTCGTCGAGGCGCACATCAGCCTCGGCACCGTGCACGTGTTGCAGGGCAAGCGGTCGGAAGCGCTCATCCACTTTCGGCGGGCGCTGGAGATCGACCCGAAAGCCGTCGAGGCCCGGGTCAACATAGGCAACGTGCTGTCCGAGCAGGGAGATCAGACGGCAGCTGCCGCCGAGCTTCAGGAGGCGTTGAAGCTGCGGCCAGACCACGCGGAAGCGCACAGCAACCTCGGCACTGTGCTGTCGATGCAGGGCAGCCTCGATGCCGCCGCGACGCACTACCAACGCGCCATCGCGCTACGCCCGGATCTCGCCGAAGCTCACATGAATCTAGGCCTTGTCTGCGTGGCCCAGGGCAAGCTCGAAGAGGCGGACCAGTGCTATCGGCGGGCTTTGTTCCTGCGGCCGAATTACGCCGAGGCATTCAACAACGTTGCCCGGCTGTTCCTCATCGAGGGCAAGATCGGCCACGCCATGGACGCGCTCACCCGGTCGCTCGCGATCAGCGAGACGATGGAGACCAAGACGCTATTCGTGGAATCCTTGCGCGATCGATCGTTTGTTCCCGAGAGCGCCGAGTTGCGCCAACTGGTGATGCGCGCGCTGTCCGAGCCGTGGGGACGGCCGGGCGATGTGGCGCTGGCTGCGACCGCGATTGTCGAGCACAATCCTGATATTCGCCGCGCCATCGGGTGGCTCACCGATGCCTGGCCCGCGCGCCTGCGAGTCGAGCCGGCACCGGGGGAGCTTGGGGCAGTCTTTACGGATCCCCTGCTGCGACAGCTGATGGCGTCGGCAAGGATCGTCGAGCCGGACATGGAGCGGTTGTTGACGGCGCTGCGTTTCGCGCTGCTTCAGCGCGCCGCAAGCGCCGCCCCTGGCGAGGTCGACGGGCCGGCGCTGGCGTTTTGCTGCGCGCTGGCCTGGCAATGCTTCACCAATGAGTATGTCTTCACGCATACGGACGCGGAATTCGCCCTGGCGCTACGCCTGCAGGCGCAGGTGGCCGGCGCCTTGCAGTCCGGAGCCGCCGTTGCCGAGTTTAGCCTCGCCATCGTCGCCTGCTACTTTCCGCTCGCTTCCCTACCGGGTGCGCAGGCGCTGCGCGACAGGCATTGGTCGGAGCCGATCACCGGGTTGATCGTTCAACAGCTGCAAGAGGTCGAGTTGGAGCGGCAGGATCGCTCGTCGATTCCGACGCTGACCGAAGTGGACGACGAGATCTCGCTCAAAGTGCAGGAGCAATACGAGGAACACCCCTATCCTCGCTGGGGCAAGCTTGCCCCCGCGGTCAGATCCACGACGGTCGATCAATATCTGCGCCGCAAGTTTCCGACCGTCGCGTTTCGCAGCTTGGGCAAGGGCGCGGAGTTCGACGTCCTGATTGCCGGGTGCGGCACCGATCATGGAATCAACGCGGCGCAACGGTTCCCGCGAGCGCGCGTGCTCGCGATCGATCTGAGCCTGACAAGCCTTGCCTATTCGAAATACAAGTCCCGCGCGCTCGACCTTACAAACCTTGCATTCGGACAGGCCGATATCCTCAAACTTGCTTCACTCGGCCGCAGTTTCGATGTGATCGAGTCGGCGGGCGTGCTGCATCATCTCGCCGAGCCGTTTGGCGGCTGGCGAATTCTGCTGTCGCTGCTGCGGCCGGCGGGTTTTATGATGGTCGCGCTCTACAGCGAGCTCGCGCGGCAACCGCTTGCCCCCGTGCGCGCGTTCATCACCGATGGAGGGTATCGGCCGACGGCCGATGATATTAGGCGCTGCCGTCGGGATCTCATGAACTCCGGCGAGCCGGGCCTGACCAGCATTTCCTTCCACGCTGATTTTTACAGCATCAGCACGTTCCGGGACCTGGTTTTTCACGCCCAGGAGCACCGCCTGACTTTGCCGGCCATCGAAGCCTTTTTGGCGCAGAATGATCTGGAGTTCATCGGCTTCGAGATCGACGCGCAGGTCCGCCGTCGCTATGCGGTTCAATTTCCGCAGGATCCGACCATGACGAATCTCGGCTGTTGGCACGTGTTCGAAACGGAGAATCCGCGAACGTTTCTCAATATGTATCAGTTGTGGGTGCAGAAGCGCGGGGAGCCACTAGAATAGAATAACGCCTGCTCGAGCGAAACCCGGCCTTGGGCGTCGGTCACCGACGGGCCCGTCACGCTCTTTGGCATGAGGAACAGCGACGATCACTGCGGCGCGGGCTTCGTCGACCCGAAGAACACATCGCTCAGCGACACCGACGGATAGACGGAAGCCGCTGGATCGTCGGGTGGTGTCGAAGGAGCGCGGGCGGCCGCCGGCGCGGCGCCAGCGGAGCCAGACTGGGCCGCAGCGCCAGGCTGACCAGCGACCACCGATGGGGAACTCGGCGAACCGGGCGCACCGGCGGCCGTCGGCGGCGGCGGGGCCGTTGAGGCCTTGAAAGCATCGGCGAGCGACTGGGATGGGTAGATGTCGGCGTAATCGCTCGAGGTTGTCGAGGAACACTCCGCCAGGAGCGGCAAAAGAGCGATCGACGCGACGATAAGATGCAGACGTGCGCGCCACCGTTGACCGGTGATCCGCCCGCAGACCATCACGCGCCAGCGACCCCCATTCGGTCCCATGCGGCAATTATAGCAACCATGCAATGCTGTGCTCAAGTCCGGCCGCGGCGCTGTGCACCGAGGTTTCAACGCAACCTCACGCGAGATCCGTGGCGCGCTTTGCGGCATCCGGGCCGGCGTGAGAGCCACATTGTCGGGTGACGTACCCGGAACTCGATCTGCCCCGAATCAGCTCATGGCGGCACGAAAACCGAACCAAGGGGGCCTGAATTCTAATTCTGACG
Organism: Xanthobacteraceae bacterium; assembly: GCA_052148715.1. Classification (GTDB taxonomy): domain Bacteria; phylum Pseudomonadota; class Alphaproteobacteria; order Rhizobiales; family Xanthobacteraceae; genus JBKQHQ01. The sequence goes on along the minus strand of JBKQHQ010000267.1, from coordinate 14,806 downwards.
ACGCGCATCAGTTCTTATAGACGAGCCCCTTGGTTCCCGCGTCGAACGCGTAATTCAGACCTACGAGGCCGCCGTAGTTGGTCACGTTCTGCTGGCCCACCTGCGCGGTGAAGGAAGCAAGCCCGGTCCAGGCCCGGTCGATCCTGACCTCGGTGCCGATGGTCGCGGTCGCCCAGTCCCTTCCGAGCACGACCGCCGGCATCGAATAGCTCGGCGCCACGATCGTGGTCAACGAGGCCGTCACCGACCGGTTGAGCGGATCGAACTCGTGGTCCCACACGACCTGGGCAAACGGGTGCCAGATGCCCCAATCGGAGCTTGCCCGATATCCGAGCGCGCTAACCTCGGAATTGCGCGTCTGGTCGCCGAACGACAAGCTCGTGAAGCTGCCCGTTTCCGTGAAGCCGTTGACCCTGGCCTGCTGCAGGATCATGCCGACCACGGGGCCGTGCGTCAGGAAGCCTGTGTGGAAGTCGTAACCCACCTCAGTGGCCAATGACAAATCGGAGCCGTTGGTCGACCCGTCGTTGGGCTGCACGGTGATGCCGATCGGAACCAGCCGGCTCGTGCTGTAGCCCAGGAAGCCCACGCTGCCGATGACGTCGCCCCACCAGTTACCCTTGCGGTATCCCGCGTACAGGTTCAGCGCAACCTCGTCTTGCGTGTAGCTGCCGCCGAGCGAGAAGGTCGGGGTCACGTGACCCACCGTGAGCGCGGCGCCGGCGAGCCAACCGTTCTGCCAGCGATAGTCGAGGCCCATCGTGCCGGAGACCGGAAAGCCCGGGTCGTTCGGGAATCCATTGGCGCTGTTGTTCATCTGCAGATACTGCAACTGGCCATTGACCCACCCGTTCCAGCCATTTGGGCGCTGGCGCTGGGAGACATCGATCTGCTGTTGGATTCCGGTTATCATGCCAAAAGTGGTCTGGATGGCGCTTTCGGCAAGGAAGGATATCTCGCTCGGTGCGACGAGCAGATTGTAATAATAGTCGGCTTCGATCAGCTGGCCCGCCTCCGTGAGATGGATGCCATCCATGAAAAGGTGCGTCTGCAGCGCATTTGCCGACACCAGATACCCATAATTCGGATTCGGCGTGGTCGTGGGTGCGCACATTGACCCGTAGCCGGTTGTGCCGGTCAGCGCGGCGGGCGGGACGCAGGCGTAAGAAGTGATTGGCGCGGTGATTCCGAACGCAGTCGGATTTCGTTCCACGGCCGCAATGACCGACGCGGTATCCGCAGGAATGAAGTTGACTCCGGCGGCCGCTAGATCGGTCCACGTCGCACCTGTAAGTATCTGTCCGAAGGTCACTCCGGTGGGCGTCAACACTGGGGGCACGTATTCATTACCCACGATGATATAGCGTGCGCCAGCGGCCTGAAGGTTCACAACGCTCGTGGTCAGGGCTTGGGCTTCGCTAAGAAAATAAGAGGTTGCTAGCGCCGTAGGCAGCCCTAGCCCTTCCGCAATGAAGACGTCGTTTCCGCCGCTGCTGATCAGATACAGCGCATTGGGATTTGCGTGGCCACCCACCGAGGCCAAATAATTGTTGATTTGGCCGGTGGTGCTGGGAACCCCCGCCGGATTTGGCGGAAGACCGTAGTCAATTGAAAGAATATTCGTGTATGCGCCCAGTCCTACGGCGGCCGGTCCGCCGTTATCGAACGCGCCGCCGATCGCATAGTTTGTTCCGCCGGGCGTATTCGCGGCATTGGCCGTAAGGCCGAAGAAACCAGCGAGAATTTGCGCGTTGCCGGGCCCGGGGCCGGTGAAGTGCGCGTTTCCGCCGGCGGCCACCGCGCTGGCGACAAAGAGATCAAAAGCGTTGGGGACCGGTGAGAGCTTCCCGTTGACGAACCAACCCGTGTCGGTCGTGCTATCCCCGAACGCAAAGAATTGATTGAATTGCTGGGCCTCGGCCGTCTGAGTGAAACATAGCACCGCCGCGCCCGCCAAAAGGGCTTGCTTGAGCTTCATGATTTCCCCCGCGTTCCCGTGAATCGCTTTTGACTGCGATGCCGGTGAACTGCTGACTTGTTGTGGAACTAGACTGACGCTCGCACGCGAAGCTGGTGATCAACGCCGCTCAGCAACGATACGCACTGCGTAGGCACGCGCTTGCCGTCAGACATCGCCGCCGGATCCCGGCGGGCGTAAGCGTACCGAATCGCGCCATTATATTACCGCCACCGCGGCGCGCGTGTGCTGCCCGAGACGTTATTCATGTGGTTGAGCAGCGGATTTATCCCGATCTGTTGCTTTGGCGACACAACCCCTTGCCTGCTGGCTGTCAGGCTCAACGGGATTGCTGGCGTGGGAAGCGGCCCGAACTAAAATGCCGCCCCGGGCTTGCGAAGCCCGCGGCGGCATTCGGGTTTGATGACGGCGCAAGTCGGAACATCCGACTTGCGCCGTCCCTATCGCAAGGACCGGCCTAGGCGAGGGCCTGCTTGACGCGCTCCTCCGACATCGGCAGGTGCCGCAGCCGCCTGCCGGTCAGTTGGAACACCGCGTTGCTGATCGCGGGAGCGACGGTTGGGACACCGATCTCGCCCATGCCGGTTGGCGGATTGTCGGTGACGACGATTTTGGTGTGGATCTCCGGCACGTCGGCCATCCGCAGCACCGAATAGTCGTAGAAGTTGGACTCCTGAATGGCCCCGCCCTTCACGGTCAGCTCCTCGAGCAGCGCGGCGCTCAGGCCGTAGACCACCCCGCTCTCAAGCTGAGCGTGAACATGGTCGGGCTGAATCACGAGACCGGGGTCGGCGGCAATCCAGTAATTGTGCACCTTGATCTTGCCGCTCTTGTGGTCGACCGACACCTCGGCGACACCCGCCGACAGGGTGCCGTGATAGTCGGAGAACGCGATGCCCATGCCGCGACCGGGCCGCTTGCGGCCCCAACCGGACATCTCGGCCACGGCCTTGATGACTCCGTGGGCCCGGGCTTGGTTCTTGGTCAATTGCAGCCGGAGCTCGTACGGATCGACCCCGTTCGCATGGGCGATCTCGTCGAGGAACGCCTCGGCCGCAAACTTGTTGTAGCCCGCGCCGATCCCGCGCCAGGGATGCACGCGCATGCCGCGGTCTTCAACAACCGCGTCGGCAAGCACATTGGGCATGTTGTAGAATGCCTGATCAAGCCCACGCCAGCCGATATAGTCCCTGCCGCCGCTCGCCGCGTAGGCCAGAGGGTTCGCAAGCTTATCGACATTCTCGGCGACCAGCCGATGGTGCCATCCGATGATGTTGCCCTTGGCATCCAACCCGGACTTGAGGGCGTGATGGGTCATCGGCCGCGGCCGGCCGGAGGCTAGATCGTCCTCCCGCGTGAGCAGCAATTTCACCGGCTTCTTGACGATGCTGGCGATCACGGCCGCCTGTATTGCTACATCCGGCGCAATCCGTCTTCCGTAGCCGCCGCCCAAGAACTGCTGGTTGATCTTGATCTTGTCCGGCGTGGTTTTCAGAATGCCGGAGACGATGAGCGCCACCAGCGCGCCGAACTGCGTGCCGGTCCAAATCTCCGCCGACCCGTCCTCATTGACTTGGGCGACGCAGTTCATCGGCTCCATCTGGGCGTGGTAGCAGTGCTCCGACCAGTAGGTCGCCTCGACGGTCTTGGCGGCCTTGCCGAGCGCCGGAAGCGCATCGCCGACCTTGTAGACCTCCATCGTCTTCGCTTTTGGGTCCTGGCCTTGGCGGGCGTACTCTTCCTTGGCCTTCTCGGAATCGAACGTGGCCGCGGCAGCGCCGGAGGTGTCCCATTTCACCTTGAGCGCATTGCGTCCGGTACGCGTCGCCTCGACGGTGCCACCGATCACCGCGACGCCGAACGGCAGCGGAATTGCCGCGGCCACGCCGGGGATCTTGGTGACCTCGTCCATGTTGAGGACCTCGGCCTTGGCGCCTTCCAGGGGCGCCTCCAGCACCGAAGCGTAGACCATGCCCGGAACCTGGACATCGATGCCGTAGATCGCGCTCCCGTTCACCTTTAGGGGCACGTCGACGCGGCCGACGTCCTTGCGGCCGATCAGCTCGAACTCCGACGGTCGCTTGAGGTCGTCCGCCGTGATGTTCGGCGGCTCGTTGGGAACCACCGCGAATTTGGCGATGTCGCCATACGAGATGTGGCGGTGCGACTTCTTGTGCACGACCATGCTGCGGTCGGTGACGAGCTCGTCGACCGGGACCTTCCACTCCCGGGCCACGTTGTCGAGCAGCACCCTGCGCGCCTGGGCGCCTGCCATACGCAGCGGCGTGAAATACCCGGGTATCGAGGTGCTCCCCGCGGTGATCTGCACGCCATGGAACAGTTCATGATAATTGCCGTAGGTCTTTTGGTCCGGCGGGGCGAACTCGGTCTTCACCTTGCTCCAGTCGGCGTCGAGCTCCTCGGCCAGAATGAGCGGCAGCGACGTGAGCACGCCCTGTCCCATCTCCGCCATGGGACAGAGGATGGTGACCGTATTGTCGGTGCCGATCGTCACCCAGGCATTGAGCTTGGTCGCCTGGGCGGCGCCGAGCGCGCCGGGAATGCGGCCGAGGCCGCCGAGCGTGAAGGCGAAGGTCAGTCCGGCGGCGCCGACTACGAAACCGCGGCGGCTGATGGCCGTGTCCACAGAGTTGTTACCAATGGAGGTGGTCATGGCTCAGGCCTCCCGTGCGGCGCGCTCGATGGCGCGCGCGATGCGTGGGTAGGTGCCGCAGCGGCAGATGTTGCCGTTCATGTGCTTGACAATGTCGTCGCGCGACGGCTTCGGGTTCTTTGCCAACAGCTCGGCCGCCTGCATGATCTGCCCGGATTGGCAATAGCCGCATTGCGGCACTTGCTCGGCGATCCATGCTTTCTGCAGCGGATGGCTCGAATCAGGCGACAGACCTTCGATCGTCGTCACCTTCTTATTGGCGACCAGCGAGACCTGTGTCTGACAGGACCGCACGGCCTTGCCGTCGAGATGGACCGTGCACGCACCGCACAATCCAGCGCCGCAGCCGAATTTCGTTCCGGTGAGTTTGAGGTGCTCGCGCACTATCCACAGCAACGGCGTATCCGGGTCGGCATCGACGCTGACCGGCTTGCCGTTGAGATTAAACGCGACCGTCGTCATGCGTCTCTCCCTTGGCGTTTCGGTTTTCCCACGCGGAATTTTCCGCCTGGCAGTTGGCGCAAGCCGCCCGCCCTGTGCGAGTGAGGCTCATGCATCGAGATAAACTGAAAAATTGCGGGCTCGGACCAAAGCCCCTCTCGATCGCGCGCACGATAACAGACGGCGGAACCAAGTGGAAGCCCGGCGTGAGCTTCCGTCGGCGCGATGCGTCGGCACCCGCTGATCCTGATTTTTTTGTCAGGTTGGGCAGAACGCGTTGGGCAGAAGGTTCGGCCGGGGGCAGCCGAGTCTGGGCGCGTCAACCGCTCATCCCCGCGAAAGCGGGGATCCGGCGCCACGGACGAAAGCGCTCCTGCAAGAGTTGGGTCCCCGCTTTCGCGGGGACGAGCGGCGGCGGGGCCGCGCGGGTCACGCAGCGTACCGCCCACCTCACTTCTCGCCCGCCGGAAGGTGCGCCAAGAAATGCGCAAGGTCGACGATGTCGCCATCGCTCAGCGGCGTCACTTCCTCCGCCATGGCGCCGCGAAAGCCGATTCGCGCCCCGGTCTTGAACTCGCGCAGCGTCTTGGTCAGGTAATCTTCACGTTGGGCCGCCAGGCGGGGCATTTGGTCGCGGCCGGAGAAGTCAGCGTTGTGGCAAATGCCGCAGTGGTTCTGGTCGGCCAGGGCGCGGCCGCGCGCGAACCGCTGCGGGTCGGGCGCATCCGGCGGCGGCTTCGGCACCGGCAATTTGCTGACGAGGTCGGATAGGCCGCGCAAATCATCGTCGGTGAAGTTCTTGGCGATCTCCGTCATCGGGCCTGCTTGGCGCCGGCCTTCGCGGAACAGAAACAGTTGGAACATCGTGTAAAGGGACGGCTGGCCGCCAAGCGAGGGAATATCCTGCTGTTGCGACTGGCCGGATTGTCCGTGGCAGGCGGGGCAAACCGCGGCGCGGTCTGAAACGGCGGCGCCGCGGCTCGGCTCGGAAATGGTGGCCAGCATCAATGCTGCAATTGCGTAAGCTGCAAGGGCCAACCTTCGCCACAAGGCAGGGCGATCGGATATGAAAACAGAGTCATCCCGGGGCCTGTCCCCGGGACCCATTGTGCAGCAGCCTCGGCGCATGCTCGATGGATCAAATCCCAACGATCGGACCTTGTGGATAGATGGGTCCCGGGCACAAAGCCCGGGATGACGACCTAGTCGGCCGCACGTTCGTTTCACCCCCAACAATCCGGCGAGGCGCTATTCGCCGTAGGAGATCCGGTAGATCGCGCCGTTGTGGTCGTCTGACACGAGCAACGAGCCGTCCTTCATCACCAGCACGTCCACGGGGCGTCCGAGATAAGTATTGTCGTCGACGAAGCCCGTGAGGAACGGCTCGAGCGACTTCACGTCTCCGTCGCTGTCGACGATCGCGACCGCCACGTCCGCATATTTCTTCGTGCGATTCCACGGCCCGTGCCGGGCGATGAAGATGGCATTGCGATACTTCCTCGGGAACATCCGGCCGGTGTAGAAGCGCATGCCGAGCGACGCCGCATGCGGTCCGAGCAACTCCGCCGGAGCCGTGAATTCCTCGCATGAATGCCCCCAGCCGAATTGCGGATCGGCGATATTGCCCTGATGGCAGTACGGATAGCCAAAATTCTGTCCGACCTTGGTCAGGTGATTGAGCTTGTCGTTCGGCAGATCCTCGGACAGCCAATCGCGGCCGTTGTCGGTGAACCAAAGATCCTTCGTCCGCGGATCGAAGTCGAAGCCGACCGTGTTGCGCACGCCCGTCGCGACCACTTCCACACCGCTGCCGTCGAGATTCATCCGGCGTATTTGCCCGTGCTGATCGTCCGGTATGCAAATGTTACAGGGAGCCCCGACCGGGACGTAGAGCTTGCGATCCGGCCCGATCTTGATGAACTTCCAACCATGCGGCACCTCGCCCGGTAGCTTGTCGTAGACGACGACCGGTTGCGGCGGGTGGTCGAGATTGGCCTCGATATTGTCGTAACGCGTGATCTCCTTCGGCGTCGCAACATAGAGCGAGCCCTTGTCGTACTCGATGCCGTTCGGCAGCATGAGCTTGTCGGCGATCACCTTGACCTCGCGCTTGCCGCCCTTGTCGACGACGGCGTAGATCTTGCCGGCGACGAACAGCGAGCTGACGAAGACGGTGCCTTGATCGCCCTGGCGCAACCCGCGCGCATCGAGAATGTTGGATGCCCATACCTCGACCTTGAAGCCGGGCGGCACCTTCAGCTTCGCGATCGGCAGCTTGTCCGCGGGCGTTGGCACCGGCAGGGCCGGAACGGGCGCCATTTTCGCGCCGGCACCGGCGTCCGGCCGGCCGACGGCCCAAAACGGCGTGTCCTCGGACGACGCGACCGAGGAGATGCCTGCCAGCAGCAGTGCCACAAGAACGGTCTTCAGTAGGAAATTTTGCGATTTGGATCGATCGCGCATTATTTTCTCCTCCCTTAGGCCAAAGGCATAGTTATTGTTTGCTGCGAGAGATGCTTTTCGGAGACGTTTTTTGGTATCGACTACCAAGGGCCTCCTGATTTAGGCGACGACCCCGCCGCATCCGCGACAGGACCCTGCGTGCCGCCTTGTTGTTGTCGGCGGGGATGATCTCGTATTTCGCGCCGTTGCGCAACTTCATCCCGGGGCTCAGGCTGAACCCCGGAATGAATGCCGTCAGACCCAGATCTTCAAGCGCAGTGCTTAGGCCCAGGTCTTCAGATTGACCGGCGCGAACTCGGTGAAGCCGACGCCGTCCACGGCGATGAACTTGCCGTTCTGCCACTGGCCGACGGTCCAGATCTTGTCGAGCTTCTGGTTCCGGATGTCGAGCTCGCCGACGATGGTCTTGAACTTGTTCGCCTTGATATGCGCGGTGATCGCCTTCAGATCCATCGAGCCGATGGTTTCGACCGTCTGGGTAAGGATCTGCAGCATCGCATAGTAGAACGGGCTGCCGCCGTAGTCCGCGTCAACACCGGTCACGTCCTTGTGCGTCTTGTACCAGGCGTCGAGCTCGGGCGTGCTCTTGATGCCGCCGAGGCCCAGCACGTTCTCGGCGAGCGCGCCGTATTTCTGCTGGAAGCCCGGGAACGCCGTTCCCACCGCACTGTAATAGGCCTTCACGTTCAAGCCTTCGATCTTAGCCTGGTCCAACAGCCCAAAGGTATCCGGCGGGTAGGACCACGCCACGAACGCATCCGGGCTCGCCGCCTTGGCGGCCTTCACCACCGGCGCCAGATCCTGGGTGCCGAGTGGGTACGACTTGTCGTACACGATGTCGAACCCGGCCGCCTTGAACAGCGGGCGGCCGGCATTGGCGAGCTCGATACCGAAGTCGTCGGCGACGTTGACCACCGCGACCTTGTTGCCGATCTGGCCGCCATCCTTCAATTTCTTCAGCGTGGCGATAGCGGTCGTGGCGTAGGCCGTGGTCGTGCCGTTGAACAAGAAGAAGTTGTCGTATTTCTTGATCAGCGCGTCGACCTGATCGGTGATACAGGCGATGGGGATCAACGGATAGCCGTACTTGGCGAATACCGGGGCAACGGCGAGGTTGAAGCCGGTCGCATAGACCGGCATGATGAAGTCCGCCTTGTCCACCGTGGCGAGGCGTTCCACGGCCTTGATGGTCTCCGGCGGTTGGGTGCGGTCGTCGTACTCGATGAGCTCGACCTTGCGCGGGCCGTCCTTGAGCTTAAGCCCGCCGCGGTCATTGACCTCCTTCGCCCAGAGCTTGAAGCCAGGGAAGTGCGTGGTCGCCGCGCCCGGGGCGAGCGGTCCGGTCTTCGGCCCGACCAAGCCGATCTTGAGTGGGTCCGCAGCGCTCGCGCTGCGCAGGACGAACGGGACGGCGACAGCCGTCGCGGCCGCGTATTTCAGCAGTTCACGTCTTCGCATGAAAGTCCTCCCGAAGATGGTTGACGGTCGGGCCGTGCCCGGTTTCATCTTTTTGGTGACGACCCGGATCATGTCGGCCGCAGTTTTAGGATAGTCGCATTGATCACGCCTGCCTAGCCTTGTGGGCTTTAATTTCAACGCGGCCGGCAGATTTGCCCTGAACAAGCTTCTCGCGGCCTTTTCCCTTTCCCATTTCCTTCGTGGGCATATCGGCCCACCCGGTCCTTCGCACAGCTCTCATGTCAGGAAGCTTTGCACGGCGCTGACGGCCTCCCGCGTCTCGTCAAGAACGAGATGGCCGGCGCCCTTGAAGATCTTGATATCCGCCTTGGGGATGAAGCGCCGCCACGTCTCCGCCTGCTGCCAGGGAACAAGCTGATCGTCCTCGCCCCAGACCAGCAGCGTCGGCATTGTCAGGCGGTGCAGATAGCGCGGCATCTTCGGATCCCACGGGCGCTCCCACAAGAGCCGCGCGACGGTCGTCATCTCGCGATAGCGGTCGCCCATGAAATCGAGATCCGGCTTGGTCGGCAGATGCGGCCGGATCACCTCGAAATTGGTGACCAGCATGGCCGGAATCTGCTCGGGCGGCAGCGCCAAGACGTCGCGCGTCGGATGCTTGTCATCGCGCAGGCCGGCGGGGCCCACCAGGACCAACCTGTGGACGCGATGGCCGTGCTCCATGGCAAATTTCGCCGCCAGATAGCCGCCGAGCGAGAAGCCAACGAGGCGCACCCGGTCGAGGCCGAGCGTATCGAACAGCTCGACGTAATGCATGACGTAGTCGTGCAGATCGGTCATGACCGGATCGTCGCCGGATTCGCCAAAACCCGGATGGTATGGAATGACGACGCGGAATTTCTCGGCCCACGGCTTGGCGAACTCAAAGCCGTGGAAGGTGCCGGCGCCGTGCAGGAAGACCAGCGGCTCGCCGCGGCCGGCGGTGAGCACCACCGTCGTGACGCCGTTGATGGTGTGGGTCTCGCGCTGAAAATCGGCCATCGATGCCTCCCCTACTCGGCCGCGGCCCGCTGCGCGACCGGAGCCGTGGCGCGCATGCGCGGGATCACCTCCTCGGCGAGGAAGCTGAGGTTCTTCACGACCTTCCAGTGCGGCATGTTGCCGATCGCGCCGAGAATGTTGAAATGGTTCGTGCCCATCATCTCGCCCCACTCGCCGAGCTGGTTGACCACCTGATCGGGGCTGCCCACCGCAACAAAAAACGCCTCGTTGATGGCGTCGAAGTTGAACGTGCCGTGCAGCTTGTCGGCCAAGGCGGCGCGCGCCTTGAGCTGCTCGACCGAGAGGTAGCCCGGAGGAGCGAGGAACTCCGGCGTGGTGCGCAGCGCGTCCTCGAAGAAATAGCGGATGTGCTCGACCGCCTCCGCCTCGGCCTTCTCCTTGGTCTCGGCCACGTAGGCAATGACCCCGAGCGGCAGCTGGTCAGGCCGGATCTGATGGCCAAAGCTCGCCGCCCGCTCGCGCAGCTTGCGATTGAGCTCGAGCGCCCGTTGCTTGGTGACGAACACCGCCGAATAACCGAAGCCGAGCTCGGCGGCGAGCTCCACCGTCTCGGGACTGCCGGTGCCGACGATGTAACAGGGCGGATGCGGCTTCTGATAGGGCCGCGGCCACGGATTGAGGAAACGGTAGGTGTAGAAGTCGCCGTAGTACTGGGTCGGCCCGTCCTTGGTCCAAGCCTGCAGCACGATGGCAATCGATTCCTTGTGGCGCTCGCGCGCGGTCGCCGGATTGATCGGGTTCGCCCAATATTCCATGCCGGTTCCGAGCGGGAACGCCACCTCGAGCCGCCCTTGCGACAGCACGTCGAGCATGGCGTATTCCTCGGCCAGCCGATTCGGATATTCGAGATTGGGCGGCGTTCCCCACACGCAAATCCGGGCGTTCTTGGTCTGCGGAATGATCGCCGCCGCGATCAGGTTCGGCGCCGCCATCATGCTGTAGGCGGTGTTGTGATGCTCGTTGACGACGATGGCGTCGAAACCCAGCGTGTCGGCCAGAACGAGCTCCGACAGGTAGCGCTGATAGAGCGCATGACCACGCTCGGGGTCATAGTATTTGTTCGGGAAATTCACCCACAGCGAACGGAACTCCTTGTGGTTTTCCGGCAGGTGCACGTAGGGCAGAAAGTGCATGAAGTTGAAACGCACATTGCCGCTCATTTGCTGCTCCTTCGGGCTTCCGTTCGTTTTCATCGGATCGCGCCGTGCGCCCAACGCCCGGCGCTCGATCACAAGTCGCTCCGCCGGGCCGGCTAGACGATCGGCTCCATCTTGCCGGCGACCGGAATCTGCGGCGCGGTCTTGTTGTCGGTGATGATGATCTCGTATTTCGCGCCGTCGCGCAGTCGCCATTGCCCGCCGACCAGCGGCGTCTTGGCGATGTTCTTCTGCGCGAACGGGGGCAGGCTGGTATTTCCCCATTGCAGATGGCCGACGATGGTGTCGAGGTTGGTCGCCGCGATGGCGGCGGCGACCGCCTTGCCGTCACCCTTGTCGCCCGAGCGCTTGAGCACGTCGACTGCGACCTCGAACAGCGCGTGCACGAAGCCGATCGGCTGCGTCCACTGCTTCTTGGTCGCTTGCGCATAGGCATCGGCAATCTGTTTGGCCGATTGCCCGCTGAGCGACGATTTGAACGGATGGCTCGGCGTCCACCAGACCTCCGAGGAGAGGTTGTTGCCGTTCTTGCCGAGCGCCTCGAGCGCGACCGGAAACAGCAGCGCCTTGCCGACGGAAGCGATCTTCGGCTTGAACCCTTGCTGATTCGCCTGGTTCCAGAACGTGGTGAAATCGGGCGGGATCACGACGCCGGTGACGATCTCGCAGTTCTCGCGCTTGAATGCCGAGATTTGAGCGGTGAAATTATCGCTGAGGTTCTGATAGCGGCCGGGATCGGTTAGCTTGTAGCCGAGCTTGTCGAGCACCGGGGGGAAGCCGACCTGCTTGTCGCCCCAGGCGTTGCCGTCGCCGTCATTGGGAAACAAGCCGCCGACCGATTTGTTGGTCGCCAGTTGTCCCCACATATTCGTGAACACCGCGATCACGTCTTCGAGACCCCAGAAGAAATGATAGGTGTAGTTGAACGGCTTCCAGCTCGCCGGATCGCCCGGATTCGCTTGCCGGCCGATGAAATAGGGCTGCCACGGCGCCACCGTGGAGATGCACGGCGTCTCCTCCACCTCGCATTGGGTCGACACCGGGTTGGTGGTCTCCGGCGTCGAGGCAACGAGCATCAGATCCACTTTGGAAGACAGGATCAGATCGCGCGCGACATCGGAGGCGCGGCTCGGATTGGACTGGCTGTCCTTGACGATGACCTCGACCGGATAGGATGCATCGCCAATCTTGATGCCGCCCTTCACCGTATCGAGGAAGCTCGCGATGACGAAGTTGTCGGCTTCCGCAAAAGCGGCAAGCGGCCCGGTTTGCGGGCTCACATAGCCGAGCTTGAGCGTCTTCGCCGCATGCACCGCAGGCGCAAAGACCGGCGTCGCGATCAGCGCGGTGCCGGCTGCGGCGGAGCTCGTGATGAAGGTACGACGGGTGACGCGCGTATTGGCGCGATGCGACTTGGGCATCGTGGTTCCTCCCTGGGGTCCGGCGCGCCCGCACCGACCGGCGTGGACGCGCATAAAAATTCCTTCCCAGCCGCCGGCTTCTTGCTCTTGACCGGATCGGCAATTTGTTCGATTATCGAACAAGCGTTCGTATATCGACCATTGTAGAAGGCATTTGGCTGATGTCAATCGCGCAGCGCGGCCTGCCGCAGCCGGCGGGCGGCCGTTCCCCGCAGCAGCGGCAACAACCGGCCGACAAGGAGTTCATGACCACCTTGGCCAAAGGGCTCGCGGTGCTGGGCGCCTTCGGCAAGGAGCGAACGACCATGACGTTGTCGGAGGCGGCCGCCGCGGTGAACCTGTCGCGCGCCACGGCCCGCCGCATCCTGCACACGCTGACGCAGCTCGGTTATGTCGAGCAGAGCGGCCGCGACTTCTCCCTATCCGCCACCATCCTGCGGCTCGGCTTTGCCTATTTGGCAACGCAGAGCTGGATCGAGCGGGCGCTGCCGCTGATGCGCGAGCTGAGTGAGCGCATCCACGAAACCTGCTCGGCATCGATCCTGGAGGAGACCGAGGTGGTCTATGTGGCGCGGGTTCCGGCCCGCCGGATCATGTCGATGGCCATTACGGTGGGGAGCCGACTTCCGGCCTTCCACACCGCCATGGGCCGCGTGCAGCTCGGCTTCCTTGACGATGACGAGATCTGGCGGCGCTTGAAGTCGGCGCGGATCGAGCCGCTGACGCCCTACACGATCACCGATCTGCAAGCCCTGTTGGACCGCATCCGCGCCGACCACGAGCAGGGTTTCTCGATCGTCGACGAGGAGCTCGAGCGCGGCTTGCGCGCGCTCGCGGTCCCGCTGGTGGACCGGCAGGGCCAGGTCGTCGCCGGGCTCACCCTGAGCACCCATGCGTCGCGCACGACGCGCAATGAGATGCGGGCGACCTTTCTGCCCGAGCTGCAGCGGATCGCGGCGCAGATCGCGCCCGCGTTCGCGTGACCGGCGGCGGGCGGCGGGCGCTTGCGTTCCGGCGGGGCCCGCCGTATCGTGTTCGCAAATCGCACAAAGTTCGATATTCGAACAACAATTGGAGCAACGGGAGGATGCCATGGTAGCCAAGACAAGGACCAAAGCGGGCGACAAAGCGCACGAACCCGCTGACGCGCTGGCGTTCGCGGCGCGCGCGGACACGGTCGGCAACGTTTCGGTCGCGGCGCCGCAGACCGGCGCCGAATACCTGGCGTCGCTGTCCGACGGCCGCGAGGTCTACATCTACGGCAAGCGGGTCAAGGACGTGACCCGGCATCCGGCGTTTCGCAATACGGCGAGGATGGTCGCGCGCCTCTACGACGCGCTGCACGACCCCAAGCGCAAGCACAAGCTCCTGCTGCCCACTGAGACCGGCAACGGCGGCATGACGCACGCCTTCTTCAAGGCGCCGAAGACGGTTGACGAGATGATCGCCGGCCGCGACGCCATCGCCGAATGGGCCAAGCTGACCTACGGCTGGCTCGGCCGCGCCCCCGACTACAAGGCCGCGTTCCTGGGAACCCTCGGCGCCAATGCCGATTTCTACGATCCCTATCAGGAGAACGCGCGCCGCTGGTACAAATACAGCCAGGAGCGCGTGCCGTTCATCAATCACGCCATCATTCATCCGCCGATCGACCGCGACCGGCCGCCGAACGAGGTCGGCGACGTTTGCTGCCACGTGGAAAAGGAGACCGACGCCGGCATCATCGTCTCCGGCGCCAAGGTGGTGGCCACCGGCTCGGTCCTCACCAATTACACCTTCGTGGCGCATCACGGCCTCATCCCGGTGCAGGACAAAAAATTCGCCGTGGTGTTCATGGTGCCGACCAATGCACCCGGCGTGAAATTCATCTGCCGCACGTCCTACGAGATGACGTCGACCGCGATGGGCAGCCCGTTCGATTATCCGCTGTCGAGCCGGATCGACGAGAACGACGCCGTGTTCATTCTCGACAAGGTTCTGGTGCCCTGGGAGAACGTCTTCGTTTACGGCGATCTGGAAAAAGCCAACAATTTCTTCCCGCGCACCGGGTTCCTGCCGCGCTTCGTCGTCCACGGCTGTACGCGGCTTGCCGTCAAGCTCGACTTCATTGCGGGGCTCTTGCTCAAAGCCGTCGAAGCCTCGGGCACCAAGGATTACCGCGGGGTGCAGGCCAATGTCGGCGAGGTTATCG
>JBKQHQ010000266.1:0-2964 GCA_052148715.1 Xanthobacteraceae bacterium | reverse complement strand
AAACAATAAATATACTTGATAAGAGCCCCATCACCCGGCTCCCCGCTTTGCGGCGACCCGACCTCTCCCACAAGGGGGGAGGTGAAGAAAGTACAAACGAGGCAACGGATGAACAAATCGGCGAAGGCGGATGCGGCGGGCAAGACGCATGTGCTGCGCTCGAGCCCGACGACCGTGCATTGGGGATATTTGGATGCGACGCTTGCGCCGGTGCTGACGATCGAGTCCGGTGACCGGGTCGTGATCGAGTGCGTGTCGGGCGCCGCCGAACAGATGCCGGACAAATCGACCGGCTTTGAAATTTTGCCCGAGCTCGCCGACATTCAACGGCAGCTCAAGCGTGACCTCGGCCCCCACATCCTGACCGGCCCGATCTTCGTGCGCGGCGCCGCGGTCGGTGACGTGCTCGAGCTGCGGATCAGGGAAATCGAGCTGCGGCAGAACTGGGGGTTCAACGTTTTCCGCGCCTATATGGGCACGCTGCCGGAGGATTTTCCGCACGCCCGGCTCATCCACATCGCGCTCGACCAGGCGAGCAACCTGGCGACCTTTCCCTGGGGTCTGAAAGTGCCGATGGCGCCGTTCTTCGGAGTGCTCGGCGTGGCGCCGCCGCGCGCGTTCGGGCGCCAGAGCAGCCGCGAGCCGCGCGAGTTCGGCGGCAATCTCGACTGCAAGGAATTGGTCGCGGGCTCGACCCTCTATCTGCCGGTATGGAACGAAGGCGCGCTGTTCTCGACCGGCGACGGCCACGCCGCGCAGGGCGACGGCGAGGTCGACGGCACCGCGATCGAGACCGCGCTGACCGGAACCTTTGAGTTTCACGTGCGCAAGGACTTGGGCCTCCGTCTTCCGCGGGCGGAGACGGCGACGCATTTCATCACCTTCGGCCTCGACGTTGATCTGGACGATGCCGCACGCCAGGCCTTGCGCGAGATGATCGCCTGGCTTGCCGCGCTGACCGGGATCGCGCGCGAGGAGGCCTACGCGGTGTGCAGCTGCGCCGTCGACCTGCACGTCACCCAAACCGTCAACGGCGTCAAAGGCGTGCACGCCATGCTGCCGAAGAGCTTGGTGGGTTGAGCCAGCTCGATTTTTCTTCACCTCCCCCCTCGCGGGACCTCGTGGGGGAGGTCGACACATGCAGGCGTGCCTGCATGTGTCGGGAGAGGGGGTCTCTTCGCATGAATCGTTTGTTTGTTTAGTTTTTTCTTTGAGAGCTTGCGCCTGGAAAATCGCGCCAACAAAAAGAGTCTTGTGAAGAAACCCCCTCACCCGGCGCGCTTTGCGCGCCGACCTCTCCCACGAGGGGAGAGGTGAAGAAACTGTGTGGCTCACCGCCCCGGCCACAGCTCCTGGCTCGCGAGGCGCGCGCCGTCGACCAGCGCCTTGAGCTTCGCCCAGACGATCGAGGGATGCACCTCGTTCGAGCCGGCGAAGGAGGCGAAGCCGCAATCGGCGCCGGCGATCACACGCTCGCGCCCGACCGCCGCGGCGAAGCGGGCAATCCGCTGCGCGACAAGCTGCGGGTGCTCGACCAACACCGTCGACTGGGTGATGACGCCGGGGATGAGGATCTTTTGCTCCGGCAGATCGACGTGCCGCCACACCTCCCATTCGTGCTCGTGCCGCGGGTTCGCGGCCTCGAACGAATAGGCGCCGGCGCGCACTTTCAGGATCACGTCGACGATGTCCTTGAGCTCCATGTCGTGGACGCGCGGGCCCATATTGATGCTGTAGCAGGTGTGGAAGCGGATCTTTTCCTCGGGGATGCCGGCGAGCGCGTGATTGAGCGCGTCGACGCGCAGCTCCGCCCACCGCCGGCACTCGGCGACGCTGAGCTCCGGCCGCATGATGTAATAGGTGACCAGGAACGGGTCGTCGATCTGCAACAGAAAGCCGGCGTCGACGATCGCCTTGTATTCCTGCCGCATGGCCTCGGCAATGGCATACACATAAGCTTCGGCCGTCGGGTAGAACTCGTTCGGCGTCGTCGTCTCGACGTTCGAGGGCGCGATCGACGGCACGAACGCCTCGGTGGCGCCGGCGCCCGCGAGCGCCGCCTTGAGCGCATCGAGATCCGACTGGAGCTGCGCCCCGCCCGTATAGGTGATCGGTCCTGTGCAGACGATCCTTGCCCGCCTGCGGCTTGAGCTGACCTGCTCCGCCGCGGCCGAATGGTAGTATTCGGGGAACGCCGCGGTCTCGCGCGTCTGCGCGAACGGGCTTGGCCGCTCGCCCTCGCGCCGCTCGAGGCCGCTCAGGCGCGCGCTTGCATAGGTGATAAAGCTCGGCTTGCCCATCTCGCCGTCGTTGACGATGTCGATGCCGGTCTCGACCTGTTGGCGTACGCTCTCCTTCACTGCGCTACGCACCCGCGCGGCATAGGTCCGCTCGTCGACCGGCTTGCCCTCCATGCGCGCCAGCATCATGTCGAACAGATCGTCGGGCCGCGGCAGGCTGCCGACATGGGTGGTCAAGATCCGCGTGGTGCTTCGTTGCATCGACTGTGTCCCCCATGCGCCGCAGCCGCGGC
Source organism: Xanthobacteraceae bacterium (assembly GCA_052148715.1). GTDB lineage: Bacteria > Pseudomonadota > Alphaproteobacteria > Rhizobiales > Xanthobacteraceae > JBKQHQ01. The sequence continues at coordinate 431 of JBKQHQ010000266.1, read as the reverse complement.
GACAAGCTCAGACGTCACCCCGGGCTCCTGCCCGGGGCCCATTTCCGAGCTTGCTCCGCGCTTCGGAACTCACCCATGGGCGGCAGAGTTTGCTGCACGCTGGGTCCCGGACACAAGGCCCGGGACGACACGCGGTGGCCGGACCGCCTCGCCGGAGCCGCGCGCTGCCTGGTCGCTGCTTCCAGGGAAGTAACGGCGCTAGCAAAGAAACTCAGGCGTCGTGCCGGGCCCTGTGCCCGGGATCCATCTGGGTTCTTGCGCCGCGCGCCGGAGGTCCACTTGATCGACGCCTGAGATTGCTGTGCGATGGGTCCCGGGCACGAGGCCCGGGATGAGTGCGTCCGTGAGTCTGCACTGTCTGCGTGGTGAAAGTCCACGTCATGGGAGGTCACATCGCATGTAGCTGAAGGCAACTGCGTCACCGTGAGGTG
>JBKQHQ010000265.1:0-15025 GCA_052148715.1 Xanthobacteraceae bacterium | reverse complement strand
CACCTCACGGTGACGCAGTTGCCTTCAGCTACATGCGATGTGACCTCCCATGACGTGGACTTTCACCACGCAGACAGTGCAGACTCACGGACGCACTCATCCCGGGCCTCGTGCCCGGGACCCATCGTGCAGCACCCGTCAGCCGCAATGGAGCGCGTGGCGCGCAAGAAACTAACAACTTCGTTGAGCGCAAGTGGACTAATGGGTCCCGGGCACAGGGCCCGGGATGACCCCTAAACTCACCACTCGCCTGTCATCTACAGCCCGCTGAACCAGTTGTAGCCCTGGTTCTCCCAATAGCCGCCGAGGTCCTTGTTGGTGACGTGCATGGCGACGATATATTTCGGGTTCTTGAAGCCGAGCTTGGTGGGGATGCGGCACTTCATCGGGAAGCCGTAGGCGCGGGGCAGGATCGCGTCGGCGAACTTGAAGCTGAGCTGCGTCTGCGGATGCAGCGCGGTCGGCATATCGATGGTGTTGGAATAACCTTCCGCGCACTGGAACCACACGTAGTTGGCGCGCGTGTCGGCGCCGACCCGGCGTAAGAATTCGGCGAGCCGCACGCCGGTCCATTTGCCGATCGCGCTCCACCCTTCGACGCAGATGTGCCGCGTGATCTGCGTCTCCTGCGGCAAGGCATAAAGCTCTTCAAGCGTCCACGGCTTCTTGTTGTCGACGAGGCCGCCGACCTCGAGCTTATAGTCGGCGCCGTCGACGTCCGGCGCGTCCTCCTCGGAATAATAGGCGTTGAACGGGAACGGCCGGGTGATCGCGCTTTCCGGAAAGGTCGGGGCCAACGTGTTGGGATTGAACAGCCAAGCCTGCACGCGGTCGTTCATCGTCGAGATCTTGCGCAACACCCCTTCGGCGGTGTCGCCGTCGATAATGTTGCAGCCGGTGAGCGCCGTCAGCGCGCCTAGGCTCGCAGCACCGCGCAAGAAGCGACGGCGCGCCGGATCGGGCATGAGGCGCGCGGCGTCCTTGAGCAAAAGCTTGGGGTCGACGCCGGGAATGATCTTGGACTTGCGCATGCGAGCCTCCTTCAGGAACCGAGCACCATGGCGCGCAGGCTTTTCGGCACGATCAGCGCCATCACGACGTGGATCGCGATGAAGCCCGCGATCGCCGCCATGGCAAAGAAGTGGACGTAGCGGGCGAGATCGTAGCCGCCGAACAATGACGTGAGGTAATGGAACTGCACCGGCTTCCAGATCGACAGGCCGGAGAGCACGATGACGATACCGGCGAGGATCACGCTGCTGTAGAGCAGTTTCTGCACGGCGTTGTAGACCGAAAGATCGGCGTGGGCGAGGCGGCCGCTGAGCGCCGCGCGCAGGTCAGCGATTACGTCGCGCGGACGGATCGGCAGCAGCTTGCGGCGGAAGCGCCCGGTAGCGATGCCGAGCGTCACATAGACGATACCGTTTGCGACCAACACCCACATGGCGGCGAAATGCCAGAGCAGCGCCCCGGCGAGCCAATTGCCGAGCGCGATGGATGGCGGAAAGGTGATGGTGCGGAACAGCGGCGAGGCGTCGTAGATCTGCCAGCCGGAGCCGATCATCACCAAGATGGCGACCGCGTTGATCCAATGGGTGATGCGTACCCAGAGGGGATGGATCACCCGCCGCTCGGCCGCGGCCGGCACATCCTGCGGATCGGCAGTCGCGATGCTCATATCGGGCTCCAATCGTCAATAATATGTAGGATGGATTGAGCGCTCGCGAAACCCATCAAGCATGAGAATAGAGGGCGGACGAGCGGCGACGAAAACGAAGGCTGCTCAATCCGTCCTCCATGGTTTAACATTCGACAGGATGGGTTTCGCAAGCGCTCAACCCATCCTACCCTTGTTACGCGGGCATCAGGACCGTGTCGACCACGTGAACGACTCCGTTCGACTGCAGCACGTCGCCGATCGTCACCGTCGAGGTTCCGCCTTTGGCGTCGGTGATCGACAGCTTGCCGGCGCTCGGCTGCTTGACGATCAGCTCTTCGCCTTCGACGGTCTTCAGCTTGGCCATTCCGCCCCCGTCCTTCACGGCCTTGATCAGATCAAGCGCGGTCATGCGGCCGGCCACCACGTGATAGGTGAGCACCTTGGCCAGCGTGCCTTTGTTCTCGGGCTTGAGCAGCGTGTCGACCGTCCCGGCCGGCAGCTTGCCGAAGGCGTCGTTGTCCGGCGCGAACACCGTGAACGGCCCCGCCCCTTGCAGGGTATCGACGAGACCCGCGGCCTTCACGGCGGCGACGAGCGTGGTGAGGTTCTTCGCGGTCGAGGCGTTCTGAACGATGGTCTTCGACGGATACATCGGCGCGCCGCCGACTTGAACGGTCTTTTCCTGGGCAACCAGGGTCGTGACGGTCGCGCCTGATACCAGCGCAAGCGCGGTGGCGGCGGCAAACATTGCGAGACGCTTGGACATCTTGAAGTCTCCGTGCATTTGCATGATGGACGCGGACGGACCGCGTTCGGCCGAATGGCCCAGCGAAGCGAGGGTGGCCGACCCCGGAGGGCCACCATGTCCTCGTCATGCGCAACTACGAGGCACTCGCCTGATCGGTTTCACGCCGCAGCAAATTTCACGGCTTCGTGAAAGAAACCCGAGAACAAAACAAGCGCTTCGGCATGACCTAAACGGTACCGGCCCCGCGGCTGAGATTTTTCTTCAGACCGATGATCCAAGGCCTGCGCTTGAGCGTATCGAACTTTGAGAAGTTGTGCCCGATGGGCTGCGTGGGGCGCGGCGCCGCCTCGACCGGGGGCGCGTCGGATAGCCGGTCGTTCGCGCATCCTTACGACGGCGCGCGCAGGTGCTCGACGAACTCCCGCGCATAGGGCGGCAGCTCGTCCAGGCTGCGGATGCAAATCGTCAGCTCGCGCACCGCCCATGCGTCAGTCAGCGGGATGACGGCGATGGCCATGGTGCCCGCCACCCGGCGGGCGGTCGTCTCGGGCACGATCCCGATCCCGACGTTGCACTCGACCAGCCGACAAACGGCGTCGAAACTGCGCAGCTGCACCCGCAGCCGCAACGGCCGGGCGATGCGCGCTGCCTTGTCCGCGAGAAACCGCTGCAGCGCGCTGGCCCGGTCGAGCCCGACGAAGTCGTGGTCAAGCAGCTGCGCGAAAGCGATCTTGGCGCGCTTGGCGAGCGGATGGCCGTCCGCGACGACGAGGACGAACCGGTCCTTGCGGAACGGATACGTCTTCAGCGTGCTCGCATCGACCGTGCCGGCGACGATACCGAGATCGGCGACCCCCTCGGCGATCAGGCCGACGATCTCGTCGCTGAGCCGTTCCTCAAGGTCGACGCTGACATGCGGGTGAGCGGCCAGAAAGGAGCTCAAGGCCTCGGGGAGGAACTCGGTCAACGCATTGGTATTGGAGAGCACCCGGATCTGCCCGGCGAGGCCGCCCGCATAGGCGCCGAGATCCTCGCGCAGGCGGTCGACCTGGCGCAGAATGGCGCGCGCATGCTGCAGCAACGTGCGGCCCGCCTGCGTCAGCGCCACGCCTTGGCGCCCGCGCACGAACAGCCCCGCACCGAGCGTCTCCTCCATGTTGCGGATACGCGTCGACGCGGCCGCGAGCGCGAGATGCGCGCGCTCGGCGCCGCGAGTGATGCTGCCGGCCTCCGCGACATGGCGGAACAGGCTGAGATCGACCAGATCGAAACGCATCGTATCCTTCGGCCTAGGCGAAGGCAGACTACGCAAAATGCCCATTGTGTACCATAATTTTCTGCCCCATGTTCGCCTCCGACGAAGCGGCCGCGCTGGGCCGGTGCCCTGCGGGGGCGGCGATGGCAGCGAAAGGGTCGCGACATCAGTCGCTTGGTGCGGATTGCGGCCCGGGCGGACATTGGTTAGGAAGAGACCGAACTTGGCGACGGGCTGCAGCGAGAGGTGAGAATGGCCAATACTGGGGCGCCGATCGAACGTCCGCTCTCTCCGCATCTTCAGATCTATCGCTGGACGATGACGATGACGATGTCGATCGTGCATCGAGCGACCGGCATCGCCCTCTATTTCGGCACGCTGCTGTTCGCATGGTGGCTGATTGCCGCCGTCTCCGGACCGAACGCCTACGCGACCGTACAATGGTTCATGGGCACGATTATCGGGCGCCTCATCCTGTTCGGATATACCTGGGCACTGGTCCACCATGCGCTCGGCGGTATCCGCCACCTGATCTGGGACATGGGCTACGGGTTCGGCGCGAGCGAACGCGAATGGCTGGTGCGCAGCGGCGTGTTCGGCGCCATCGTCCTGACGCTCATCCTCTGGATCATCGGCTACGTCATCATGGGTGGTCTGCAGTGAACGACGCTCGCCCCTCGACGCTACGGACCTCGCTCAGCCGGGTTCGATATCTGGGCTCGGCGCATGCCGGAACGCAGCATTTCTGGCGCCAACGCGTCACCGCGGTCGCGCTGCTGCCGCTGACCATCGCGTTCATCATCATCGTCACGTCGCTGCTCGGCCGCAACCACGCCGCGGTGGTGCAGGTCATCGGCTCGCCTCCGGTGGCGATCCTGATGCTGCTGTTCATCGTCGCGAGCACCTATCACATGTGGCTTGGAATGCAGGTGGTCATCGAGGACTATGTCCACGATGATCTGCGGAAATTCCTGATGGTGATGCTGAACGGATTTTTCAGCTTTGCGGTGGCGCTCGGGTCGATCTTCGCGATCCTGAAGCTATCGTTCGGAGTTTAGGCCGATGCCGACCAACGGACACTCACAAGACACCGGCGCCACGGCCGTCAACGGCCGTGCCTATCCGATCGAGGACCACACCTACGATGTCGTGGTGGTCGGCGCCGGCGGCGCCGGCCTGCGCACGGTGGTGGGCTGCAGCGAGGCCGGCCTCAAGACCGCGTGCATCACCAAGGTTTTTCCGACCCGCTCGCACACCGTCGCCGCCCAGGGCGGCATTTCGGCCGCGCTCGGCAATATGGGCGAGGACGATTGGCGCTGGCACATGTACGACACGGTCAAAGGCTCGGACTGGCTCGGCGACCAGGATGCGATCGAGTACATGTGCCGCAATGCGCCGGACGCCGTCTACGAGCTCGAGCATTGGGGGGTGCCTTTCTCGCGCACGGAAGAGGGCAAGATCTATCAGCGTCCGTTCGGCGGCATGACCACCCATTACGGCAAAGGCACCGCGCAGCGCACCTGCGCCGCAGCCGACCGGACCGGCCACGCCATGCTGCATACGATGTATGGCCAGTCGCTGCGCCATGCAGCTGAGTTCTTCATCGAATATTTCGCCATCGATTTGATCATGGACGAGGACGGGCGCTGCCGCGGCGTCGTCGCTATCAGGCTCGACGACGGCTCCATCCACCGCTTCCGCGCCCACATGACGGTGCTCGCGACCGGCGGCTACGGCCGCACCTATTTCTCCTGCACCTCCGCGCACACTTGCACCGGCGACGGCAACGCCATGGTTTTGCGCGCCGGCCTGCCGCTCGAGGACATGGAATTCGTGCAGTTCCACCCGACCGGCATCTATGGCGCGGGCTGCCTGATCACCGAAGGTGCACGCGGCGAAGGCGCCTATCTGGTCAACAGCGAGGGCGAGCGGTTCATGGAGCGCTATGCGCCCTCGGCCAAGGACCTGGCCTCGCGCGACGTGGTTTCCCGCGCGATGACCATCGAAATCCGCGAGGGGCGCGGGGTCGGCGTGCATAAGGATCATATCTTCCTGCACCTCGACCATCTCGATCCGGCCGTGCTGCACGAGCGACTGCCGGGGATCTCGGAATCGGCAAAGATTTTTGCCGGCGTCGATGTGACGCGCCAGCCGATTCCGGTGCTGCCGACCGTGCACTACAACATGGGCGGCATCGCCACGAATTATCACGGCGAGGCGCTGACCAAGAAGAACGGCGACCCTGACGCGGTCGTGCCCGGGCTGATGGCGGTGGGCGAAGCGGCCTGCGTCTCGGTGCACGGCGCCAACCGGCTGGGGTCCAATTCGCTGATCGACCTCGTCGTGTTCGGCCGCGCCGCGGCGCATCGTTGCGCCGAGGTCGTGACCACGGGCGAACGGCACGCCGATCTGCCGAAGGATTCGGCCGAGCGCGCGCTAGCCCGGCTCGATAAGTTCCGCCATGCCTCGGGCGGCACGCCGACCGCCGAGCTGCGCGTGCGCATGCAAAAGGTGATGCAGAACAATTGCGCCGTGTTCCGCACCGGCGAGGTTCTCGAAGAGGGCCACAAGCTGATCCACGACGTCTTTGCCGCGCTGCCCGATATTCGGGTGACCGACCGCTCGCTGATCTGGAACTCGGACCTGATCGAGACGCTGGAATTCGACAACCTGATCGTGCAGGCCGTCGTCACCATGGATTCGGCGCGCAACCGAACCGAAAGCCGCGGCGCGCATGCGCGCGAGGATTTTCCCGATCGCGACGACAAAAACTGGATGAAGCACACGCTGGCCTGGTTCGACAGCGTCAGCGGCAACGTCACGCTCGACTACCGCCCGGTCCACACCTACACGCTCACCAACGACATCTCCTACATCGAGCCGAAGGCGCGGGTGTATTGAGAACGATGCGCCAAGGGCCCAAGTCCCAGGGCCAAATCTGACCATCCGCGCGGGCCACACTGACGCCGATCACCAGTTAGGAAATCCATGGTTGAATTCGCACTCCCGAAGAATTCGAAGGTCACCGAAGGCAAGACCTGGACAGCGCCGCGGCCCGGACGCGCCGGGGCCGTGCGCGACTACCGCATCTATCGCTGGAATCCCGACGATGGCGGAAACCCGCGCATCGACAGCTACCCGGTGGACACCGACGATTGCGGACCAATGATTCTCGACGCGCTGATCTGGATCAAGAATAAGATCGATCCGACCCTGACGTTCCGCCGCTCTTGCCGCGAAGGCGTCTGCGGCTCGTGCTCGATGAACATCGACGGCACCAATACGCTGGCCTGCACCAAGTCGATGGACGATGTCAGCGGCACGATAAAGATCTATCCGCTGCCGCATATGCCGGTGGTGAAGGATCTCGTGCCCGACTTGTCGAGCTTTTATGCGCAGCACGCGTCGACCCAGCCGTGGCTGCAGACGGTGACGCCGACGCCGGTCAAGGAATGGCGGCAGAGCCACGAGGACCGCGCGAAGCTCGACGGCCTCTATGAATGCATCCTGTGCGCCTGCTGCTCGACCGCGTGCCCGAGCTACTGGTGGAACACCGAGCGCTTCCTCGGCCCGGCAGCGCTGCTGCAGGCCAATCGCTGGCTCAAGGACAGTCGCGACGAGAAGACCGGCGAGCGGCTCGACGAGCTTGAGGATCCGTTCCGCCTCTACCGCTGCCACACCATCATGAACTGCGCCAAGGCCTGCCCGAAGGGCCTCAACCCGGCCAAGGCGATCGCCGAGATCAAGAAGCTGATGGTCGAGCGCCAGGTGTGAGGCCCGATCAGCGCTGTCGCTCGACTTAGCCTTGCCGAGCAAAGAAGGTCGTATCTCGGTCAATAGATGTTTACCCCGCTTAACACCGATCGACAACTCGGTTAATGGTCCGCCACATGACGGCCGGAAATCATCATGGCCCGCAATAGCAGGATGAGGCCATGTTGAAGCTCTACCATCACGGCTCCTCGGTCTGTGCCGCCAAGGTGCGGATGGCCATCGCCGAGAAAGGTCTGGCCTGGGAGGGCGTCTACATCGACATCTTGCGCGGGGATCAGTTCGCTGCCGACTATGTCAAGCTCAATCCCAAGGCGGTGGTGCCGACGCTCGAGCATGATGGCCGCGTGATCGTCGAGTCGACGGTGATCTGCGAGTATCTCGATCTCGTCTTTACCGAGCGCCGCCTTCATCCGTCCGATCCATTGGCCTATACGCGGGCGCGCTATTGGACCAACGCGGTCGACGAAGAGCTGCACCCGGCGTGCGCGGTGTTGACCTTCGTGGCCTCGCATCGGCACACCGTGGCTAAGCTTGGCAAGGACAAGCTCGAAGCGTTCCTGAGCGCGACGCCGACGATGTCGGTGACGTCGGACTGGCAAGCACGTAAGCGGGTTCTGGTCGAGCACGGTTTCGCGGCTCCCGGCGCCGCCGAAAAGATCAAACTGTATGACGATTACCTGCAGAAGATGGAGCGCGCTCTCGCGGCCAGCCCATGGCTCGCCGGCGACGCCTTCAGCATCGCCGATATCAGCGTCACGCCATACGTCAACCGGCTTGCCATGCTGCAAATGGAAAATATGTGGGAGCAAGGACGGTTGCCCCGGGTCGCCAACTGGTGGCAGCAAATTCAGGCTCGCCCGACCTTCAAACCGAGCCTGCTCGACTGGATTCCGGGCGAGCTCACGGCCGATCTGCGCGAAAACGGCGCCCGCAGCTGGCCCGACGTGGCACGCATTTTGGACGTCGCTTAAAACCTACGCGCTTGAGTCTGATTTCTCCAGCTTGCGCCGTCGCTTGCCGAGCGTGCGCAGGCGCAGCGCGGTGAGGCGGATGAAGCCTTGCGCGTCGCGGTGGTCGTAGGCGACCTGCCCCTCCTCGAAGGTGACGAGGTCCTGATCATAGAGCGAGGCCTCGCTCTGCCGGCCGACCACATAGGCGCCGCCCTTGTAGAGCTTGAGCCGCACCTCGCCGCGGACCAGCTCTTGGCTCTTGTCGATTAGCGCCTGCAGCATCTCGCGCTCGGGCGCAAACCAGAATCCGTTGTAGATCAGCTCGGCATAGCGCGGCATCAGCTCGTCCTTGAGGTGCGCCGCGCCGCGGTCGAGCGTGATCGATTCGATGCCGCGATGCGCGGCATGGAGAATCGTGCCGCCGGGCGTCTCGTACATGCCGCGTGATTTCATGCCGACAAACCGGTTCTCGACCAGGTCCAACCGGCCGATGCCGTTGGCGCGGCCGAGCTCGTTGAGACGCGTCAGCAGGGCGGCAGGCGAGAGGCGCTTGCCGTCGATCGCCACCGCATCGCCGCGCTCGAATTCCATGTTCACATAAGTCGGCCGGTCGGGCGCTTCCTCGGGCGACAGCGTGCGGCTGAACACATAGTCGGGCACCTCCTGGGCCGGATCCTCCAAGACCTTGCCTTCGGAGGAGGCGTGCAGCAGGTTGGCATCGACCGAGAACGGCGCTTCGCCGCGCTTGTCCTTGGCGATCGGGATCTGGTTCTTCTCGGCAAACTCGATGAGCCGGGTGCGCGAGGTAAGATCCCATTCGCGCCACGGCGCGATCACGGTCACCTCGGGATTGAGCGCGTAGTAGGCGAGCTCGAAGCGCACCTGGTCGTTGCCCTTGCCGGTCGCGCCGTGCGCCACGGCATCGGCGCCGACCGCGGCGGCGATCTCGATCTGCTTCTTGGCGATCAAGGGCCGCGCGATCGAGGTGCCGAGCAGATATTGTCCCTCGTAGAGCGCGTTCGCCCGAAACATCGGGAACACGTAGTCGCGGACGAATTCCTCACGCAGATCCTCGATGAAGATGTTCTCCGGCTTGATCCCGAGCAGCAGCGCCTTTTGCCGCGCCGGCTCGAGCTCCTCGCCCTGGCCGAGATCGGCCGTGAAGGTGACGACCTCGCATCGGTAGGTCGTCTGCAGCCATTTGAGAATGATCGAGGTGTCGAGCCCGCCCGAATAGGCGAGCACCACTTTCTTGACCTTGGATTTCGTCATGGAGCGGAGCCCGTGGGTTCAAGCTCTGCTTGTGGTCGTGGGGGGTCACCGGGTCAAGCCCCGGAGCCGCGCCCGGCGCAACGAGTTGGGCGCGTCAGGCGCGGGCGCCACCTAGCCGCTAGCTAGGGCAGGTTCGTCGGATCGGTGGTCGGATGCCGGGGTGGTGCATCCGCTCTCGGCTGCCCACCGACAGCTGGTCGAATTCGACGAAGCGCATTCGACCAGCTGGCCGCATCAGGGATCGCCAAGCTCGAGCGCCTGAACAGAAGAATTGCCGAACTGGCAGCGCCGCTGTGGCCCGCCGACATCTGCGCTTTGAACCATTCGAGGAGACGAATCGGCGGCCGGTCCCGTGGCTCGCCCTCACCGCGAAAGCGCCGCATACGCTCGAGCAGCCGTCGGATGATTACGGCGAAAAAGGCGTCGACCGGCAGCATCACGCGCTCGATCGTTCGCTCCACGGCCGCATCCGAGAAGCGCGTGCGCGGCCAGCGGTAGATGAGGCCGTGCATCAGCCACACGATCAGGAAGGTGAAAAACCCCGAGAACACCACATCGGAGAAGAAATGGGCGCCGAAGGCGATGCGTAGAAGCCCGATGCCCACGCCAAACGTCAGCGCCGCCGCATAGGCCGCCGGACGCAAACTCGGCGGCGCCAGCGAAGCGGGCGCGAGCATCCAGAACGCACCCGAGGGATCCCCCGCGACGAACGAGCAGTTCTTATCGCAGACACCGCGCGGGTCCCACCAGGGAACGAACGGCTGATCGCCGCCGAATTCGGGGATGTCGATCGGCCGCGGCCGTCCCCAATTGTCCTTGGCCAGCACGTTGACGAACAATCCCGGCGCGAGAACGAGCGTCGTCACCAGAAACACCGCGGCGCGCCCGGGCAGAATCAGACGCGTCCGCGGCAGGATGATCTTGATGAGCAGGGCGACGATCGCCGGTGCCACCACCGCCGTCTCGATCCACAGGGCCGCGTTGCGCACGGCCATCAGAAACGGATCGATCCGCAATGCGAAGGGAATCGGGATCACGCCGCGTTCCAGGAACAGGCGTGAGATCCGGATGTCGAGGTCCGGATAGATTCCGAAGATTACACCGACGAGCAACGCAATCGCGAGCGCGACGGCAAGGCCGATACGGGTCATGCGCCCGGTCTAAAGCATTTTCCGCAAAAGTTAAATCCGCTATTGCAGGCGAAAATCCCTCTTCCGGGATCGCCGGTTAATGCGGGAATATGGGGCCGCCCCGAGCGGTCGGGCGCAAAGGCGGTGCCGACGATGCCCAAGCAGCGCAAAGCGAATGCCCGTCGCGAATCATCCACGAAGGCGCCGACCGGGCGTCGCAAGCTCGTCGAGTTCGACGCAGAGACTTGGGCGGCACTCGACCTGCTCGGACTCGATTCGTTCATGAGCTTTCAAGAGCTCGCCGATGAGGCATTCCGCGACCTGTTGCGCAAGCACAACCGTCCGGTCGAGCTGCGCGACCAGTTGAAGCAAAGCGTCCGCGCGGCCGGGCGAGCCAAATCAGCCGGGCCCCGGCGCGCCTGACCCAGACGTCCGTCAAGGGTTCTTCCGCCACAAGCCGGCACTGCGCCCGGCGATCGCCCAATAAACGATGCCGGCGATGATGCCGGCGCCGGTCATGATCTCGGCTTCCCGACGCGTGTTGCTATTGACCGAGAGCGCACCAAAATCGGGGGCGGCAAAGCTCCAATAGATGACAAATCCGGCGACCGCGCCGGCGGCCGCGTAGAATACAAAGGAGCGAATCCCGACGCCCTCCGAGATGATGACCAAGAGCAGGGCTGGGATGAGTGCAAAGCCCGAAACGAATATGGCGCCGAAGACAATGACGGCGTTGAGGACGCCTTGGTCGGACACGCCGAGATCGAGGTCGCTGAAGGCTGGAAACAGCACCGCAATCGCCACCACCAGTCCGGCGGCGAAGCTCGCGAGCAACAACGCGAACAGGATAACGAGGATGCGGATGAGCAGCGTCACGATCGCCTTGCTTCAATCCGTCATCGCCATGGCGCGCAACGCCATGCGCTCACGGATCGTCAGTTTCTCGGTCGCGCTCTTGAGCTGGCCGCAGGCAGCGAGGATGTCGCGTCCGCGCGGCGTGCGCACCGGCGAGGCGTAGCCGGCGCTGAAGACGACGCTCGAGAATTTTTCAATCTGCTCCCAATCCGAACACTCATAGCGGCTGCCCGGCCAGGGATTGAACGGAATGAGATTGATCTTCGCCGGAATACCCTTGAGCAGCCGCACCAGCGCCTTGGCGTCGGCGATCGAGTCGTTGACATCCTTCAGCATCACGTATTCGAACGTAACGCGCCGCGCGTTGGACAGACCGGGATACTGACGACACGCGTCCAGCAGCGTTTCGATGTTGTATTTTCGGTTGAGCGGCACCAGCTCGTTGCGCAACTCGTCGCGCACGGCATGCAGCGACACCGCGAGCATGACGCCGATCTCCTCGCCGGCGCGTACGATATTCGGCACGACACCCGAGGTCGACAACGTGATGCGGCGTTTGGAGATGCTCAGACCTTCGCCGTCGGCAACCACCAGCAGCGCATCGCGCACGGCCTCGAAATTATAGAGCGGCTCGCCCATACCCATCATGACGATGTTGGTGACGAGGCGGCCTCCTTGGGTCGGCACCAGCGCGCCGGCCGGTGGTGCGCCGCCCGGCCAATCGCCGAGCCGGTCGCGCGCCACCATGACTTGCCCGACGATCTCCCCGGATGTGAGATTGCGTACCAGGCGCTGGGTACCGGTGTGGCAGAACGAGCAGTTGAGCGTGCAGCCGACTTGGCTCGACAAGCAAAGCGTCGCGCGATCTGCGTCCGGGATGTAGACGCATTCGACTTCGTGCGGAAGCTCGCTTGCCGTTTCGGCCGGCAGCCGCAGCAGCCACTTGCGCGTGCCGTCCGAGGACACCTGTTCGGCGACGACCCGCGGCCGGTCCAGGGTGAAGTGCCGATCGAAGACGCTGCGCAGCTCTTTCGAGACGCTCGTCATGGCGTCGAAACTTTGCGCGCCGCGCACATAGAGCCAATGCCAGATCTGCTGCACGCGCATTTTCTGCTCGCGCTCCGGCACGCCGATTGCGGCGAGTGCCTGCGCCAGCGCCGCGCGCGAAAGACCGACGAGCGACGGCTTTTCCGGCGCCACATAGCGCTCGAGCGGCTTCTTCTCGATGGCGCCCGTCTCGGTATCGGAAAGCGTAACGCTCATGAACTCGCGGATCCCGCCGCCTCGATGCGGCGCTTGGTTGCATAAATTCGGCCGTATTTTCTACTGGAAAACCAGCCCGTAGCACAAATGGGACCGCGCAGTCGGAGCGCTAACCCAACTTTCCCAACTGGAGTCAAAAAGGTGAATAAAATCAAGGAAGGGGGCGCGGAAGTTTCCACTACATGGGGTGCGCTGGCTGGCGTGCAAGCTTTCCCGGCGCGGTAATGCGCGGCGGAGGTTGAGGCGGCAGATTGAGGCTGAGTTGGTTGACCAAGAGCTTCTGGTCAGCGTTCAACTCGGTATAGCGGCTGAGGATCAATGTGCGGCCATCGGTGGTCGGGAAGTGGACATCGAGCATCTGGATGGCGGCAAGCTTATCGAGCACGGCCCTCGGAGTGAGGCCTGGCGCCAGCGGCTTTAGCCGTGCGCGTAGCGTGACGTGGAGGCAATAGGCCAGGAAGGCGACGAAGATGTGCGCTTCGATACGCTGCTCGAGCTGGTGATAGATCGGGCGGAGTTTCAGGTCGTCCTTGAGGTTCTTGAACGCGGCCTCGACCTCGACGAGCTGGATGTAGAACTGCCAAAGATGGGCCGGCTCCCGGGCGCACAGATTGGTGCGCAGCAGATAGCGGCCTTCGCGCCGGCGCGCTTGGCGCAGCTTCTTGCGGTTGAGCGTGAAGCTGAAGGTTGCGCCGTCGGGCGCCACCTCGACATCGACCAACCGCCATGCCGCCCGTGCTTTGGCGCGCGCGGCGCCGAGCTTCATGAGCAACTCCTCGTGCGTAAGGGTCATGGCCGAGATTTGCTTGAGCCGCGCCCACAGCCACTTGAGCTTGCGCCGCCGCATAGCGCGTTCCCTGTCAATACGCGCGTGGCTCTGCGCCAGCACGTAAAGCTCCTGCTCCTGCGGCAGCAGCTTGACCTCGACGCCCTGGCGTACCGCTTGCCACGGCAGGCCCAGCAGCGCCTTTTCCAATTTGGAGAGCCGCCCCTTGGGCGTGCCGACCAGATAGGCGATGGGCGGATCGGCCTGCCGCATCTCGGCCAGCACCTCCTCAGTCGGAATGCCGCGATCCATCACCCAGATGCGCCGCGCCTTGCCGTATTGGGCTTCGATCTTGCGCAGGACGTCGCGCAGTGTCGTGCAATCGGCGGTGTTCCCGGGCAACACCTCGTAGGCAAGCGGAAAGCCCTCAGGTGTCACGATCAGCGCGATTACCACTTGCACGCAGTCGCTGCGCTTGTCGCGGCTATAGCCGTAGCGGCGCTTGTCGTCTTCATCGTCCGGCGGCGCGGACTCAAAGTAAGTACTGGTCAAATCATAAAGCAGGACTTCGAAACTGGCCCCGAACAAATCCTGCCAGCGTTGGCGCAGATGATCGAACAGCGCCGCCTTGTGCTCCGACAATTTGTCGAGGCAGCGGTAGAGGGCATTCTTCTGCACCAGCGCATAATCGGCGCCAAGCAGATCCGCCATCGCGCTCTGCTCGAACCAATGCCGGTGCAAGCGCCACTCGCTGCCGGGATCGATCAGCCGGTAACACACCAACGTCTGCAAGATGTGCCGCCACCGCGTCCCTTCACGCGAGTCCCGCAGACGACGCGACCAGAATTGATCGAGTTCAAGCTGCTCGTACAGCTGACACGCCAACCAGCACGCACCCCATTGCCGCGGCCGGTGCAACTCCATCGCGTCGAGCCGCACCTGCACGCCGTGACCTGCGGCGTACGCCGGAACCTCGCGATCGGCAGGAAACAGCGCCAGCTGGCGATGCCGCTGTGCGCCCTCATCAAAGGCCTCGATCAGATCGCACCAGGCCTCGCGTTGACCGTCATTGATCTCGCCCAGATACAAAACTTGCCGCTGCACCACTCTGCCACCGGCGCAGCGCTTACTCTCGACAATGTTCCAGTAACGACGCTCTTTCCCGTCTTTGAAGCGTCGGTTGAAGCGCAAGAACATGATGCGAATCAACCTACGCCAAACCCGATCAATGGAAAAGATACTTGGTCTACACTACAGCAGACTTACGATTGCCCTCCATTGATTCGACTCATAAAAAAGCGTCCCCGGCCGCCGAAAATCGCCGTTCGACAGCCCGAGTTGGGAAAGTTGGG
>JBKQHQ010000264.1:0-24709 GCA_052148715.1 Xanthobacteraceae bacterium | reverse complement strand
GCGCACAATCTGATCCGAATAGCCCCAGGAAAAGACTCTCTGCGCCTCAAACGCAAAGTCGCCGCGTGGGACGACGACTTCCTCGCAACCCTCATTGCCGCATGATCTCTTCACCCGATTCCCCTGTCATCACTCCGCGGCGGCGCGGGCCGAGGAGGACGACACCGAAACAAGGTAGTCCATCGCGGCTTGCACGCCGCCCTTCTTGTGCGGCACGCCGGCGAGCGCGAGCGCCATCTCGGTGCCGGCCAGCGCCCCCAGGAGCATCAGCTCGTTGATGTCGCCGAGATGGCCGATCCGGAAGTATTTGCCGGCGAAGCGGCCGAAGCTCATGCCGTAGGAGATGTTGAACTGGTCGAGCGCCAGGCTGCGGAAGGCGTCGGCGTCGTGTCCCTCGGGCAGTAGAACGGCTGTGACCGTCGGTGAGTAGTACTTGGCATCGCGGCAGAGGATCTCGAGGCCCCAGGCCCGCACGGCGCGCCGCGTCGCCTCGGCGAAACGCTCGTGGCGGGCGAAGACGTTCTCGAGGCCTTCCTCGTGCAGCATGTCGATCGCCGCCGCCAAGCCGTGCACCATCTGCGTCGCCGGCGTGTAGGGAAAGAAGCCGATCTTGTTGATGTTGAGCATGTCCTCCCAGGAGAAGAACGACTTTGGCAGCTTCGACGTCTTCGCGGCCGCCAGCGCCTTGTTGCTCACGGCGTTGAACGACATGCCGGGCGGCAGCATCAAGCCCTTCTGCGCGCCGCCGACGGTGACATCGACGCCCCACTCGTCATGCCGGTAGTCGGTCGAAGCGAGCGAGGAGATGGTGTCGACCATGAGCAGCGCCGGATGGCCGGCCGCATCGATCGCCTTGCGCACCTCCGGCACCGAGGAGAGGCATCCGGTCGCGGTCTCGTTGTGCAGGAAGCACACGGCCTTGATGGCATGCGCCGTATCCTTGCGCAGCGCCTCTTCGATCGCGGCCGGGTCGACCCCGGTGCGCCAGTCGGTCGGGATGAATTCCGGTTGCAGACCGAGCCGCACGGCCATGTTCTTCCACAAGGTGGCGAACTGTCCGGTCTCGACCATCAGCACGCGGTCGCCGGGCGACAGGGTGTTGACCAGGGCGGCCTCCCAGGCGCCGGTGCCCGTGGCCGTGTAGACGATCACCGGATTGGCGGTCTTGAAGATGGTCTTGATGCCTTCCAGCACCCGCTTGGCGAGCTTTTGAAACTCCGGACCGCGATGATCGATCATCGGGGTGTCCATCGCCCGCAAGATGCGGTCGGGGACGGGGGTGGGGCCCGGAATTTGCAAAAAATGCCGCCCGGGGGTGCGGGCTGAGTTCTGGGCCATTTGTCGATATGCTCCTGGAGAGACGACGTTCGGACGGACACGTGGGGGACGCTTGTCCGTTTGAACTATGAATGCAACAGTCCGGTCAAGGTAAAATCCGTGCGGCGCCGGACGCACCGATACTAGAGGATGTGGGCGTTGGCGACCGTGCTACCGGGATTGGAACGTCGCCTCAAGGCCGAGCTGACCGGCGAGGTGCGCTTCGACCCGTTCACGCGCGGCCGCTACGCCACCGATGCCTCTCACTACCAGATGCTGCCGATCGGCGTTGTCACGCCGCGCACCATGGCGGAGGCCGAACGCGCCGTAGCGCTCGCATGCGAGGAGGGTGTGAGCGTGCTGGCGCGCGGTGGCGGCACCTCGCAATCGGGCCAGACGGTGAACGAATCGCTGGTCGTGGACTGCTCGAAATATCTCACCGGCCTCCTCGATCTGGATGTCACAGGACAACGGTGCATCGTCGAGCCGGGCATCGTGCTCGATGACCTCAACCGCCGCCTCAAGCCGCATGGGCTTTGGTTCCCGGTCGACATCTCGACCGCCTCGCGCGCCACCATCGGCGGGATGGTCGGCAACAATTCGTGCGGCGCGCGCTCGCTGCGCTACGGCAATACGCGGGAGCACGTGATCGCCGTCGAGGCGCTGCTCGCCGACGGAACCAAGGGCCGGTTCGCGAAGGTGACCCGTGATCTTTCCTCGGTCCCGCGGCCGCTGCTGCCGCTCGCCAAGGATTTGCTGTCGCTCGGGCGGCACGAAGCGGAGGAGATCGCGGCGCGCTTTCCCAAGGTGCAGCGCCGGGTCGGCGGCTACAACCTCGACGCCCTGGTGCCCTACGGCGGGGCGCCCAATCTTGCTCACCTCTTGGTCGGCTCGGAAGGCACCCTGGCCTTCACGACCCAGATCGAGCTCAAGCTCTCGCCGCTGCTTGGCCGCCGTGCGGTTGGCGCGTGCCAGTTCGGCAGCTTCTACGCGGCCATGGACGCCGCGCAGCATATCGTGAAGCTGTTGCCGATCGCGATCGAGCTTGTCGATCGCACGATGCTGGGGCTCGCGCACGACATTGCGATGTTCCGACCGACGCTCGAGCGGTTCGTGCGCGGCGAGCCTGAGGCGGTGCTTCTGGTCGAGTTCGGCGAGGACGATTATGAGGAGAATCTGCGCCGGCTGCGGCAGCTGCATGGGTTGATCGGCGACCTCGGCTTGGCCTTCGACAAGGACAAGGCGCATTGGGGCGGCGTCGTCGACGTGCTCGATCCGACGCTGCAGGCGGCGATCACCGAGCTGCGCACTGCGGGTCTCAACATCATGATGTCGATGAAGGAGGAGGGGAAGCCGGTCTCGTTCGTCGAGGATTGCGCGGTGCCGCTCGATCATCTCGCCGACTATACGGCGCGCCTCACCGACATCTTCGAAAGGCACGGAACACGCGGCACTTGGTACGCGCATGCCTCGGTCGGCTGCCTGCACGTGCGGCCGGTGCTCAATCTGCGGCTCGATAAGGACGTTGCCGCGATGCGCGCCATCGCCACCGAGGCGTTCGCGCTCGTCCGCGCGTTCAAGGGCTCGCATTCCGGCGAGCATGGCGACGGCATCGTGCGCTCGGAATTCCACGAGCCGATGTTCGGGGCGCGTTTAGTGCGCGCCTTCGAGGAGGTGAAGGACCGCTTCGATCCGCACGGCCTGTTCAATCCCGGCAAGATCGTGCGGGCGCCGAAATTCGATGATCGCCGCTATTTCCGCTACGGCCCGTCCTATCACGGGTTGGAGCGCCGAACGCGGCTCGATTGGTCGGCCTATCCTGGCGTGGGCGGCGGGTTCCAAGGCGCCGTCGAGATGTGCAACAACAACGGCGCCTGCCGCACGCTGGCGGGCGGGGTCATGTGCCCGTCCTACCGCGTCACCCGCGACGAGTGCGACGTCACCCGCGGCCGCGCCAACACGCTGCGGCTCGCCGTCACCGGCCAACTGGGCGAGGCGGCTTTCACCTCCGAGGAGATGGCGCAGACGCTAAGACTCTGTGTGTCCTGCAAGGCCTGCCGACGCGAATGCCCGACCGGGGTTGATATGGCGCGGATGAAGATCGAGGTTCAAGCTGCGCGCCGCACGGCTCTTGGTTTCTCGTTACACGACCGGTTGATTGGCTGGCTGCCGCGCTACGCGCCCTATGCGGCCCGGATGCCGTGGCTCCTCAACATGCGCGATCGGCTGCCGGGAGCGGCCAAACTGACCGAGCGCCTGACCGGATTTACCGCGCGCCGGCAATTGCCGCGCTGGCGCGGGGACATTTTCCGCGATCGGGCGACAGTGGTTGGGCCGGCCGAGGGGCTCGAGGTCGTGTTGTTCACCGACACCTTCAACCGCTATTTCGAGCCGGAGAATCTGGACGCCGCGCTCGCCGTCCTGCAGGCGGCCGGCTATCGCATCCATGTGGCGCGGCCCGCCGATCCTTCGGGGCGGCCGCTCTGCTGCGGCCGCACATTTCTATCGGTCGGCGCGGTCGACGAAGCGCGGCAGGAGGCGGCGCGGGTGATCGAGGCGGTCGAGCCGTTCGTGACGCGCGGCGTGCCCGTCGTCGGCCTCGAGCCGAGCTGCGTGCTCGGCTTCCGCGACGAGGTGCCGGCGATGATCAATACGCCGGCGGCGAAGCGGTTGGCTGCGCAGGCGATGCTGCTCGAGGAGTTCTTGGTGCGCGAAGTCGACGCCGGACGGCTCGACCTGCGGCTTGGTCCGATCACCGGGCGCGCTTTGCTGCACGGTCATTGCCATCAAAAATCGTTCGGCGCGTTCAGCGCGGTCGAGCGCGTGCTGAAGCTGATCCCGGGGCTCACGGTCGAGACCGTCGATTCCAGTTGCTGCGGGATGGCCGGCGCCTTTGGTTACGCAGCCGACACGATCGACGTCTCTTTCGCCATGGGCGAGCTTGCGTTGCTGCCGGCCGTGCGCAAGGCGGAAGCCGGCACGCTTATCGTTGCGGATGGCACCTCGTGCCGGCAGCAGATCAACGATGGCGCCGGACGCGCGGCTATTCATGTGGCGCGCGTGCTTGCCGCAAGCCTCGCGGCCGCACAAGCGCTTCCGCTTGCGGCTCCGCTGCCGGTCGCCGCCGAGGGATGAGGGGCGCGACGCTCCGAAACTCTGCGAACCGCGCAATGGCTCGCGAATCCACTTGAACGAGCCGAGCAAAGCCGCACAATGCCGGGCCCGAGAATACCCAAGAAGATCCATGAACGGGCCGATCGTTTCCGCGATCACGGAGGAGCACATGATTTCACTGCGCCGGAGTCCGGTTCAAGGGATCATGGTCATGGCGCTGCTCGGCCCAGGTGCGGCCATGGCGTGGGAACCGACCAAGGCCGTCGAGATCGTGGTGGCGGCGGGCGCGGGCGGCGCTTCCGAGCAGATGGCTCGGCTCATTCAGGGCGCGGTGCAGAAGAACAAGCTGATGAAGGTGCCGCTCGTGGTCTCGCTCAGGGGTGGCGCCTCCGGTGCCGAGGCCCTGATCTACATGAAATCGGCCGAGGGCGACCCCAACAAGTTTCTGATCGCCTATTCCTTGATCTACATGCTGCCGCTCGCCGCCAAGATCCCGTTCGACTGGCACGATCTGACGCCGATTTCGGTCATCGCCTTCGACGAGTTCGGCTTGTGGGTGAATGCCGAGACGCCGTACAGGTCGGTCAAGGATTACATCGACGCCGCGAAGGCCGCCGATCCACCGTTCAAGATGGGCGGCACTGGATCGAAGCGCGAGGACCATGTCCTCACCGTCTTCGTCGAGAAAAAGACGGGCGCCAAGTTCAGCTATCTTCCTTATAGGTCCGGCAGTGAGGCTGCGACCCAGCTCGTCGGCAAGCACATCGATTCGAATGTCAACAATCCATCGGAAAATCTCGAGGTCTGGCGCGCCGGGCAGGTGCGCCCGCTGTGCATCTTCGACAGCCAACGCATCGAGTACAACGCCAAGGTCACCGCCGACATGTCGTGGAACGACATTCCGACCTGCAAGGAGCAGGGTCTCGACGTTCAGTACACGATGCTGCGCGCGATCTTTTTGCCGGGAAAAGTGACACTGGAGCAAACCGCGTTCTACGTCGACCTGTTCAAGCGCGTCACCCAAACCCCGGAATACAAGGACTACATGGAAAAGCAGGCGCTCAAGCCGACATTCCTGACGGGAGCGGACATGCTAAAATTTCTCGAGCAGGATGGTGCGCTCAACAGGCAGCTGATGACCGAAGCCGGCTTCGTCTTGAACTAGACCGATGACAGCTGAGAATGCGGAGCCTGAACGGGCCGATAACCGGCCCCTTGTCCGCACGCGTAGCGTCGACATCGTCGTCTCGCTCTTGCTTTTGTCCGTCGCGGCCCTGCTCGGGTGGGATTCCTGGCGCATTCGCGCCGGATGGGCGAGCGATGGTCCGCAGGCCGGGCCGTATGACGGAAACCCGGTAGGGGCGGCCTAGCGGTCCCTCGTCTGTCCTCCGTCGTTCCTCCCCTGTATATTCCCACCGATGCGTAGCGCTCTCGCCGAGAAGCAAAAGGTAGAAGTGCAGGTTCGCCGCGGCGGATATGCTGATCTGCGGGCGCTGCTCGACCTTGAGAACGAGGTGTTCCACACTGATCGCCTGTCACGGCAGAGCTTGCGTCGCTTTCTCGCTTCGCCCAATGCCGAGTTGATGGTCGCCGAGGTCGATGGACGGCTGGCCGGCTATGCCCTCGTCTTGTTCCGCTCCAGAGCCAGCACCGGCCGCCTCTATTCGATTGCCATCAGCCCGAGCTGCGGCCGCCGCGGCGTCGGCAAGGCGCTGCTGGCCGCGGCTGAGCAGGCGGCGCTCGCCCGGCATTGCACGTTCCTGCGGCTCGAGGTGCACGAGAACAACGCCGCTGCGATCGCGCTCTACCGGCAGGCCGGCTATCGCCAGTTCGGCCGGCACGAGGCGTATTATGGCGACAGCGGTGCCGCCTTGCGCTTGCAGAAGCGGCTTTATCCCGTTCCTTCCAAGCGCCAGTCGCAGCCGCCTTATTTCCACCAAACGACCGAGTTCACCTGTGGTCCGGCCTGCCTCCTGATGGCGTTAGCCTGGGCCGATCCGGCACTGCGGCCCGACCCCGCATTCGAGTTCAAGCTCTGGCGCGAAGCGACGACCATATTCATGAGCGGCGGCCCCGGCGGCTGCGAGCCGTACGGGCTTGCCGTGACGCTGCGACGGCACGGACTTGTCCCTGAGATTTACGTGAGTCACCCGGGCCCTTATTTCGTCGATACCGTCCAAGCCGAGGAGAAGCGGCGCGTCATGCGGATCGCGCAGGCGGAGTTCCGGCGCGAAGCTCATGAGCTCGGCATATCCACCTATTTAAAACCGCTTGGCGAATCGGGGCTGATCGATGCATTCGATAGTGGCGCCGTGGCCATTGTCATGGTCGCCGGCGACCATATGTTTCGTCGGCGCCTTCCGCACTGGGTATTTGCCTTCGCGCACGAGGGGCGTGCCATCCTCGTGCATGACCCAGCGGCGGGCCCCAATGATCAGGGCGAGGTGGTCGCGCCCGAAACCTATGCCATGCCGTCATCAACCTTCGAACGCATGACCCGTTGCGGAGTTCACAAATTGCAGGCCTCAATCCTTGTTAGGAAAGGGCCGGTACGATGACCGGCTGGGTCATTCTCGTCGACCAGCCCAAGGATTTCCCCAACGCGGATACCCCGCACAAGGTGATCACGACGAGCGAGTATCTCGCCCGCCCGCGCCTGTTCGACATGGGGCGGCCAAAGCTCGTCAACCTGTCGCGCTCCTACGCCTACCAGTCCAAGGGCTATTACGCCTCGCTGCTCGCCGAGGCGCGCGGGCATCGGGTGGTGCCCACGGTCGAGACCATGCTGGAGCTGCGCGAGGCCAAGCTGTACGAGCACGCGTTGCCCGAGCTTGAGGACGAGCTCAATCGCTGCGCCCGGCGTGCCGACTTCCAGCCCGAGGGCGAGTTCAAGTTTCTGGTGTGTTTCGGCATCGCCCGGGATCCGCGCTTCGAGCCGTTCGGCCGGCTGCTGTTCGACTGGTTCCGCTGCCCGGCGCTCGAGGTGACGGTGGAGCCGGGTACCTGGCTCTCCATCGACCGCATCCGCCCGCGCAGCATCACGCGCCTCGCCAACGGCGAGGGGGCGTTCTTCCGCGAGTCGCTGCATCAGCATACCAAGCGCGAATGGCGCGACCCCAAAGGCCGGACGCTGGCGAAATACGACCTCGCGGTGCTTTACGATCCGAACGAGAAGCTGCCGCCCACATCGGCCGCCTCGATCAAGCATTTCGCCCGCATCGCCGAGAAGCATTCGGTCGACATCGAGCCGATCACGCGGCGGCAGCTCGCCGAGCTAGCCGAATATGATGGCCTGTTCATCCGCGAGACCACCTCGATCGATAATCATACCTACCGGTTCGCCCGCCGTGCCTGGCAAGAGGGGATGCCGGTCATCGACGATCCGATCTCGATGATCCGCTGCACCAACAAGGTGTTCCTGATGGAGCTGCTCGGCTCGAACCAGGTGCCGACCCCGCCGACCGTGATGCTCGCCGACTCCGCCGACCTGCCGCGCGCCATGGACGAGCTCGGCCTACCGCTGGTGGTCAAGATTCCCGACGGCTCGTTCTCGCGCGGCGTGCACAAGGTCTCGACATCCGAGGAATTCCGTCGCATCGCCGACGAATTGTTCGAGGAGACCGATCTCTTGCTGGCGCAGAAATTCCTGCCGACCGAGTTCGATTGGCGGGTCGGGATCCTCTCCGGCGAACCGCTGTTCGTCTGCCAGTACCGGATGGCGCGCGGCCATTGGCAGATTGTCAAGCACCGCGCCGACGGCTCCTCGCGCGAGGGCGGCTTCAAGACCTTCGAGCTCGACCAGGCGCCGCGCGAGGTGATCGAGGTGGCGGCGCGCGCCGCCAAGCCGATTGGCGACGGCTTTTACGGCGTCGACATCAAACAGACCGCCAATGGCGTCGTCGTCATGGAAGTGAACGATAATCCCAATCTCGAGCACGGGATCGAGGATTCGGTCGGCAAGGACGAGATCTGGATCCGCCTGCTCAAGTGGTTCATCGACCGCTTCGAGCAATAGAAATGCGGCGAAGCAAAACGGCGTTAAGCCTGGCAATCCTTGCGGTTGCGCTCGCGGGCGCAGGGGTTCCCTCCGCGCAGGCCCTCGACAAGGTCTCCTTCGGCACCAATTGGGTGGCGGAAGCCGAGCATGGCGGCTTCTATCAGGCACTCGCCGACGGCACCTATCGCCGCCACGGGCTTGACGTCACCATCGTGCCGGGCGGGCCGCAGGTGAACAACCGCATCCTGCTGCCTGTCGGCAAGCTCGACTTCTTCATGAGCGCCAACACGTTGCAATCCTTTGATGCGGTCGCGCAAGACATTCCGACCGTCGTGACCGCCGCCATGTTCCAGAAGGACCCGCAGGTGCTGCTCGCCCACCCGGGTCAAGGCATTGAGCGCTTCGAGGATCTCAAGAAGCTCACGCTCCTCGTCTCGCGCGAGGGAATGTCGACCTATTTCCAGTGGCTCAAGGCCGACTTCGGCTTCCAGGAGGGGCAGGTCAAGCCCTACACGTTCAATCCGCAGCCGTTTCTTGCCGATCCCCGCACCGTCATGCAGGGCTACGTGACCTCGGAGCCCTACGCGATCGAGCAACAGGGCAAGTTCAAGCCGAAGATCTTCCTCCTCGCCGACCACGGCTTCAACACGTATTCGACCCTGATCGAGACCCGCCGCAACCTGGTCGAGGCCAAGCCTGATCTGGTGCAGCGCTTCGTCGATGCCTCGATCATCGGCTGGTACAACTATCTCTACCACGACAATCACGGAGGAAACGAGCTGATCAAGCAGCAGAATCCCGAGATGACCGATGCATTGCTCGCCTATTCGATCGCCAAGATGAAGGAATACGGCATCGTCGATTCAGGCGACGCAGCAACGCTCGGCATCGGCGCCATGACCGACGCGCGGATGGCAAGCTTCTTCGACAAGATGGTGCATGCGGGCGTCGTCAAGGCCAACATCGATTACCGCAAATCCTACACGCTGCAATTCGTCAACAAGAAGGTCGGCCTCGACCTGCGCCCGTAGGAACTGAAAGCGCAGCATGCGCGTGCGGCATCTTGATCGTATTGCTGACCGCGACCCGACGAGCCCAATCCCATAACGGGATACATGCGCGTTCAACATTCATGCACCAAGCAACGGACGATTAGCGCAAAATCGTCCACATGCACACCACTCGATACCGCGCATTAGCACCTCCCTTACGGGGGCCGAGGCATCAACGCTCGCTTTTGGTCAACAGCCGGCATTCCTTGCCATCGATGAGGGCCGTCATGCCTCGCTTCCATCTGCGCCTCGGCCGCATCCTTGCCGCAGCCGGCCATGCCGGGGAGCCGCGGGACGCGAGACCGCAGCGGGTGCGCGCCTTGTTTCCGGTCGTCTTCGCGGCGGTCATTGGCGCGGTTTGGTCGCTCAGCGCATTGTTTGTCGTGCGGAGTTGGGATATCCCCACGCAGCGCGATGATTGCTTTGCCGCGCCGCCAAACCACATGTTCGCGCTCGGGACGACGGCCCGCGACCTCGCTTGGCTTGCGCTGTTCGCGAGCCTGCTGATTGGCGGAGCCGTCGTGCTGCAGCTGCGTCGCGCCGGCCGGCCACTTCTCGCTCCACAGCGAGCGGATGAAAGGGATAGCGTCCGCTTCGGCGCAGCCGAGCTTGACCGCGAGGCTTCCGAGCGGGAGGCAATCTCCGACCACTTGCGTGGGCTCGAGCGCAACGAATTCGAGCTCTACTATCAGCCGCAGGTCGATGTCGTGTCGGGACGGATCATCGGCGTCGAAGCACTATTGCGCTGGAACCATCCGACGCGCGGTTTCTTGACGCCGGCCGCTTTCATCGCCATTGCCGAAGGCACCGGCAGCATCGTCGCGCTCGGCGAATGGGCGTTCGACCAGGCTTGCCGGCAGATGCGGTCATGGAGCGATCGTGGCATCGCGCCGCCGGTGCTCGCGGTGAATTTTTCCGCCGTGCAGTTCAAGGCGGCTACCGATGTCGATGCCCGGATCGCGGCGAGCCTCGAAAAATGGGGCGTGAACCCAACCGATGTCGAGATCGAGCTGACCGAGTCGGTCTTGTGCGAGGTGAATAAGAAGCACCGCGACATTTTTGAACGCCTGCGCAAGCTTGGCGTGCGCATCGCGATCGACGATTTTGGGACCGGCTATTGTTCGCTGAGCTATCTGTCGAGCTATCCGGTAAATCGGCTGAAGATCGCGCAAGAACTGGTCATGGGGATCAATGACGATGCACGCAAAGCGACCGTCGTGCGCGCTGCGATCCATCTGGCGAAGGAATTGGGCATCGAGTGCATTGCCGAGGGAGTGGAAAATGCCGGGCAGGCGGAATTGCTGGTTTCGGCCGGCTGCGAGCATGTACAGGGGTTCTATTTTGCCGCGCCCATTCCAGCAGACCGAATGACCGAGCTCCTCGTGGCGCGCGTGGTCCCGCACACGCCGTCGCCGTCGGTCGATCCGTCGATGCCGGGCCTGGTAGGCGACGCGCCGGCAATACCGCTCATCCGATGAGCGGCCAATTGGGGCCTTGCGTCGCTTGCCTGGCAACTTCTCGATAGTGATCGAGCACAAACAGTCGCAGCGCCGAGGCCAAATTCGCGGTATTCCGCTCCACCTCGATGGTGGAGATGAGCAGGGTCAAGGTGACCCTGCGCTCCCGGGCAATCTGCTTCAACGACCGCCAAAATGCCTCTTCGATTCCGATGGTTGTCCGGCGACCCTTGATAACAATGGAATGCTTGACGATAAGCGACTTCATCCCAACAGATCCAATCGGTGAGGTGACGGCAATGCCGGCCAGATTGCGCTAATGCCGGCGCGATCAGGTGCCTCGCCAAGCTCTCGGCGGAAGCGTCGCGACGCCCGTACAAGCGTCATCCCCTGTCCCGGCCGAGATGGGACTCGAAGCAGCGATCGTCCAATACATGGATGTGGCGTCTTCGATACTTTGCGAATATGCTGTCGGTTGCAGACAACAGCGGCCGCGCATCACAGCAAGAAAGGTCATGGCCGGCTGGCTGAGGCCCACCGCTTTACGGATGGCTGGCCGATGGAACTTCGCTCGCTCCGTTACTTCGTTGCGGTCGCCGAGGAGCGCAATTTCACGCGTGCGGCGGCGCGTCTTGGCATGCAGCAGCCGCCGCTGAGCCGGCAAATCCAGCAATTGGAAGAGGAAGCGGGTACGCGTTTGTTCCGTCGACTGACCCGCGGGGTCGAGCTGACCGGGGCGGGAAAGCTGTTGTTGCAGGAGGCGCGCGAGATCTTGCGGCAGGTCGACCACGCCATGACCAGCGTGCGGCGTCGCGCCCGCGGCGAAACCGGGGAGATCAAGGCAGGCACCACCGCGGGGACCTACTTCCATCCACTCATCGGCGCCATTGTGCGGGAGTACCGGAAGCGATATCCTGAGGTCGTGCTCTCGCCGGAAGAGAGCAACACCCCGTTATTGATCGCGCGGCTGCATGCCGGCGACATCGATCTCGCCGTCATCCGCCCGCCTATCAGCGACCAGCGTGGTCTCGCGCTGGAACTGCTCCTCGAAGAGGACATGCTGGTCGTGTTGCCGGCGGGACATCCGCTTTTGGGCCTCCCTTCGGTGCCGCTCGCCGCGCTTGCCAAGGAAACGTTCATTATGACCCCGCGTGCGCTCGGTCCCGGCTTCCACGACTCGATCACGGAGGCCTGCCGCCGCGCCGGGTTTTCCCCAATCCGCGGACAGGAAACTCCGCACCTGGTGGCGAGCGTCCTGATGGTCGGGGCCGGCTATGGCGTCGCCATTGTTCCGCACTCGATCAACCGGCTTCATATCGACGGGACGGGTTATGTGCCCTTAGAGGGGAATGGGTTGCGTGCGCCGATCAGCCTCGCGTATCGGCGTGATGACTGCTCCCCGGCCGTGCGAAACTTCGTCACCATCGCTCGCCGCTTGGCGCGGACGGGCGTTCCAGCCGAGGACCGCGCCGGCCCCGCGATCATGCTGCGCGAGCACATCGGCAATCGGAAGTCGGCAGTCAAGAATCAGGTGTCAGGACTCAATAAGTCCTGACTGCTGACACGTCATTCAATCAACGGGATGCCGGCTTTGGTTATGATCTCGCGCCACTTCACGGTTTCGGCGGAAATGAATTTAGCCGCGTCATCGAGCGAGACGGCCATCGGTTCCGCGCCTTGCTGCTGGAAGCGGTCGCGCACGGTCGGATCGGCGATCGCCGCGGCGAGTTCCTGATTGAGCTTGGTCATGATCGGTGTTGGCGTATCGCGCGGGGCCAGCATGGCGAACCAGCCGGAAGCTTCGTAAGCGGGGAGCCCCGCCTCCGCAGTCGTCGGCACTGCCGGCAACGCAGCCAACCGGCTCTTGCCGGCGACCGCCAACGCTTTGGCACCGCCGCCGTTGAGCGCCCCTGCGACGTTCGGAAGCCATTGGAAGCCGAGTGGCACCGTGCCGGCGATCATGTCCGTCGTGTATTGCCCGATATTCCGATACGGCACATGGGTAAGCTTCACGCCCGCGACCTGCTCGAAATAGACACCGGAAAGATGCTGCGAGCTGCCGATACCGACCGAGCCATAGTTGAGCTCGTTCGGATGCGCCTTGGCGTAGGCGATCAGCTCTGCGAGCGAGCGCACCGGCAGCTTGGTGCTCGCCGCGACGACGATCGTGAAGACCGCGAATGGCGAAACCGTCTCGAGATCCTTCTCCGGGTCGTAGCCGAGATCGCGATAGAGCGTCTTATTGGCGGCGACCGGCCCGGTACCCGACGCGACCAACGTATAGCCATCCGGGACGGCCTTGGTCGCCGCCGCCGTGCCGGTGTCGCCACCGGCGCCGGGACGGTTGTCGATGATGATCGGCTGGCCCATCGACTTGCTCATCCGGTCGGCCAAGATTCGCGTTACCACATCGCTCGCGCTGCCAGCGGCGAAGGGGACGATCACGGTGATGGGGCGGCTCGGATAGGTTTCCGCGTCGGCGAGCGTGCTGCGGAGGAGCGCGGCCAACGCGAAGGCCGCGCCCAGCAGAAAACGCTTTGCGGGGGTCGCTTTCATGGTTCTCGCCTCGGCTAGAAATCTCATGGTCAACGGCATTCACCTTAGGATGGGGCGAGCGCGAACGAAAGCCGCGGCGACGCCCGGACTGCACCGTTACGCCATAGCGGGTTCGCCGAGGCTCGCCGAGTCCAGCCTGGCTGTCCAACGGGTAATTAACCGCTATGACGTGCTGCCGCCATTGATCGCGGCCGGGCGGGGGTTGAGTAATCAATGGCGAAGCCACGGTGACGAATCTCGGTTTCACGAGGGGAGCGCGCGTTGCGGCCGGATCGGGCGTGCTGGTCGCGTTGCGCGGCGTCGGCAAGACCTTTGCCAATGGCGTGGCCGGGCTCGACGGCTTCGATCTTACGGTACGGGCGGGCGAGTTCGTCACCCTGCTCGGCCCGTCCGGGTGCGGCAAATCGACGGCGCTGCGGATCATCGCCGGACTGAGCGAGCCGACGCGGGGGGCCGTGGAATGGCCCCAAGGAGCGGCCGATGGTAACGCGGGCCGGGTTGGCTTCGTGTTTCAGGAGCCCACCCTCATGCCGTGGGCGACGGTCGCCGGCAATGTCGCCTTGCCGCTTAACCTCCTGCACACGGGGTCGGACATGGGGCCGCGCGTCGACGCAGCGCTCTCCCGGGTCGGGCTGCAGGAGTTCGGCACGGCCTATCCGCGCGAGTTGTCTGGGGGAATGCGCATGCGGGTCTCGATCGCGCGCGCGCTAGTCACGGAGCCTAACCTCCTCCTGATGGACGAGCCGTTTGCCGCGCTCGACGAGATCACCCGCTTTCGGCTCAACAATGATTTGCTCACGCTGTGGCAGGCGCTCGGCAAGACGGTGGTGTTCGTCACCCACTCGGTGTTCGAGTCGGTCTATCTGTCGAGCCGCATCGTCGTGATGACGGCGCGGCCGGGCCGGGTCGCGTCCGAGCTTCGCATCGAGGCTCCCTATCCGCGTGACGAGAGCTTTCGCACCTCGGCCGACTATGCGGGCTTGTGCCGGTTGGTGTCCCAGACGCTCGGCCGGGCCATGGCGCAGGGCGCGTGATGATCCGGGATCAGGAGCAATCGCAAGCCGTGATGCGCGAGCCCGCCCGGCCCGACCGGCTTTTGCGCGTCATCCTGCCGATCGCCATGCTTGCGCTCGGAGTTTTCGGCTGGGACCTCGTGGTGCGACTCGAGGAGATTCCGCCGTACGTGCTTCCGTCCCCCGGGCTCGTATTCGCGACGCTCGTCGCCGATCGGTCCATTCTGTGGGATTCACTCCTCGTCACGCTGACGATCACGCTCGAAGGCTTGCTGCTGGCAGTCGCCGGCGGTGTCGGTCTCGCGGTTTTGTTCAACCAGTCACGGCTACTGGAATACTCGCTCTACCCCTATGCCGTGATCCTGCAGGTGACGCCGATCGTCGCCGTCGCGCCGTTGCTCTTGATCTACCTGCCGCAAGAGGCGGCGGTGCTCGCCTGTGCCTGGATCGTTGCGTTCTTCCCGGTTCTCGCGAACACCACCCTCGGTCTGAATTCCGTCGACCGCGGGCTGCTCGATCTATTCCGGCTTTACCGCGCCTCGCGCATGGAGCTGCTGTGGCGGCTGAAACTTCCGGCGGCGCTGCCCTACATGCTCGGCGGCGTACGCATCGCCGGCGGATTGTCGCTGATCGGCGCGGTTGTCGCAGAGATTGCCGCAGGCTCGGCTGGGGCCGGATCGGGGCTTGCCTACCGCATTGCCGAATCGGGCTACCGGCTCAACATTCCCAGAATGTTCGCCGCGCTGCTGCTCCTATCGATTACCGGCATCGTCATCTTCGTCGCGCTGTCGCTCGTTTCCCAATTGATCTTGCGGCGGTGGCATGAGAGCGCGCTGGCGCCGGAGCGGTGAGCGATTGCGCAGCCTCGACCGTTGCAGAGCGTGCGCATGAGCGATGAAGCGCATGAGCGCCGGCAACGGCTCATCGGCATTGCGCTCATGTGCGGGGCGGTCGCGTCCTTCTCCTGCCTCGACACCACCGCAAAAATTCTCAACCACCATATGGATACGCTTCAAGTCGTCTGGGCACGCTACACCTTCGCGCTCTTGTTGGCGCTCGTCCTCTTCAACCCGCTGACCCATCCGGGCCTCGTGCGAACCTCGCGGCCGCTGCTGCAGGTGGGGCGCGGAGCGTTGTTGTTCGGCTCGACTTGGCTCAATTTCCTGGCACTGCGGTACCTGCAGCTCGACCAGACCATGTCGATTGCATTCTCGACGCCATTCTTCGTGGCGGCGTTATCAGGCCCGCTGCTCGGCGAATGGGTCGGCTGGCGCCGGTGGATCGCGATCGGTGCGGGTTTCCTTGGCGTCGTGGTGGTGACGCGTCCGGGCGCCGGAGGCATACACCCGGCCGCCTTGCTCTCGCTCGCGGGCGCTGTTTGCTACGCATTCTACGCTATTTCGACGCGTGCACTGTCGCGCACCGATTCCAACGAGACGACGCTGTTCTATTCCAACCTGACCGGCGCGCTGGTGATGGCGCCGGTCGTTCCGTTCGTGTGGACTACGCCCTCCGAGCCGTTGCTGATCGTGCTGATGGTCGTCGTCGGCGCGCTCGGCAGCTTCGGCCATTATCTGTTGATCGCCGGCCACCGGCTGGCGCCTGCCGCGCTGCTGTCCCCATTCATCTATACTCAGCTCATTTGGGCGGTGGCGCTTGGGTATTTCGTGTTCGCCGACGTGCCGAACGGGTGGACGCTGGCGGGGGCCGGCATCGTGGTGGCCTCGGGCCTGTATATTCTGCACCGCGAAACGGTTCGGCGGCGGAATTGATGGGGCAGGCCTCGTCCGTTGACGAGGCCCGAGCGGATTTGCGGAAGAGAGGCAGCGTGATAAAGTAGCTGCCATGACAAAATTGCTCGAACGCGCGATCGAGAAAGTCCGCGAGCTTTCGGCTGAAGATCAGGACGCCCTCGCCAAGGCTCTCCTGTCCCTTACCGGCGAGGAGGTGGCCGTCGTCCATCTGGATGACGAAACGCGCGCGGCTGTTGAGGAAGGGCTGGCGCAGGCTGAGCGAGGCGAATTCGTTCCCGATGAAGTCGTAGCTGAGGCTGACAAGCGCCGCGGCATATGAGGATTCGATATTCGCGGCGTGCGTTCGCGGAGCGCGAGGCAATTTTCGATTACCTTGAGAAGCGAAACCCGCGTGGTGCGCGCAATGTGATGCGCGCGATCAACAGTGCGATCCGAAGCCTTGTTTTGCATCCGCGCCTTGGGCAGGTGACGAACAGGGTGGGCATATACGAACTGATCGTGCCGCGCCGTCCTTATAAAGTGTACTATCGCATCGAGCGCGAAGAAGTGTGGATTGTGCACGTCCGCGATGCCCGGCGGCGTCCATGGCAGGGAGATGGCGATTAGACCGTTATGGTGCCGCTAACGCGAATTTTGTTCTCGTTTGGGGGTGGACTCCTCGGCCCCTCGTCACGCCCGGGCGCAAGGGATATCAAGGGCGGAGCCCTTGGCTAGTCAGTAGGGCGGATTCCCCGACGCCCGCGGGAATGGGCAGCCCGCCCCGTTTCGGCCTGTTGGCGCCGGTTGACAAATTCGCCTAAGACCCTCTGATTAGGCACAAAGGTCAAGACCAACATCCCGGCCCGAGGAACGACCGATGAATGAGCAGCCAAGCCGCATGCCTGCAGCGGTGCGCCCGACGGGCGTCAACGACGACATCGGCGAAGCAATAAGGCTCAAGCTCTACCGCACGCAGGTGGAGATCCGGCAAGCCGAGCAGCGCGCCTTCGACCTGTTCCTGCAGAACCTGGTGAAGGGTACGAGCCACTTGTCGCTTGGTCAGGAGGCCGTGGCGGCCGGCTTCGCGGTCGCCATGCGGCCGGGTGATCTCAGCTTCTGCACCTATCGTGGGCACGCCCATACGCTCGCGCGCGGCGTGCCGATCGACAAGGTGCTCGGCGAGTTGATGCAGCGCGACAACGGCCTCATGCGCGGCAAGGGCGGCTCCATGCACTTGACCTCGGTGGAGCACGGCGTGATGGGCTCCTACGCGATCATCGGCGCGCATCTGCCGATCGCCTGCGGCGCGGCCTGGCGCGCGCAATACAAGGGCGAAAGCGACGTCTCGGTCTGCTTCTTCGGCGACGGCACCACCAATATCGGCGCCTTCCACGAGGCGCTGAACTTCGCCAAGGTGTGGACGTTACCGGTCGTGTTCGTCTGCGAGAATAACCTCTACATGGAATATACGCCGATCGGCGAGGTGACGGCGGTCGAGCACCCGGCCGCCGACCGTGCCGGCGCCTATGGTCTCGAGCGCATCGTGATCGACGGCAACGATGCCGACGTGGTCTATCGCACGGCGCTCGCAGCCTACGACAAGGCACGGGCCGGCGGTGGCCCGTCGCTGATCGAATGCATGACCTACCGGTATAGCGGGCACTCGCGCGCCGATCCTGCCAAGTACCGGCCCGAGGGCGAGCTCGAGCGCTGGAAGAAGCGCGATCCGATCACGATCTATCGCCAGCGGCTAAGACAGTTCGGCATCGGCGAGGACGTGGTCGCGCAAATCGATGCGGACGTGCTGCGGCAGGTCGACACCGCGACCGAGACGTGCAAGGCCGCCCCGCCACCGGCGCTCGATATCCTCACCACCGACGTCTACGCGGATGGAGGGTGGGCATGGCGGAACTGACCTATCGCGACGCGGTGGCGCGCGGCATCGCCCAGGAGATGGCGCGCGATCCCGACGTGGTGTTTCTCGGCGAGGACGTGGCCAAAGCCGGGGGAGTGTTCAAGGCGACGATAGGCCTGCTCGAGCAGTTCGGGCCGAAGCGGGTGCGTGACACGCCGATCTCCGAGCAGGCCATTCTCGGCGCCGCCATGGGCGCGGCCATGACCGGGCTCAAGCCGATCGCCGAGATCATGTTCTCGGACTTCTTCGCGGTATGCTTCGATTACATCGCCAACGAGTTCCCGAAGAGCCGCTACATGACCAACGGGCAAGTCAAATGTCCGCTGGTCGTGCGCACCGGCAACGGCGGCGGCTCCCGATTCGGCGCCCAGCACAGCCAGAGCGTCGAGAACTGGGCGATGATGATCCCCGGCCTCAAGGTCGTGGCGCCGTCCACCCCGCGCGACGTGATCGGCCTGATGGCAGCCGCGGTGCGTGATCCGGACCCGGTGATCTTCTTCGAGCACAAATCGCTCTACGCGACCAAGGGCGAGGTGCCCGATGGCGAGATCGTCGACAGCCTCGGCAGCGCCAGCATCGTACGGCCGGGCCGGGACGCGACGATCCTGGCGCTTGCGCTGATGGTGCCGCGCGCGCTCGAGGCTGCGAACCGGCTCAGTACCGAGCACGGGATCGATTGCGAGGTCATCGACGTGCGCTCGCTGGTGCCGCTGGACACGCAGACCATTCTCAACTCGGTCGCGCGCACGCACCGCTTGTTTACGGTCGAGGAAAACCCCCGTTTATGCGGGTGGGGCGCGGAGATCGTCTCGATCGTTGCCGACGAGGCGTTCTATGACCTCGACGGGCCGCCGGTGCGGATCACGACCCCGCATATTCCGCTGCCGGCCGCCGACATTCTCGAAGACCTCGCGCTGCCCAGTGTTGATCGCATCGCCGAGCGGGTGCAACGCAGCCTTCGCGCATGACAAGCATGAGGGGAAGACGTCCATGGCGAACGAGCCGAGCCGCGAAAATCCGAACGGACCGATTGGTACCGAAGTTCTTTTCGAGAACGACCAGGTGCGGGTCTGGGACATGCGCGTCGCGCCGGGCGGAAAAAAGGCGTGGCACCACCACACGCTGGACTACGTCATCATCAACGTCACCGGCGGCAAGATCGAGCTTGAGAACGTTGCAGGCCATTCCGTCGTCGTGGACGACAAGGTCGGCGGCGTGATCTGGCGCGATGCCGGCGAGAAGCACGAGCTGCGCAACCTCAGCGGCAAGCCTTATCAGAACATCCTCGTCGAGCTGAAACCCCGCAAATAGCGCCGCAACACCAGCAGAGCCAACAGGACGAGTGCCATGTACGACAATCTTCTCGCCAACGTCCCGACCGATCTCTACATCGGCGGCAAATGGCGCCCAAGCTCCGACAAGAGCCGCTTCGACGTGATCGATCCGGCAACCGAGAACAAAATCGCCTCGGTGGCCAGCGCGACCGTGGAAGACGCCAAGGCCGCGGTCGATGCGGCTTCCGGCGCCTTCGCGGACTGGGCGGCCCGTAAGCCGCGTGAGCGCGCTGAGGTCCTGCGCAAGGCCTATGAGCTGATCGTCAAGGAGGCGGAGCGTTTCGCCAAGCTGATCACGCTCGAGAACGGCAAGGCGTTGTCTGACTCGCGCGGCGAGGTGCTCTATTCGGCCGAGTTCTTCCGCTGGTACGCCGAAGAGGCGGTGCGCAATATCGGCGAGGTGTCGCGCGCGCCGTCGTCCGGCGCGCGAATGCTGGTGCAGCATAAGCCGGCGGGCGTCGCCGTGCTGGTGACGCCGTGGAATTTCCCGGCCGCCATGGCGACGCGCAAGATCGGGCCGGCGCTCGCCGCCGGCTGTCCGGTGGTGCTCAAGCCGGCTTCCGAGACTCCGCTCACGATGCTCGCCCTGATGCCGGTGATGGAGGAGGCGGGCGTGCCGGCCGGCATCATCAACGTCATTCCGTCGCGCCGGTCCGGGGCGGTGGTCAGCGCGATGCTGCATGACCCGCGCGTGCGCGTCGTGTCGTTCACTGGCTCGACCGAGGTCGGCCGCAAGCTCCTGCACGAGGCTGCCGACAATGTGGTGAAGCCGGCCATGGAACTGGGCGGCAACGCACCGTTCATCGTGTTCGAGGATGCCGACATCGATGCGGCGATCGAAGGCGCGATGATCGCCAAGATGCGCAATATGGGCGAGGCATGCACCGCGGCCAACCGGTTCTATGTGCACGAGAAGGTGCACGACGAGTTTGCCAAGAAGCTCACGGCGCGCATGCAGGGGCTGAAGATGGGCAACGGCCTGCAGGACGGCGTCGCGCTCGGACCGCTCGTGAACGCCGAGACTCGCGATAAGGTGGCGAGCCTGGTCGAGGATGCGACCCGCAAGGGCGCCAAAGTGCTCACCGGCGGCAAGGCCATCGAGGGGCCGGGATATTTCTATCCGGCGACCGTGCTCGCCAACGTGCCGGCCGAGGCGGTCATGAACCGCGAAGAGATTTTTGGGCCGGTGGCGGCGCTGCAATCGTTCACCTCAGAGGATGAGGTGGTGGGGAAGGCCAACGATACCGAATATGGCCTCGTCGCCTACCTCTATACGAAGGATGTCGGGCGCGGGCTGCGCGTCTCCGAAAAACTCGATTTCGGTATGATCGGTCTCAACCGCGGACTCGTTTCCGATCCGGCGGCGCCATTCGGCGGAATGAAGCAAAGCGGCATCGGCCGCGAAGGCGCGCATGAGGGCATGATGGAATTCCTCGAGACTCAATACGTGTCGCTGAGCTGGTAGATGGACGTCCTGATGCCGCAGCTCGGCGAGACCGTGGCCGAGGGCAAGATCACGACCTGGTTCAAGTCCGTCGGCGACGCCGTGAAGCCGGGTGATAATCTGTTCGAGATCGAGACCGATAAGGTCTCGATGGAGGTGCCGGCGATTGCCGGCGGCGTCGTTGCGGAAATCCGCGTGCCGGCCGGTGCGGTCGCGCCCGTGGGTGCGATCGTCGCGGTGCTGCGCGACGGAGCCGGCGCCGCGGCGCCACCGCGTGGTGCGCCGATCAGCGCGCCGCCGACAGCCCCGCAGTCGCTAGCGCCGGCGCCTCGGCCGCTGCCGACGGTGGCGCCTGCCGCCGCCCTGCCGCCGCGAACCGGGCCGCTGACGCTCGACCCATTCTTTGAGGTGCGCACGCCGCGCGGACAATTCGGCCCCGCCAAACTGCCGGGCGGCTCGTTCGTCACGCCGCTGGCGCGCCGTCTTGCCGCCGAGGACGGCATCGACCTTAACCAAATTCGCGGCTCCGGGCCGCACGGTCGCATTGTCGCCCGCGACGTTGCCGCTGCGGTCAGCGGCCGCGCCGCGCCACCGGTCGGAGCGCCGGTTCCGCCGGCCACGGGATCGTCGACCGCGCAGGTGAAGGCGCTCTATCAGGACACGCCGTATGAAGAAGTCCCGCTCGACGGGATGCGCAAGACCATTGCGGCGCGGCTGACGCAGGCGACGCAGACCATTCCGCACTTCTATCTGACCACCGATGTCGAGATCGAACGGCTCATGCGGCTGCGCGAGGAAGCGAACGCCTCGGCCCCGAAGGGGGAGGGGGGCGATCCGGCGTTCAAGCTCTCCGTGAACGATTTCGTCATCAAGGCGCTGGCGCTCGCTTTGCAACGCGCGCCGGCGGCCAATGCTGTCTGGGCGCAAGACCGCATCTTGCGCTTCAAGCATTCGGACGTTGGCGTCGCGGTGGCGATCGAGAACGGGCTGCTCACTCCTGTCATCCGCCAAGCCGACACGGCGTCGCTCACGGCCATTTCCGCCGCGATGAAAGATTTCGCCGCGCGCGCCAAGGCGCGCAAGCTGAACCCGGATGAATATCGGGGCGGCGCGACCGCGGTCTCCAATCTCGGCATGTACGGCATCCGCGAATTCACCGCCATCATCAATCCGCCCCACGCGACCATTTTGGCGGTCGGTGCGGCGCAGCGCCGGCCGGTGGAGACCGAGACCGGCGACGTGAAGTTCGTCAGTCAAATGACGGTGACGCTGTCGTGCGATCATCGCGTCGTCGACGGCGCGCTCGGCGCGGAGCTGCTTGCGGCCTTCAAAAGCCTGATCGAGCAGCCGGTGACGATGCTGTTGTGAGGATCTGCCGATCCGGCCGTGCCGGTGGCCGTCAGCAAGGTGAGAGGCGAAATATGGCCGACGAAAAACCCGGCGTGTTGTTGCTTGGACCGCTCCGGCCGCTCATCGTCGACGGCTTGGCGCAGTTGTTCACCCTGTACAAGCTGGCCGAGGCCAAGGAGCCCGAGGCGTTACTCAGGGCCGTCGCGCCGCAGATACGCGCCATCGCCGTGACGGGTGCTCCCGGACCGGTCGACGGCCCGTTCATGGCGCGCTTTCCGAGCCTCGAGATCGTATCCAGCTTTGGCGTCGGCTACGACAATATCGACGCCAAATGGGCCGGCGCCCGCGGGATCACCGTCACCAACACGCCCGACGTGCTCACCGAGGAAGTGGCCGACACCGCGATCGGCCTCTTGCTGTGCACCGCGCGCGAGTTTCCACAGGCCGAGCGCTATGTGCGCGCGGGTAAATGGGCCAAGGCGAACTACCCGCTCAGCAAGGCCTCATTGCGCGACCGCACCGTCGGCATGGTCGGCCTTGGCCGTATCGGCAAAGCCATCGCGCGGCGGCTCGATGCGATGCTGGTACCCGTCGTGTACCATGCGCGGCACCAGATCACGGACGTGTCGTACCGCCATTATCCTGCGCTGATCGATATGGCGCGCGAGGTCGACGTGCTGATGGTGATCACGCCGGGAGGCGCGGAGACCAAGAACCTCATCGATGCGCGCGTGCTGGAGGCGCTGGGGCCCGACGGCATTCTGATCAACATGTCGCGCGGGTCCGTGGTTGACGAGACGGCGCTGATCAGGGCGCTCAAGGAGCACAAGATTCTTAGCGCCGGCCTTGACGTCTTCGTCAACGAGCCGGACGTGCCGCGGGAATTGCTTGAGATGGAGCAGGTCGTGCTTTTTCCGCATCTCGGCTCGGCCTCGGTCC
The DNA here is from genome assembly GCA_052148715.1 of Xanthobacteraceae bacterium. Taxonomy (GTDB): domain Bacteria; phylum Pseudomonadota; class Alphaproteobacteria; order Rhizobiales; family Xanthobacteraceae; genus JBKQHQ01. Next base: position 1,488 of record JBKQHQ010000264.1, on the reverse strand, counting down.
ACACCCGCCGCGCGATGGAGCAACTCGTGCTCGACAACCTGCTGGCTTGGGGGCAAGGAAAGCCTCCGTTGACGCCCGTGCCGGAAACGCCGTGGCCGCCGCGAAGGAGTTGAGCCATGCGTGTTGCTCCCATCCTTAGCTTGCTGCTGCTGATCTCCTGCTGCGCCGGCGCCGCCGCGCAGACCGACCCCGCGCCGCCGCCCCAGCCGCCGCCCGGCGATACCGGCAAGGCCCTGGTCGGCGGCTGGGAATTGTCCAACGCCGACCATGACCGCACTTGCACGATCACGTTCAAGACCGAGGCAGCGCAGGGCGGGTCGAAGCTCGAGCTCGATCCCTCCTGCGGCACCGTTTTTCCCCTGACCAAGCCCATCGTGGCCTGGAAGTTCACGCCCCGCGAAGTTCTGCAGCTGATCGACGCGCGCGGCCGTGCCGTCATCGAATTCAGCGAGGTCGAGACCGGGATGTACGAATCCGAACGGCAGGAAGGCGTCTATTTCCTGCAGAGCCTCGATTCGCTTGGGCCGCCGCCGCCCACCGCCGCCGAACTGGTCGGCGACTGGACGATCCTGCGCGGGGAGAAGCTCATCTGCGAGGTCGCGCTTTCGAATACGGCCTTCGATCAGGACAGCTTCGTGCTGACGCTGAAGCCCGGCTGCGATGCGGCCGTGACCCGGTTCGGCTTGTCGTCGTGGCATCTGGACCGCGGCGAATTGCTCCTGGTCTCACCGCGTGGCGTCTGGCGCTTCGAGGAGCTTGAGCTCACGAATTGGCACCGGGTTCCCGAGACCGCAGAGCCGACCATGCTGGTGCGGATGACCGGCGGGAAGTGACTGTCGGCCGGTCGCGCCGCCGAATCGTCAACGGGTTCCAGAGACGGCGAGGCGGACAGTGCCTCGCGCCCGCTACGCCGCCACCTCGGCGAGGAATCCGTCGACGGAGGCCTGCAGGCGCTTGGCGGCGTCAGCAAGCTCTCCCGTTGCGCCAAGTACGTCCTTGGCGGAGCGGTCCGCTTCACCGATGGCGGCGGTCACGGCGGAGATGCTGCTGGCGACGGAGGTGGTGCCGTCCGATGCAAGGCCGACATCACGGGAGATCTCGCCCGTCACTGCGGTCTGTTCGTCGACCGTCGCGGCGATCGCCGAGATAAATCGGCTTATCTCTTCCATGGTCGAGGCGATGGTCCTAATCGCATTGACCGCGTCCGCGGTCGAGGATTGGATCCCGGTGACCTGGGCGCCGATCTCCTCGGTCGCCTTGGCGGTCTGGCTGGCGAGGCTCTTGACCTCGGCCGCGACCACAGCAAAGCCCTTTCCGGCTTCGCCGGCGCGGGCCGCCTCGATGGTCGCGTTGAGCGCCAGGAGATTGGTCTGCTCGGCGATGGCGCGAATGAGCTCGACGACATCGCCGATCTTTTGCGCGGCGTCTGCCAGCGCGGCGACGCCGGTATTGGTGCGTCCCGCCATCGTGGTGGCGTCGGTGACAATG
>JBKQHQ010000263.1:0-2900 GCA_052148715.1 Xanthobacteraceae bacterium | reverse complement strand
CCCTGCTGAAACAGCACGCCCCAGCGCTGCTCGATCGCACGCCGCTGCCGGTCGCTGATCGATGCCAGATCGGTTCCAAACACCTCGATCGTGCCGCGCCGCTTCGGCACCAGCCCGATGATAGCGCGCATCAGCACCGATTTGCCGGCGCCGGACCCGCCGACAAAGCCGAGAATCTCGCCTTCAAAGACATCGACGGAGGCATGATCGAGCACCGTCGCGCCGTTAAATCCGACGACGAGATCGCGGACGCTGATCACCGGCGAACCGTTCGTCATCGGTTACATCCCGATCCCGGCGAAGAACATGGCGAACACCCCGTCAAGCGCGATGACGAGAAAGATCGATTTGACGACGGACGCGGTTGTCCTCCTGCCGAGCGAGGCGGCGCTGCCCTCGACCTCGAAACCCTCGACACAGGCCACCAGCCCGATCATCAGCGCCATGAACGGCGCCTTGATCATCCCGACCGCGAATGTCGGAAGCCAGATCGCCTCGCGTAATCGCTCGATGAATGTCTCAGGCGCCATTCCGGCATAGAGCCAGCACACCAGGCCGGCGCCGTAGAGCGCGGCCATCGAACCGATGAATGTCAGCAGCGGGACGGCGATCACGAGGGCTACGATCCGCGGCAGAACCAGCACCTCGATCGGATCGAGGCCCATGGTCCACAAGGCGTCGATCTCTTCGCGCATCTTCATCGAGCCGATTTCGGCGGTGTAGGCGCTGCCCGAGCGCCCGGCCACCATGACGCAGACGATGAGTACCCCAACCTCGCGCAACACCAGCACGCTGACCATGTCGACGACGTAGACATCCAGTCCGACGGTGCGGAAGCGGAAGATGCCCTGCTGGGCGAGAATGGCGCCGATCATGAAGGTGCTGAGCACGATGATCGGAACGGCGCGCCAGCCCACACGTTCCAGATGATGCACGATCGACGTCATGCGCAGCCGCGCCGGATGCGCAATTGTTCCCAGCACGACGGCGCTCAGCGCGCCAAGAAGCTGCACGAGAAGAACGAGCGACCAGCCGATCTCGGCGATGCCCCGGCCAAGGGATTCAAGCGCGGCCAGAATGCGATTCGGCCGGACGATTCCTTGCTTCGGCGCCTGATCGACCAGCCGCAGCTCCTCCATGAGACCGCGGTCGGTGTCGGAGAGACCGATGATGCGCGCAGTCGAACCGCGCACCACGAAGGCGCGTGTCAGGCGCTCGATCAGCCAGGCGCCGAAGGTATCGAGCCGCTCGAGCCTGGCGAGGTCAATATCGACGCTTCGTGCCGGCCCATGGCGCCGGGTCGCGTCATCGATGATTCGCTCGAGCTCGGCGGCGTGCTCGGCCGTCCAGGCGCCCGAGGCTTTGAGGGCAAGGTGTTTGCCCTCCGCCGTCACCGTGAGCGAAGCGGCGTTCATGGCTTTTTGACCGCTGCGGGCGCGGGTGCCCGTTGCGACCCTTGAGCCGGCGGGACAACCGCGGTCATAGTGCTCCCTGCATGGAGCTCTCCGTACGGATCGAGCGCTGGCCGATAGCCGGCGCTTTCGCGATCAGCCGCGGCAGCAAGACCGAAGCCGTCGTGGTGGTAGCTGAACTCAGCGATGGAACCCACCGCGGCCGCGGCGAGTCCGTCCCCTACGCACGTTACGGTGAAACTCCGGACGGCATTGTGGCGGCAATCGAATCCGTCCGTCCGGCGGTAGAGCAGGGCCTTGACCGCGACACCCTGCAGCAGGCCCTGTCCGCCGGCGCAGCCCGTAATGCACTCGATTGTGCTTACTGGGACGTTAACGCCCGGCAAAAGGGCCGCCGGGTGTCCGAATTGGCCGGAATTGCCCAGCCGGGGCCGCTGGTTACGGCCTATACGATCTCGCTAGCCGCGGTGGCCGAGATGGCGGAAGCTGCCGAGCGCGCCGCTTGGCGGCCGCTGCTCAAGGTCAAACTTGGCGGCGGCGACGACGACGGCAAGCGGATTGCGGCGGTCCGCCGGGCCGCGCCGCGGGCCGACATCGTGGTCGATGCCAACGAAGGCTGGAATGCGGGCAATTTCGAGCAGCATCTTGCCGCCTGTGCCGACGCCGGCGTCAAACTCATCGAACAGCCGCTGCCGGAGGGCTACGATGACGCGCTGGCTCGAATCAGGCGCCCGATTCCAATCTGCGCCGATGAGAGCGTGCACGACCGGGCTTCGCTGGAGGCGCTTGTTGGCAAGTACGATGCCGTCAACATCAAGCTCGACAAGGCCGGCGGGCTTACCGAGGCGCTGGCGCTCGCCGCCGAGGCCGAACAGCGCGGCTTTGCCGTCATGGTCGGCTGCATGGTCGCGACCTCTCTGGCGATGGCGCCCGCTGTGCTGCTTGCCCAGCGTGCGCGCTGGGTCGATCTGGACGGTCCGCTCCTTCTCACCAGGGATCGCCCGGAAGGTCTGTTGTATGAGGGAAGCCTCGTTTATCCGCCCGAGGCGTCACTGTGGGGGTGAGGAAAGGCGGTATCGCGGATGTGACGAAACCGCGATGTGAACTGGTACGGTTGGTAGGTCGCGCGCGTTGTGCTGTTGCATTGGGCGTTATTCGGGGGAACGATGTCCAACGAACTTCTGCCATCGCCGGACATTTTTGCTGCACCTGTCGGCGATGTTGAACACGCCGACAACAAGACCGCGGCTGTTGCTAACGATCGTGTCGCCGCGGCCGACGACGCGAGTGGCCGGCCAGACGCGCAAATATTTGCTGATACATTCGCCCGACTCGAAGCGGCCGTGCAGGGCTCCCACGGAGCGTCGGCCGACATCTCCAGCAGGCTTCCCGGTCTGTTGGCGATGATCGAGCAAATAGAGGCCGCGCTTCGGCCGGGCGATACCTCGGCGCCCGATGTTCACTTCGCGATCGAGCATATTCAGGACA
>JBKQHQ010000262.1:0-40057 GCA_052148715.1 Xanthobacteraceae bacterium | reverse complement strand
CCGTTCCTGGCCAGGCAGTTCGAGCGGGTCGAAGCGTTGCCGCCGGTGACATTGACGCGCGCCGGCACACCTGCCATGCAGCTCGGCCTCGCGCGCGGCATCGGCTTCAAGCCCGACTCATGACGGCTCATGACGGCGAGGTGCGCGTACGGAGCATGCGCATGCTGTACCGATATTGCACGCTGGCCGGGCGAGCGGGAATTCCTGCCAGGCATCTCGCAGTGTGACCCGTCCGCAGGGAAATACATTTACGGCAGCTCGAACACTCGTTCGTCTGCACAGAGGAGAATCCGGTCGTGATTTGGCGCTCTTCGAAGGTATAAGGAACTCGGGTCATTTCCGCGTCGAATGATTGAATGGCCCAGGTCGAAAACGTTCAACCTGCCCAGCCGTCTTGATGTTCTCCTCCGTCCTCATTGCCAACCGAGGCGAAATTGCCTGCCGCATCGCCCGCACCGCGCGGCGGCTCGGACTGCGCATCATTGCGGTCTATTCGGAAGCCGACGTGAGAGCCCTTTTTGTGCGAGTCGCGGACGAGGCGCACTTGATCGGGCCGGCACAAGCCGCGGAAAGCTACCTTGCGATCGACCGATTGATCAGCGTGGCGCAGCGCGCCGGTGCCGATTGCATTCATCCCGGTTACGGATTTCTCTCCGAAAATCCGCAGTTTGCGCAAGCCTGCGCTGCGGCGGGTATCGTATTCGTCGGCCCGCCGGCTGCCGCGATCCGGGCCATGGGCCTCAAGGACAAAGCGAAAGCGCTGATGCATCGCGCGGGGATTCCGATCGTCCCGGGTTACCACGGTGACGAACAGGACGCGGACTTTCTTGCGCGCGCTGCTGCGGAGATCGGCTATCCGGTGCTGATCAAGGCCGTTGCGGGCGGGGGCGGCAAGGGTATGCGGCGCGTGGACCGTGCCGCGGATTTCACTGACGCGCTGCACGCGGCGCAGCGTGAAGCCACCGCCGCCTTCAGCGATAGCCGGGTGCTCATCGAGAAATACATCGCCACGCCTCGTCACATCGAGCTGCAGGTATTTGCCGACCGCTTCGGCCATTGCATCCATCTGCACGAGCGCGACTGCACGCTACAGCGCCGCCATCAGAAGGTGATCGAGGAGGCGCCGGCGCCGGGCATGAGTCCGGAGTTGCGCGCCGCCATGGGGGCTGCGGCGACGGCGGCCGCGCAAGCCGTCGGCTATGTCGGCGCTGGGACGGTCGAGTTCATTGCCGACGCCAGCGAAGGCCTGAGTGCTGAGCGTTTTTGGTTCATGGAGATGAACACGCGGCTACAGGTCGAGCACCCGGTCACCGAAGCGATCACCGGGTTGGATCTCGTCGAGTGGCAGTTCCGTATCGCTGCCGGCGAACCCTTGCCGCTCGCGCAAGCGCAGGTGCCGCTTGTAGGCCACGCGGTTGAAGCGCGGGTTTATGCGGAGGATCCTGAGCATGGCTTTCTGCCGTCCACCGGCAAGATCATCGCGTTCGATCCGCCCACCGGGGAGGGAATTCGGATCGACGCCGGCGTTGAGGCCGGGAGCGAGGTGACGCCGTTCTATGACCCGATGATCGGTAAAGTGATCGCCCATGGGTCAACGCGTACCGAGGCGCTCGACCGGCTGGGCGCGGCGCTCGCTCGCTTGCGGATCGCTGGACCGCGCACGAACCTCGCCTTCCTCATCGCACTCACCCGCGCGCCCGAATTCCGCACCGGCGCCTTCGATACCGGATTCATCGACCGCAACCTATCCGCTGTCGGGGCGGCTCCCCAGCCCATGGACAAAGCGGCCGCAGCTCGAGGGATCGATCAACTGTTGCGGCTGGAGATCGATCGGATTGCGGCGCTGTCGCGCGCCGACGCAGTTTCCACGCCCTGGGATGCAACCGACGGCTTCCAGCTGACCGGCGAACGGACCGTTATGGTTCCAGCTGCTGTCGACGAAGAACTGATACTCGCGCAAGCGGCTTTCGCAGCGGACGGACTGGCGGTTACGGTTGAGGGATCTTCCCCCGCCGCGGATGCCCTGGTCTTTCCCGCCGAGCGCAGCGGAGAAATGCTGGTGCTTCGCCATGGCCGGCAAACGAATGTGCGCCGCGTCGACGCGGCAACGCCCGATTTGGAACACGGAGAGGATGGGGCCGTCATCAAGGCGCCCATGCACGGCAAGGTGCTGGCGCTGCTGACCGCGGCCGGCAGCAAAGTTACAAAGGGCCAGCGTCTAGCCATCATCGAGGCTATGAAGATGGAGCACGTGCTCAGCGCGCCGTGCGACGGGGTCGTCGCGGAGATTGCGGTATCCGAAGGCGCGCAGGTCGCGCAAAACGCCGTGCTCATGCGGATCGATTCGGACGGTGAGCGAGAATAGAGATTATGGCTCTCCACCTCATCAAGCTGTGTGTCGGCTGCGACTCCGCGCAAGACCTGAAGGATTGGATCCAGGAGAAGTGGAAACGCCGCAGGCGGCGGGGATCCGCGCGGGAGCATACGCATATCACTCGCATGGCGCCCAAACGTGCCGAAGAGCTGCTGGCGGGAGGCTCGCTGTACTGGGTGATCCGCGGCGAATTGACTTGCCGGCAAGGGCTGCGCGCCATCGAGCCTTTCGTCGACGGCGAAGGCGTTGGGCGCTGCCGGCTCGTGCTCGACCCTAAAGTCGTGTTGGTCGAACCGCGGCCCTATCGCGCCTTCCAGGGGTGGCGATATCTCGAGGCTAAGGATGCCCCGCGGGATCTCGCCGTTGCGGCCCCGGGTGCCGCCAAGATGCCCGAAACCTTGCGGCGCGAGCTGAGGGAACTCGGGTTGCTGTAGGGATCAGGGCGAAGCCCTTGCTCCCTCCGCATACAAGTGGTTCTCTGGGCCCACCGGGCGCAAGCGGCCACATTTCGAACGAGCATTGTTCGATGGCACCGTCCGAACGACGGGTTGCGGAGACAAAAGCGATGATCGTGACTGGACCGGAGCAGGTGACGGATGCCGTCCTGTATGAAATGCGCAACACCCCTGATCCCCGCGTTAAGGAGATCCTCGCGGCGCTTGTGCGTCACCTGCATGCTTTCGCCCGCGAGGTGAAGCTGACTGAAGAAGAGTTCGAGCGTGCCGTCGGATATATCGTGGCCTTGGGCAAGAAGACGACCGAAAGCCACAACGAGGTGGTCCTGATGTCCGGCTCGCTCGGCTTCTCGACCCTGATCTGCCTCCTCAACAATGGCAAAGACGGGCCGACCGAGACGACGGCAAATCTGCTCGGGCCGTTCTGGCGCATGGACTCGCCGCGCACCGAGAGCGGCGGCTCGATTGTGCGCTCACCGACTCCCGGTCCCGCCATTTTCGTAGACGTCCGCGTACGCGACCAAAGCGGCAATCCAATTCCCGGCGTGGAAGTGGATATATGGCATTCCTCAACCGAGGGCCTCTACGAGAACCAGGATCCGAGCCAGGCCGAGATGAACCTGCGCGGTAAGTTCACGACCGATGCGGATGGCCATTTCGGCTTCCGCAGCATCAAGCCCGCGGGCTATCCGATCCCCACCGACGGTCCGGTCGGAGAGCTGCTACGGGCGCAGCGCCGCCACAATTACCGCCCGGCGCACCTGCACTTCTTGCTGTACAAATCGGGATTCAAGACTCTCATCTCGCAGGTCTACAGCCCCGACGATCCCCACTTGGAAACCGACGCCCAGTTTGGCGTCACCCGCGCGCTGATCGGCAATTATATCCGGCATGACCATGAACCGGCTCCCGCTCCGGACGTGAAAGGAGCTTGGTATTCGCTTGATCAGACCTTCGTCATGGAGCCCGGACGGGCGCGATTGCCAAAGCCGCCGATCACTGCAAAGGCGCAAATCCAGCCGGAGAGAATGCCGGCGCTGACGGCCTGAGCCCCATTTTTTCTCCTCGGGCCTGACGGCGTCACACGCCGATATTATCGATCAACCGCGTCGTTCCGAGTCGGGCGGCGACCAGCAGGCGGATCGGCCGTTCCGCGGGCGAACGGAGGGGTTCGAGCGTTTCCGCATGGCGCGCCTCGAGGTAGTCGAGGGCGAAGCCAGCCGAGGCAATCGAGCTTCGGCCCGTGGCCAGGACCTTGTCGAGCGGCTCCCCGTCGAGAACCGCGTGTGCGCAGTCGCGAAGCACGCGATAGAGCGTGGGGGCTACCGCGCGCTCGTTCGGCAACAGGTAGACGTTGCGCGATGAGAGCGCCAGACCGTCCTTCTCGCGCTTGGTAGCGACGCCGAGAATCTTCACCGTAATATCGAGATCTTTGGCGAGCCGGGTCACGACCTTGAGCTGCTGGTAATCCTTTTCTCCGAACAATGCGACGTCGGGCTGACATTGCATCAATAGCTTGGCAACGACGGTCGCAACCCCGGCAAAGAAATGTGGTCGAAATCGATCTTCCAGCCCGACGCTGGCCGGGCCCTCCAAAACGAGCTTGGTGGCGAAGCCTGGCGGATACATTTCCTCGACCGTGGGAGCCCATATCAGGTCGACGTCACGTTCCGGCAACGCCGCGAGGTCGGACTCGAATGTGCGCGGATAGCTGCCGAAATCCTCGTGCGGCGCAAATTGGGCAGGATTGACGAAGATCGACACGATCACTCGCCGGGCGTGGCGGCGGGCGAGCTTGACCAAGGAAAGATGGCCCGCATGCAGGGCGCCCATGGTCGGAACGAGAGCGATCGTCTCACTGGCGCCCTGATAATGCTTGATGATGCGGCGCAAGGCCAAAATCGTGCGCACGATCCGAGGTCGACCAGCGGCCAAGTTTGTCATGACGTCATGCTGTGTGGCGACATCGCTAGCGCAGGTCCCGGCGAAGTGGATGCCAGTTCGCCTTCAAGAACATGTGCCCATGAACAATTCAAGAGCCTGTCTCGGTTCCGCAGGGAAAAGGACGGGTTCTCGAGCACGGCAATCGCGACGTGATCATGTGGATTAATCATGCCGCCATCGCCCGCGGTCAACTGCTTGACCGCAACGATGTTACAGTTACAGAATTGTTGTCCCAAGGGGATGCCGCATGTTGATGCAGTCGACCATGGCGCAATCGGGCTCCGCCCACGTCGTGGTGTTCGGCAATGAAAAGGGCGGTTCGGGCAAATCGACGACCGCAATGCATGTCACCGTCGCGCTGATGAAAGCAGGCCAGCGCGTCGCCACCATTGACCTCGATTGCCGGCAAAAGAGCTTCACACGCTACGTGGAGAACCGCCGCATTTGGGCCCGGCGGGCGGACCTCGCCCTCGCGGCGCCAGAGCATTTCTGCGTAGCACGCGGCGAGAGCGCGCGACTCGACGAGAACGAGGCGGCGGAATTCGGCGCCTTTGCCGAGGCGATCCGCGTGGTGGAGCGGACCCACGATTTCGTCGTCATCGACACGCCCGGGTCCGACACGTATCTGATGCGGCTCGCGCACTCGATGGCGGACACGCTCATCACGCCGCTCAACGACAGCTTTGTCGATTTCGACGTGCTCGGCACAATCGATCCGTCCACCTTCGAGGTGACGGGTCAGAGCCATTACGCCGAGATGGTGCGGGAGGCGCGCCGCCAGCGTCGGCTTATCGACGGGGCGCTTACCGATTGGGTGGTCGTTCGTAACCGACTGTCCATGTTGGGCTCGCGCAACAAACGTCTGGTCGGTGAGGGACTGGATGAGCTTGGACGCCAGCTCGGCTTCCGCTGCGCCGACGGCTTCGCCGAGCGGGTGGTCTATCGTGAATTTTTTCCACGCGGGCTCACGGCGCTTGACGATCTCGATGAAGCAACCCTCGGTACGCGGCCGAATTTATCCCACGTCACGGCCCAAGAGGAGGTGACTAATTTCTTGCGCATTCTGAAGCTGCCGCTCGACGAGCGGGGGCGCCGGCGGGCTGCGACCCGCGCCGAATGGGTCTCGGCGGCGGATAAGCCGCTCGAGCTGCACGACATCGTGCAGGACTGATCGCAACACGGCCGGTGGACGAGGACATTGCGCCGGTGTTCCGACGGGGCCACTTATGTGGTGAGGGAGGCCGGCGCCGGGAGCGACGGTGCATCGGCCGAAGGGTCCGAACTGGCCGACCCCGAGGCGACTGACGTCCCCGAACCGGCCCTATAACGCCGGGGTGGCAGTGCAAGCCGTGCTACGGCGGTAGACCCTGGGAGTGCTAGACTTGACCGAGGCGCACGGAAAGCATCGCCATGCGTGACAAACGCTCCGATCCCACGCCGGCGCCGATCGACCCGGCGGAGCCCGAACCGTCGTCTCGGGCCGATATTGACGCGTTCTTGGCCCATGTGCGCAGTCTTGGCCCTGGCGCCGAGCGCGGCGCGCGCGGCCGCCTGATCTTTGCCCTCGACGCGACCATGAGCCGGCAGCCCACCTGGGACGTCGCCTGTCGCTTACAGGCCGATATGTTCCGCGAAGCGGCGGCCGCGGGCGGACTGGATGTCCAGCTCGTGTACTACCGGGGCTTGCGTGAATGCCGCGCCTCGGTTTGGGTCGCGCAGGCTGACCGGTTGGCGGAACTAATGACCCGGATCGATTGCCGCGGCGGCGCGACCCAGATCGGCAAGGTTCTCGCTCATGCGCGGGCTGAAACCAATCGGAAGAAAGTGCAGGCACTCGTTTTCGTCGGCGATGCCATGGAGGAGCCGATCGACCGCCTTTGCGTCACGGCCGGGGAGCTCGGTCTCCTGGGCGTGCCGGCCTTCGTGTTCCAGGAGGGGAGCGACCCGATGGTCGAGCAAGCCTTCCGCGAGATCGCCCGTCTGACGCGCGGGGCCTATTGCCGGTTCGCGCCCGGCGCTGAGCATGAACTCGCCGAATTGTTAAGGGCGGTGGCTGCTTATGCGGCGGGTGGACTCGCCGCGCTTGCCGATCTTTCGCGCCGGCGCAGCGCTGGTGCGCTGAAATTGCTGGCGCAGCTGAAATAGGTCATGCCCACTCTTTTATTCGGGGTCCTCCTCCTCGTCATCCTTCTTTGGGGGAGCAAGGCCTTTACCAAGCTGGATCCCAAGCAACTCACACCGCTGTTGCGTTACCTCGGCGGCTTCGCGGCCTTGGCGGCCGCCGCCTTTCTTGTTGTCAGGGGCGCACTCGCACTCGCGGTGCCGTTGGGCCTTGTCGGCTTGAGCATGCTGGGATGGACACAGCTCGGCGGGTTTGGCCCGCGCCGTGACGAGGGTCGCGGACGGGTCTCACGCGTGCGTTCCGCCTTTCTTGAGATGGAACTCGACCATGCGACCGGCGCCATGCGTGGTCAAATCTTGTCCGGCCAATACCAAGGCACGGCGCTCGACACTTTGCCGGTCGAGACGCTGGCCGCGCTCGTTATGGACATCGATGCGGAAAGCCGCGCCCTACTGATCGCGTATCTCGACCGCCGGCATCCCGGCTGGAGTGAACACACGCAGGCGGACCCGACAGCGGGGAGGAGGGCTCCTGCGGCTTCCGGCAAAATGACGGAACAGGAGGCCTATCAGATCCTTGGCGTTCAGCCGGGCGCGAGCACTGAGGAGATCGGTCGGGCCCACCGTACGCTCATGAAGAAACTGCATCCCGACCAAGGGGGGTCGACGTATCTCGCGGCCCGCGTCAATGAGGCCAAGGAAGTCCTTCTTCGCCGCCATCGCTGATGTACTCCATACATACCATCACCATCAGCAGCTCCCATCATACGCCAATCCCTTGCGAGGCCGCCAGAGCATGATGACTTTTCTTCGAGTCGTCATCGTGCTCTATCTTATTGTTGGAGCATGATATTTTCCGAAAACCGGTGCCCACTTTTCGGAGTCATGCTTTACCTAGCCGATCAGATCGAACCGGCAACGTGCTCGGTATTTTCCGTTTTGTCGCATTTTCCGGCGGGAAATCCGCCAATCCACTTTTCTCCCGAAAACGCTGGTCCCTTCAGTCCCTTCAGTTCTTGAGGGTCATGCACGCGATATCGTTGTGCTTGAGATGCTTGCAAACAGCTTCCGCGTGTTCCTGATCGAGCCCGGCGAAACGGGCACGGTAGATCGCTCGGTCTCCTTTTTGCACCTTTTCGGTAAACGGATCGGCAGCGCCGAGGAGGTCCTTGGCGAGATCTTGGACCGAGTTCAGCCGGTCCTTGGCTTCGGCCTCGGCATCGAAGGCGCCAACTTGGATCATCCAGCCGCCGTGCGCATGCTCGGCGGGCGGCGTCGCAAGCGCCAGCCGCTCCGAGAACGTGAGACTTGGCGGAGCCGCTTCGACCTCGGCGGCTGGCGCAGCCCGGATCGGCAATGCTTCGAGGACGCCGGGGGCGGGGCCTGGAGGCGGGAGCGCCGGCTCGGCTTTGGCGCTCGAGGGTGGTGAAGCGCTAATCGCTTCTGGCGCGGCAGGTCCCGCCGGGGCTGGAGCGCTCGCCCGCGCGGATGGCACCAGCGGCGCCAGAGAAGCCATCTGCACGATGCCAGCCTTCACCGAGACCGTCTTGACCAAGATCGGCCGGATCGCGTCGGCCGCTCGCGCGGCGGAGCGATTGACCGGCATCGGCGGCGGTGGGCTCGCCGGTGCGGCTGTCGCGTGCGCGCTCTGGTTTGGCTCGGCCGCAGCGTCGCCCGCCTCAGCCACCTTCACCCTGGTTTGCGGGGTGGCATCGCGATTCTCCGCGACCGTCGACACCGAGCGATGCGTGGAGGCGACAGTAATGTATTCGCTGACCAGCTCACGCATCCGCTCGTCGCGGCTGCCGGCGGAGCTTCCGCCGAAGATGACACCGACGATGTGGCGGTCGCCGCGATGCATCGACGTGACGAGGTTGAACCCCGAAGCGCGAATGTATCCCGTCTTGATGCCATCCACGCCTTCGACGCGCCCAAGAAGATGGTTGTGGTTGCGGATCGCCTCGCCCTTGTAATTGAAGATTGAGGTCGAGAAATATCGATAATAGCGCGGAAACCGGTCTTGTAGAGCGCGCGCCAGGAGCGCCTGGTCGTGTGCGGTCGTGACCTGCTCGTCGTCGGGGAGGCCCGACGCGTTGCGGTATTCAGTTTGGCTCATACCGAGTGCGTGCGCCTTGTGGGTCATCATCTCGGCGAAGTTGCCCTCGTTGCCGCCCAAGGCCTCGCCGATCGCCTCAGCGACGTCGTTTGCCGATCGGGTCACTACCGCCTTGATCGCATCCTCGACCGCAATGGTTTCGCCGGGCTTAAGGTCAAGCTTTGACGGCGGCTGGGATGCGGCCTTGGCGGAGATCTCGATTGGCGTGTCGAGCTTGATCTTGCTGGCCTCGAGCCGTTCGAACAGAAGATAGAGCGTCATCATCTTGGTGAGCGAAGCCGGATGCCGCGGGGCATTCGGATTGGTGGCGTGGAGGACCGCGCCTGAATTCGCATCCACGACGATGTCCGAATACGGCGGCTCATAGCTTTCCGCGCGTGCCGCATAATGGGCGCTGTGCCGGGCCCGATGGTTACGCGCATCGGCTGAGCCGCTCGCGCCCGCCAGCCAGACGGCTGCAAAACTCAACGCAAACCAGCGGAGCCCACGCGAGGCTCCGGTACTATTACGCAACATGATTTACCCCGTCCCTCGATCGACTCTTGAGGCAATCCCTGGCGGGCGCCCCGACACCTCTCTCCTTATTACTGTCCCCGGACCCCAAGACACGCTGTGCGCAAGACACGCTCCGCACCGCGCGCCTCGGTTTCGAGGCGGTAGTCTTTCCCGCCTCCGGGCGGGCCGTCTTGCATGACGGCACGGTCCGCAAGGCTAGGCGGCTGCAGTTTCCAACCCGTTAAAGGCTTCCCCGCAAAAGTCTCCTCGTGCTGCGTTGCAACATATTCTTGACCAAATTGTGCAACGCATTATATTAACGTAACCGGCTCGTAGGGAGCAGAATGAACCCAAATGCGGCACGGATGTGCCGGCGGAGGTCGTATGGTAAAGAATTTCGACGAGATCCAGCAATTCGGCAAAGGCAATGTGGATGCGGCGTTGAAGTCCTTCGGCGCGCTTTCGAAGAGCGTTCAGGCGATTGCAGTCGAGGTGACCGACTACTCGAAGAAGACTTTGGAGGAGGGCACGGCGGCTGCGGAGAAGCTGTTGGGCGCCAAGACCTTGGATAAGGCCGTCGAAGTGCAGGCCGACTACCTCAAGGGCGCGTATGAGGGTTTTGTGACGCGCGCAGCCAAGCTCGGCGAGCTCTATGCCGATCTCGCCAGGGAGACCTATAAGCCGTTCGAGAGTCATCTCGCCCGTCCGATGGCAAAGTAACGTTACGCGTTTGTGATGCGCGGTGAACAGAGCCCGGCCGAGCCGGGCTTTGTTGTGTTGGCGAGTGCGGCACCGGGCTTGAGGCATGATGCAACAAAGGCGACTCTGTGTGCGGTTGATGAGCGCCTCGGCTCGTTAATTGGGCACCAGCGGCGCGGGCTGCCTTCGGGATTCCGTTGACGTGCGTCGGCGGGTACCAGCTTCAAAGCGATTCACGTTACCGCGAAGTCTTGACAGGGCGGATCGCGCCGATCCGTGCGTCGGCCGCGAATTGTCCCTATTTGAGTCTTTGGTCATAAGCAGGTATCCGGGGCTTTTGCAGCTCGGCCTTGGGGAGGGTCTTCTTTGCACCGGCGGGCGATCTGGAATGAACGCGCGGGAATGCGTATGATGGGTAGGCCTCAGCGCGGGTCACCCGGATCCGCGTGATATCTTCAGCCGCTACCCGCATCGACCAATGAGCCGCAAGAATTCCAAGCCAAGGCAAGAAGCCCAGGTTCTCAACCGGGGCCAGCATCCCTACATGGCTGATGATGACCGTAAACGTCGTGGCGAACCAGGTGCACCCGGGACGGCGGTCGTCACTAAGACCAGGCCGCAGACCAAGCGCCCGAGCATGTACCGGGTCTTGATCCTGAACGACGACTATACGCCCATGGAGTTTGTGGTCCACGTGCTAGAGCGGTTCTTCAACAAGGATCACGAGGAGGCGACGCGAATAATGCTGCATGTTCACCATCACGGGATCGGCGAGTGCGGCATTTATACCTATGAAGTGGCCGAGACCAAAGTGACGCAGGTGATGGACTTTGCACGCAAGCACCAGCATCCTTTGCAATGCGTCATGGAAAAGAAGTAGCAGTCAACCGCGGAAGAAGAGAACCTAATGCCCACTTTCTCGCGCAGCCTTGAGCAGTCGCTCCATCGTGCCCTGGCCCTCGCCAATGAGCGGCGCCACGAATACGCGACGCTGGAGCACCTGTTGCTGGCGCTCGTGGATGACCAGGACGCAGCCGCGGTGATGCGCGCCTGCAATGTCGATCTGGAGAAGCTGCGGCGCAGCCTCGTGGCCTACCTCGAAAGTGAGCTTGAGAACCTCGTTACGGATACCAATGAGGATTCCAAGCCGACCGCTGGTTTCCAGCGTGTGATCCAGCGCGCGGTCATTCACGTGCAATCATCGGGGCGCGAAGAGGTCACCGGCGCCAACGTCCTGGTAGCGATTTTCGCGGAGCGCGAAAGTCACGCCGCCTATTTCCTGCAAGAGCAGGACATGACCCGCTACGACGCGGTTAACTACATCAGCCACGGCATCGCCAAGCGGCCCGGAATGTCCGAGTCGCGGCCGGTGCGTGGGGTCGACGAGGAGACCGAGACCAAGGTCGGCGAAGAGCCGAAGAAGAAGGGCGATGCGCTCGATGCCTATTGCGTCAACCTCAACAAGAAGGCGCGTGATGGCAAGATCGATCCGCTGATCGGTCGCGACACGGAGATCAGCCGGACAATTCAGGTGCTATGCCGCCGGCAAAAGAACAATCCGCTGTTCGTCGGCGATCCCGGCGTCGGCAAGACCGCCATCGCCGAGGGGCTGGCGCGCAGGATCGTGCACGGCGAGGTGCCTGACGTGCTGCGAAACTCCACCGTCTTCGCCCTCGACATGGGGACATTGCTCGCCGGTACCCGCTATCGCGGCGACTTCGAGGAGCGGCTGAAGCAGGTCATCAAGGAGATCGAAGCCTATCCCGGCGCCATCATGTTCATCGACGAGATCCATACGGTGATCGGGGCAGGGGCTACGTCAGGCGGCGCGATGGACGCCTCGAACTTGCTGAAACCGGCGCTGGCCGCTGGTACCGTGCGCTGCATTGGATCGACTACCTACAAAGAATACCGGCAGTATTTCGAGAAGGACCGCGCACTGGTGCGCCGGTTCCAGAAGATTGACATCAACGAGCCGACCGTCCCGGACGCGATCGGCATCCTCAAGGGGCTCAAGCCCTATTTCGAGGAATACCACAAGCTCAAATACACGAACGAAGCGATCAAGGCGGCGGTCGAGCTGAGCGCCCGCTACATCCACGACCGCAAGTTACCCGATAAGGCGATCGACGTGATCGACGAGTCGGGGGCGGCGCAGATGTTGCTGCCGGAGAGCAAGCGCCGCAAGACGATCGGCATCAAGGAAATCGAGACCACGATCGCGACCATGGCGCGCATTCCGCCCAAGGCGGTGTCGAAAGACGACGCCGAGGTGTTGCAGCATCTCGATCAAACGCTGAAGCGGGTGGTGTACGGGCAAGACAAGGCGATCGAGGCGCTGTCAGCGTCGATCAAGCTCGCGCGCGCTGGCCTGCGCGAGCCCGAGAAGCCGATTGGATGCTATCTGTTCTCGGGGCCGACCGGCGTCGGCAAGACCGAGGTGGCAAAGCAGCTCGCCGCCACGCTCGGCGTCGAACTGATCCGCTTCGACATGTCGGAGTATATGGAGCGGCATACGGTGTCGCGCTTGATCGGTGCACCGCCTGGCTATGTCGGCTTCGATCAGGGAGGGCTCTTGACCGATGGCGTCGATCAGCACCCCCACTGCGTGTTGTTGCTTGACGAAATCGAAAAAGCCCACCCCGATCTGTTCAACGTGCTGCTGCAGATCATGGACCACGGCAAGCTGACCGACCACAACGGCAAGCAGGTGGACTTCCGCAACGTCATCTTGATCATGACCACCAATGCCGGCGCGGCCGACCTCGCCAAGCAGGCCTATGGTTTCACGCGCACGAAGCGCGAGGGTGACGATCTTGAGGCGATCAATCGGATGTTCGCGCCGGAATTCCGTAATCGGCTCGACTCGATCATCACCTTTGCGCACCTGACTGAGGACATCATTGCCCTCGTGGTTGAGAAGTTCGTGCTGCAGCTCGAGGCGCAGCTCGCCGACCGCGACGTGACTATCGAGCTCAGCGACGAGGCAGCCAAGTGGCTCATCGGCCACGGCTATGACGAGCAGATGGGCGCGCGGCCCATGGCCCGCGTTATTCAGGAGCACATCAAGAAGCCGTTGGCCGACGAAGTGCTGTTCGGGCGGCTGAAGGACGGCGGGCACGTGCGCGTGACGCTGACCAAGGACGAGGACGGCGCCGAGAAGCTCGGTTTCGAATACCTTGACGGTCCGGTGACACCGAAGCCGGAAAAGCTTCCGGAGCCGCGCCAGTCGAAGCCCAGGCGGCGTCCGCCCGGGCCGCGCGGAACCAAACCGCCTGGGCCCAAGGGCGATGGCGGCGGTGAACCCCCGCGCCGCGGCTCAGTGCCGAAAGTGCCGCTCAAGGTCTAGCGCCTGCCGATAGTCGGCAAAGGCCTATGAGTGTCGGCTTGCTGATCGGAGCTTGCTAGGCAAGCGCGGCGGCGAGCTTTTTGGCCTGCTCGGCGAGCACCTCCGGCTTCTCCATGCCGCTTTCGGGCGGCTTCAGCGTCACACGATCCTTGCGCGGGATCACGTGGACGTGAAGGTGGAAGACGGCCTGCCCGCCCGCGGCCTCATTGAATTGCTGGATGGTGACGCCGTCGGCGTTGAACGCCTTGATGCCGGCGTGCGCGATCTTCTGCGCCACCTTCATCACGTGGGCGAGATCGTCGGGAGCGACGTCGAGAATATTGCGCGCAGGCGCCTTCGGGAGCACCAGTGTATGCCCCGGCGCGCGCGGCATGATGTCGAGAAACGCCAACGTCTTCTCGTCCTCGTAGACTTTGTGGGCAGGCACCTCGCCGCGCAGGATTTTCGCAAAAATGTTGTTGGGATCGTAGGTCGGCATCAAAGCCTCCTTCTCGGCCAGTTTTCGTTACTCCGCTTCGACGTGCAGATCCTTGCGGAATGGCGCGAAGGCGGCAAGCTCTTCTCCTGCTGAGGCGACATAAGTGCGCTCGCATGCAAGATAGTCGGCGATGGCGCGGCGGAGCGCCGGATCGGCGATGTAATGGGCAGAGTAGGTCGTCACCGGCAGGTAGCCGCGGGCGAGTTTATGCTCCCCCTGGGCGCCGGCCTCGACTCGCGCGAGTTGGTGCGCAATGGCGAAATCGATTGCTTGGTAATAGCACAGCTCGAAATGCAGGAAAGGGTGGTGCTCGACGGCCCCCCAATGCCGGCCGTAGAGCGTCTGTGAGCCAATGAAATTGATGGCGCCCGCGATCCAGCGCTGCGCCCGCTTGGCCATGACCAACAGCACGCGGTCGCGCATGCGCTCGCCGATCAATGAAAAGAACGATCGCGTGAGATAGGGGCGGCCCCATTTGCGCGAGCCTGTATCCATGTAGAAGCCGAAGAAGGCGTCCCAGATCTCCTCGGTAAGGTCGGCGCCAGTCAGCCAATGAACGCTGATTCCGGACTCGAGCGCTTCGCGTCGCTCGCGCTTGATGGCCTTTCGCTTGCGCGAGGCAAGCACCGCAAGGAAGTCGTCGAAAGAACCGTAGCCCGCGTTCTCCCAGTGGAACTGTTGATCGGTGCGCTGCAGGAATCCTTCTCCCGCGAGAAGGTGCCATTCGGGCTTGGTGAGAAAGGTCAGGTGCACCGACGAGCTTTGCCGCCGTTCGCGCAGCTCAAGCAGCGCGGCAATCAGCGCGCGACGGACCGCGTCCGAATCAGCGCCTTCGCGGACCAAAAGCCGTCGCCCGGTCGCGGGCGTGAACGGCACGGAAACCTGCAGCTTCGGGTAATAGCTTCCGCCGACCCGCTCGTAGGCCTCGGCCCAGCCGTGATCAAAAACATATTCGCCACGCGAGTGGGATTTGAGATAGCAGGGGACCGCGCCGATCAGCTGGCCGTCTTCACGCTGCGCCGCCAGGTGCTGAACTAGCCATCCGGACCTCGCGCCGACCGATTCGGACGCTTCGAGCGCGTGCAAGAAATCATAGCAGATGAACGGATTATTCCTTTCCTCGTGCGATGGATCTTGGCCCGCCTCGCAACCCTGCGCGCCTCCCCGAAGATCTGGGGCCGTTGCCGCAGCCGATGAGCTGGACGCATCCGGGTTCGCGCACGCATCCCAGGCTGCCGCGTCGATCTCCTCGATCGAGCGCAAGACGCGGACGCGAAGTTTTGCGGCGCTCATGTTTTCACCGGCCGAATTCCGGATGCCGTGGCGGCGCGACCAATGTCGTCTCGTGGAAAGGCAAACATAGCATCTGCATCAGGGTTGGCGCGCCTATGGCCGAAATCCTTCGAAGATCATTTGGTCGGCCAAACGTCGCGCTGTGCGGGCTTGCTCGGCGGTTCGCACCGTCCAGGTGAGCAGGGGCAGGCCAAAGATATGCTTGGCAAACAGCGGCGCGAGGGCTGGCAAGTCTTGGACCGCATAGGCGACGAAGTGCGGACATGTCCGAAGTCCATGCAGGAGATGGGCCATTGTCCATCGGGTTCCGCGCGGCAACGCCTGCCACTCCGGGTGGCTGTACCGGCGCTCCGCGACGATTCCGCGCGGAACGCGCGGTTCGATCGCGCGGAGGGCTTCAATCTGGAACGGATCGAAGGACATGACCGCAACCGGAGCCGAGGAAGACGCAAGGACTGCGGCCGTGCGGGCCACGAGCCGGCGATCGCCGTCGAAATGACTCTTGAGCTCGAGCACCAACGTGGCACGCCCATCGACCAGGTCGAGGAGTTCGCCCAGCGTGAGCATGCGATCGGCCGTGCCCTTGAACGGCACGCGCCTGAGCGCCTCGGCGCGCAGATCCGCTAGCCGCTCGCTTCCCTCAGTGAGCCGGCCGAGCGCGTCGTCATGATGCACCATGGCTTCGCCGTCGGCGGTGATCTGCAGATCGACCTCGATCGCATAGCCTGCCTCGATGGCGGCGGCCACCGCCGAGGGTGTGTTCTCGATGATGCCGCTGCGCACGTCGTGCAGACCACGATGGGCCACCGGACGTGCGATCAGCCAATCGAGATTGCGCATGCGATGTGTGGTCGCGGACCGAAGGTCCGCGCTCAGGAAACCTCGAACAGGCCCTCGACCTCGACCGCCGCGTCGAGTGGCAATGCCGCGACGCCAATGGTTGAGCGCGCGTGCCGGCCCTTGTCGCCGAATGCCGCCACCATGAGGTCCGACGCGCCGTTCATCACCTTGGGACCGTCGACAAAATCCGGCGCGGAATTGATGAACCCGCCAAGGCGCACGACGCGTACGACTTTGTCGAGATCGCCCAAAGCCGACTTCACCTGGGCAATAAGGTTAACGGCGCAGGCTTGCGCAGCCTTGGTTCCGGCTTCGATCGAGACGCCCGCGCCAAGCTTGCCCTTGGCCACGAGCTTTCCGTCGCTGCCGAGACAGAGCTGACCGGACACGACGAGCAGACCGCCGCTGCGCACGAATCCGACGTAATTGGCAACCGGACTCGCTGGAGTCGGCAACACAATCCCGATCTCGCCGAGCTTTCGTTCCACCGTTCCGGCCATCATGTCCCTCCTGTCGCCACCTTTGCCATTCATCGTCGTCTTTGCCGAACATGGGTCGGTATGCAAGGGCAGGCCGCGCACATTGCAGTGCACTCGTCCCTTCCCTATGTTGGCCCGGCGGCGGCGCAGAGGCGAGGTTGTAATGCTTGAGCTTGGTCACCCCATGCGCTTGGGGTTTGCCGCGGTGGTCGTGGCCTCCATGTTCCCAGGCGGAGCATCCGCCGCCGAAAGCGGCGACGTGGTGCTGGCGCCGCACCGCGCCGTTTACGATCTCACGCTCGGCGATGCGCGCGGCAAATCATCGGTCCAGGCGGTTCGAGGCCGGATTCTTTACGATTTTTCCGGCAGCGTTTGTCATGGATACGACCTGCGATTCCGGCAAGTGTCGGAACTCGACTCCGGTGAGGGTAAGACCGCGCTGAGCGATTTGCGCTCGACCACTTGGGAAGATGGCGCGGCCAAGACGTTTCGCTTCAACTCGCAGAACTCCCTCAACAACCAGGTTGTCGAGACCACCGAAGGCCGGGCTGAGCGGCGCGCCGACGCGGTCGCCGTGGCGCTCGCCAAGCCTGAGGAAAAAGCCATGAAGCTCGAAGCCCACGTGGTCTTTCCGACCGAGCATATGCGCCGAATCATCGCCGCCGCGCGCGCCGGCAAGACGGTGCTGGAGCTGCCGGTTTATGATGGTTCCGAGACCGGGCAAAAGCTCTACGATACGCTGACGATCATCGGGCGGACGATCGCGCCGGACCAGCGCAAGCCCACCGACGCTGCGGCCGGGCAGTCGGCGCTTGCTGAATTGCGACGTTGGCCGGTGACCATCAGCTATTTCGATCGCGATCAAAAAAGCGAGGGCGAGCAGACGCCGGTCTATGCGCTGAGCGTCGAGCTTTACGAGAACGGAATTTCGCGGGCGCTGTTGCTGGACTACAACGAGTTCGTCGTGGCGGCAAAGTTGAGCTCGCTGGAAATCCAGGACCAGGCGCCCTGCAAGTGAAAGCCGCGCTGGTCAAGGCCAGCTTCCACCAGGTCTTCTGCTAGCGTGATCGCGCCGGATTAGCGCGCCAGCAGCGGCAAGGCAGTCGCGGCAAAGGCCGGGCATCACGGCACTTCGCGCTCCCAGGCTGGGCCGGCCAGTACCGCGTGGGTGCGCGCAACCTCCGATGGTTTTACGCCGGCCTCGCCTGCAAAGGCGATGAGCAGCGATTCATCCCCAAGAATATAGCCGAGCACTCCGGCGAGAAAGCCCGGTTCCTGGGCCGCCGTGCGGATCGCTTGCGGACCGATTCCCGTCTCGGCAAGGAACCGCCCGAGCCGCGTCGGCTCGTTGGCTAGGAACGTAAGTGCTTGAACTGCTAAAGCTTCTGCCGCTGCTTTGGCGTCCGGCCGGTGTCTTTCTTTGGCCATCGTTTGCGTTTCCGTAATACATGCGCACTACTCTACCGATCATGCCCGAGTGCGCGGGGCGTGGCGACGCGCTTGCTGCATGCGGTGGGCGATCGGCGGGGGCAAGCCGAAGGGCGGGGGGCATGGCGAAGACCGTCCTGATCGTGGAGGACAACGAGCTCAACATGAAGCTCTTCCACGATCTGTTGGAGGCGCATGGTTATCAAACCGTCGGGACCCGCAACGGAATCGAGGCACTCGATCTCGCCCGCCAGCACCGGCCTGATTTGATCTTGATGGATATCCAGCTTCCCGAAGTGTCGGGCCTTGAAGTGACCAAGTGGCTTAAAGACGATCCCGAGTTGCGGGTGATTCCGGTGGTGGCGGTCACGGCCTTTGCAATGAAGGGCGACGAGGAGCGAATCCGGGAGGGTGGCTGCGAAGCCTATCTTTCGAAACCGATCTCGGTGAGCAAGTTCATCGAGACCATTCGTCATTTTCTAGGCAATGCCTGAGGGGAGTAAGCGGTGACTGCACGCGTCCTTGTTGTCGACGATGTGCCGGCTAATGTGAAGCTGCTGGAGGCACGGCTCTCGGCTGAATATTTCGATGTCGTCACCGCCTCGAGTGGCGCGGAAGCACTCGCCATCTGCCAGCGTGCGGAGTGTGATCTGGTGCTTCTCGACGTGATGATGCCCGATATGGACGGCTTCGAGGTGTGCCGACGTCTGAAGGGAAATCCGGCGACGCATCATATTCCGGTGGTGATGGTGACGGCGTTAGACCAGGTGTCGGACCGGGTGAAAGGGCTCGATGCCGGCGCGGATGATTTCCTCACCAAGCCGGTCTGCGATGTGGCGTTAATTGCTCGGGTACGCTCGCTGGCGCGTCTCAAGATGGTCACCGACGAACTGCGGATGCGGGCGGTGACCTCGAAAGAGATCGGCATCCAGAGCCCCGAGCGGGAAGCGATTGCGGATACCGGCCGCAAGGGTCGAGTACTCATCATCGACGATCGCCCGGCATCCCACGAGCGGCTGCAGGCCATGCTGACCGGCGAGCAGAGCGTCGATGTCGAGGAGGATCCCGCCGAGGCGTTGTTCCATGCCGCTGAGGGCAACTACGATCTGCTCATCATTTCCCTGAGCTTCAAGAGCTTCGACGGCTTGCGCCTGTGCAGTCAGGTGCGCTCGCTCGAACGCACGCGCGGTCTGCCGATACTGGCGATTGCCGACGCGGATAACGATCCGCGCCTCGTGCGAGGGCTCGAGATCGGTGTCAACGATTACCTGGCTCGTCCGCTCGATAAGAACGAGTTGCTGGCGCGCGTGCGCACCTTGGTCCGCAAGAAGCGCTATACGGAACGGCTGCGCGACAACGTGCAGCTATCCATCGAGATGGCGATCACCGATGCGCTGACCGGTCTGTACAACCGCCGTTACATGGAGAGCCATCTCGCGACACTGGTGGAGCAAGCGGCTGCGCGCGGCAAGCCCTTAACGGTCCTCATTCTCGATATCGACTACTTCAAAGCCATCAACGACAGTTATGGGCATGATGCCGGCGATGACGTGCTGCGTGAATTCGCGCTACGCATCCGCAAGTCGATCCGTGGGATCGACCTCGCCTGTAGGTATGGTGGTGAGGAGTTCGTCGCCGTCATGCCGGAGACCGACATGGCTGTGGCCACGATGGTCGCCGAGCGGCTGCGGCGACGCATCGCGTCTGAGCCATTCTCGATCCAGCAGGGCAAAGGATCGGTGACGGTAACCATCTCGGTGGGGCTCGCCGCGCTCGGCTCGCCCAATGAAACCGCGGCTGAAATCTTGAAGCGGGCGGATCAAGCGCTCTATCGCGCAAAGCGTGATGGCCGTAACCGAGTAGTGCCGGACGCCGCCTAGGCTCCTGACAAGCTTGCGCGTTCGCCTCTCATACGGCTGTCACGTAAATACCTTAACTTCCTAATCGGCGCCGGCATCAACCTTAATACTTTAGGTTGATTCGCGCCCGGAAAAAATCAATGACTTGAAAACGTTGATTTTCCCGCTGGTTGCGCTAACTTTAGTGCCCTACGATGGAGCTACGCCCCACGGCTGGCCGGAAATGGCCAGGCACGTGGTTGGCGCATATATTGTTAACCCTACGGAATGCTCAGGTCCGCCGCATCTCCTGGGTCCCGTGGGGTTCGGCCGGTTCGGGAGCGGTGCGAGTGGCCTCCTCATGACATCGCTCCCGGCCGGCCACCTTTGCCGGCTCGATCATCTAGCCTGCGACGAGCGTTCTCTCCATTCAGGCTTCCAGCTTGGTCCGCTGAGCGGGCGCGTCAGCGTGCTTGGTGGGGCGACACCGGCAGCGCCAACAAGCGCTGCCGCATGGAAGAAAAACGCTCTGCAGCTTATTTGATTTTCGCTTCGTGAAATTCGACGTGCTTCTTGGCGACCGGATCGTATTTCTTCTTCTTGAGCTTGTCCGTCATCGTCCGCGAATTCTTCTTCGTCACATAATAGAAGCCAGTGTCGGCGCTCGACACGAGCTTGACCTTGATGGAGGCGGCCTTCGCCATGGTTTGACCTCTTACGGATCTAGCTTACCCGGAGAACCTAGCGACCGGCTGTCGAATGTCAAGGAAGCGACGCGCAGGAAAAAGGCCCCACGCCATCTCGATGCGAAATACGCGGCAGATCTCCCGTACCGGCGGTTCCAAACGCGTGCTGATAGCTTAAAGCATTTCCCGCACGAACCGGCGGCGCCGCGAGTAATAGAACGGCACCGGACGCTCGATGGGAAAACCGGCGGCGATTCGCTCCCCGAGCTCTTCCATCACGACGCGGGTGATCAGCGGCATGTCGAGACGCGCGGCATCCGCAAGCGGCAACCAGACCAGTTCCACGAGTTCCGCTTCCGGGCCGGTCACACCATCGAGCCGATGCGCGATCGCTTTCACATCGGCGGCGAAGAATCGGGTGTCGAAGCGCTTCGGTCGGTGCGGCGGCGTGATGGCGCGGGCAATGAAATGAATGGCGCCGAGATCGGGATGGATCGAAGCGGCGGCAAAGCCATCCCAGAGTTCGCTCGGGATGGCGGGCGGAATGCTTTGCTTCACGCCGAGCAATAATCCGGTCTCCTCGAATGTCTCGCGAATGGCGGCGAGCGCGTAGCCACGCGCCAGCTCGGCGCTGGGGTGCGCGACTCGGCGCATGAGTCGCGCCTCTACGAGCGGATGCAGCGGCCGCGCGGTCGGCATCAGTCGATCGACCGGTTCGAGCCGTCCGCCCGGGAAAACGAACTTTCCCGGCATGAATGTATGTCGCTCATGGCGGCGGCCGAGCAGTGCCTTTGGAATCCCGTCTTCGCTGTCAATGAGAATGAGCGTCGCCGCGTCCTGCGGCGGCACTATCGCACGCGGCGGTGTTTGCTCGACTGGGCCGGGTCGCTCGACGAGATCACTCATCAAGCAGAACCGGAACTCTTGGCCGGCTTCAAGTTGGTCTCGTCCTCTGCATGCGCATCGAAGCCATGCATGCGGTTCGCCCACTGCAGACCGATGATCGCGCCCTTGATCGGTTGGATCAGCCCGAGCGCCAGCGCGAGCGTGAGCGGAAGCCATAGCACGAGGTGCACCCAGTAGGGAGGATGCAGGGCGAACTCGACTGTGAGCATGAGCGGCACGACGATGTGCCCGACGATCAAGATGACGAAATAAGCGGGGGCGTCGTCGGCGCGCTGATGATACAGCGCTTCCCCGCACGCGGAGCAATGATCCTCGACTTTCAGGAAGGCACCGAATAGGCGTCCGCGGCCGCACTTCGGACATCGGTTGAGAAATCCGCGCAGCATCGCGATGCGGAAGTCCCGATGTTCGCGCTCCTCATCCATGCCTAGCCCTCCGAGTATTTTTCTCTCTTGCCGAAATCCGCTTCCGTCCAAAAATAAAATAATCCGGCAGAAACAAACCCGGCTGCCGATGCCAACGAACCAGAGTTAGCGCTGGTTCCGGTGCGGGCGGCCGTTGCGCCCCTCGCGGCGATGCGTGGCATGCTCTGTCTGGCGTCGCGTTCGCGCCGGCGCTGATCGCCGGCGCGCCGCGCCATCATAGCGGCCTTCGCTGAGAAGCTCGAACCGCAAGGCGCCCGCGAGCGGCACGGCCTCCGCAAGGCGCACGGTGACCTTGTCGCCGAGCCGATGGGCCTCTCCGGTCGCATCGCCGATGAGCGCATGGCTTGCCTCTTGGTAGCGAAAATAATCGTTGCCGAGCGTTGCCGCCGGAATGAACCCGTCGGCCCCGGTTTCGTCGAGCTTGACGAACAGACCCGAGCGGGTGACGCCGGAGATGTGACCGTCAAAGGTCGCACCCACGCGATCGGCCAGACACTGCGCGATCAGCCGATCGGCGGTCTCCCGCTCGGCCCGCATCGCGCGGCGTTCCGCCGCCGAGATGCTCGCGGCAATTTCGCCGAGCGTCGAGACCTTGGCATCGAGCGGCAGCCCATCGCTGCCAAGCCCCATGGCGCGGATCAGGGCGCGATGCACGATGAGATCGGCGTAGCGGCGGATCGGCGAGGTGAAGTGGGCGTAGCGGCGAAGGTTGAGGCCGAAATGGCCGTAATTCTCGGCCGCATATTCGGCCTGCGATTGGCTTCGCAGCACGGTCTCGTTGACGAGCTTCTCCACGTCGGTGCCCTGCACGCGCGCGAGAATTTGGTTGAAATTGGCCGGGCGGAGCGCGCCGCCCTTCGGCAGCGAGATGCTGATGGTCGCCAAGAATTCGCGTAGCGCCTCGACCTTTTCCAGCGACGGCTCATCGTGCACGCGGTAGATCAGCGGCACGTGCGCGCGTTCGAGGGTCTCGGCGGCGGCCACGTTGGCAAGGATCATGAACTCTTCGATCAGCCGATGCGATTCGAGGCGCTCCGGCGTGATCACCCGGTCCACGGTGCCGTCTGATTTCAACAGAATCTTGCGCTCGGGTAGATCGAGATCAAGCGGCGAGCGCTCATCGCGTGCCCGCTTCACGGCGCGATAGGCCGCATAGAGCGGCTGGAGCACCGGTTCAACAAGCGCTTCGACCTCCACTTCCGCTCGTCCGCCGATGGCCGTCTGGGCTTGTGCGTAGTGCAGCTTCGCGGCTGAGCGGATCAGCACGCGGTGAAAGGCGTGCGAGCGCTTGCGTCCGTCGGCGCCGACGACCATGCGCACGGCGAGCGCCGCGCGGTCTTCATTCGGCCGCAGCGAGCAAAGATCGTTGGAGATCCGCTCGGGCAACATCGGCACGACGCGGTCCGGAAAATAGACGGAGTTGCGGCGCACGAGCGCTTCACGCTCGAGCGCGGGGCCGGGGCGCACGTAGTAGGCAACGTCGGCGATGGCGACGATGACCACATAGCCGCCGCGGTTCTTCGGATCCGTATCGACTTCCGCATGCACGGCGTCGTCGTGGTCCTTCGCATCGACGGGGTCGATGGTGACGAAGGGAATTTTCCGCCAATCCTCGCGGCCGGAGAGATTAGCGGGCTTCGCCTGCTCGGCCTCGGTGAGCGCGTCGTGCCGGAATACGTGCGGAATTGCGTGGGCGTGGATCGCGATCAAGCTCACGGCGCGCTCGCTATTCAACGATCCGAGCCGCTCCTTCACGCGCCCGGTCGGCAAGCCGAAGCGGCCGTGCGAGGATACGTCGACGGCGACGAGATCGCCGTCTTGCGCATCCATGGTGGCGCCGGACGGAATGGCGATCTCCTTGCCGAGCTGCTTCTTGTCGATGGGCGCGAGCCGGCCGCCTCCGGTCGGTAAGCCGCGAAAAATTCCGAGCACCCGCTGCTTGGCGCGATCGATGATCTTGATGACGCGGCCGCCGTGCCGAATGACGTCGCCCGGTTCACCTGCCTCTTCCACCCGCAGCAGCACCCGGTCGTTGACACCGGCTACTTCCGCAGGACGCGCGCGACGAGGCACATGGACGCGGATCTTCGGCGCCGCACCGTGCGCTTCCTCGTCCCATTCGGTCGGCACGGCGACAAGCTCGCCGTCCGCATCGCGTTGCGTGATATCGGCGAGCACGACCGAGGGCAGAACCCCGGCATGCTGGAGCTTCTTACGGCGGCGCTCGACCCGGCCCTCGTCGGACAACTCTCGCAGCATTTGCTTGAGGGCAACACGGTCCGCGTTCTTCAGTCCGAAAGCGCGGGCGATTTCGCGCGTGCCAACCTTGCCGGCGTGCGAGCCGATGAAACTGACGAGCTCGTCCTTGGTCGGAAGGGTGGGGGGCGTCTTGCGGGGTTGTTTGGCCAAGGACCTGTTCGCGCCGCGGCGCGCTCGTTCGTTTCACTGGAAGCATGTCTGGTGAAATCGACGCAGCGACACCACTTCACCTCTCGCCCGCTTGCGGGGAGAGGTCGGAGCAAGCGCATCTTCGCGCTTGCTCCGGGTGAGGGGGACTCTCCGCGAGTCTGAGCCTGTGGAGAGCGCCCCTCACCCGCCATCCTCGCTGACGCTCGGATGACGACCTCTCCCCGCAAGCGGGTAGAGGTGAAGATCGGCGCATCAAACTCATCCGAACATGCTCTAACGTAAGACCTCCGCCCCTTGCTCGCCAGACGGCTACTCGGCGGCCTTCGCTTTGCGCGCTGCTTTGGTCGGTGCGGTCGACTTGGCCTTCGCCTTCGGCGCCGCCGCCTTGCGCGCGGAGGAGCGGCGCCGGGTCGGCGCGCCGCTGCCCTGTTCGGCCTTGGCATCCAGCAAAGCTGCCGCCTCGGCGAGGGTGATCTCGTCCGGGTTCTTGCTGCTTGGTATGGTTGCGTTGATGCCTTGATGGGTGACGTAGGGTCCGTAACGGCCGCTCTTGACCAGGATCGGACCACCCTTGCCCGGATGCTCGCCCAGCGGCCGGCCCGGATCGGCGCCGAACCGGCGCCCGCGACCGCCCTTGGCTTGCTTCTCGGCGATCAACGTCACGGCCCGGTTGAGGCCGATATGCCAAACGTCATCACCGGGCTCGAGGCTGGCGTAGGTCTTGTCATGCCGGACATACGGTCCGAAACGGCCGACGCCGGCGACGATCGGCTCGCCGCTCTCCGGGTGTTTTCCGACCTCTCGCGGCAATGAGAGCAGCTTGAGCGCAAACGCCAGATCGACCGCGGCCGCCTCGGTGCCTTTCGGCAGACCCGCGCGCTTCGGTTTCTCGCCGTCGACAGCCTCGCCCAACTGAACATAGGGACCGAACCGGCCGTCGCGCAGCGTCACCTCCAAACCCGTCTCCGGATCGGGGCCGAGCTTGCGCATGCCGCCTTCGATGCCGCCCCCCTCGCCATTCCCCGGCGCGGCGAGCTGTCGCGTGTAGCGGCACTCCGGGTAGTTCGAGCAGCCTATGAAGGCGCCGAACTTGCTGCTGAGCTTGAGCGACAGGCGGCCGTTGCCGCAGGAAGGGCACAGGCGCGGATCGGTCCCGTCCGCGCGCGGCGGAAATATGTGCGGCCCCAAAATCTCGTCGAGCACGTTGAGCACTTCGCCGACGCGCAGGTCTTTGATCTCGTCGACAGCCCCGATGAAGTCGCGCCAGAAATCACGCAGCAATTGGCGCCAATCGATCTCGTTGTTGGAGACGCGGTCCAGCTGCTCCTCGAGCGAGGCGGTGAAGTCGTATTCGACGTAGCGGGTGAAGTAGCTTTCCAGGAAGACCGTGACGACCCGCCCCTTGTCCTCGGGATAAAGCCGTTTCTTATCGAGCCGCACGTAGCGGCGGTCCTGCAGCACTTGTAGAATCGAGGCATAGGTCGACGGACGGCCGATGCCGAGTTCCTCCATGCGCTTGACCAGCGAGGCCTCGGAATAGCGCGGCGGCGGTTCGGTGAAATGCTGGGTCGCCGCGATGGCGCGCTTGTCGAGCTTCTCGCCGGCGCTCATCGCCGGCAGACGCCGCGACTCCTCGTCATCGTCACCGTCGTCGTGGCCTTCCTGATAGACTTTGAGAAATCCGTCGAACTTCACGACGGTGCCGGTCGCGCGCAGATCGAGCAGACGCGCGCCGACCTTGGCGGTGACGTCGACGGTGGTCCGCTCGAGCTCGGCCGATTCGGTTTGGCTCGCGACCGTGCGCAACCAAATCAGCTCGTAAAGCTTGGCTTGATCCGGCTCGAGCTGGCGCCCCACGTCGCGCGGCCGCAAGGTGGGATCGGTCGGGCGGATCGCCTCGTGCGCCTCCTGCGCATTCTTGGATTTGGTTTGGTAGCGGCGCGGCGCATCGGGCAGGTAGGGTTGACCGTAATCGGCGGCGATCAGCTTGCGCACGGCGGTGATGGCTTCCTCGGCGATCTGCACGCCGTCCGTGCGCATATAAGTAATGAGGCCGACCGTTTCGCCGCCGATGGTGACGCCTTCGTAGAGCCGTTGGGCCACCCGCATCGTGTGCGCGGGGGCGAACCCGAGCTTGCGGCTTGCCTCCTGCTGCAGGGTGGAGGTCGTAAACGGCGGGTAGGGGTGGCGCTTGGCCGGCTTGGCCTCGACCGAGGCGACCGCGAAGGTCGCGGTCTCGAGTGCTTGCTTGAACGCTTCAGCCTCGGCGCCCGAGCCGATATCTAGCCGCTGGATCTTCTTGCCGTCGGCGCCGACGAGGCGGGCTTCGAACGTCTCGCCGCGGGGGGTCGCGAGTGTCGCGATCAGCGACCAGTACTCGCGGGCAACGAATTTCTCGATCTCGAGCTCGCGATCGCAGACAAGCCGCAAAGCAACCGACTGCACCCGTCCCGCCGAGCGCGCGCCCGGCAGCTTGCGCCACAGCACCGGCGAGAGCGTGAAGCCGACCAGATAGTCGAGCGCGCGGCGGGCCAGATAGGCGTCGACCAGGGCGGCATCGATGCCGCGCGGATGCTTCATCGCCTCGGTCACCGACTGCTTGGTGATGGCGTTGAACACCACCCGCTCCACCGGCTGGTGCTTGAGCGCGCGCTTTTCCTTCAAGACTTCGAGAACATGCCAGGAGATCGCTTCGCCCTCGCGGTCCGGGTCGGTGGCGAGGATCAGGCCCTGCGCGTCCTTCACGGCGCGGGCGATATCGTTGAGCCGCTTCGCCGCCTTGGGGTCGACTTCCCAGATCATGCGAAAATCGGCGTCGGGATCGACCGAGCCATTCTTGGCCGGAAGGTCGCGCACGTGGCCGAACGAGGCCAGCACCTCATAGCCAGACCCGAGATACTTATTGATGGTCTTGGCTTTGGCGGGCGATTCGACGACGACGATTTTCATACGAATCCAACAGGTTACGGGAAAGGAACGGGGATCGAGCAGCCCGGGCCGCCCGGAACATGGGTAATGCACCCCGGTCTGTCAAATCCGCCGGAGACCGAAAATGGCCCTGGCGGCAGCGTTCGAAGAGCGCTTTTTCCGCAACTGTCAGTTACTTGAGTGGTAAATACCACTTTTGTTTACCTTGCAGACCGATCCCGCAAAGCCCCACGTCCGCCCTGTTTTTCGCGCAAGTCATGAACCGGGTAACCGCATCTATAGACTGTATATGCGCGCCAAACTCAACAGAACGTTGATCGCCATCACCTTTTTCTGTGCCGCGACCTTGGCGGCCGACGCCTCCGTCATCGAACGGCAGGTGAGCATGCGCGAGGTGAGTATCAAGACGGCGAGCGGCGTGCTTTGGAGCACGCTTGCCCTCGCGGGTGAAGCGCCTGGCAGTCCGGCGGCGATCATCATTCCAGGCTCCGGTCCGACCAATCGCGACGGGAACGGTCCGGGTATCCAACCGAACACACTCAAGCTGCTTGCGGAGAATCTCGCCGGGCGCGGTATCGCGTCGATCCGGATCGACAAGCGCGGCGTCGGCGCCAGCCGTCCGGCGATGCGCAGCGAAGTGGATTTGCGCTTTCAAACCTACGCCGACGACGCGAAAGCCTGGGCGACGGAATTGCGCGCGCAGACCGGCGCGCAATGCGTCTGGCTGATCGGCCATAGTGAAGGCGCGCTGGTCGCCGAAGTTGCCGCGCGGGAGAACGGCGGCATTTGCGGCCTCGTTCTGGTTGCCGGCGCCGGGCGCAAGGCGGGTGACATTCTGCGCCAGCAACTCGCCGCCGCGCTGCCGGACCCGCTCAAGCAAGAAGCTTATGCCGACCTTGCCGAGCTCGAAGCCGGCCGCGCGGTCGCCGCCTCGCCGCAGCTGATGGCGTTGTTTCGCCCGAGCGTGCAGCCCTATATGATGTCCTGGCTGCCGCTCGATCCGGCGGCGATCCTGGCCGGGCTGAAGCAGCCGGTGCTCATCATCCAGGGAGAAACCGATATCCAGGTTTCCGTGGAGGACGCCCGGTTGCTCGCGCGGGCGCGGCCCGACGCGGAGCTCGCCATCCTGCCGGGCGTCAATCACGTCCTCAAGCCCGCGCCGGCCGACCGCGCGGCAAATATCGCCACCTACAGCGATCCCAATCTTCCGCTGGCGCCGGGCGTCGGCGAAACCATTGCGGACTTCATCAACAAGAACGGGGGATTGCGCTAAACGAGCGAGACGAGCCCGCCGCGATGGCGCTGCAGGCGGCCGGCGAGATCGAGCTCCAGCAACACCACGCGCACGATCGCCGGCGAGCTTTGCGACAGCCGCACGAGATCGTCGAGCGACACCGGTGTCGGGCCGAGCAACGCCACGATGCGCGCTCGCGCCTCGCCCGCCGGATCGGCGTCGCTCGACTCCGGTGCCGCTGGTTCGGGCTCGCCGAAACCTCCTTCGATATCGCGCCCCAAGATCTCGCGCCCCAAGATCGGCTGCAGCGCATCGATCAGATCGGACGCCTCCGTTACCAAGGTGGCGCCCTGCTTGAGCAAGCCATTGCTGCCCTCCGCGCGTGGATCGAGTGGCGATCCCGGCACTGCGAATACTTCGCGCCCCTGCTCGAGGGCGAACCGGGTGGTGATCAGCGAGCCGGAGCGTCGCGCCGCCTCGACCACGAGCACACCCAGCGCAAGCCCCGAGATCAGCCGGTTGCGGCGGGGAAAATCGCGGGCGCGCGGCTCCCACCCCATCGGCATTTCCGAGAGCGCGGCGCCGCGCTCGAGAATCTCACTCAGTAGCGGCTCATTCTCGGGCGGATAAATGCGGTCCTGCCCGCCGGCGAGGATCGCGACGGTGCCGGTCGCCAGGCTCGCGCGGTGCGCGGCCGCGTCGATCCCGCGCGCCAGGCCCGAGACGATGGCGAAGCCGGCGTACCCGATATCGTGGGCAAAGCGCTCGGCGAGTTTTAGCCCCGCCGCCGAGGCATTGCGGGCACCCACGATGGCAACCATCGGCTTGGCCAGCACGGCGGGATTGCCGCGCACCGCCAAGAGCGGCGGGGCGTCGTCGATCATCTGTAGGCGCGGCGGGTAATCGGATTCCCCGAGCGCCACGAAACGCACGCCAAGCCGGTGCGCGGCTTCGATCTCCCGCTCGGCCTCCGCCCGCGAGCAGATGCGGCCCGCACGGGCGGCGCCGCCGCGCCGCGCGAGATCGGGCAACGCCGCGAGCGCCGCGCGGGCGCTGCCGCAATGACCGACCAGCGCCGCAAACGTGCGCGGCCCCGGTATTATGGCGCAAACGCCACAAGACTTCTAGCCGATCGACCCTACCTTTTCGGGCATGCCGCGAGCCTTTGAAGCCAAGCCGAGCCATCCCGCCGTCGATTACCTGGTCCGGCTGCATGCCGACCTAGCCGGCCGGCGCCTGGCGTGCCGCAAGGAAGCCAAGCGGCTTGCCGACAGCATGAAGCACGTCGAGGCGGTGATCCGGCTGTTCAATCCAGCCTATGACGTGCGCCGCATCGCCGTTAAGCGGCGCAATCGCAAAAACGCGTGGTTCAAACGCGGCACCATGTTCCGGAGCTGCCTCGATACGCTCCGCAAGACCGAGGCACCGATGACGGCTAGACAGCTTACGGAAGCCATTCTAGCGGCCAAGGGCATTGCTGAGCCGACGCTTAAGCAGGTCCGTGACTTGCAATGCGGGATTCAATCCTGCTTGCGCCGGCTTGACGGCAAGAGCGTCCAGAAGGTCGGGGAAGGCATGCCGGCGCGGTGGACTTTAGCGCAGGTAAATAATACCACAAGTGAAAACAACAACTCTGGCCAACTACAAATAATATGATATGAGTTAAAATGATTCGTGCCGGCAAGAGGTCAATCTCGCCGGCACGATCCCGCAAAGCCTGGAAGCCCAAGCGGGAGAATCTGCAGATACAGTCGCATAACTATGGGCGACCGCAGGATTCGTCAAGCGGCTTCCACTCTGGAGCCGCCTCATGACCGATACCGACAAGATCGCTGCAGCTATTTTTACCGCAAGCTTCCTTACCGGAAAGCCTGCCGGAGAAAATGAATATCTGGAAACTTACGCCCGCTTCATTGAATTGATGGACGCGCGGGAAAAAGCGAAAAATAAACCGATAGCCTGGACTAACGAGATGGTTGCCGAGATAGAAGCTTCTCCCCGACGCAAGCCGTAACTTTCTCGTCCGTTTTCCCCGTAACGAAAAGATAATAATCGTTCGCAAGCGCCACGACATGTTCAGGGCGAAGTGAGGCATATTGAGCAGCCGCCTGAAGGCACGCGAGTCGTATCTCTAGGTCGCTCATTTTTGGCTTGGCCATTTTTTTAATTCCGAATATGCCGTTGCCAGTAGCCAGTGAAATCAACAGATGTCGCGCGCTTCATTGCAAGGCCAGCAACCCGGTGAGTCTGCTCTCCGTTGGAGAGACGGCGGCAATCCTCACGCCATGACGCCTCTTGAGCATAGCGGAGCAGGTAGGCACCGGCAATGTGGTGATGATGGCCGATTTCAGCACGGCGCATGCGGCTAAAGAACTCTTCCGCCCAATTGGTGCAGGCGCCGTCGAGGCTATAGGCTTCTTCGTGGTTGATGCGCTTCATTTCAAAGCGGCTGTGCAGATCGTTCCAGGCCGCGGACTCATCGGCGTTCACCACGGTGCCTTTGGCAATGCGTGAGCGCACGAAGTTGAGAGCCTGACCTTCGGTGCGGAACACTGCCGGGAGCGAATTGCCATTGCGCTCGCGGATGATGATAACCGCCTTGCGCTTGCCGGACTGATTTTGAGCAAAGCGGCGATCCTTGCGGTGTTCGGCTTTGTTGGCCGGCCGTACGTAGCCGCCGAAGTATCCGGCATCGACTTCCGCCACCTTGCCATGACCGCCGATCATGCGGCCCTTGAGTTCTTCCGCCATTGCCTCACGCAGCTTGTGCAGCAGCACGAAGGCGCACTTGTAAGACACGCAGAGATCGCGTGAGAGGGCCAAAGCGCTCTTGCCCTTCACTTCGTTACAGAAGATCGCGATTGCCGCGAGATAGCCGCGCAAGGGCAGCTTATGCGATGCAAACAGCGTTCCGGACGTAATCGAGAAATCCTTGCGGCAGCCACGGCAGCGGAACCGAGGCGCATTTCCGCGACGGCAATCGTAGGCATCGAGGCCACCGCAGTGAGGGCAGACCGGATCGCCGGCAGTGTCGGGCCAGCGCACCTTGCGGAAGGTTTCTTCCGCCTCTGCATCGGACATGCGAATGACGCTCGCAAGGGAAAGCGTCTTGGCTGCCGAAGAAAGGAGGAAGTGTTGGGCCATCTCGTTCTCGTTTCCGAGAACACAGTATCGAATATAATATCATTGTCAATACGAAAATATCGGATATGATAATAAGTGTGGGTAACCGATAATCGGAGAGCAATATGGCAGTAGCCAAGACGGAACGGGAATGGGC
This sequence comes from Xanthobacteraceae bacterium, assembly GCA_052148715.1. GTDB lineage: Bacteria > Pseudomonadota > Alphaproteobacteria > Rhizobiales > Xanthobacteraceae > JBKQHQ01. The sequence continues at coordinate 8,280 of JBKQHQ010000262.1, read as the reverse complement.
GGAACGCACGGCACGGCATCTCAAGGCCGAATTGAAGCGTGCGGACCTGACCTACGAGGAATTGGCCGATCGGCTCAAGAAGCACGGGTTCAAGGAAACCAAGGCCAGCATCGCCAACAAGCTCGCCAGGGCGACGGTATCGGCGCACTTTTTCTTGGCGTCGTTAGCTGCGATCGGGTGTGAGACTGTAGCACTACAGGACATTTAAAACCGTCGCCTTGTCTGCCAAAGGAACACTACAACAAATATTATGAGAAAAATGGGCGATAGCAGAACAACAACTATTGTTGAGAAAAATAATATGTCGTCATCTCCAATAGATTCCCAACTGCTTGCTTGGGCCGAATATTGGTACCCAATTGCTTGGAAAGGACTACTGTTGGCGGGAATAATAACCGCAGTCGGAGCATGTTTTTCTATCGTATTCCTATTGCTACAATGGCGAACAATAAACATACGAGAGACCCAATCAGAATGGAGAACCTCAGCACTTGAATTGCAAACAGCCGAAGCAAAACGGGATACCTCTGCGGCAGAAGAACGTATAGCAACCGTCAATAAAGAAACTGCACGACTTGCTGGTGAAGCCGAAGTCGCCCGCGCGGCAATCGCCAGCGCCAATGCCCGCGCTGCCGAGGCAAATGCGCAAGCTCTTGAGGCCAAGCTAGCTCTCGATAAGTTTAAAGCACCAAGACTATTGTCGAGGGAACAGTTTGAATCGATTGTTGAAAATTTACCCAAGGTTGAAATGCATACAATTGTAGTACTTATGACAGCATATACAGTAGAAACTGTGGCGTTGTCTGAGCAGCTTGTGAATTTATTATCGCGTGCTGGGTATAGAGCAGGTAGCAATCGAATAATTCCACCTGGTGCCTTAGGGCATTTTTCTGGGATAATTGTGCAATATGTAACCGGAAATGAATCGAGCATTCGCGTTGGACAGGCTATTGCCGCTGGCCTCAATGCGTCAGGCATCGACGCCAGGGCAATCGGCGGATTGGATGAATCTGTATACGCAAGCAAGCAGTTTGATAGGACCGGCCCGAACGCGCGTAATGTGACCATCAAAATCGGGGAAAAACCAAGGTAGTCAGTCGCCACAATCGCGACCAAAAAAGCCACAACCAACAATGCTTTGTTCATGCCGAGCACTTCCCAGCATGAGGTAATGAATTCCGGTCTAATCGGCTTGTGGCGTTTGCGCCATAATACCGCGCGGCCCGACGTGCTCGCTGCGGATCAAGCGCAATGCGTCGAGCCGCTGCTCGTCGGTCAGGCGGACGCCTTCGCTTTGCTCGGTGGTCACGGGGGCTCCCTTGCGGCGTGATTCTACCAAGCATCACCCACGCGTGGGACGGCCACAACAGCGACTGTCGATTTTCTCGGAGCGTCTTGTTCGGGTCTCCCGCCGGCTCGAAACGGAAACCCGCGCCCTCTTTCCTTTACTTCTCGTCGCTTTTCGCGGCGCGCTTTGGTCGCGCCTCATCATCGCCGGGGGGGACCGTCTGGGTTCGGCCTCGCCTGCCGCGAAGCAGTTACGTAAATGATGCAAGTGCGCCTGACAGCTCCGACATTGACGGCCCGCAAGTTAGTGCGTACCGAAGTCGTTGTAGGGCGTTTCGAGCACAACGGCGCAATAGATTTCGAGCAACGCCTGCCGGTTCTGATCGCCCTCTTCTACGTAGCGGTAATCCATCCTCCGAATTCGCGCCTTGGCGGCTATAAAGGCCTTGGCGAAAGCCGGATCGAGCATTAGCCCGGCTCGACTGCCTTCGCCCGTGCGATAGGCAGCGACGATCCGGCCCGTGGCCTCGCGCGCGAGTTGGAAGGCAAAGGCGGCCTGTCGGTGCGTGGCACCAGGCAGACAATGGCGGCTATATCGGGCGCGCAGCAAATTTGACCGGCCGACGTATAGGTGCCGGCCGCCCTCGGTGAAGAGGTACACTCCCGATTTCGGCATGTTCCGAGGCAGCGTTCCGTATGCGAGCGGCGGCATGGCGAGCAGCCGCTCGAGCTTTGACGCCAGCGTCTCGACCAGCGTGGCGAACTTCTGACCCGGCTATTCAACCCCGCCTATGACGTGCGGCGCATCGCGGTGAAGCGGCGCAACCGCAAGAACGCGTGGTTCAAACGCGGCACCATGTCAGATCAAGCCAGAGCAACACAACAGAACGCGGCCAGCTGGTGGCGGCGAACATTTGGGCGTAGTATTATAAAAGCTATTGTCGGTGATTTTTTCTCCAGTAAGCGCAATACGGCCTCTGTAATTGCCATTGGCCTAATCTTTACTGTGTGTTGGGTAGTTGTAATTGATAAAAAATACGAATATCTCGATAAGATTGTGAATGTTATATTTGTAATAATTGGATTCTATTTTGGAACAAAGCCAAGCACGGGAGGTGATGACGATGAAGATTGATCGTTTGTTTGTCATTGCTCAGCTTCGAACAAGCATTAATGCCGAAGCGCGCGTTCCGCTTGCTTCAAATCTCTTCCCTTGCTCAAGCCAAGGTTTCCACGCGGCCGTGCGAAGAGCGTGTCCCCCAGAGCAGAGACAGCGCGTAATGAAGGCGCGATACGAAGTCGAAATGAGGAAGCGGACAACGCCGCCATTATACGAACTATATAATGATTTGCCGAAATTAGTATCTGGACAAAATTAGAAACCACGGCAATGCGGCGCTCGTCATAGGCGGGGTCGGATAGTCGGATCGTGTGTTCGTATCATTGCTCTGGGGCGAGCCGATTTTTTCGATACGTCTCGTCGCCTCTCGCCTGACTCAGGCCGGCGATGCGCTTCCCGACGATTTTCCGATGTGGGGTTCAGTGCCGGCCAGCAGTCGGCGAATATTCGCGCGGTGCGTGATCCACAGCACGAGCGTGAGCAGCAAAATGAAGATCGCCTGCGGCTTGTCGCCGATGAACCATAGGAAGACGGGCATCAGGGTGGCGGCGAGCAGCCCGGCAAGCGAGGAGTAGCGGAAGATGGCCGCCACGATGATCCAGATGAGGCCGAACGCCAAAACGGCGGGCCAGGCGAGGCCGAGCAGGATGCCGATATAGGTGGCGACGCCTTTGCCGCCCTTGAAGCGCAGCCATACGGGAAACAGGTGGCCCAGAAAGGCGCCGAGGCCGGCGAGCATCGCGTGCTCGGGGCCCCACAGCCAATTCATGGTCAAGACCGCGACCGTGCCCTTGAGCATGTCGCCGGCGAGCGTCGCGGCGGCAAGGCTCTTGCGGCCGGTGCGCAGCACGTTGGTGGCCCCGATATTGCCCGAGCCGATGGAGCGGATGTCCGCGGTGCCGGCGAGTCGGGTCAGCACGAGGCCGAACGGGATCGAGCCGAGCAGATAGCCGAACGCAAGCGCCACGGCGTAAGGCGGCAACCCCAGCATCCAATCCGTGAGCGAGAACATTTTTTGCTCCGGCGCGCCGCTGTGCTCAAACTATTCGTAGACGGCGCGGCCCGCAACGATGGTGCGCACCACTCGGCCGGTGAAGCGGGCTTCGTCGAACGGCGTGTTCTTGCATTTCGATTTCAGCTCCGCGCGGTCGAGCACCCAGGGCACGTCGGGATCGATGATGATGACGTCGGCGCGCGCTGAGGCGCGCTCGGCGCTCGTGTGTATAACCGCTTCCCAGCGTAATTCGACCATAACGACCTCCAAACGCTCGCCGTTGCTAAGGGCCGCGCAATGCCCATCGCCGTTGCGGGGCTTCGCAGGGTTCTACATCGTCGCCGCGACCGAAGGTACATCCCAAATCCGGGGCCCGCCGCCGTGGTCGGAGCAAGTTCGGTCGCCCGATTGGTCGCCCGACATATTTCACCAAGCAGGTGGCTATGATACGATTAGCTGGATTTCGAACCGCGCGTCCCGACGGGTGGACGGGGGATCGATCGGAGACGGAGAGGTTAATGGCTGCGTATGTTGTTTTCACCCGGGAAAGGATGCGGAACCCCGAGGAATATGCGCGCTATCGCGAAAAGGCGCGGCCCGCCGCCGCTGGGCATCCCTTGAAGCCGTTGGCGCTTTACGGCAAGCACGAAGTGCTCGAAGGCCCCGCGATAGAAGGCGCGGTCATCCTGGAGTTCCCAACCATCGATGCTGCGAAAGCCTATTACCACAGCCCAGCCTATCAGGATGCTGTCAAGCATCGTTTCGTTGCCGCCGACTATCGGGTGTTCATCGTCGAAGGGGCGTGAGGCGGGGTGTGGCTAACTCCGCCGCGTTCAAACGTATTCGTAGACGGTGCGGCCGGCGACGATGGTGCGCACCACGCGGCCGGTGAAGCGGGCTTCGTCGAACGGCGTGTTCTTGCATTTCGATTTCAGCTCCGCGCGGTCGAGCACCCAAGGCACGTCGGGATCAATGATGATGACGTCGGCGCGCACGCCGGTCTTGAGCGTTCCGGCGGCAAGTCCGAGCAGCTCGGCCGGACGCGTCGACATGGCGCGCAGCAAGGTGAGCAGCTCCAGCTCGCCGTTGTGCACGAGACGCAATCCCGCGCTCAGCATGGTCTCGATGCCGATCGCGCCCGGCGCCGCCTCGGCGAAAGGCAACCGTTTGGTCTCCACATCCTGCGGATTATGGTCGGACATGAGGACATCGATGAGACCGGACTTCAAGGCGGCGACGAGCGCGACGCGGTCGTCCTCGGCGCGCAGCGGCGGCGAGAGTTTTAGAAAGGTCCGATAGGGACCGATGTCGATCTCGTTGAGGGCGAGGTGATTGATCGACGCCGACGCCGTGACCGCAAGGCCCAAATCCTTGCCCCGGCGCAGCACGTCGAGCGATTCCGCGCAGCTCAGCGACGCCGCGTGATAACGGCCTTGCGTGAGCGCAACGAGGCGCAGGTCGCGCTCGAGCATGATCGTCTCGGCGGCCTTCGGCACCCCGATCAGGCCGAGGCGCGCCGAGAACTCGCCCTCGTTCATCACGCCCTCGCCGACCAAGTCCGGATCTTCCGTGTGGTGCACGATGAGCGCGTCGAAGTCGCGCGCATAGGTGAGCGCCCGCCGGATCACCTGGGCGTTGGTGACGCTCCGGTCGGCGTCGGTGAAGGCGACCGCGCCGGCCGCCTTGAGCAGGCCGATCTCGGTCATCTCCTTGCCGTTGAGACCCTTGGTGAGGGCGGCCATGGGATGGACGTGAACGATTGCCGTATCGCGCGCGCGGCGCAGCACGAAGTCGACGATCGCCGGCTCATCGATCGCCGGCGACGTGTCGGGCTGGCAGATGATCGTCGTGACGCCGCCGGCGGCCGCGGCCTGGCTCGCCGAGGCGAGCGTTTCCCGGTGCCCGGCCCCGGGCTCGCCGATGAAGGCGCGCATGTCGATCAGGCCGGGCGCCACCACCCGGCCGCGGCAATCGATCACCTCGGTGCCTTCCGGCACGCCGGCCGCGCCGATGCCGCGCCTGGTCTCGCGGATCACTCCGTCGGCGATCAGCACATCGCCGACGACGTCGAGGTCGCGCGAGGGATCGACGATCCGGGCGTCGGCAAGCAGGATCGGGCGGCGGTCGGACAGCATCACGCGCCCGGCAGGTTGCGCGAGAGCGCCTCGAGCACGGCCATACGCACCGCAACCCCCATCTCGACCTGCTCGCGGATCAATGATTGAGCGCCGTCGGCAACGCTCGAGTCGATCTCCACGCCGCGATTCATCGGCCCCGGATGCATCACCAAGGCGTCGGGCTTGGCAAAGCCGAGCTTGCGCTCGTCAAGGCCGAAATACTGGAAATATTCCTGGCTCGAGGGCACGAAGGAGCCGTTCATCCGCTCGCGCTGCAGACGCAACATCATGATGATGTCGGCGCCGTGCAGGCCTTCGCGCATGTCGCGAAAAACCGTGACGCCGAAGCGCTCGATGCCGGGCGGCAGCAAGGTCGACGGCGCGACGACCCGCACCCGCGCGCCGAGCGTGATCAGCAGCATGATGTTTGAGCGCGCGACCCGCGAATGGAGGATATCGCCGCAGATGGCGACCACGAGGCCCTCGATGCGTCCCTTGTTGCGGCGGATGGTGAGCGCGTCGAGCAGCGCCTGCGTCGGATGCTCGTGCGCGCCGTCGCCGGCGTTGATCACCGAGCAGTCGACCTTGCGCGCCAAAAGCTCGACCGCACCGGAGGCGTGGTGGCGCACGACGATCAGATCCGGGCGCATCGCGTTGAGCGTTACGGCGGTATCCAGCAACGTCTCGCCCTTGCGCATGGAGGAAGAGCCGACCGACATATTCATAACGTCGGCGCCGAGGCGTTTTCCTGCGAGCTCGAAGGAGGCTTGCGTGCGGGTCGAGACCTCGAAGAAGAGATTGATCAGGGTACGGCCGCGCAAAGTGGCGCGCTTTTTCTCGATCTGCCGGTTAAGCTCGACGGATTCTTCGGCTAGATCGAGCAGCCCGACGATTTCTGCGGCAGAAAGCCCCTCGATCCCCAACAAGTGCCGCTGGTTGAGGACGAACGCGGATTTCTGGGCGATGTTCATTAAAGGCGTATGTTTAGGCGATGTCGGGGGGTGGGGCAAGGGTCGCGGCGATACGCGCAACCGCCTGCGACAACGCCCGCCAAGAGGTATGATGCGGACTGAGGGAGTGAAACAATGACCGCCACGAGCCGCTTCGAGACCCATGAGGTCTTCAACCAGTCGCCGCCGTATGAAAACACCGATTTGTTCTCCGGCAACCAGGCGCTGGTCGAGGCCGTCGCGGCGAACGGCGCCGGCGGCGAGGCGGAAGCGCTCAAGGCTTTCGGGCGACGCTGGGGCGGCGCGGATATGCTCGAGCAGGGCCGGATCGCCAACGAGAATCCGCCCAAGCTGCGAACGTTCGACAGCAAGGGGTTTCGCCGCGACATCGTGGAGTTTCATCCGGCCTATCACCGGCTGATGGCGGAGAGCATGCAGGCCGGTCTGCATGCCATGACGTGGCGGAGCGACGCCAGCACCGCGCCGGCCCCGGCGGAAGTCGCCCGCGCGGCGCGCTACTATATAGTGGCGCAGGTGGAAAGCGGGCACCTTTGTCCGATCACCATGACGCGGGCTTCGGTTGCCGCGCTCGCCGGAGAGCCGGCGCTGGTCCGATCCTTGATGCCGAAGATCCTTGGCCGGGCCTACGATCCGAGCTTTCGTCCTTGGTCGGAAAAGACCGCCATCACGGTCGGCATGGGCATGACCGAGAAGCAGGGCGGCACCGATGTGCGCGCCAACAGCACGGGCGCCGTGCCGGCAGGCGAAGGCTATCGCATCACCGGGCACAAATGGTTCATGTCGGCGCCGATGTGCGACGCCTTTCTGGTGCTGGCGCAGGCGCCGGGCGGCCTGACCTGCTTTCTGATGCCGCGCTTCACGCCTGACGGCGCGGTCAATGCGCTGCACTTTCAGCGCTTGAAGGACAAGCTCGGTAACCGCTCGAACGCCTCCTCGGAGGTCGAGTTCACGGAAGCCTTTGCCTGGCGGGTCGGCGAGGAGGGCAGGGGGGTGCGCACCATCCTGCAAATGGTGCAGCTGACGCGGCTCGACTGCGCCACCGCGTCGGCCGGGTTGATGCGCATGGCGCTGGCGCAGGCGCTGCATCATGCACGACATCGCACCGTGTTTCAAAAACGTCTTGCCGACCAGCCGCTGATGCGCACGGTGCTTGCCGACCTGGCGCTCGAGGTCGAGGGCGCGACCGCCCTGGTCATGCGGCTTTGCCGCGCCTTCGATCGGGCGGGCAGCGACGCCGCAGAAGCCGCGCGGGCACGGCTGCTCACGCCGGCGGTGAAGTACTGGGTGTGCAAGACGGCGCCGCCGCTGATCTACGAGGCGATGGAGTGCCTGGGCGGCAACGGCTACGTCGAGGAGGGAATTTTGTCGCGGATCTATCGCGAGGCGCCGGTCAACGCGATCTGGGAAGGCTCGGGGAACGTGATGTGTCTTGATGTGCTGCGTGCCATCGGCCGCGAGCGGGAGGCGGCGCAGGAGGTGCTGGGCGCGCTCGCCGCCGAGACGGCGGATCTTCCCGGCGCCGCCGGCGCGCTGGATTTCGTCGCAAGGGCGCTCGCAAGCGGCGACGCGGAAGCGAAAGCGCGCCAGGCAGTCGAGACGCTCGCGCTCTTGGCGGCGGCCGCGGCGCTGCGCGCAAGTGCGCCGCCAACGGTCGCGGAAACGTTTGCCGGGCTTCGTCTCAACACCGACCGCCGTGCGCTGTACGGCGCCGTCGATCTCGGCCAGGACACGGCGCGTAATTTACTGGAGCGGACGCTTCCTGCATGAGCCTTCACCGTAGGGCGGATTAGC
>JBKQHQ010000261.1:0-3155 GCA_052148715.1 Xanthobacteraceae bacterium | reverse complement strand
ACAATTCCACAACAAAGCAGCGCTCGGAAATCATCATCTTCATGCGCTCACAGCTGATCCGCGACGGCGTCGATGCCCGCCACGTCGCCGAAGAATTTCGTGATCGTCTCGAATCCATGCGACGAAGCGGACCCCTAACCATCGGGAAAAATTGAAAACCGAGCGCGAGATTTTACTCCGCCACGGCGCCGACGGTCATCGAACTGTACCCTTCTTTTATCGAAAAACGCGTCCGCCGTGTCGATAAGGGCCGCTACCACCGTGGAAGGCGTGCGCTTGGAAACTCCTTCGTATTCGACAACATCTTTCTCCAAGGGCCGCAATCGGCCACGCCTTGGGGGAGCGTGGCACAGCATTACCCAGAACGGAGTTAGCGCGGCGATCTTCTGCGTCCGGCGCCAACGCTGGCCGCAGCGTTCGAATGCGGCGCGCCGCTAACGCAGAACGGCGGTCAGTCAGCCCAGCTGACGCTGGGATGCGCAAATCACAATCCAGGGCAACCGCAACTGATTTCAACCCATGACGACGGTATAATTTTAGGGATTGAGACCCGCGGTGACGCTAGTTAATCAGGACTGTGCAGCGATTCGCGACGGCAGTGCATTTTGCCGGCTTCTAGGCTGTGCGGAGGATTTCAAGGTGCTTGAGCCGAATGGTCTGCCTATCGACCAAATGTCATTCAGCGAGATCGACCACTACATGGCGAGGATCAATGAACAAACGGCTGCTGCACACGGAAGGGCGCTTACGCGGCGACTTTATGAAATCGCTCTGTACGATCATCACGTGGATAAAGGCCATCGAGAGGCTGCCTTTCGGCTATTGAACCGGATGAAGAAAGTAATGGAAGCCTATTATGAAGACTCTCCCGACTCCCTCACATTGTACCGTGAAATGAATGCCTTGATGGAAGAAAATGCGGTTCGTGTGGGGGTGGGCTCGCTCGTGTGGCTGATTCTTGAGAACGGTCCCATGTCGGATGTTGAATTCATTGGCTTTGTCACTCAGCCAAAGCATCGCGAGTTGCTTCCAAATTTTTATTCCATCTTGGGGCCGGAGTTGGAAGCGCAGTTAAATGAAGTGTTGGCAAAGCTTCATCCAAAACGGAAGGCACATTCGCGGCGCAGAAAGTTCACGACGAATGGAGTTGGGCGCCTCATTTTAACGGTACTCAGCGCCGTCGCGATCGGCGGGATTTTTCATGCCGTGCGGGACAGTCCTTGGTAAAGGAAGCAACCATCGAGCAAAAAGCTGCGGCCCTCTTTAAAGCGTGGAGGCCGTCAACACCCGTGGCCGTCTCGCGGCCTACACCCTCGCGCTGAACGACATCGGGTTCCGCAATCGTGCAGCGTTCCTGTCGCTTTCGACCCCTACGAGAAGAACCGCAAGACCGGCTCGTTCATCATCATCGACCGCTTCAGCAACCGCACGGTCGGCGCCGCGGCACCAACTTCCATTGGCGGCCGCTGCTCCTCGGCAAGGCCGAGCGGGCCGCGCTGTCCGAAGCGGCCCCACGACGGTGATCTGTCTGACCGAAGCGCGTCGCGTGCAAGTGTTGCAGCGGCCATGGACTACCTGGATAACCACAATGCCGCCCCAAAGCCCTTCGTCCGGACCAAGTCGGCGGGCGAAATCCTCGAAGAAGTCGCCCGTGCCAAACAAGCGTTAGAGTCAGAACACTAGGTTGTCTAAGCGCACGCAGCGCCCGTCTCGAAAACTCTCCTCAGGTTTGGCTACCGGGATTCGCATCATCGGATCCAATGGCCATCTTCTAAATCGAGGGCAGGTGCGTTACATATCCTCGCACGAATTTCGTCCTGCAAGCGAATCAACGCCACTGGGTGCCCGACATGGAGAATAGCCAAGCGGAAACACTGCCCGCGCGGGCGTCCGCGTCGCCGCCCAAGCGTTTTCTCAATGCGGGTTCGGGGCCTTATTCCGCCCGCACGTTGCGTCCGCTATTTCTCCCCGGCGAATGGGAAGAGATTCGCCTCGACATCAATCCAAAGGTCAACCCGGACATCGTCGGCTCGATCATCGATTTGAAATCACAGATCGCTTCGGCGAGCTTCGAGGCGCTCTGGTGCTCGCACATGCTCGAGCATCTTTACGCGCATGAGGTGCCGCCTGCGCTTTCCGAGGTTCACCGCATCCTCAAGCAAGACGGATTCGCTTTGATCACCTCCCCGGACATCGAAACTGCCGCCTCGTTGATTGTGGAGCATGGGCTGCACCATGTCGCCTACCAGTCGGCCGCCGGTCCGATCACGCCTCACGATATATTGTTCGGCCATTCTGCCTCGATCGCGCGCGGCAACCACTTTATGAGCCACAAGACGGGCTTCACCTGCGCCCGCCTGGGCGAGCTTCTACTGGATGCAGGCTTCACAACGGTGCTCGTCAAACGGGAGAAATTCGATCTGTGGGCGCTGGCGTTACGGGAGCACGCCGATCAGGAAGCGGTTCAGCGTCAATTGCTCTTGGCGGGCATCGACCTATCCGATCGACCCGAGCGAGGCTTGGACGAGAACCATGTCGCATCAGACAAATGAAAGCAGGCCTCGCCAAGACACAGGTCAGCGTTGAGTGACCGCGGACTGCCCGATGCCGTCGTAGATGAAGCCGCGTTTCACCATCTCCTCAGGCCGGTAAACGTTACGCAGGTCGATCATCACCGTCTGCACCATGACTTGGCGCAGCCGGTCGAGATCGAGCGCGCGGAACTGCTCCCATTCAGTGACGATCACCAGTGCGTCGGCGCCTTCGGCGCAGGTATAAGGATCATCGCAGTAGTTAACGTCGGGTAGCAGCTCCTTGGCGTGCGCCATGCCGGCCGGATCGTAGGCGCGCACCTTGGCGCCCATGTCGAAGAGCGCCGTGACCAGCGGGATCGACGGCGCCTCGCGCATGTCGTCGGTGTTGGGCTTGAAGGTCAGTCCAAGCAGAGCGATGGTCTTGCCGCGCACCAATCCGCCGCAGGCGGCGATGATCTTGCGGCCCATCGCGCGCTTGCGCTGATCGTTGACGCTAACAACGGTTTCGACGATACGCAATGGCGCATTGTGATCCTGCCCGGTCTTAACCAAAGCGAGGGTGTCCTTGGGGAAGCAGGATCCGCCATAGCCCGGCCCGGCGTGGAGGAATTTCGAGCCGAT
>JBKQHQ010000260.1:0-25614 GCA_052148715.1 Xanthobacteraceae bacterium | reverse complement strand
CGCAAGTCACCAGAATAGGGTCTTGGCATCGTTCCCCCTCGAAAATCGAATCAAGGCGGCTAGCCTCGCTCATTGACAAGCCGTTGGGAATCCTCCCGATTCAATCCGAGCGGAAAATGCTCTAGGTGTCCGAACGCGTGCCCAGGCAATCACGCTCGCCAGGGATGCTGGCATCGGTGACTCGCTGGAGAGCTCCTTCGCGTACTAGTTCAGCGCTTCCTTGATTCGAATCATAACGATGGGATCAATGCAGACACGGTTTTTCCCATGAAGCGCCTGTTTCTCGCATAGCCAGCAAATGATCCGTTTCATGGAATCGATGTACTAGATTGAAAGCTGGCCAAAAGTGGAATAAGTAACTTGGTTTCTTTACTTAGGTACAATTATGTATGGAAGGAAGTTAAGTACCCCCCGCTATCATGCACAATTAGCAGACTGCGGCGGCCCAACCCGAACCCTCACCGACCAGGTTCAATATGATCGAAATCGGCCGCCCGTAGCGTTGATGCATAGACCGGGACCATATGACAGGACAGCGGCGGAATAACGCGGGCAGATCGATCGCCGAAGATTTGATCGACGAGTCGCCGGACGCCTTGCTTGCAGCCTGATCGACGCGCGCGTTCAGAGCTTGACGGAGCAGGCGGTAATCATTGCCAAGGCCATCGCGCCGACGACGGTGGAAGCCGATATGACGATCACGTTCGACCCCACCCGCCTGCTGGAGGTGCTGACCGGCGAGACCTATTTTCCCGCCACCGATCGCGCCAGGCTCGAATTCCCGATCAACCCGGAGCGGGTTGCCCCGAAACTGCTTGAATTGATCTCGCCGACCAACGGGTCTATGATCGCGGTGGCGTGGTGATCGTGGACAGCCGCGAACTTTACAGCGCGGGCAACGTGGTGCGCTCGCCTTTGGCGCCGCCCACAGCCGAGAGGCCGGGCTCGCTCGAACGTGCCGTGATCGCGGTCCGCCGCTGGTTCCGCCGTGGCGATCTGCCGCTCTATCTCGAACTCCCCCCAGACAGGGGCAAGGGCTATCCAGAGGTCGTGCAGGCGCTAGGCGGCCACAACGCCAGCATGGTGCGGCTGAACGAGCGCGGCGAGGTCGTGGTGTCGGTCGCGGTTCCGGTCCAGCGTTTCCGCGCGGTGCGCGGCGTGCTTATGCTGACGACCCGTGGCGGCGACATCGACGACATCGTCGAAGCGGAGCGGTTCTCCATCTTCAAAGTATTCCTGATCGCCGCGGCTGTCATGGTGGTGTTTTCGATGCTGCTGGCGGGCACCATTGCCGGTCCGGTCCATCGCCAGCAGAAGACCGCCGAAGGTTAGAAATAGGGACCGTTGATCGGCGTTTAAGCACACTTCAACCCTCGCCATCACCAGTCGGGCGAAGACGCTCGGCAACATGAGAACGGCACTTATTGCCTCTCGTCTCGTGCCGGCACGGTGTCGAATGCGGTGCGGCCACATCGGAAAGCCGCGTTGGCGCCGATTCGTGTCGGCTTCCGAGGCCCTGCGATCATTGGGCCACGCCGGCGCCGAGCCTGGCCGGCTGCAGTTGACCCACAAGAGACATCGGAAAGCTGATCGAGTAATGCGAGGGTCGGCCTCGCTTTGAGGCTTTTGGTGGAGACCTTCTCTCGGAGAATGCGCGTGCAGCGCTCTGCGCACAGCGCCCCGAGCTGCCGGGCTAGGCGCTGGTGGGGCGCGGGCGCGCTTGGCCGATTTCATTTCGCACCGAATTTCGAACCGGATATCCGATTCGGCCCTGTCGCACGGGAAATCATCCCACCAAGCTGCCGGTCGAGGTTCTGATGAGGCTCGCCCGTGCATAGCCAATTTTCATTGCGCACCGATTTTCGAACCACGCGAAAGTGCCGCAAATCGGTGGCTTCCGCAAATAAGGCGGGGAATGCGATCCTCCGCCGTGACGCACCAAATACGTAAGACCGAATTACACCACCGGAACCAACAGCTTCCGGAGAGCGCCAACGAATTCTCGCTTTCGTTGGCGCGCCCAGCCACCAAATTCGCTGTCGGTGTCATGAAGCCCTTTTCCATGAATGACAGTCGCTCCGTTCTTGTCCAAGCAATCCGGCCGTGCAGCTAAAGGCCCAAGTTTTTGCCGTGCTAATTGCGAAAACTGGCCGGACCGTAAAGGTCCGGCCAGTCGGTGGCGTCCGCCGGAGCATGGTGAAAACCCACAATGCCGTTTGTAGTTTCAGCGAGGCGCGCCATTGACTTCGACATGCTGCTCAACGACGACATTGGCGGGCGGCGCCGAGAAGACCGGGGCGGGTGGCGCCGAGGAGACCGGGACGGCTACCGGGGCCGTCGAGTCAACGACCGGGGCGGATGGCGCCACGTAGACCGGGGCGGGTGACGCCCAGTAGACCGGGCGATAGTACCCATAGAAGCCATAGGACCCATAGTTCCGATAGCCCCAGTGGTTCCAACCGCGATAGCCCCCGTGGTTCCAGCCGCCGTAGCCGCCGCGGTAGCCGCTCCCATGAGAGCCGCCCCAAGCGGATGCACTGGTGGGAGAAAGCGCCGCCGTGGCGACGGTGGTGAGCGCTGCAAGAGCAAACATCGATTTACGTGTCAACATGATCGTCTCCTGTGTCAGTGAAGAGCAGGATTGCTCTTCAATGTTCAGGAGCATAGGCAGCAGGCGCCATGACCGATGTGCTGGCGCGCACAAAATTGCGCATTTCCGCAGGACCCAAGTTCGGTCGATTGGAGTGCTGTTCTTAGCCAGCCGGTAGTGGCACTCGCCACAGCAAGCGAAGGCATGGCGGGTCAATCGCCTTCGGGCATCATGCATTGCCGACATCTTCATGGCTAGTTTTTTCCGGCAACGCAAGCGCCGGCCACATCGAGGCGAAGATCAGCGGCAGCGTGTTTTCGGCTGGCCTGAACGTAAAAACGAATGGGGACAGCCAAGGCGTGACCATCGTGCCGCAGGGCATGGAAGTGAAGGGCATCACCATCGCGATGGTGAAGGGCAAGAGCTAGCAGGTCGTGCACTTGTTGCCACGAGGGTGATTGCTGTCGGCGCGATGTTCCCATGTCTCCTCATGGCGCAGACTTGCCGCGCCGGCGGTCCGCCGGTCCGGTTTCGGAGCGTTCCTGTCATCGACGGGTCACCGGCGGCGAGCCTGTCCGGCTGCAGTTGACCCAGACCGGCCATGCGGGTGCGAAGGTGGCAGCTACTGCGAGCGCGGGGACTCACACGGCTGTGAGCAGACGACGGTTAGTAGTTTCGGTAATGTCGCGCGGTAGACAGAATTTCTCCCGTTCCTAAACCGCAGGAATAGCCATGATCAAATTAGTAAAGCTCTGCAGCGCCTGCCCAGAAGATTACGACGCGTTCGACGGAGACGAGCGTGTCGGATACCTACGCTTGCGTCATGGCTACTTCGGCGTCGAATGTCCAGACTGCCCTGGCGAGAAAGTCTACGAAGCGGAGCCCAAAGGCGATGGGGAATTCGAACCTGATGAACGCGACTATTACTTGCGTGCAGCCGTAGACGCTATTCAACGCTGGCGCAGATTAACTTCATCGGAACATCGGGTAGTTTGGGACAGAGAAGGGCGACCTGATGGTGCCTAGCAATGCAGTGCGACAACGGTACGGCGTCGACTGCGATTGTTCTGCCATTTAGTATAGCGCGCAAAGCGACTTGCGCCTTTGGCGCCTTTATTGTTAGCTTCGACACTCTGTCTTTCGGTCTGAGCGATCATGTCGTCCGGCTAGCGGCACGGCATAGGACGCGGACGATGTACCAGTACCGCGAATTCCCAACAGAGGGCTGGCTGGTGAGCGACGGGCCGAGCGTTCCGAACGTGTTTCGCCCGGTCGGTGTCTATGCGGGCCGCATTCCCAAGGGCGGAAAGCCTGCCGATCTGCCGGTGCAACAGGCGACGAAGTTCGTGCTTGTCATTAGCCTCAAAATCGCCGGAGCCCTTGGTCTCGAAATTCCGGCAGCGCTGCTTGCACTCGCCGACGAGGTGTTCGAATGAGTGGCAAAGGGCGATCTTGCTGCGGTGCGAGCTGTTGCCGAATTTTGGTGACGGAAGGGATCAGGCGGCAGCGGCTTGAGCTTGCGATCTGACAACTTCGATTCCGTCAGCGAACTTTACACCGAGGATGACTTTCGGCAAGTGGTTGTGACCATCGAGGCGACGCCAGCTTTTCTCGGCAGCCTCGGCGAGCTTGAAGATCATAGCGAGCGCGGTTTTGTTCGAAAGACATCCCTTGGAGCGCACGGTGCGGTGGCGGATGGTGGCGAACGAGCTTTCGATGACGTTCGTCGTACGCAGATGCTTCCAGTGCTCAGCAGGGAAGTCGTAAAAGGCTAGCAGCGCGTCGCGATCCCTGATGAGGCATTCCACCGCCTTGTCGTATTTGACGCCCCAGGTTTCGATGAAGGCGTCGAATGCCGCGAGCGCGTCCTTCTTGCTCTCGGCCATCCAGATCTCCTGGAGCGCCCTTGGAGGAACACCCGGCGGAACAGGCGCGAGAGCACGCGTACGGGCAGGAAGAAGCCCGGCCGGCAAGACACCCACCGCCTGCCGTCGAGCGAGATCCCGCCGCCCGGCACGATCATGTGGACGTGCGGATGGTGCGTGAGCGCCGAGCCCCAGGTATGGAGCACCGAGGTGATGCCGACGCGGGCTCCGAGGTGCTTGGGGTCGGCCGCGATCGTACTCAGCGTCTCCGCCGACGCCTTGAACAGGATGTCATAGATCTCCGCCTTGTTCTGATAGGCAATGTCGCTGATCGGCGCCGGCAGGGTGAAGACCAAGTGATAATACGGGACCAGCAGCAAGTCGGCCTCGCGCTCAGCCAGCCATTGCTTCGCCGCCGCGCCCTGACACTTGGGGCAATGCCGGTTGCGGCAGGAATTGTAGGCAATGAGGGTATGCGGGCACGTCTCGCAGCGCGCGACATGCCCGCCGAGGGCCGCCGTGCGGCAGCTCTCGATCGCCGACATTACCTTGCGTTGGCCGAGGCTTACATGGCCGGCCTTGGCCTTACGCCACGCCGGTCCGTGGGCGCGGAAAATATGCGCGACCTCCAACCTTGGACGCGCCACCCGCGCCGCGCGTCAGGCGGGCGGCTCGTCCTTGGGTTCATGCTTCTTGGGTGTCAACGGCGTGAGACGATCCAACGGGCTCATGACCTCGCGGATCGTGTTGGTGGCAACGCGGGTGTAGAGCGCCGTGGTCTCGAGTTTGGCATGACCAAGCAGGACTTGGATCACCCGAATATCGATGTTCTGCTCGAGCAGGTGGGTCGCGAAGCTGTGTCGCAGCGTGTGCGGGGATACGCGTTTGGTGATCTCGGCCATTTGGGCCGCCGCATGGCGGGCGCGCGTGAGCTGGCGTGTCGTCATCGGGTTAGCCGGGTTCTGGCCAGGGAACAGCCAGCCCTGCGGCCGCGCAATGCGATACCAATCGCGGAGAAGCTCGAGCAGCACAGGGGAAAGCATCGCGTGGCGATCCTTGCGACCTTTGCCCTGCTCGACGCGCAGCATCATGCGTTCGGAGTCGACATCGGATACCTTCAACGAGACGACCTCGGACACGCGCAGCCCGGCACCGTAGGCGACACTCAGCGCCGCCTTGTACTTGATGCCTGGCGCGGCCTCCAGAAAGCGCGCAACCTCTTCGGGGCTTAAAACCACCGGCACCTTGCGTGGCTCGTGCATGAACGACAGGTGCTTGGCGAGGTCGGGGCGATCGAGCGTCACATTGAAGAAGAACCGCAGCGCCGAGACGGTGGCGTTGATCTTTGGCGTGCCCGCACCGCTTGACGTCAGATGCAGCCGAAAGCCGCGCACGTCATCCGACTTGGCCGTGTCGGGAGATCGTCCGAGGAACGCCGCGAAGTCCTTGACCCTTTGCACGTAGTCATGTTGGGTTTTGGCTGCGAACTTGCGGATCGACATGTCTTCGATCATGCGCCGACGCAGCGGGCTGATAGCTTGCTCGGTCATGGGGATGCTCCTGTCTTGAGTGAGGTTGTCGAAACCCCTCGATCTCAAGACAGGACGCCCCGTCCCGCTACGCTGTTGACCGCGCCACTTGCCGCAGCGCCCTACCGCGCGAGCGGTTTAGTCCGTTGACCCAAAGCCGTCCCCCGCGCCCACATCGAACCCGCGCAACCGCACGTCCCAAATCGTTTGGGGCCAAGGCCGGCAAACACTTGTGCGCCTGCTTCCCGCCCCGTGGACGCTGTGTCACAATTGCACGCGAATAATTCCGGTTCGGGGGTTTTCCATGCGCCTTGTAGCAACTTTTGCATGCGCGCTGATGTTGATCTGCCTCGGCGTTTTGCCGGGCCATGCCGAGAAACGCGTCGCGTTCGTGGTCGGCAACGACCACTACGTCCATCTGCCGACGGATCAGCAGCCGCGCAAAGCCGTGAACGATGCAGGCGCGGTCGGCGATGTGCTCTTAAGCCTAGGCTTTGAGGTGGTACGCGGCGAGAACCTTGGTCGGCATGTCAATCGAGCTTCATGCCTAAAGACCCGACCATCGAGCCAAGGCACACAAGCGAGCCCGCCCCGCCTCTCGTGTTCCTGTGTTGCCCATGACGCTCGGCAACATGCGCGAGAACGGCATTCGCCGCCTATTCGTCTCGTGCCATTGCTGCCATCACTCCGTCGAGCTTAACGTCGACCACATGCCCGACGAAGTGGAGGTGCCTTCGATCGGACCGCGCATGGTTTGCACGCGGTGCGGCCACGTCAGCGCCGATGCGCGGCCGGATTGGAGCGACTTAAGCAGGGATTAGAGGCGCGGCCGTGGACTGGCCTCCCGCCCCGGTCGCCGCAACGCCCGACTTCGGCCACGCTCCCTTTGATTTTCCTCAATGCGAGATTTTCGGCTTCGACAAAAATCAATCGCATGACCACGAAAGACGATTCAGAGGAGCGTTTCCCTTGTCCAACGTGCGGCAAGCCCATGGCGCGCTCCCACACGATCTGGCGCGGGCTACAGGACCACGTAGACGTTTTTGAGTGCAGGCCGTGCGGCGCGTCAGTCAAGCGAACGCATGACAGGCGACGATGAGCCTATCCGCCCGTCGGCGTCTTTTGGTTTACCCTGACTTCTTCCTCGGCTAGCAACTTTTCCAATAAGCGCCGCCGTGCGTCGTCGGTCGTTTCAGCAAGCAGCTTTCGATAATGCTCTAGGTTTTGGCGGTGGATGAACTCTTCCATCGGCGCCTCGGGGCATGACATGGGCGAATCTCTAATAGTTGCGCGCGCAACCATAGCTCTAAAGGGTGCTGGAACCTAGGGATATTTCCTTAATTGAACGCCGGCAGAGGTCCGGGCCAGCGGAGAATATGGCCGTTTTTATCTATCGATGCCCCACGACAGGGCACCGTGTGCAAGGCTGGTTCGCCGATGATGCCACGACGACCGACCCCGACGTTTATGAGACGCTGACTTGCCCCGCTTGCACGCTTGCCCACCTTGTGAACCCGGCAACCAGGAAGGTGCTGGGCGGTTAAAAGTAACGCGTGGCGACTCGCCTTCCCCTGCTGTCGCCGCTACCTCCCACCATGTCCTCCGCCTGCACCGTGCCGCCCGCCCGCCTCACCGCGTAGCGCCTCGAAGCGGCCCGACGGCGCCAGCGAGCGGCGAGCGCATCAACGGCACGCCCTATGTCTGTTGATCCTCATCAATGGCGGGGGTGCTGTTTATCCTAGTCTTCGGACCGGCGGTTTCGGGACTTGGGCAAAGGACCGAGGCCACTGGGAGTTCCAGCGTCTATAGGCAAAAGGCACGCCGGGACTTCCTATGCCGACTCAGCACCGCAGGCCAGCGGGCGCGCCCCAAGCATGGCGGCACCAGCGTCATGGCAAATGCTCTCGACTGTAGAAGGCAAGCCGATAGGTGCGTGCACATGGCTCAGTCCGCGAAGGACGAGCAAGTGAAAGCACTCCTGCATGACATGGCTCAAGCGTGGATAACGCTGGCTCGCCAAATTCAGCGCACGGACGCTTTGCGAGGCGACTGACGCTACCTGCCGTTCGGCGGCTTTTGGTCCTTGGCGTCTTCCTCGGCGATCAGCTTCGTGAGCAATTGGCGCTGCGCCTCATCGGTCGTTTCAGCGAGCAGCTTTCGGTAATGTTCAAGATTCTGGCGGTGGACGAATCTTTACGCGTCCAAGACGAACGTGTGGGACACCACCAAGCAACTACTGCCGGCAAGCGACCACGCGACGACTCAGACTAATGGTGCGAAATTACCGAGATTCTGGAGCTACACTGTTACCGTTTGGCAACAGGCGAACCGATCCACAAGGTTCTCTACGGATTCCAATTCAGATCAGTAAATAACTCACTGAGCGACGGCTCTATCACTCCCCCCGATCTCGTCGGCACTCGATTGGCTTCGGATTACATGGGCCAAGTGCCGCCGCTCACGGACACGGTGGCCCTGGCTGGGAGTTTGGCACTTGCCTCTGGAGTCCTTCCGCCTACGAAGCAGGGCTGTCCGGGGAAAAATCAGTCATAGCAGAACCCCAGTTGGTCGGGAGAGAAGTTTTGTCTGGATTTGCTTGCATTCACGGGCGGGGGTTTGTCGATGTGGGCGATCGGCTTTCGCACGAAAAGGAGTTGAGAGACGAGTTGAGTGAAGCGCAGTGCCCGCATTTTGATGCCATGTATGCGCGCCGCGATGCGCAATAACAGGTAGGCGATCATTGCAGCAAGGATTTGCAAACGAATGGCGTTGTCGTTGGTGCCGAGAAACGTACAGATATCAAGATGCTGCTTGATCCAGCGGAACAGGAGTTCGATTTGCCAGCGCCCCTTGTAGAGCATTGCGATCTCGACCGCGGTGCGCTTGAGATCGTTGGTAATCAGTGTGATCTTGGCACCATTGTCGCGCCGTACGCGAATGCGCCGCAGCGGAATCGACAATCGGGAATCGCCTTTGCTGGCGAGCACCACTTCGGCGTCATCGATGATCCTGAAATTGTCGCCGATGATCTTGCGCACGTAGCGGCGTTTGGTCATGCGAAGACGTGTGTTCGCCTTCGAACGCGTGACGAAGAAGGCCTTGGTGTCATTGATCTTCTTCCACCAGCCGAAATGATAATAGCCTTTGTCGAAGACGTAGGTCGCACCCGCCTCGATCTCCACTTGGCGACCGATTTCGACATCGTTGACGGTCGCCGGCGTGACTTCCACACAGCGCGGACAATCCGCGTCCGGGTCATAGACGACGTGCATCTTCATGCCGCGGATGCGGCCATTCCATTTGGCCCAGCGGCATACTTTGCCCAATGGGATCGGGCTCGCGTCAATCAGCCGCACCATCTCGGCGCCGGCGTGCCGCGTCTGCCGGTCAACCAAATTCGACAGCGCCGTGAAGACCTCCTCGAAAGCGCAGGCCGGCCGGCGAGCGTTCGCATCCGACAATGTCGAGCGCGAGAGCTTGCCGACGTTCCAATGATAATGATGCTGGGCATTGGCGTTGAACAAAGCCTCAAGCCCGCGCAGCCCCTCAGCGCCGCTCAATTGCGCGAAGATCAGTGCCACCAGATGATCCCAGCTCTTGAACGATTTGTCGTAGCGTCGGCGTCGTGGCGCTCGACGACGGTCCGAAACCAGCGCCGATCAATCGGCTTGAGAAGGCTCGCAAAGATGCTATTGCAGAACTGCATGCTCGGCCCCTTTCTGAGTCTCGACAACCAGAAGAGACCGGTTTGCACCGGTCGCCGAGCATGCGCTGTGACACAGTGAATCATTCCCCGGACAGCCCTGCGACTCAACGGGACCGTGTCTGCCCTCGCTGGCGCTGTCAGGCCACTTGATTAGTGAAGCTGAGGTCTGACCGTGTTTCGATATGCGCCTCGCGTCGTGGCTCGTTGCTTTGTCGGCAGATTCAGATAGTGCTCCAGGACGTATGTGCGAAATACGCTTGCGGTTTGGCATCTGCCGGGTTTTCTGTCGATGGTTCCAACAATTTCCTTGATGAGCACGGATAATGTCGTGTCGCGATCTGCTGCGATATCTCGCAAAGCATTCCAAAATTCTTCTTCCATGCTTACGTCTATTACGCATTCGCCATTCGGTATCGACTTTTTTATGAACATGAAAGTCAGCTCCTTTATGAGTGCCTGACAGAATGCGTGATGGGTTGCGGCGCACTTAACGACGCGGCAGCCTTCTCGCGCAACTTCTTAGCCTCGGATTGAGCCGCTGCTAAATTGAAGGCGATTTGATCAACGACCGTGAACAATGGCTGGCCGGTGGCGTGGAGCGCGCCCGAGGTGGCAACCATGGCAGCCGCCGCAGTGACGGCGCGCCCCATTCTCACTATTTCCTTGCCAGACAAAGGCATTGGTGCCCCCCCGCCCATGGGAGGCAATTTGTCACAAACTGTTTGTATCTAGCTAAATCGACCCAGATGCTTTGATTAGAATTTTAGGCATTCGCGGCCGAGCCGATCGCAGCGGTATTAATCGAGGGACCAGCTTGCCGCGCTTCTCGACTACCAACAGAAGGTGCAGATGCGAGTATTTGGATACCGCAATAGGCCCTTGCCAGCATGGGTTGCCGTTCCCACAGGTTGAAAAACGGCTCGAAATCCGTCCCCTGAGAGTGGCGAGCACGTTGTTAACCATTGCGACCTTAGTATTTGTCTTAAAGCCTCGGTAAACGGTCCGCCAGGATCAGCGTGCCGACTTGAGCCGCGAGTAAGGGAACTGGGGATGCGCGTATTGCTGATCGAGGACGACGGCGCGACCGCACGGTCAATTGAGCTGATGCTTAAATCGGAAGGCTTCAACGTCTATACGACCGATCTAGGGGAAGAAGGCGTCGATCTCGGCAAGCTCTACGATTACGACATCGTCCTACTCGACCTGAACCTGCCGGACATGTCTGGCTTCGAGGTTCTGCGGGCATTGCGCGTGTCCAAGGTAAAGACGCCGATCCTCATCCTTTCCGGTGTCGTCGGTACCGAGGACAAGGTCAAAGGTCTCGGCTTCGGCGCGGACGACTATATGACCAAGCCATTCCATAAGAACGAGTTGGTGGCGCGAATACATGCAATCGTGCGCCGCTCCAAGGGGCATGCCCAGTCGGTCATCCAAACCGGTGATCTCATGGTCGATCTCGACGCCAAGACAGTCAAGCTCAACGACATCCCGATATACCTGACCCCCAAAGAATACCACATGCTGGAACTCTTGAGCCTGCGCAAGGGTTCGACGCTGACCAAGGAAATGTTCCTGAATCACCTCTATGGCGGGTTGGACGAGCCGGAATTGAAGATCATCGATGTCTTCATCTGCAAGCTGCGCAAGAAGCTTGCGAAAGCGTCGAGTGGCAAGAGCTACATCGAGACTGTGTGGGGACGCGGCTACGTGCTGCGCGAGCCGATCGAAGCCGAGACCAGGCTCACAGCGTAAGCTGGTGCCTGGCCTTTTTGGCGATAGTGAAAAAAAGCAACGTCTCACTGCGGTGCGATCACCTTCGGCGATTTGACCGACAAGCTAGGCACGCTGCCACCTGGTAAACCGATTTTGCTGAACAGTTCCGTCTGTTGGATGACCTGGTGGGAGACCGATGCGGATCAGCATCGGGACTAAGGCAGAAAATGCTGACGGCCTTCAAGGGATGCCTATGAATGCACGGCCGCCTCAGCCGTTCTAGTAACGCAGCAGGGGCTTCGTGTTATTCGGCGTGCAATATTGACCCCCGTATTGCCTCACCTGAGAATGTTACCCGGCAGGTCGCAGGACGTTTGCTTAGTGATCAACATTGAGGGCGGGAACGGAGAGAGGGGCTGTGGGCGGGTCGGGCCCTCCATAGCCCGAGCCGTCCACAGCTTCGGGCGGCTGCGCCACGTTTTCGCATCTCACGGTCGGCGTCTCAGCGATCAATCTCTGCGCGGCGCTCTGGCGCAAGGCTCGCAGCAGACGCTGCACCATCGAATGCTGCTTCTTGCCGAACTGTTCGGGATGGCGCTCTGCCAGACGGCCGACAATGGCAATCGCGGTCAGCTGTGGCTCGGCCGCGAGCCAGCCCTCGATCAGCGCCACGTGCGGGTCGAGCTTTGACGGCATGCGGACCCGCTTCTTGTAACGGCGCTTGAGCCGCCGATGCGTGGCACGCGGCTCGCCACGCGCGAGGTCTTTGCCGAGCCCTCGGGCGAATGCGGCGGGCACCGCGGTCGAGCTGTGCACAACCGCGGCCACGTCGCTCTTTCCAACGGCAGTCTCTCGGAGCGCGCCTCCGGGACGACGGTCGATGCGATTGCCGAGTTCCTCCTGCGCTGCGCGGATCTCGGCCAACAGCGCCACGGGATCGAGCGTGCGGTACTGCTCGCGCAACCGCTTCTTCACGGCCTCGGTGACCATCGGATGCGCCAATGCCCGAGCATAGGGCGTGGCCGGAGCATGATAGCGTTTGATCACCTTCGCGCCTTCCCGCCGCTTTTCCTTCAACTTGAACGACGGCTGGAAGAAATTCGTATGCAGACGAGAAGCCGCATACAGACGAACCAGCACGCGGGCCGTATCGATCCCTTCGAAGCGGCCGTAACCGACAAGGCGGCGCACGACCGCGCCATTCTTCTGCTCGACGAAGGCCTGATCATTCTTCTTATAGGCGCGCGAGCGCGTGACCTCGATCTTCTGCTCGCGGCACCAGGGAACGACCACATCATTCATGAACGCGCTGTCGTTGTCGAAGTCGGCTCCCAGCACGAGCCAAGGGAACAGGCTCTGCGCACGTTCCATCGCCTGGACGACAAACCCGCTCTCGCGCGTCACCAGTGGCATGCACTCGGTCCAGCCTGTGGCAACGTCGACCATGGTCAGCGTCTGGATGAAGGCCCCGGCCACCGACGTGCCGCCGTGCGCCACCATGTCGACTTCGCAGAACCCGGGCGCCGGATCGTTCCAGTCGTTGAATGTCCGGATGGGAACCTCCCGGCGGATCGCGGAGTAGAAGCCGACACGCCGGCGCTTGCCGCCCGCGGCCGCGATCTTGGTGTCGACCAGTTGGCGGTCGATCGTCGTTGCACTGACTTCCAGCACCAGCACGCGATCAGCTTTGCTCAGTTCCAACCGGCCGTGCCGCTCAAGCGCCGGCAGCAGCGTCGGGATCATCACCTTGAGCCGCTTGCCGCAGACCCGATCAGACGCCTCCCACAACGCCACCACTGCATCCTTGATGATCGAGCCGTAGGTCGCCTTGCGTTGGCGTGGCCGATCAAGGAACCTGTTCCCTGTGTTGACGTCTGGACCTAGGGAACGCAGTTCGCCGGAAAATCGGCCATGCCACCCTTGCTCACCTATTTGCTGCTTTTGCGAAGGAGATAGCCACGGACATCAAGGCTCGCGAAACGAATTCTACTCGCAAATGACAACAAGCAATGGCGTTGGTTTTGTCCCGTACCCGCTGCCGCCGCCAACCGAGGTGCCCAAGCCCATGTCAAAGCCGGGACCGATGTTTGCTACTGCACGATCGAGCTTGATGTCAATTTCACGATTGGGGATTAGCCCAGTCGTTAGGATTCCGATTGGGTCAACCACATTCTACTTTTTGCTAATAAGGGTACCCCCCGGCAACGCATATTCCAATCGAAAGTCATTGCCTGCCTTCTGATATGTCACAGCGTGGAGCGTTGCCGTCACTGTTTCAGGGCCGGATCAACGTCGGGCTTCACCCGCGCCCGGACGGCGGCGACGATGCCTGCCAAATCCGCCTTGCGAAAGACAACCCATCCGACGCATCCAGCGATCATCGGAGGGAATAGCCAGCCCACATCGACCGGGCGCATTTGAAACTCGAATACGAATTCCAGTCCGGCGAACACCAAAGCCTCTACCGCGAGCACAGCGGCAAACCCTGCGAAAGCCCCGATAAGGCCCCTCGTGGGATCGTGGTCGGGTTGCTCAGGCTCGGCGGTCTGAATGGCGTCCCTCCCTAAGCCGATTCCGTGCACAAGCTATGCCCCCAAGCCCTGGCAAATGCCCCCGACCGAGCCCAGAAGCTTTTCTTTTCCGAGCGAAGAAAAAGACCGCCCCCCTGGCGGGAGAGGCGGCCAGTTTAGGGATGGGAGGGCCTGGGGTTGGGGACCAAGGCCATCCGCATAGACAGGGAATTTACGCATAGTGCTCAAAAACTTACATATATTTTATCATCGTCCAAGCCCATAATTTCGGCCTTTTGCCCATTGAACTAGCAAAAAAGTGAAACCGGAGCCGCATTTCGGCGGTCGAATAGTACTTGGCTCGACTCGCCGCCTGATATATTTCTTCCATAAAGCAACAAAATTCGGGAAGGAAAATGCCAATGAGGGCATGGTCGATAGCAAAAACCTATCGTGAGCGGGCAGATCTATGTTTCCGCCTCGCGGACGTGACCCCAAACCACTGGATCAAGGGGGCGCTGCAACGGCACGGTGCCGATATGCTGCAAATTGCCCAAGATTTGGAAGTATCTACCGAGCCAACACCTCGGTTTTTTACAGCCGCTTAATTCTTGGATTGCTCTCCCGGACACTTGCCCGCGCCGTCGTTCTATCGACATGGCGGATCAGTGCGCCGCACTGTGCTCGAATTTGCCGAAGGTGTGCTGCGACGGCTCAATAGGAAGGCGGGACAATCGGGACGGACGCCTAATCGGCATCAACGAGCGCGCTCGTATGCTTCTTGCGGTGCGCGGCCACCCTGCACGCGATGGAGCAGTACACGCGATCCTTGCGGCCAGCCCAAAGGTAGATCCGCCTGCCGCAATGGGCGCATTCGCGAACGGGAACGGGGTTGACCGCTAGATTCATCGTGCGCGCCCGCTTCGCGCGGCACGCGGCGGAGCAATAACGCGCATTGGCGCCCATCGTGGATGGCAACGGCTTCTTGCAGACGGGGCAATTGGGCATCGCCATCATGTAACGTAGTTTTAGATTCTACTTCAATCATCCGTAAATACACAACTGCAGGGCTATGACCGCTGCAATAAGAATGATTGCAACCCAATCATCGGTCCGTCTTCGCTTTGTGAGCGTCGCCCACTGGCCGTATGTTTTCGCGCGCATGGTAGTTCCGCGTCCAACCGATATTCGACTGACGAACCGTCATCGCCAGCAATCGGCCTGCATGCGCTGATTTGCTGATTCACGTCAACATTTGGTGGCGGCGCGGAGGCCTCTGACACCGGGGGTCCAGTCAAGCGGTAAAATTGTCGGGCCGTCGCCCATGCACAGCGAAGGCTCCCTAACCGATCGGCGGGCGTTACAGTCCGCCTATTTTTTGTGGCTGGCCGCACACTCGCTCTTCGGCTCGGCGTGCCAACCGGTCGTAGCCTTCGGCCACGCCGCTTAAAGCCTCTCTTGCCGTCTCGCGCGTAAGCAAAGCGGCGATGGCTCGGATCTCGCTGGCGCGACGACGCCAATGGTGGTGATCGTTAAACAGCTCGCCAAAGCGTCGCGAATCGTTGGCACGCATGACCTATAACGAACGGAAGGCAGGTCATTCGTGATATTAGGGAATTCCCGTATATTGGGGATGAGCACGGGACCCGATTGCGGAAAGTTAAACAAGCTCTCTTGCGACAAATGCGGGCGCCGTGGTCGCTACACGGCGGCAAGCGTCTCAATGAGCGACTCGGACCCGACGCCAAGCTGACGGATTGGCTCGCGGGGATAACGGCGGATTGCCCGCGCCGGAAGTCCATTGATATGGCGGACCAGTGCGGCGCGTGCTGCCGGATTTGGTGCGGTCGGTCTGAGGCGCGGCGCTAATCTTCCGTCCGCCGCCGCCGACGTTTGGTAACGAGGGCGCGGGCGGCTTCTTCTGCGGCAGCTCGCTTTCTTGCTTGCGTCTCATCGGCCATTTGTGACTGTCGCACCGTCCAGCGGGGAAGATGTTGCAGGCGTTAGGGTTACCGGCTGGCTCGCGCATTTGGCTATAATACGTTCATGAGCGGACCGATTCGCCTCGCCATCCTTTTGTTGCTGCCGGCCGCCGCGTCGGCCGATGATCACTCATTGCCCGATCGCCAACTCACGCCCGGCGCGATCCCCGAAATAGTTCCTGCGTTTGCCGCCAAATGCCCGTCCAAGCTGACGGCAATGCCGATCAATCCCGGCGAACCAATCACACGCAAGATGATCTGTGAAACCGGATACAGCAAATGCGTGCGGCGCGTGACCAAAGCGGACAAAACGGACGTGTTCGCGCGCTACGAACTCAAAGGAAACCGACACGGGCTATTGCGGCAGTAAACGGGGCTGTGAAATAGACCACCTGATTCCGCTTGACCTAGGCGGATCAAATGACTTGACGAACCTTTGGCCGCATCAATTCCATGGCATTGAGTGGAACGCCGACAGAAAGGACCGCCTCGAAGCCGCGTTACATGCCAAGGTTTGCGCCGAGCCCCCGCAAATGTCGGTGGAGCAGGCACAAGGGGAAATCTCGACCGACTGGATCGAGAGCTATCATAAGCACTTTCGCTGACGAATGGCTCGCGGCCAAACGATCGCCCGCGCAGCTGTCAATCGCGCGTGGCCCCGACCACCGCGCGCCCTCATCGGGACGCTCGATCTTGCTCGGGATGTCAGAGGGTCCTCGCTAGTCGGAACCCAGGGTGGAGGTGCGGTCGTTCGGACTTCGCCAAGCACGGTCGTCCGTACGAATTCCAAAAAAATTTTAGTCCCACGAACTACCACGAGCAAGTCGGCGCCTGGGCGACCGGTGATCCGCTCATCGGACTTGGCATCGGTATCATCGCGGTCATGCGGGTGGCCGCGCTTCAGGCCGTGCTGAGCAATACGTTGCGCGCCAACCAGATCGTCACCGGCATCGGCATCAACATCCGCGTTCTCGGCGCGACAACGCTCGCCAATCGTGAAATCTTCGGCGCGCGCTCCCGCGAGCAGATTCCCGATCTTGCGAAATGGAAGCCACCGCTCATCGGCGACATCCCGAGCTTCAGTGCCGCCGTCTTCGAGCAGGTCTGGCTACTCTATGCCGGCCTCCTCATCATCGCGGTGACGGCGATCGTGTTGCGCACTACCTCGATCGGCATCGCCGTCCATGCGGCCGGCGCCGAGCCGCGCGCCGTCGACAAGTCGGGGCTCTCGATCACCCGCATTCGCTATGGGGCCGTCTTCTTTGCCGGGTTCATGTCCGCGCTCGCCGGCGCCTTCCTCTCGATCGGCGACATCCACACGTTCACCGAGAGCACGACCCGCGGCGCCGGGTATTTGGCGATCGCCTCCGTCATCTTTGGAAAGTGGAAGATCGGCGGGACGATCATCGCTTGCCTGCTGTTCGGTGCGGCCACGGCGCTGCAGTTTCAGCTGCCCGCGCTCGGCATCGCGGTGCCCAACGCGCTGCTGATCATGCTGCCCTACCTGCTCGCGCTGCTTGCTGTCGGTGGCCTCGCCGGACGCCAGCTGGCGCCCGCGGCACTCGGCGAACCATATCGGCGCGCATGAATGCCAATGGCGGTCGATTTTAAGCGACAGCAAAGCCGCGGACACTCGTGGACCTCGGGAGTGGACCCATCGTCGTGTAGGAATTCGCCTCCCTTTCCTCTCCTGATTTTTTTGTGACCAATCTCCTGCCAAGTGACGGAAACGCTCAAAAGCATCGACGGCGCTATATGCAACGCCAACAAATAGTAGGTCGCCGTTCTTCGCCACGATGCCACTCGCTGAGGCTAGGCCGAGCTGCCGCTCTTGGCGTGCGCCGTGGAAAGGCGCGGCTTTCCGGCGGCTGCAAGTCCCAACCGGCAACGGCTCCAGCCGGAAGCAACCGGAGCAGCCACAGGGTTAAAGCCTCCGATACCCCGCTTGCTGCACTGCATGAGTCTTCAGCTGCACACACTCTCCGTCCAAGGGCAGGCCCGATTTGCGTCCGCTTTCGGAGTATTCCCGTCGAGAGATGAAGGAGGGCCCTTCGAGGTCGGCAATCAGGTGTTGATCTCAAGGCACCGCAAGCTGCTGTGGTAAAAATCCACGGTGGGGCCCGCCAGGACAAAAGCGGGGGCGTTATGACGCATTTGTGACATTCGCTTGTGCGCCGCACCGTATTATGCTGCGGTGCGGTGGTCGCGGGCTTGCCTCTGCGGCGTCGCGCTCGCGGAGCACAAAGGATGAGGGCGCTTTCCTCGCTTCCGGCTGCAATCATCCCCTGCCCAAATTGCGGGGTCGGCCATTTTTCCTTTCGTTCAATCCAAGCCTTCGACCCTGATTTCGGCATCGAGGATGTCGTTTACGCGTGTAAGAATTGCGACGCGGAACTGTTAATTTGCACTGCGCGCAGCAAGACACAGCCTTCTGAGGCGGCTTGACTAGCGCGTCCGCTACCCGCCTTCCGGGGGCGTTCGTTCCTTGGCAACTTCCTCGGCGATCAGCTTTTCCAGTGAGCGCCGCTGCGCCTCATCGGTCGTTTCGGCGAGCTGCCTCTGGTAATGCGCTAAGTTTTGGCGGTGGATGAACCTGTCCATCGGGCGCCTCCCTCGGATCACCGCCGACTGCCCGAAGCGGCGCAGCATGGACATGGGCGACCAGTGCGGCGCGTGCTGCCCGGTTTTGCCCAAGGTACTTTGAGGGCGCTCAACGTGGCCGGCATGGCTCTTTTGGACCCAGAGCGGTCCTCCGCCGGTCCATCGAGCCCGCACCACGCCCGAAACCGTTGGGCGGGTAGACCCGACAAAGGCCGCTGCGCTTCCGGCCCGTTTGGCGTTGTGCCACAATGTGCGAGCGAAGAATTCCTTCCGGGGGCTCATCATGCGGCTTTTGGCAGCTTTCGCGTGCGCCGTGACGCTGATCTGCCTCGGCGTCGCGCCAGGGCGTGCTGAGAAGCGCGTCGCGCTCGTCATCGGCAATTCGGCCTACCAAAATACGCCCGTACTGTCGAACCCCAAGAACGACGCGACCGACCTGTCGGCCGCTCTACGAACCCTGGGGTTCGATGTGATCCTCTCAACCGATCTCGATAAGCGGGGAATGGATGAGGTGTTTGGCAGGTTTGCCAGGCTGGCGCGTGATGCCGACGCGGCGCTGTTTTTCTATGCCGGTCACGGGATTCAGTTCGCAGGCTCGAACTATCTGATGCCCATCGATGCCAAGCTGCAGGATGAGGCCGATTTGCCGTACGAGATGGCCAAGGTCGACGATATCATCGGCGATCTTTCCCGTGCCAAAAACATCCGCATCATTATGCTCGACGCCTGCCGCGACAACCCCATGGCGGAGCGACTGCGGATGAGTCTGCCCTCGTCGCGCTCCGCCGCCGTATCGCGCGGCCTCGCCCGGATTGAGCGGACGCAAGGATTGATCACTGCGTTTGCGACCCAACCGGGCCAGGTGGCTGCAGACGGTGTTGGCACACGAAACAGTCCGTTTACGGCTGCCGTCCTCAAGTACATCGCAACGCCAGACATTGAAGCGACGGCGCTGTTCAGGCGCGTCGCACAAGAGGTCAATCAGTCGACCGCAGGCAAGCAACTTCCCGAAGTCTCGCTTTCGCTCCTCGGCGATTTCTATTTTGCAGGTCACGACTCGGCGCCAGCGGCAATATCGCCCTCGCCGCCACTGAATGAACCAGCACAGGCGTGGGCCGCAATACAGAACAGTACCAACGCAACGGTGCTGGAAGAATTTATCAAGCGCTTCAGCGACAGCTTCTATGCGTCCCTCGCGCGGGTGCGGTTGAACGAACTGAAGAAGAGCCAATTAGCGGTTGCGGCTCCGCCCGTAGCACCTGTGAGCCCCTGTGACGCAACGCCCATGACCGTTTCGTGGTCGTCACGTCCGGCGCGGCCGTTGTCCGCCGGTGAGGAATGTGCGCTCAGGCCTAAGGACGCGTTCAAGGAATGCGATAAGTGCCCGGAGATGGCTGTCGTGCCGGCAGCCACTTTCTTGATGGGATCGCCGCCGAATGAAGCGGGGCGTGCCAGTGACGAAAACCCGCAACATTCCGTGACGTTTGCACATCCATTTGCAGTGGGCCGATTCGCGGTGACCTTTGACGAGTGGGATACATGCGTCGTCGAAGGCGGCTGCAACGGTTATGAGCCATCGGATCAAAATTGGGGCCGCGACACGCGCCCTGTAATCTGGGTGGGATGGGACGACGCCAAATCATATGTAAAGTGGCTGTCCCGCAAAACTGGGAAGGCCTATCGCCTGCTGAGCGAAGCTGAATGGGAGTATATGGCTCGCGCTGGGACTACCACGCCCTTCTGGTGGGGAAACACGATTTCCACCCAGCAAGCTAATTACAACGGCCACTACGCTTATGGGACCGCGACCAAAGGCGAGTTTCGACAGAAGACCCTGCCGGTAAAATCCTTTGAACCCAATCCGTGGGGATTCTATCAAGTCGTTGGAAATGTATCTGAATGGGTCGAGGATTGCTACCACGACAGTTACGTAGGTGCGCCGACGGACGGTTCGGCCTGGACGAGCGGCAGCTGCAGTGAACGTGTCCTGCGCGACGGTGCCTGGTCCAGTGTTCCGGCGCGCCAGCGGTTGGCCGCACGAGTCGAGCTTGGTCCAAACTACCGGACCTATGGAAGTGGCCTGCGCGTTGCACGAACACTCGCACCTTAGCGCGTTTTCCGTCGCCCACTCCGTCAGGAGAAATCAGGGTCCGCTTCCGAGGCACTCCTGCCGTTCGAATGGTCACCGACGCCGGACAGGTCGGCGGCAGTGGACCCACAGGAGACATCGCTGCATTGCAGCAAACTGAACCCGCGCGCTTCGTTCAATCACCGCGTCGATGAGCGCGAGGAACGTAGGCGGCACGTCTGAGGCCGAGCGCCTTGGCGGTCTTGAGGTTGAGGATCACCTCAACCTTCGTGACTTGCTGACCCGGCAGGTTGGCCAGCTTCTTGCCCTTGAGAACCCGGCTGGTGTAGACGCCGACCCATCGGGACGCTTCCACAAGACTGGCCCACAACTCGTCAAGCCGCTGTCCGGCGTGGCCCGCCGGCTGGAGGGTCAACTTGAAAGGATCTGCGAAGCGACGTGCTGTGCTCGCCAGCCAGTTTCGGCCTCTTTGGCGGCGCCGATCAGTGCCTGCAGGGTGTCTGCGGGCATCATCCCCGGCGAAAGTTGCGGCAGAGCTATGTCGATCCGGGCCAGGCGCTCGCCGCAGGTCGAAACCAAAGACTTCACCTCATGCTCGCGGGTTACGATCGCGGCCTTGATCTGCTCGATCTGAACATCAAGGGTCTGCAGTTTTTTCCGGTGGCGGGCCGACTGTTGGCTTCTGTATGCGTCGGTATTGAGCCACGACACCAGGAACGCGCAGGCAGCAGGAATCAAGAAGACCCAGGAGTACAAGCAGGCGATCACGCTCGCAAACCCGGCGGCCGCGAAGGCAATGCGATATATGCGCCGACGCTGTTGATGGGTCGGCTCCTCCGGGATGGAGCCTCGCGCGACAATCTCGGCCTCGGACTGGCGCTCGGCGACGAGCGACGTTTGCGTGCGCTCGTCCGCTTGCTTGCGTGACAGATAGCCGTCGCGGCGATCCGTGATCTCGCGGACCATCGCGCGCATATTCTGAAATCGTTCCGCCTCGGCCCGGTCCGCGTCGGAGGCCGACTGCTTGGCGGCCGTCAGGACATCCAGGGCGTCGGCAACGGTTTTTTGATCGGCGACGCCCTGGAACTTTTCGGAGGCAATGTCGTGCGCCCGGCACACGTCCAGCGCGGCGGTCGCAAATAGGAAACGAACCGGACCATCATGAATTCCGTCCAGCAATCGGGCTGATTGCAGGACGAACTGACCCTTCTCCCGCTCCAAATGTCGCTCAGCCCGTTCCTCCTTCTGCAACGACAATAGTGTCCGCAGATGTGATTCAAGCGCGATCAGCTCTTGCGCCTTCTCGGCAGTCTTGCGCGTGAGCTCATCGATGCGCTTCGCGAGCTCGGCGCGCAGCGCCTCCTGACCTTCGTCAAGTCCAGACAGCTGGGTGCGCGCGGCGCCGAGCTCAGACGACAGGCGCTCCTGCTCTCGGGATATATTCGCTATGTTTTGCTTGGCGCGCTCGACCTCCTCGTGTGCATCCTTGATCTCTTGTTGAATTGTCTTGATTCCGGACTCGAGACCGGCTGTGAGGCCTTGAAGATTTGTGCCGTCTGTCATTGCTGCATTCCCGGTTAGGCGGCCATCACGCCGACATTGAGGAGCGCGACGGAAATCTGCAAGCCGGCGAGCGTCATGGCGAGCGCTACGTTGTCCTCGAGCACCATCTTGCGCATGTTGTGCAGGAAGAGCGACACGGCCGCGACCGTCGCGAGCTGAATGATCAGGGCGACCAGGCCCCATATGATGATGTCGACGAAGCTGTTGCTCGTCGCCAGCGTGGTCGTGAGCGGGATGGCGAGCGCAATCAGCGTGCCGACGAGGACGCACGCTGCCGCGACGTTGTTCTCGGCGATCAGCTTGCGCTCGTTATAGGGCGTGATCTTGAAGTAGCAGAACGCGCCGACGAGCAGCAGGGCCAGGGCGATGAGAACCCGCCCGATAAGGGCAGGCAGACCGTCTTGCAGTCCATCGACGATCAATTGGATGCTCGTATTCATGATCGGGCGTGCTCCAAAGGTGTCAGGCCAAAGGGTGTCAGGTCAATGACAGGGCGGCGGGGTTGACGTCGATGCCGGCATGAATGGCCACCCAGGCGCCCTCGGATGCCGTTTCGGCGCTGGCGACCAGAATGTATTCGGTTTGCGGCGCGGGCTCGGCCAGTCCGGTCGGCGCGCCGTAAAGCATCATCACGCCCTTCACGGAAGGAGACGCGGATTTGCCCTCCAGCGATTCCACGTAAGGGACCGGCGCGATCCATTGCGCGCCAGGGGACCAGACGCGGTCATAGAGCTTGCCGTCCTTGGCCTGGAATTGGGGCCAGCCGATCATGCCCTGATCCGGCTCCAGCCAGAGCTTCCATTCCTCGGCATCGGCCGGCTCGACCTCGTCGATCTGCGCTAAATAGCGGCACTCGTCGGGTCGGTTGCCGTCGAGATGGATCTGGATGAAGGTGTTTTCGTCGAGGTGCAGCCGGTGCAGCGGCGCCCCTTCGATCGTGCCGATGGCCTGCACGTTGGCGAACGCCGTCTGTCCTTCGGCCTTCGGCGTCGGCACCTTGGTGGCACCCTGGGCCAGGATGAACGGCGTCGGATCGAGCGTCAGCGCCATTCCGACCCGGAACGGCTTCAGCGTCAGGGGGGTGCCTGGCATCTTCTGCCGAACAATGTTAGTGGCCGTCTTGAGTCCATCCAGGGGTCCTCCCGTCGGCTGGACCGCCGTCGTCACGGCATTTTGTCGGCCTGCATAGACGATGATCACCACGGCGCATCCGAGCAGGAGGACGACCAGCAGAAAGCGCCAGCGCAACCCTCCGGACGCCGGGGCATCGATGGGCACCGCCGCGGAATTGATGGGCACCGCCGGGGCATCGACGGGCACCGCTGCGGCGTGGGCCGAAGCCGCCGACACGCCGCTCGGCAGGTAATCGGGATTGCGCGGATCGCCCTCCTTTGCCGCGAGCCTCGCGTCCAGGGCATCGAGCTTCGCCCTGAGCTCGGCATCGCTCCGCGCCTGTCGCTCGGCTAGCGCCCGCCATTGCCGGTAGCCGGCATCGTACTCCCGGTCGTGGAAGAAATTGACGCTGTCCGACCGGTCGAGCTGGTCTAGAAGGAACCAGAACAGGAACGGGTTCCAGCCGTTGTAAGTGCTCTGGGTCGGGCGGACATAATCCGGCGGACGCCAGCCCCAGCCCTCGGTCGACGTCGGCCGATAGGTCGTCTCGAACGACGGGCGGCCCTGACCCCGGCCGTATCCGGTCGTCTCGCGCGAGGGTGCGCTACCCAAGTTGGGACGCCATGACGAGGCGGGTGCGGGCTGCCGTCCGGAAGGTGCGGCCTGTCGTTCGGAAGGTGCGGCCTGCCTTTCGACGGGTGCGGCCTGCCGTTCAACGGGTGTGGCCTGCCATTCGGAGGGAGCGGCCCGCCTTTCGACGGGTGCGACCTGCCGTTCGACGGGTGTGGCCTGTCGTTCGGCGGCCCGGAACTGGTCGAGCGTGCTGCCCGAAGTCCTGCGGGACACGGCGCGGTCGCCGGCGGAAGGCGTGAACGTGGACCGTGTCTCGCTCCGCGCGTTGAACGACGGACGCGCGTAACCTCCGCTCGTGCCGATGGAAATGTAGTTCGGCGAGTTCGACATCGATGGGCGTGCATAGCCCCCCGAGCTCCCCGCCTTCGCCGGCCCCGATATGGCCAGCAACGAGGCGAAGACAAGCGACACGATCAAGCCGCGACAAAGGCCACGGGGCGCCCCGCGAAGACGAGGGAAAACGATCGTGGTGCTACGGGTCGACATTTAGGGGCGGCACGCCGGTTTCGGTCGAGTGGACCCAATTTCGCGCGACGAGTGTTCTAGCGACTTTTAGGGTCTGAGGGGAAAACATTTTGAATCCGTGCTAATCCGCTGCCTGTCGTCTGTCTGCAGCACGATCCGAACTTCTCCTCGATGTGAGAACAGGGTGCTTCATCCGCAACTGCGCTGATATTTGTTCAGTTGCTCGCCCAAGCGGCCAGCCGCGTGAGCGGTTTTGTCCCATTAGTCTCTGTCGAGGTATGGCCCCGATTCCCGTCCGGTTCCGGGGCATTCCCGTCCTTGGCCTTTTGTTGGCGCAGGGCAACAACGGCACCGAGGGCGCTGAGACGGCAGCGGAAGCAGCCGGACGGACCGGCCCCGCTGCTCGCGCCGCATTGCCGGCGGTCCAGGCGCTGCTGGGGGACCTCGAGCGCTGGTTCGGCCCGGAGCACGACGAGATGAGCTCTTATGAGAAATACCGACTCAGACGCCTGCGCGATGCCGCGGCGCGCTTGAAGCTTTGGGAGGCCACCACCGGGCGGCTGACGCGGACCTTCGTTGGACACTCCGCATCCGTCACCTCCGTTGCCTTTTCGCCTGATGGCGCGCGGATCCTCTCTGCCGCCGGCGATCGCACGGCCAAGTTTTGGAAGGCCGGTACGGGTGAACTTCTCGCTACCGTGATCAGGGGCGAGGATGGCGAATGGCTCGCCGTCACACCCGAGGGCTTTTTCGCGGCCTCAAAGAAGGGGGCCGATTTGTTGAGTGTCGCCCGCGGCCTTGAGGTCTACTCAATCGACCAGTTGTATTAGGCCCTCTACCGTCCCGACCTCGTACAGGAGAAGCTGGCCGGCGATCCCAAGGGGCTGGTGCGCGAGGCGGCGGCGAAGCTCGACCTCGACAAGGTGATCGCGAGCGGCAACGCGCCGGCGGCCCGCCTGTTAGCTCCGAAAGACGGACAACGCGTCGCGTCGGAGGAGATCAAGGCCGAGGCCGAGATCACCGACCAAGGCGGCGGGATCGGCCGCATCGAGTGGCGCGTCAATGGGGTGACGCTCGGTGTCGATACCCGCGGCTTAGGTCGTCCGTCCAGTGATTCCGCAAAGACGATCAGGGGGATCGGGTGAAGAAGTGCGTGACAAAGGGCTGAAGTGCTGAATCTGTCGTGATCCTCTGATTCGGTTTGCGGAGGATGCGATGGAGAGTGCTGCGGCGGCATTTGGGGCGATCAGCGAAG
>JBKQHQ010000259.1:0-191281 GCA_052148715.1 Xanthobacteraceae bacterium | reverse complement strand
TCAATGGAAAAGATACTTGGTCTACACTACAGCAGACTTACGATTGCCCTCCATTGATTCGACTCATAAAAAAGCGTCCCCGGCCGCCGAAAATCGCCGTTCGACAGCCCGAGTTGGGAAAGTTGGGCTAAGGGACCGGCAAGAATACCCGAACGATCAGAACGCGCGACTTATTGCATTCCTCATTTGCATTCCTGGGCGATGCGATCGAGCGCCTGGCTGATGCCCTTGAGTGAGAAGGTGTCGCTGGTCTGCGTTCCGCGCTCGGACGTGCCCTTTATCACCATATCGGAGCCTTTGCGCAGGGTATCTATCACCTTCGGCTCGTCGCCGGCGTGCCTGACCCAGGCGCTGTCGTTTTGCGTATACATGGCAAACTTGGCGGGGCCGACCGCAAGACTAGCCTCCGAGCTCGATTTGAACGAATAACCGATGAGGATCGAGACTTCTTCCTTTACCTTTTCGGCCGGCCGGCTTGAAACAAAGGCGAAGACCGGATCGCGGGGACGGTTCGGCGGATCGCTTTGCGAGGATGCCGGCCGCGCGATCGCGAAGCAGACTTTGCGTCCGTTCGGCGTCGCCGTATAGGCGCTCCATGCCTCGTATTGGCCCAGCAACGACGGCTTCGGGTTGCCTGCGGGGGGAGTTACCGCAGCCGACTTGACCGCCTCCGGTTTCTTAGCCTGTTTCGCGGGTTGTGCGGTGGGCTTGGTTGAAGCGCCTGACTGCTGTGCCGGCGCCGGCAGGGCGTCGGCTAAAACAAGGGCCGCGGCACAGGTCAGCCGCAGGACGCGCCGTCGGTACGGGTTCACCACGCCTCCTCGGGGTTGCCGAGACGAAACTCAAAGTGCCTTCACATTAAGGTGCCCGCCAGCTCGCGCGGCGCTCGCCTGCGTGAGCGCCGAGGCCCTCTATTCCGGCTGCAATCCGCGCTGCAGGGCGCGGCGGGCGGCCGCGCGATGCACCGGGCTGATGTTTGTCGCCACGAGCTTGATGGCCGTTGCCAGCACCGCCGCATCGTCGGTGAAGCCGATAAGCGGCAACACGTCCGGCACGGCATCGAACGGCAGGACGAAATAGGCAATGGCGCCGACCAGCACCGCTTTCACCTGTAGCGGCGTATCGCGGTCGAAGGCGCAATAATAAGCCGCCAGCAAATCCTCAGCGAACGGCAACGCGGCCCCGAGGCGCTTGGCCTTGCTCCAAAAGCGTCGGCGCAGTCGCGGTTCATCGGCGGCATCGCGAGCCTGCCATTGATCTGGTCCGGCGTCCCATTCGGCGGTGCGTTGGTAGGTCATCGTCTTGACCCAAATCTTGGCCCAAATCGCAAGGCAGCGGAAAAGGATAGCGGCCGAAATGGGCGTCGATAAGGCACGTCCGATACCCCTACGCCGATGCGATCTGATCCATGGCGGCGGCAAGCTCGACATCGCACTCGGTCACGCCGCCGGCATCGTGGGTCGAAAGCGTCACCTCGACGGTCTTATAGACATTGAACCACTCGGGATGATGGTCGAGCTTCTCGGCAACGAGCGCTGCGCGCGTCATGAACCCAAACGCTTCGTTGAAATCCTTGAACACGAATTTCTTCGCGATGGCATCGCGGCCCTGGGCTTCGCTCCAGCCTTTAAGCTTCGCAAGGGCGGCCTTGCGGGCATCGCCGCTGAGTTTTTTGGGTTGCATCGGAGACCTCGTGATCGGTTCTCTCGGACTGACGCCCTCAATGTAGGGCGCGTTCGAGTGCAGAAGAAGTCGCATTGCCCGCGCCGATACGTGTGCCGGCACGCCGACCATGG
Source organism: Xanthobacteraceae bacterium (assembly GCA_052148715.1). Taxonomy (GTDB): domain Bacteria; phylum Pseudomonadota; class Alphaproteobacteria; order Rhizobiales; family Xanthobacteraceae; genus JBKQHQ01. The sequence goes on along the minus strand of JBKQHQ010000259.1, from coordinate 189,485 downwards.
CAAGGAACCCTATCGCACAATCTGTGGCTGTGACAAGAGCGAAGCGCGGCGAGGCTTCGATCCGCCGTTAACAAATCAACCGCCCGGCCGGCAATGACCTCCGCCCTCGTAATCTTACACCCGCGGCATTACCTTTTGGGTTCAGGTGGACGACTTTTGCAACGGTGAGGCGCCATGCCCTGGTCCTTGAATATCGGCACGATCGCCGGCACGGCCGTACGCATCCACGTGACTTTTCTCTTGTTCCTCGTGTGGATCTTCGTCGCGAGCTACATCTCCGGCGGGCCGCAAGCGGCATGGAGCGGCCTTGCCTTCATGATCTTGCTGTTTGCTTGCGTGCTGGCGCACGAATTCGGCCACATCTTTACGGCGCGCGCCTTTGGCGTCGCGACGCCCGATGTCACACTGCTTCCGATCGGCGGCGTGGCCCGCCTGGAACGAATTCCGGAGACGCCGCGCGAAGAGTTCCTCATCGCCATCGCCGGTCCCGCCGTCAACGTGGTCATCGCGCTCGTGTTAGTTGTGCTTGCGGGCGCGAATCTGAACCTGGAACACCTCGCGGCCGTGGAGAGCGCGAACGTGTCGATGATCGATCGCCTCGCCGCCGTGAATTTGTTCCTCGCCGTGTTCAACATGATCCCCGCCTTTCCCATGGACGGCGGCCGCGTGCTGCGGGCACTATTGGCGCACCGGCTCGGCTTTGTGCGCGCCACCCGTATTGCCGCGGCGATCGGCCAAGGGGTCGCGTTTGCGCTCGGCTTCCTCGGCCTCTTCGGCAATCCGATCCTGATCTTCATTGCCATTTTCGTCTATCTCGCGGCCGCGTCCGAGGCGCATCTGGTGGCGCTGCGCGCGGTGTCGCATGAGCTGCCGGTAAGCGCCGCCATGATCACGCAATTCGCGTCGCTGTCGCCCGACGCCCACATGGACGAGGCGGTGGAGACGGTCTTGCATACGAGCCAAACCGAATTCCCGGTCGTCGACGCCGCCGGACGACCGGTCGGCGTGCTCGGCCGCACCGATCTCATTCGCGCGCTCAAGCAACTCGGACCCGGCACGCGGGTCGCCGACGCCATGAGCAGCAATGTGCCGACGCTGGGACAACGCGCCTCGCTCGAGGATGCGCTGCACATCCTGCAGGAAAAATCGGCGCCGGCGGTGGCGATCGTTGATGCCGCCGGCCGGCTGGTCGGTCTCGTCACCGCGGCAACCGTCGGCGAGATGTTGATCGTGCACGATGCGCTGCCGCGCGGCGTCCAGCCGGGACCCTGGAGCCGCCCGGCCGGGGCCTGACAGAATTTGCCCGCAAGGTACTTTCACAGTGGTTGCCTCCCGACCATCCCTTCCCGGCGTTAACCGTTCCTGGCTTGGATCGTGTGCGGCCTACCGCTCTGGGTGGAATCGCGCGACTTTGCGGTTGCTAACCGCCCGTTCATACATATATTGCACTGCGATATGATGGCCGCCCCGGGGCGGCCTTTTGCGGATTCCCCCTATGACGTTGCGCAACGTGGCGATCATCGCCCATGTCGACCATGGCAAGACCACGCTGGTCGACCGGCTGCTGCAGCAATCCGGGGCCTTTCGCGAGAACCAGCGCGTCGCCGAGCGCGCCATGGATTCCAACGACCTCGAGCGCGAGCGCGGTATCACCATCCTGTCCAAAGTCACGTCGATCCTCTGGAAGCAGGCGCGCATCAATATCGTCGACACGCCGGGCCATGCCGATTTCGGCGGCGAGGTCGAGCGCATCCTGAACATGGTCGATGGTGCGATCGTCCTGGTCGATGCCGCCGAGGGGCCGCTGCCGCAGACCAAGTTCGTGGTCATGAAAGCGCTGAAGATGGGGCTTCGGCCGATCGTCGCCATCAACAAGGTCGACCGGTCGGATGCGCGGCCGTCAGTCGTCGCCAACGAGGTGTTCGATCTATTCGCGGCGCTCGACGCCACCGAGGAGCAGCTCGACTTCCCGATTCTGTACGGCTCCGCCAAGGAGGGCTGGATGGCGGCAAGCCCCGATGGACCGAAGGAGTCGATGGCGCCGCTGTTCGATCTGATCCAGCGCCACGTCGCCGCGCCGACCATCGAGGACGGCCCGTTTCGCATGCTCGGCACGATTCTCGAGGCCAATCCTTATCTCGGCCGCATCGTTACCGGCCGCATCAGCTCCGGCAGCGTGAAACCGAACCAGGCGGTCAAGGTGCTCGATCGCAACGGCGCGCTGATCGAGGAGGGGCGGATCACCAAGGTGCTCGCATTCCGCGGCCTGGAACGCACCAGCGTCGAGGAGGCCGGCGCCGGCGACATTGTCGCCCTTGCCGGGCTACCGCTCGCCACCGTGTCGCACACGATCTGTGCGCCGGAAGTCACGGCGCCGCTGCCGGCGCAGCCGATGGATCCGCCGACGCTGGCCATGACCTTTCGCATCAACGATTCCCCGCTCGCCGGCACCGAAGGCGACAAGGTGCAAAGCCGGGTGATCCGCGAGCGGCTGCTGCGGGAGGCCGAGGGCAACGTCGCGCTCAAGGTCTCGGAATCGTCTGAGAAGGATTCCTACGAGGTGGCCGGGCGCGGCGAGCTGCAACTCGGCATCCTGATCGAGACCATGCGGCGCGAAGGTTTCGAGCTCAGTGTCTCACGGCCGAAGGTGCTGTTCGAGCGCGATCCTAAAACCGGCGAAATCACGGAGCCGATCGAGGAAGTCGTAATCGACGTGGATGAGGAGCATTCCGGCATCGTCGTGCAGAAGCTGTCGGAGCGCAAAGCCGAGTTGATCGAGATGCGTCCCTCCGGCGGCGGCCGCCAACGCCTTGTCTTCTACGCGCCGACCCGTGGCCTGATCGGCTACCAGGGCGAGCTGCTCACCGACACCCGCGGCACGGCGGTCATGAATCGGCTGTTCCATGCCTACGCGCCCTATAAAGGCGAGATCCCCGGCCGCCACAACGGCGCGCTGATCGCCAACGACGCCGGCGAGGCGGTCGCCTACGCGCTGTGGAACCTCGAAGATCGCGGGCCGATGATGATCGAGCCCGGATGGAAGGTCTATCGCGGCATGATCGTCGGCGAGCACACGCGCGACAACGATCTTGAGGTCAATGTCCTCAAGGGCAAGAAGCTCACCAATATCCGCACCACGTCGAAGGACGAGGCGGTGCGGCTGACGCCGCCGATCCGCATGTCCTTGGAGAAGGCGCTTGCCTATATCGGCGACGACGAGCTGGTCGAGGTGACGCCGAAATCGATCCGGCTACGCAAGAAGCTGCTCGACCCGAACGACCGTAAGCGGGAAGAACGGCGCCGCGAGACCCTGGAGGCTTAGGTCCACAGCGTCTGATTGAATCAGTGATTAGGCACGAGTTCCGGCTGGCATCACGTTAACCACGTTTGCATGTTTCCGCCGGCCCATTTAACGGTAATTAATTACTGGCGATTCGCGAAAGAGCCCGAAAGAAAGTCGGTGCGACCACGAAAGTCGTACAGTGTTACTGAAATGCCATAGAAAAATGCCGCATTTTACCTCTTGTCCAGAGGCGCTCAGGGAGCAGATTATACCGTCATTCCAACGGATTCCGGCGTTCGGTATGTAAGTAGTCCACACCGGTTAACCGACGATTAAAGGGGGACTTGAAGCCAAGGCCAACGCTTGCTTCTATCTTTGTCATGAGCACGACCCTCATTGAGATACGTCAGGCAAGACCGGCTGACGCGGCGGCGGTGGCGGCGACCCATGACGACGCGTGGCGGTCGGCCTATCAGGGCATCATTCCCGGCACCGAACTGGAAAAGCTCATCAGCCGGCGCGGGCCGGACTGGTGGGAAAGCGCGATCCGCAAGGGCAGCCGGATAGCGGTTCTCGGTTTCGGAGACACCCTCGCGGGCTACGCGAATTACGGCCGCAACCGCGCGCGGAGCCTGTTCTACGACGGCGAGATCTACGAGCTTTACCTGCGCCCGGAATTCCAGGGGCTCGGCTTCGGCCGCCGGCTGTTCACCTCGGCGCGGCGCGATCTGCTGCAGAGTGGATTGAAGAGCCTCGTGGTCTGGGCACTGTCCGACAACGACCCTGCAGTTGAATTTTACCGTGCGCTTGGGGGCCGCGCCGTCGCCCGCTCGTCGGAGCGTTTTGGCACCCGCTCGCTGGACAAGGTGGCGTTCGCCTGGCGCGCCTAAGTTGCGCCTGCACAGCAAACCTTCCTGTCTACACCTCCCTACTTGGCCTTATCGATCATCCGCTCCATGGCGGCCGCGAGCGCGGCTCCGTCGCCGTCGATCCTCAGGCGCTTGATGCGCGCCTTCTCGCCGGCCACAAGATTGACCCGCCGCACGCCCACTCCGAGCGCATCAGCGACGAGCCTGAGCAGCGCCGCGTTCGCCGCACCCTCGGCCGGCGGAACGCGGACCCGGGCGCGCAGTACGCACCGTCCGTCGGCGAGCTCTTCGACGCCATCGATCGCATCGCGCCCGCCCTTCGGCGTGAGGCGCACATCGATCAGCAAGCTCTGCGCGTCGGCGATCCAGGGACGCCCGTGCATCCCAAGGTCAGAACACGGAGGGATAGATGTAACGGATGATCACCTGCTCAAGGAAATAAATGATCAGGATCAGGATCACCGGCGAAATATCGATGCCGCCGAGATTAGGCATGAGGTTGCGGATCGGCCGCAAGGCCGGTTCGGTGATGCGATAGAGAAAGTCGGCAAGCATGGCCACCACCTGATTGCGGGTGTTGACCACGTTGAAGGCGATCAGCCACGACACGACAGCCGCCGCGATCAATAGCCAAACATAGAGCTGAAGGGCGATGAGAATGACGTCCAGGAGCGCGCGCATTGAGCCGTTCGCAGGTGGTGGGCGCGACAACCTAGCGGGTCGGCTGCCGCCGAACAAGCCGCGACGGCAAAGAGCGACGCTGCCGGTCGACAGTTACCGCCGGCATCCTTGACAGCCCTGATCCCGGGCCGTAAATGGCGCAATCCGCACAACATCCGCGCCGGCTTGTGTGCGCGACGCGATCGGGTTGTTTTCCGATCTCGGCATTGATTTCGACATCCGAGCTCGGCGGCATCCGAGCCCGGGCGGGGCCGTAGCTCAGTTGGGAGAGCGCCGCAATCGCACTGCGGAGGTCAGGGGTTCAAATCCCCTCGGCTCCACCAGTCAATACGACGCCGGGCGAGATCACGTGAGCGGCCTAGAACCGTCCCGTAAGCACAGGGCAAGCGTACGCCTTTATCTCGGCGGCCTCGCAATGCGCCTCCATTCGATTCGCTATTTATTTCTGCTCGCGGCGCTGCTGTTCTCGCCGTGCGAGGGATTTGCGCTGGAACCCGCGGCCAAGGCCTCAAAGCCGCAGGCAACTGCCCTACCCGCCGCGTCGCCGGCAGCAATCGCCGAATACCGGCGGAAGCTGGGAGAGTACACCGTTGCGCATCAGAAATACGAGGATGCGGCCAGCGCGTATTGGAGCTCGATTGCGGCAAAGCGACGGGCACGCTTTGCCAAGCGTCGCAACAATGAGGAGATCCTCATCGACGACTACGTGCTGGCCCAGCCGCCCACTTATACCGGACCGCCCAAGCCGGTTGATCCCTCGGTGCCGCCTGAAGAGATAACGCCGCCGCACAAGCCCTATGTCCCGGTCGTGGCCGACTTTTTGCGCTCAGCCGCAGAGCATTTCAATTTCGTGCCGCAACGACCGCAAACCGAGATCGAATACAAACGAGCTTATGCCGGCATCGCCGCCGCCGCAGGATTAACAAAGGAACAAGTCGTCCGGATTTACGGGTTCGAGTCCGGTGGCAACGGCGCATACGACGTGCAGGCGGGATTGGAATACGCAACGCCGGGCGCGCAAGCGATCACGACCGCGCTCGGCTACAATCAGTTGCTTAGCACCAACAGCGTCGAGCTGATGGCCGAGAAGGGCGATCAATTCATCAACACCTTGAAATCGAAGGGTGCCGGATTATCCGGTGAAGCGAAGAAGACCCTCGAGCGCAAGATCGCAGTGCTGCGGCGCATGGTCGACTTTTGCCGGACCGTGCCGGATGATTGGAGCGAGCATGAAAAGCTCGCGAATACGCCGCAAGGTCTCGGTATCCACGCCCTGATTTTGGATCTGGACGTCGGTCCCTTGCTGCAAGTCCAGAAGCTCCTGGACTCCATCGTGTTCGCGCGCAAGAAGGGCTACAGCGCGCCCTTGAGCGCGGCCGAGCTCGAGATGATGAACCTCACCGGCGACGGCAATGGCCTCGACATGGTCACGATGCCGGCGGCGATGCGCGAGCAAGTGCCGACTGCGAATTTCTTCCACCGGACGGGCTATGGGCACAATCCGGTCGCCATTCGCAATAACGTCGTGTCAAAGCTGTTGACGGCGACCAACACCGTCATGGACCGAGAGACCGTATTGCAAGGTGCGAAGGATCTGGCGGCGGCCTTCTAGCCCCCGTCAACAAACTCAGCCGTCGTCCCAGGCTCTGCCCGGGACCTATGGTTCAGCAAATTGCGGAGCTGATAATTAACACGGCGGCTCTAGCCCCGCGGAACGCCCGCACGATCCTCCCAGGACAAGGATGCCTGGGCGGCGGAGGCAGGTGCGGCCTGTTGCGCCGATGCGAGCGGCAGCTCGATCGTGCAGCGCACCCCCGGCGCCTCGTAGAGGATGCGCGCCTTGCCTTGCAGCTCCGAGGCGATGCTGCCCTCGATGAGGCGCGAGCCGAAGCTGCGGCGTGCGGGCTTCACGACCGTCGGACCGCCTTCCTCGCGCCATTCGATCGACAGCAGCGGTTTGCTTGCCTCACTCGATCGGACCGCCCAGGTGACGCCGATCTTTCCGGCGGCGACGGACAATGCCCCATATTTGGCGGCGTTGGTGGTCAGTTCGTGGAAAACCATGGCGAGCGTCAATGCCGCTCGCGGGCGCAGCATGATGTTTTCGCCACGCAGCACCGCCTGATCCTTGCCGCCCGTCATATAAGGGGCAATCGCCGCGTTGAGGATGTCGCGCAGAACCGCGTCTTGCCAATTGCGGACGGTCAGCTGGTCGTGCGCCTTGCTCAGCGCGATCAGCCGGCTCTCGAACCGCTCGCGAAACGTGCCGGCGCTCGTTGCCGAGCGCGCGGTCTGCTTGGCCAGCGACTGCACGGTCGCGAGCGTGTTCTTGACGCGGTGGTTGAGCTCGTCGACGAGCAGCTTCTGCCGCTCCTCGGCCGCCTTGCGCTCGGTGATGTCTTGCACCACGCGCACGCCGAAGAGGAAACCGCCGTGCGCATCGCGCACCGGCGTCGAGCGCACCGAGATCCAGATGACACGGCCATCGGCGCGCAGCAGACGCTTTTCGATCGAATAGATTCCGAGCTCGCCGCGGACCTGCTTGCAAAAAGCCTCACGGTCCGGTTCGGCATCGGGCGGCAACGTCTTCTCGAACAGCATCGAGCCGACCAGCGTCTCGCGTGGACGGCCGGTGATCGCGCATACCGCCTCGTTCACGCGCAACAGCCGCCCTTGCGCGTCCACCTCCGCTATGCCGATGGCCGCATGCTCATAGGTTGCGGCAAGGCGCTGCTCCTGCTCGCGCAGATCGCTGCGGCTTTGCGCCAGCGCGTCGTGGACCAGCTTACGCTCGGTGATGTCTTGAAAGCAGTTGATCGCTCCCAGGCGGCTGCCGTGGCCGTCGACCAGCGGATCGATATTCACCGCCACGACGTGGCGAGCGCCGTCCGGCCGCGCCACGACCAGCTCGCAGTCGCGGACCGGCATTCCGGTCCGCAGGACGAGCGCCATCGGGATTTGGCTGCGCGGCAACGGCGCACCGTCCGGGCCGTAGAACGTAGCGCCAGCGGTGAATTGGTCGTGCGCCTCGTTGAGTGCCGGCACCCGGCCCCAGATCTCCACGGCGCGCCGGTTGTACTGAACGATGCGTCCCGACAGGTCACAGATGCAGGTGGCGATCGGCAGCCGATCGAGGATCGCGTCTGCCGCGGCGAGCATTTGCGCAAGGTTGATCGAGCCAGCCCCTGGAGGACTGCGACCTCTGTCCTCTTTCGGCTTCGGACTGGTCATACCGGGTAGCTCCGCGACGGCGGAGACATCCAACCCCGCTCAACTCACTGCAACGGGCTCAGGGAGGCCCATGTTTTGCGACTTCACGCGCCGAATGCGGCCAAACTCGGCCGAACCCGAACCTCCTGTGGCTCGGCGCCCGGGCCGGATCCGACGTCCGGCGTAGCCGGTCGCGCATCCGAGAGTTATATGGCTATCGGAACCTTCAGGCCGCCGAGGCGCACGGTGCCGGACGAGCCGCCGGCGATGCGAGCCACTGATCCAAGAAGTCGGCTAGCCAATTGCGGGCCGCAAGATCGTAAACCGCGCGGTCGGCGAAGTGCGCCCCGCGCGGCTTTGCCCCCGGCAGCGACAGTCGCTCATGCCCACGCGTGATCCAACGACACATCATCGCGTGGGTGACCTCCGGATGGAACTGCAGTCCGTACGCCGCGCCATTGTGGCGGAAGGCCTGAACGGCAAACACATCGCCTTCCGCGACCAGCGCGCAATCGCACGGCAGATCGAAGCCTTCCCGATGCCATTGATACACGTTCTCAGGCCAGTCGGCGCAGACCGTGCGGCCGACCTCGGTCGGGCGAATCGGGTAGTAGCCGATCTCGACCCGGCCGTTCGGGTGGTAGCCCACGCGGGCGCCAAGGTGGTGCGCCAGCATCTGCGCGCCGAGGCAGATCCCGAGGAACGGCTTCTTCTCCTTGAGCGGCACCGCGATCCAGTCGATCTCGCAGCGAACGAATTCTTCCGCGTCGCTAACGCTCATTGGACCGCCGAAAATGACGGCGCCGGAATGCTCCCGCAGCGTCGGCGGGAGCGGATCGCCAAACCGCGGGCGCCGGATATCGAGCGCGCAGCCGCGCTGGCGCAAGGCTTGGCCGACACGGCCGGGGGTCGATTGCTCCTGGTGCAGAATGATGAGGACGGGCGCGGGCATGCCGTAACGGGTTGATTTCGAAAGGAGTAAATATTGTTGTAATGGTAATTGGTAAAGAGTTGTTTGCAATAGGGAAGAGCGCGCAGCTTCTATGCTTTTGCCGCGGGTATTGCGGCACGTTTTTTCTCTCTCGCCGCTGTCGCGCGCAGGAGCGCGCCGACCGGGAGGACGCGCGGCAGGAGGCTGACCATCTTGGTGCCAACGCCGGGCAGCACCACGCGGCGGCCCTGCATCAATCCGTCGAATCCTTCGCGCGCCACCCGTTCGGCGGGAATAGTCAACCACCCCATGTCCCGGCGGCCGGAGACCCCGGCGCGTGCCTGGAATTCGGTCGGAACCGGGCCGGGGCACAGGGCCGTGACCGTCACGCCGCGCGGCTTGAGCTCCGCGTGCAGCGCTTGGCTGAAGGACAGCACATAGGCCTTGGTCGCGTAGTACACCGCCATGCCGGGGCCCGGCAGAAATCCGGCAAGCGAGGCCACGTTCAGGATGCCGCCGCGAAGCCGCGTCAGGCTGTCCACAAAGGCGAGCGATAGATCCGTGAGCGCACGAACATTAAGATCGATCATGGCGAGCTGCTCGCCCCGATCAAGCCTTGCCGACGAGCCCACCAGACCGAAGCCGGCGTCGTTGACGACGAAGCGCGGCTCGACCTCCCGCGCGGCCAATGCCTGCGCAATCCGGCCGCCGCAGTTCGGCAGTTGCAGATCAAGCCCCATGATTTCCGGGCGGCGGCGCCCTCCGGCCGCGATCTCATCCGCCAGCGCGCGCAACCGATCTTCCCGCCGGGCAATGAGGACCAGGTCATGATCATGCGCCGCGAAGACGCGGGCGAGCTCGGCGCCTATTCCGGCCGAAGCCCCGGTGATCAGCACGATCGGACGCATACTCACGCGGTGTCTCCCGGATCGGCCTGCTCGCTGGCGGCGCGCCGGCGCAAGGCGATGCGCTCATGCGCGGAAATGCCAAGCAGATCGGCAACACGCCAGAGCAGATTATCTTCGAACGCAGTTGCCTCCCCGTCGGCAAATACGATCGCCCACATCATCTGAATGATACGCAGCCGGCCTTCCAGATCGCACGACTGATTGATGAGCTTGGTGAAGTGATAGAGATCGACGGCTTCACGATCCGCCGCCTTCGCCTTTTCCACGAGCTCGGCGGTCGCCGCCGCATCGAGATCGAAGCGGCTCATCAGAACGTCGTGCAGCTTGCGGGTCTCGGCCTCCGACTCGGAGCCGTCGATCAAGGCCGCATGGATCAGTAGGGCTGCCGCCGCCAGCCGGTAATCATCCTCGCCGAAGCGGCTCGGATGCTTTTGTCCATCCGTGAGGTCGGCGAACAGTGTTTTCAGGGATTCGAGCATGTGGGAGTGTGGTGGTCGGTGGGTTGGCCGCGTGCCGTTCAGATGGCATTTCACCTGCTTGAAGTCCAGGGTGCGGGAAAAGAGCCGGCGAGCCTCCAAACGGCCATCAGGGGCTTGAACAACCCAGTTGCGCATTGCGACCGCGGAGCAGGACGGCGTACGCTCGCGGGTGCCGCGCCGAAGCCAGTTCCGATACGGCCGAAGCAGGTTGGGGAGGACGCCATGACAGGACGCAGTCGACGGCCCTTTGCCAGCGCATGGCGGCGCGCCGTCGCGACATGCGCCATCCTCGTGGCCGCCTCGGCGGCGAGCCGCGCCGACACCTACCCGTCGCGACCGGTAACCATCCTGACACCGTTCGCGGCGGGAAGCGTCACCGACGCGGCGGCGCGGCTGGTCGGCCAATCGCTGCAAGATGCGCTCGGGCAGGCCGTCGTCATCGAGAACAAGCCCGGTGCCGGCGGGCTGATTGCCGCGGCCACCGTGGCGCGCGCGCAACCGGACGGCTACACGCTGTTGCTGACCACCAACTCGACCCACTAGGCCGCGGCCGGTCTGTTCAAGAACGTACCCTACGATCCGATCGCCGACTTCACTCCGATCGCCCGCATCGGCAGCTTTCCCTCGTTCTTCGCCGCCAATCCCAACGCGCCATTCGCCTCGATGACCGAATTGGTGGCCTATGCCAAAGCCAACCCCGGCAAGCTCGTCTATGGACATGGCAACAGCACCGGCCAGATCGTCGGCGAGACGCTGAAACATCGCCTGGGTCTCGATATCATCCGCGTCGCCTATCGCAGCAATCCGGCTGCCGTCACCGATCTGATAGCCGGACACATTCCGCTCATGATCGCCGACTTCAACACCGGGCTTCCGCAATTGCGGGAGCAGAAGGTGCGGGCGCTTGCCGTGTTGACGAAGCAGCGCAACAGCGTGCTGCCGGATGTGCCGACGTTGGACGAAACCGTGATGCCGGGTTTCGATATCCTCGCCTGGGCCGGAATCTTTGCACCGGCCAACACGCCGCCGGAAGTGGTCGATCGTCTTGCCAAGGAGATCCACAAGAGTCTGTCGACGCCCGAGCTGCGCAAGCGCTTCACGGACGCCGGCATCGACGTATTCTGGAGCGGACCCTCCGAGTTTGCGGACTTCGTCAAGACCGAACTGGTGAAGTGGACGAGCATCATCAAGGAAGCCGGGATCGAGCCGGAATGACGGGTCGCCTGCGGCGGCCGACGTGCCAGGCTAGGTGACTCGCGATCAATGCGTCCTTAAATTCACAGTAATGTCACAGCGGCCGTGCCTTGATACGCATCAAGGCCGCCCTCCGAAACGACGCCATTATTCATGCGTGGATGCAGGTACCGACAGGCATGGCTCGGCCGTAACGCCGCGCGATCGCGAATCGCACGAGCACGAGCTCGTTGCCGTCATACGCGACCTTGTGCGCGAGCTTCACCCGCAAAGGGCAAAGCTCATCGACGTCTCTGTATCGAGTCGTCTGGAGCAAGATCTCGGCATCGACAGTCTGGGACGGACGGAGCTTGTTCTGCGGATCGAACGGGCTTTCCGCGTGCGGCTGCACGGCGGGATCGTCGGCGAGGCCGAGACGGTCCGTGATCTCCTCGATGCGCTTGAGCAAGCTCATCCCGGGGGTCCTCCTATCCGCGCCGAAACAACCGCGGTGGCTAACCTTCCGCTCGTGCCGGCCGCCACAGAAGCGCGGACGTTGGTCGAAATTCTCGAGTGGCACGTGGCCCGGCATCCCGAGCGGCTGCACGTGACCGTCCTGGAGGATGAGCTCACAACACTTGCGACGATGACCTATCGCGAGCTTGCAGAAGCCGCGCGCGAGCTCGCGCAAGGTCTGATTGAGCGAGATGTCGCGCCGGGCGATCGCATTGCCCTGATGCTGCCGACGAGCCGGCACTTCTTCGTTGCGTTTTTCGGCATTCTCTATGCCGCCGCCGTGCCGGTACCGATCTACCCTCCGATGCGCCTGTCGCAGATCGAAGAGCATCTGCGCCGGCAGGCCGGCATCCTGAGCAACGCCGAGGTTCGCATGCTCGTGACGGTTCCTGAAGGACGCCGGCTCGCAGCCCTGCTCCAGGCGCAGGTAGGAAGCCTGACCACGGTCAACAGCGTCGCCGGGCTTGCTCCTCGCGCGGCGGATGCAACACCGCTCCCGACCACGGGGCAGACGTCGACCGCGCTGATCCAATACACGTCGGGAAGCACCGGCGACCCAAAGGGGGTGGTGCTCAGCCACGCCAACCTGATCGCCAATATCCGCGCCATGGGCCACGCCATGGACGCGAGCTCCGCCGACGTCTTTGTCAGCTGGCTGCCGCTCTATCATGACATGGGGTTGATCGGTGCGTGGCTGGGGTGCCTCTACTTCGCTGCACCGCTATACGTCATGTCGCCGTTGAGCTTTCTGGTGCGGCCGGAAAGCTGGCTGTGGGCGCTGCATCGGTTTCGCGCGACGTTATCCGCCTCGCCGAACTTCGGATTTGAGCTTTGCCTGAACAAGATCGACGACGGTCGACTTCAAGGGCTGGATCTCGGCTCGCTGCGCATGGTCGCAAACGGTGCCGAACCGGTCAGCATTCCGACGCTGCGTCGATTCATCGAGCGGTTCGCGCGTTATGGATTTCGCCCCGGCGCGATGGCCCCAGTCTACGGCCTCGCCGAGAACGCGGTGGGGCTCGCGTTCCCGCCCCCCGGGCGGCCGCCGATCATCGATCGCGTGGATCGGGAAGCACTAAGCCGGCGCGGCGTCGCGCAGCCTGCACGGGCAGATGACCCACGCCCGCTCGAGATCATCGCTTGCGGCCAGGCGCTCTCGGGTCACGAAATTCGCGTCGTCGACGAGCTCGGCCGCGAGGTGGGCGAACGGCACGAGGGCCGGCTCGAGTTCCGCGGGCCATCAGCGACATCCGGCTATTTCCGCAACCAGACGAAGACCCACGAGCTCATGCGCGGCGGCTGGCTCGACAGCGGCGATCGGGCCTATATGGCGGGTGGCGACGTCTACATCACCGGTCGGATCAAGGACATCATCATCCGCGCCGGCCGCCATATCTATCCGCAGGAAATCGAAGCAGCCGTCGCCGAGATTCCCGGCATCCGCAAGGGCTGCGTGGCGGTCTTCGGCGTCACCGACCGCGCATCCGGCACCGAACGGGTGGTCGTTCTGGCCGAGACGCGTGAGACCGATGCGGCCGCCCGCGCGGCACTGCAAACCTGCGCGCAGGAGGTTGCGGGCGACATCGCCGGGACTCCCCCCGACGAGGTCGTCCTTGCCCCGCCGCGGACGGTGCCCAAGACGTCGAGCGGCAAGATCCGCCGGAGCGCCGCTAAAGAGCTTTATGAAGGCGGGCGTATCGGTGCGCCGGAGCGCGCGCTGTGGCGACAGCTCCTAGGCCTTTCCCTCGCGGGTATCGGCCCGCAACTCGGGCGGCTGATCGCACTTATCCGCGAGACGCTTTACGCCACCTGGTGGTGGATCGTGCTGGCGCTGAGCTTTTTGCTCGCGTGGTTCGCGGTGATGATGCTGCCCCGCCGGAGTTGGCGCTGGAGGGCCGTGCGCGCAATCGCCCGCGCTGCGCTTGCGGCGGTTGGGATTCCGGTTGCCGTCGAGGGACTCCACCGCATTCCGCGGGGCAACGCGATGCTTGTTTTCAATCATTCGAGTTACATGGATGGGTTGGTCCTGACTGCGGTACTGCCAGGCGAACCCGCTTACGTGGTCAAGCGAGAGCTCGCCGGGCAGATGCTCGCTGGCCCGTTCCTGCGCCGGTTGGGCGTGCTGTTCGTCGAGCGCTACGATGTCAGCGGGAGCCTCGCCGACACCGAGACCGTCATCACCGCCGCGCGCCAGGGCAGCAACATCGTGTTCTTTCCCGAGGGCACGTTCACCCGCAGACCCGGATTGTCCGCGTTTTATCTCGGCGCCTTCAAGGTGGCGGCCGAAGCCGACCTCCGTGTCTTACCCGGCATTCTCCGGGGAACCCGGTCGATGCTGCGCAGTGATCAGTGGTTTCCGCGGTGGACCCCCGTGAGCATCCGGATCGAGGACGCGGTCAAACCTTCCGGAACGGACTTCGCGTCGTTGCTGCAGTTGCGCGATGCGGTGCGTACGATCGTCCTGGCTTACTGCGGCGAGCCGGATCTCGCGGAGCTTGTGAAGCCGACCCCATCCCCAGACACCTCCTGACGAGATACTACGACGCTTGGAACCGCCGGGCACACGACTTGCTTCAGTTCAGCGGTTCAATCTGCTCCGGAGCACGGCGTGTTTCGGGAACGCCCAGATCGAACGCGCCGTCAGCGCTTGAGGAGTTTCTTTCAAGTCGGATAGCGGCCGGGTGTTGATGACGTCGCCGGCCTCGAGCCAGCCGCGACGCGCCTGGTCAACACCGAAGCGTATGTATCCGAGCGCCGACGGCGAGTGGGCATCGGTCGAGACTGCGACTTTAACCCCCATCGATTTGGCTGCTTGCGCGTGGACATCAGTCAGGTCCAATCGGTCCGGCTCGGCATTGATCTCCATGTAGCAGCCGCGCTCATGCGCTGCGGCAAGGACGCGCTCCATGTCGACGTCGTAAGGCTCGCGCTCCCCGATCAAACGGCCGGTCGGGTGAGCCAAGATCGACATGTGCCGGTTGTCCATCGCGCGGACGATTCTCTCCGTCTGTGCGTTGCGCGACAGATCGAACTTATAGTGGACGGCAGCCACAACGATATCGAGACGAGACAGAATCTTGTCCGGCAGATCGAGGCGACCGTCCGCCAGAATATCGACCTCCACGCCTTTGAGGACGGTCAATCCATCGAGCTTGTCGTTGAGGCGGTCGATCTGATCAATCTGGCGCGAAAGCCTCGCGGCATCGAGCCCATGAGCGACGGTGACCCGCTGGCTGTGATCGGTGATCGCGATGTAGGCATAACCCCGCGCCTTTGCGGCTGCGACCATGTCTGCGATTGGAACGGTGCCGTCACTCCAGTCCGAGTGGACGTGGAGATCGCCGCGAATGTCAGAGAGCGACACGAGCTTGGGCAGCCATTTCTTCTTCGCCAAGGCGACCTCGCCCCGGTCCTCGCGCAACTCCGGCGGCACGAAGGAGAGGCCGAGTTTCGTATAGACTTCTTCCTCGGTCGCGCCGGCGATCCGCCGCTTGCCCTCGAATAGCCCATATTCGTTGAGCTTCCAGCCGCGTTCGTTAGCGAGCCCGCGCAACGCGATGTTGTGCGCCTTGGAGCCGGTAAAATACATCAAAGCGGCGCCGAAGCTCCGCTCGGGAACGACGCGCAGGTCCACCTGGAGTCCAGAGCGAAGCACGACGGTGGTCCGTGAGGGTCCATGGGCAAGAACCTTAACCACGTTCTCGTAGTTGGCGAGCCTGTCTCCGACGGCTGCGCCATGGCGCGCGGTCACGAGGACGTCGAGATCACCGACCGTATCGCGGCGCCGACGATAGCTTCCCGCCACCACCACGTGACCATCGTCCAAGCTTTGGCGCAAGAAGCCGACAAGCCCTTCGGCCTCCGGTTCGGCGACCGCGACTTTGAATCTCTTCTCACTCGCCGGCTTGGTAAGCGCCGCAAGCAGCGTCTCCTCGATCTTGGCGCCGAACCCGCGCAACTCGTGAAGCCGACCCGCCTTGACGGCGCGATGCAGATCCTCGATCGATCGAATGCCGAGCTTCTCGTAGAGCAGCTTGACGCGCTTCGGTCCGAGACCGGGCAGTGCGGCGATTTCGCCAAGATCGCCCGGCAGCTCGCGCTTTAGCGATTCCAAGAGGTCGAATTTTCCAGTGGTGATGATGGCGGCGATCTTGCCGGCCAAATCCTTGCCGATGCCCGGCAACTCTGAGAGATCCTGGCCTGCCTTCAGCAAACTGGTCACGCTCTTCGGCAATCCCTCGACAACACGTGCGGCGCGGCGATACGCGCGGGTGCGGAAGGGGTTATCGCCCTTGATCTCCAGGAGCTCCGCCGCCCGGTCGAACATTGCCGCAATCTCCACATTGTGGACCGGCATCGATCCTGTTCCTTAGCGCTCGAGAGGTACACATCACGACAGGTTGCGAGCGAACATGTTTGCCATGCCAGTGGCGATCAGCCTTTGATGTAGATCAGAAAGACGTGCGCACTCTCGCATCGAGCCCTGTCGGCTTGATCGCAGCAACGGCCGCGGGTATCCAATGACATCACCATCATGACCTGCCCGGAAAAAAGGCTTAGCGGGGCAGCTCTTACGAACGGCGCTTGACATAGATATTTCGTCAGCAGGTGCGCAATCGATCAGCTTGACGCCGATTGATCGCCGTCAATCCGTTCGCACGGCCGAGGTGCAATATACAAAAGATCCTAGTGTGAGGAGACGATCCATGCAGCTCAGATCGAGTGCCTTTGCCGACGGCAGCGCGATTCCGCGGCGCTTTACCTGCGAGGGCGACGACGTGTCCCCGCCACTTCATTGGAGCGATGCACCACCAGGAACCCGCAGTTTTGTCCTTCTTTGTGACGATCCCGATGCTCCGGCGGGGACCTGGCATCATTGGGCGGCCTATGACATCGTGCCTGATCGCGCCACACTCGCCGAGGGCGCCGGCCGGGAAGTAAAGCAGGCCATCAGCGACTTCGGCCGGCCGGGCTATGGCGGTCCCTGCCCGCCGCGTGGTGACGGGCCACATCACTATCACTTCCGGCTGCTTGCGCTCTCGACCGACCGTCTGCGGGTACGCAAGGATCCGTCTTGCCGGGACGTTGAGCGCGAGGCACGCAAGCATCTCATTGCGGAGGCGATCCTCGTCGGACTATACGAGCGATGACCCCGCGCATGAGTTCATCTGCCCATCGGTCGACAATTGCGCATGCTCAGGCCGCGGGTTCCCTTGCTTGGCCCGGCGCACGTGCAGGGAAGCGTGCCATGGTATCAATCACCTCCTGGTCGGAGATCTGGCGGAAATCGGAGTAATAAAAGCTGATCGCTCCGAAGAACTCGTGGTCCTCCAGACAGACAACGTCGTCGGCCTCCTCGCGCAAGGCCGCAAGGGCATCCGTCGGCGCGACCGGCACCGCAAGAATGAGCTTTTTCGGCTTGCGTATGCGGGTCGCGCGCAGCGCCGCGAGCGTGGTCGCGCCCGTGGCGATGCCGTCATCGACGACAATGGCGACACGGTCGGCGATATCGATCCGCTCGCGATCACCCAGATAGCTCTTGCGGCGGCGTTCGATTTCGGCAAGCTCGTCGTCGCAGACCGTCTTAAATTCGGAGTCGCTGATGCCTGCCAATTTGATCACGTCTTCATTGCGCACCGTAAGTGGGGAACCGCCGTCGACCACGGCACCCATCGCCAATTCCGGCTGCGTGGGGACACCGATCTTGCGCACCAGGATCAAATCAAGTGGAGCGTTGAGGACGGACGCGACTTCGGCCGCCACGGGAACGCCGCCGCGCGGCAGCGCGAGGATCACCGCTTGCTGATCCTTGTAGCCGGCAAGCGCTCGAGCAAGTTTGCGTCCGGCATCCAATCGATTCTTAAAGGTCATCGCTCGCTCCCAGGCTGACCTTGCGAATTCGCCGTCCGAACCGCACCGCGCGGGCCGGCCGCAAGATGGCGTGCAAACCACCGCGCGGCGTGGCCGATGACCGCCTCCAGCGTTCCCGGCTCGGGGAAGAGGTGGCTCGCGCCGGGAACGATCTCCAAGGCTTTAGGACCTTTCAGCCGCGCGAGCGCCTGCTCGTTGAGCTCAATGACGCCATAGTCTATCCCGCCGACGATCAAGAGGGTTGGCGTGCGAATCCGGTCCAACGCGTCGCCGGCAAGGTCGGGGCGCCCACCACGGGAGACAATGGCGCCTACCTGATCACCAAGCGTTGCGGCAGCGACAAGAGCAGCCGCTGCGCCCGTGCTTGCGCCAAATAAACCGAGCCTACTGCCGCTCGCTCTGGGATCGCGATCGAGCCAATGGACGGCATCAACCAGTCGTTCCGCCAGCAGCGCAATATTGAACACGTTCGTCCGATCGCCTTCCTCTTCCGAAGTCAGGAGATCGAACAGCAGGGTCGCGAATCCTTGTTCGTTCAAGCCGTCCGCCACTGCCTTATTACGAGGACTGAAACGGCTGGATCCGCTGCCATGCGCGAAGGCGACGACCGCATGCGCTTCCCGAGGAATTCGCAAGGTACCCGCCACCCCGAAGGGTGGAATGCGTACATCGTGAACCTCAGGTTCGCTCTTTGGCTGCCTGGGGCGATCTGGAGCTGGCCGGCTCATGATCCAAATCCGATCTACCTCGTTGACCGGGGAACTATGGGCCAAAGCAGCGGCATGGAATTGACCAGGATCAATATCGGCGGACACTCCTCCTGGGCGGCGTTCGGGATGACCTCTTGCTCACTTTTGATCCACATCAACGAACCCGGCCTTGATTGGGCTATTGAATGACTCCTCTTTTCGCGCGAGGCAACAAAGGAATTGCCGGAGAGGTGCTGCCCGCAATGTCAGCACATCACCTGCGACGACTGT
This sequence comes from Xanthobacteraceae bacterium, assembly GCA_052148715.1. GTDB lineage: Bacteria > Pseudomonadota > Alphaproteobacteria > Rhizobiales > Xanthobacteraceae > JBKQHQ01. Next base: position 170,584 of record JBKQHQ010000259.1, on the reverse strand, counting down.
GAAGGCTCACTCCACTTAAGCGCGGCGGATTGGCAGGATCAGATCAAGATTGGATAGGGTCACCCATGCGCGTCGAGCACAGAATCCGGAGCTTCCTATGCTTAAGGCGCTGAACCCCGATCAAGCGCACTTCGTCGCGCTCCTTGCGAAAGCCGCGCGCATGCAGCGCGACGAATTCCTCGGCAACGTCCGCGAGGGTGATCTGGTTGAGTTGAAAGCGACGCGTGGCGAACATAATCCGACTGCCGCGCTTGGCTTCGCGCCCGTTCCTGCCGAGGCATCACAGATCACGGCGCTCCATGATGCTATCGCCGGGCTGTCACCTGCAGGGCGCTCGGAGCTGTACACCTTGATGCGCATCGGCCAAGGCAAGCTTGCAGCGCAAAAATGGCATCGCGGGGTAACTGAAGCGGAGTTCCTCGGCGATGGGACCATCACAGCTTCCCTTATCGAAGATGCCGATCTCCATGATCACCTCACGAAAGGGCTATACGAAGCGAAGCTAGCGTCCTGACAGACCGAAGCACTACTGTGCGCGGTCTCCAGGCGTCGCAGAAGAACTCTCAAGCTCGGTCCCTCAATGCGACGATTTGAGAGCCGGGGTCTTGAACCGGGACCGGCTCAGCCGCCTCGAATTATGTCGTGGCGAGGGTGCAAGCTGCAGACAGATCGGCGCACCCGCAGGATCTCCGCGGTGAATCTGAAAATAGCCGCGATGGCCGCGTAAGCCCTCCAAGAGGTCCATTGGCGTAACCTCCGGGCCGGCCGCGCGCGCGAGCGGCCCTCTTTTTTACATTCCGATGATCCACATCGCTCCGATGCGACCTCCCTCGGCTTATTCTAACGTCTCGTCACTCGGGCAGTGACCGCGCACTCCCTTACTGGTGAGTCCAGCTTCGAGCGCTCGTCCGGGAGGGCACGTCCGTTGCGCGGCATCGCTGCTTGCGTCGCGAAGGCACCTTCCTGTTGATCCAACGCAAGGCAGATGAGCGCCTTTATGATCAAGTGCCCCAAGGACAAGCGCGTCATGATGCACATCCCCCATGAATTGCGAGACGAGTTTCCCCGGGAAACGGGCTTCATCGAGCGGTTGACGAGAACCAACTATCGGTTCCGACAACTCGTCACCCGCTACGACGAGGTCAATCGCGACATCTATCGCATCGTATCGGATGAGCAGCCGACCACCGACGAGGTACTTGAACGGCTCAAGAAGCGGCGTCTTAAGCTCAAAGATGAAATCGCGACGATTCTCGCGAAACTTGAGCATAGAATGTGAGATTGCTTAAGTCGCGCCTGGAGATGTGACTCTTGTCGTCACGGGTGGCCCCTCGAACGACAAGCATTCTCAGCCTTGATGCCGGTGCCACCTTGCCGCTCTGCGGTTGATGCCGGGGAATGGGTTTTCGTGCCCCACGTGGCCTGCAGATTCCGCTGCCGGAACATTTGTTGCCAATCGGAAGATATCGGCGTGGAATGAAATCCAGGAGCTGACATCAGCAAGCTTAGAGGAGCCATCCGCGCTCTGCCGGCTGTGCAGAGATCGTTAAAGCGTCAAAGCTTGTCTTCTAGCCAAGTTTGACATTCGTCCTTGAACCCCAGCCACACTGCACCCTCTCCGTAACGCATGACGAGCAGCCGATCATCATCCTTTAGATGCTGTTTGAGCTCGTCTCTGATTTCAACTGATGTTCTTTCCGTTATGACAAGCCACGTCGAATCGAGGCAGTCCCAGTACCCGGTTCCGATTGCTTCAAGCGCCGCAAAGAGTTCATCGTAATCCTCGCCTTTCGATCGGTGCAAATCATATCCAATCATATAGATGGCCATTGGCTACTCCCGAACAGTGTAAAGCTTCCACCACTCCCAAATCGGCGATTAATCGACTTTTGGTTCTTGACTCAGATCAAAGACGAGGCGCCGCGAGGTCCAATTGGCAACCGCCGATTACACCGCGTCAGGGTTCTGTTCCAGGAAGTGCCGCAGCGCCATGAATAGCTCCGCCGCATGTCTGACACGACCCGCGTCAAGCGCTTTGTGGATATCGTCTGTGATCATTATTCGAATGGTTTCGCCGCCATGCGGCTGCTTCAGTAGATAGTTGGCCAACGCAGCAGCAGCTATTTCCGGGATGTGCTCATGTTCACTAATTGCCGCCACTTGCTCTTCATCGAGACCGCAAAGACCAATGCAATCTTCCAATGAAATCATAGCAGTCTCCCTGTGGAGGTTCACCTCGCCGGTGGCGACTCTTCCTCTTCGTAGGCGGTCAGAATCGCAGCGACGTCGCCGACGACACCTGCATCTCAGCCGGCGCCGAAAACATCGGCGTCACCAGCGAGCCACATGGAAGTCTCCTCGACGTCGAGGATAGTCGGGCGCAACGCCACCTTCTGCATCCATGACTAGTTCCGCGTTGATCTTGATCAAAACAGTGGAAATTCGGTTCCTGAAGGCTGACCCGTCACACAAGAAGAAAGACGGCGGGAATTGATCTTTCTCAACGAGTTACTGCCACGCTGCTCATAATCAATTTTAATGGAGATCGGCCAGCAGTCTCGCGGAGATATGCTCTAGCGCTTTGCGGGTGATTTTTGCATTTTGGCGCCGACGCGATTCCTCTGTCCCTGATCCCCGTCGGAGCACCTTGAATTCGATGGGGGATCGAAGTGGCAGAAAAAACCAGGGCAATTGAGTTGACCTTTCTTGGTACGCGCGGCGAGATCGAGCTCCGCTCTCGCCGGCACCGACGTCATAGCGCGTTGCTCGTTCAATACAACGATGCACGGATCATGATTGATTGCGGCGCGGATTGGCTGGGTCGGCTCCGCGCCATCGCGCCGACCGCCATCGTGCTCACACACGCACATCCCGACCATGCCGCGGGCCTCGCCAAGGGCGCTCCCTGTCGTGTCTACGCGGCCGAAGCAACGTTGGATTTGCTCCACCGCTATCCCATTCCCGATCGACGTACGATGCCGTTGGAGAGATCCGTATCCATTGGTGGAATCACGTTCAAGGCATTTCCGGTTCAACATTCGATCCGCGCGCCGGCCGTGGGATATCGCGTGTTGGCGGGAGACAGCTCTTTCTTCTACCTGCCCGATGTAGCCGAACTCCCCAATGCATCGGCCGTGCTTCGCGGAATCGACATTTATATCGGCGATGGGGCGACCATGAAACGCTCAATGGTGCGCAAGAAAAATGGGACGTTGATCGGCCACGCTGCAATTATCGCGCAACTCGACTGGTGCGAAAGCGCAGGTGTTCGCCGTGCCGTGTTCACGCATTGCGGATCGGGGATCGTGCGTGGGGAGACGCGACGGCTCAATGCCTCGGTTTGGCGACTCGGCTGCGAGCGTGGCATCGACGCCCGCCTCGCATGTGATGGTGACCGGCTATCCTTGGCGGCGACTAACGGCGCAGTTCGAAGCAGCGCACGGTGAAATGTCCTCGGGCCCGGGCTCCTCGTCGGGGCCCAGAAGCCCAGTCGAGCCGGAATGACCGGGCCACCTGCGGTCCACGCCGAACCGCAAAGGGAATAGCTTTTGCAGCCTTTTGATATTACGTGATCACCATGAAATCTGAGCCGATGCGGGTGGAGACCGACGTCCTCGTGATCGGCGCGGGCGGAGCCGGCATGTATGCGGCAATCGAGGCCGCACGGGCGGGCTGCCGTGTGCTGCTGCTCGACCGCAGCCTGATCGGACGCGGCGGCGCAACCGTAATGGCGCAGATGACGGTGGCGGTCGCGCTCGGCTCCGAGGTTCCGGACGATTGGCGCCATCATCTCGATGACACGTTGCAGGCCGGCCGCGCCCTGTGCGACGCCGCCCTGGCGCGGCTCCTCTGCGAGGAAGGCCCCGACTGCATCCGAGAGATGGACGCCTGGGGCGTCGGCTGGGCGCGCCGGGATGGACGTATCGCGCAGACCATGGCGCCCGGCCACGATCGGCCGCGCTGCGTCTATGTCGATTTCCTCAACACCGGGCCGGCGGTGTCGAAAACCTTGCGCACGGTGGTGAACCGCACGGGCGGCATTCGCCGCGCCGGCGATCTCTGCGTCGTCGATCTCATCGTCGCCGACGGCGAGGTCGGCGGCGCGCTGGCGCTGCATCTGACCTCGGGCGCCTCGGTGGTCATCGCCGCCAAATCCACCATAGTCGCGACCGGTGGCCTGACGCGGCTCTATCATCGCAACAGCGCCTCGGCGAATATGGGGGGGGACGGCTACGCGCTCGCGCTGCGCGCCGGCGCCCCCCTCCTCGACATGGAATTCGTACAGTTTTTTCCGATCGGCCATCTCGCACCGCGGCTGATCGGCATGGACCCGATCATGTGGGATCCGTTCCGCTACAAGCTCGGCGGACGGCTGCTCAACGGCGCCATGGAGGAATTCACTTCCCGCTACGGCTCGGACGAGGCCGACAAGTACGTCCTCACCCGCGATCTCGCGACCTATGCCATTCAGAAAGAGGTGGAGGCGGGACGCGGCTCGCCGCATGGCGGCGCTTATCTCAGCTTCCAGCACTGCTCGGCGGCGCAATTGCGCGCCGCCTTCGGGCCCGTGATCGATCGCCTCGCCGCCAACAAGATCGACCTCACCGAAATGCCGGTCGAGGTCGCCCCGATCGCGCACTACCACATGGGCGGCGTGGCCGCGGACGCGCGCATGCAAACGCCGGTTCCGGGCCTTTTCGTCGCCGGCGAAGCGGTTGGCGGCGCCAACGGCGCCAATCGGCTCTCCGGCAACGCCGTCACGGAAGCCTTGGTGTTCGGCCGGCGCGCCGGCCGCTCGGCCGCCGCTCGGGCGAAAGCGACGGCGTCGCAGTCATTTGGGTCGAGCGGGGGAGCACTCGACTGGCTGCAGGGGGATTCTTCCCGGCGCCGCGACTTGAACACGGCCGAGATGGTGCAGGAGCTACAGCGCACGATGTGGAACCAGGTCGGCCCATACCGAACGGCCGAAAAGCTCGCGCAGGCGCTCGGGTGCATCGGCGAGATGACACGAGCGCTCGGGGACCTGCCGCCAGCCGCCGCCCTGGCGTTCGATCTTGCACGCCTCGAATGGCTCGACTTGCGCAACATGCTGCTTGTGGCGCGGGTCGTGACGCAGGCAGCGCTGCAACGAACCGAAAGCCGCGGCGCGCATCAACGGGAGGATTTTCCCGACCAGCGCCCCGAATGGGGAGCAAACCAGGTGGTGCATTTGCGCGGCAGCGAGCTCGAGTTCACCCGCAGTGCCGTCGTCGCTGCCGAGGCAGCACAATGAAGCTTATCGCTTTGCTCAAGGTCTGGCGCGGAACTGCGCCAGAGGCGGGGCGGTTCGAAACCTACGAAGTGCCGTTCGAGCCGGGCCAGTCGGTGCTCGATGCGCTCCGCTGGATCCGCGTGCACAGGGACCCCACACTTGCGATTCGCTTTTCCTGCATCAACGCCAATGCCTGCAAGGAATGCATGATCGAACTCGATGGCGCGACCGTCTATGCCTGCACGGCACGGCTCGAGGCGCGCGAAATGATTCTCGCTCCGCTTGCCAACAAACCGCTCATCCGCGACCTCGTCACCGAGATTGCCCCGCCCGCCGAACGATTTGGCCCGCGCTGACCGCCGCGTTGCCGTCCACGGCGACGCTTATTCGGTCGGTTGCCTGTAGATTGGGCGCGAAGGAACGGGAGGTATCCGAACGGCGTTGATGCGGTGCAAGGCGGCGGGCCTACTTGCTCCGTTGCTGCTTGCAGCCCTGAGCCGCGCCGAGGGAAATCCCTTGCCGACCTTGATCACATTCGAGAGGCGCTTGCGGTGGACGGCCGTTTCCGGCCTGCCCGACTCAAATTTCCGGTATCGCCGCCGCCACAATTTCAATAAACACAATGACCGTCACTGAAACATTAGCCCATCGAGAAGGTGCCGTGCGTCCGTCCTCGACCATCGATGCCCTGAGCATCAATACCATTCGTACCCTTGCAATCGATGCCGTGCAGAAGGCCCAATCCGGCCATGCCGGCGCTCCTATGGGCATGGCCGCGGCGATCTACACGCTATGGCAGCGCTTCCTGCGTTACGACGCGGCCGACCCGCAATGGCCCAACCGCGACCGTTTCGTGCTGTCGAACGGCCACGCATCGATGCTGCTCTATGCTCTGCTGCATCTTTCCGGCGTTCGCTCGGCGCGCGACGACGACCGGCCGGCAATCACTCTCGACGACATCAAGGCGTTCCGTCAGCTTGGCAGCCGGACGCCCGGCCATCCGGAACATGGCCTCACACCCGGCGTCGAGACGACGACCGGCCCGCTCGGCCAGGGCTGCGGCAACAGCGTGGGTATGGCCATGGCGAGCCGCTTCCTCGCCAGCCGCCTGAATCGACCCGATCTGCCGCTGTTCGACTTTGACGTTTATGTCTCTTGCAGCGACGGCGACCTAATGGAAGGCGTAGGCAGCGAGGCTGCCTCGCTCGCCGGGCATCTGCGGCTCGCCAATCTGTGCTGGATCTACGACGACAACACCGTGACCATCGAGGGCCACACCGAGCTTACCTTCACCGAGGATGTGGCAGCGCGCTTCACGGCCTATGGCTGGAACGTGTTGCGGGTCGACGATGCCAACGACACCGAGAGCGTGGCGCGCGCGTTGGAGACATTCCGCCGCACCGACGACCGGCCGACCCTAATCATGGTCCACAGCATCATCGGCTACGGCGCCCCGCACAAGCAGAATACCGCTGCGGCGCACAGCGATCCGCTGGGCGAGGAGGAGGTCCGGCTCACCAAGCGCTTCTATGGCTGGCCCGAGGACGCCCAGTTCCTGGTGCCCGACGGCGTCTACGACCACTTCCGTTCCGGCATCGGCGAACGCGGGAGAGCCCTGCATGCGCAGTGGAACGAGCAGATGCGGCGCTGCCGGGAGCACTATCCGGATGTCGCGCGCGAGATCGACCTCGTTCTCAAACGCGAGCTCCCCGACGGATGGGACACCGGCCTGCCGAGCTTCCCCGCCGACCCGAAAGGCATGGCGACGCGTGACTCTTCGGGCAAGGTGCTCAATGCGGTTGCCGCCAAGGTGCCGTGGCTGCTCGGCGGCGCCGCCGATCTTGCGCCCTCGACCAAAACCAAGCTCGACGTTGCCGACGCGGGTCAACTGCAGCCCGGCAATCCCGGCGGCCGCAATCTTCATTTCGGCGTGCGCGAGCACGCCATGGGCGCCATCGTGAATGGGCTCGCGCTGTGCGGGCTGCGTGCGTTCGGCGCGACGTTCCTCGTCTTCTACGACTACATGCGTCCGCCCGTCCGTCTCGGCGCGCTCATGGAACTGCCCATGTTCCATGTCTTCACCCATGATTCGATCGGGGTCGGGGAGGACGGACCGACCCATCAGCCGATCGAGCAACTACTCGGGTTGCGCAGCGTCCCCGGCTTGATCACGCTGCGCCCGGCCGACGCCAACGAGGTGACCGAAGCCTATCGGGTCGTCATGCGGCTCAAGCACCAACCGGCCTGCCTGGTCCTGACGCGCCAGGCGGTGCCGACCTTCGATCGCTCGCGTTACGCACCCGCCGCGGGATTGGCGCGCGGCGCCTACGTCCTCGCCGACGCGGAAGGCGGCAAGCCCGACGTCATCCTGATCGGCACCGGCAGCGAGGTTCGGCTGTGCATCGACGTCTACGAGGCCCTCAAGCGCGAGGGGGTGCGTGCACGCGTGGTGAGCATGCCGTCGTGGGAATTGTTCGAGCAACAGGACCAAAGCTACCGCGAAGCCGTCTTGCCGCCGGAAGTCACAGCGCGCGTCACCGTCGAGCAGGGTTCCGTCATCGGCTGGGACCGCTATGCCGGGAGCAGCGGGGCGATCATCGGCATGCATACCTTTGGCGCATCCGCTCCATTGAAGGACCTTCTGGTCAAGTTCGGCTTCACCGCAGAGAAGGTGATGGAGGCGGCTCGGGCGCAGTTCGCCAAGACGCAAGGCAAGTCACGCCGCTGACAGACAGACGACTGAAGCAACGATTTGCAGATCACGAGGAGCAAACCCATGAACCGGCTCGAGGCTCGTGAAGAATCCGATAGGGGCCGCGCCTCGCAAAAGGCGGCCAATCCGCTTATCGCGCTACAGGAGCAAGGCCAGGCCGTTTGGCTTGATTTCGTGGCGCGCGGTTTTCTCCGGTCCGGCGGTCTTGCCAAGCTGATCGCGGAGGATGGCCTGCGCGGCGTGACCTCGAACCCTGCCATCTTCGAGAAGGCAATCGCGGAATCCAACGAATACGACGATTCTTTGAAAGGCAGCGGCGCCAACGGCGCTCACAGCGTCATGGAGCTGTTCGAGGGGCTGGCCATCGAAGACATCCAGGCTGCGGCCGATGTGTTGGCTCCGGTCCACGCGGCGACCAACGGCACCGACGGATTCGTCAGTCTTGAGGTCTCGCCCTATCTTGCCATGGACACCGGCGCGACCATCGCCGAGGCACGCCGGCTGTGGAAGCAAGTCGACCGCCGCAATCTCATGGTCAAGGTGCCCGGTACGAGCGCCGGCCTGCCGGCGATCCGTGATCTCACGGCGGAGGGCATCAACATCAACGTCACGCTCCTGTTCGCGCAGGACGTCTATGAGCAGGTCGCGCAGGCCTATCTCGATGGGCTCGAGGCGCTCGCCGGGCGCGGCGGCAACATCAGCCGCATCGCCAGCGTCGCCAGCTTCTTCGTCAGTCGTATCGATACCGCGGTCGACAAGCTCCTCGATGAGAAGATCCGGCAGGCGAACGAGCCGGAGCAAAAGTCGGCGCTGGAGAAGCTCAAGGGTCGTGTGGCGATCGCCAACGCCAAGCTCGCCTATCAGCGCTATCAGCGTCTGTTCTCCGGCGCGCGCTGGGATGTGCTCGAGCGTAGGGGTGGCAAAGCGCAACGCCTGCTGTGGGCCAGCACCGGCACCAAGAACAAGGCCTACAGCGATGTGCTCTACGTCGAAGAGCTCATCGGGCCCAACACCGTCAACACCATGCCGCCCGCCACCATGGACGCATTCCGCGACCACGGAAAGGTGCGCGCCACCCTCGAAGACGGTGTCGAAGAGGCGCGTCATCTGCTCACGGCGCTCGATCGCGCCGGCATCTCGCTCGCACAGGTCACCGATCAGTTAGTGGTGGAGGGCGTCCAGCTTTTTGCCGATGCCGCCGACAAGCTGCTTGGCGCGGTCGCCGCCAAACGCACCACGTGGCTCGGCGCGCGCCTAAACCAACAAAGCCTTGCGCTGGGCCGGGCGCTCGGGGAAGTCGCCAAGGCCGAGTGCGAGAGGTGGCGCGCGGAGGGTAAAGGCCGCCGGCTGTGGCAACACGACGCGTCGCTATGGACGGACAAAACCGAAGCGCAATGGCTCGGCTGGCTCGACATCGTCGACCAGGAGCTTCGGCAAGCCGATGCCTATGCGGCGTTCGCCGCGGACGTTCGGCAGCGCGGCTTCACACATGCGGTCGTGCTCGGCATGGGCGGATCGAGCCTCGGGCCCGAAGTCCTGGCCGAGACCTTTGGTCGGAAGCAAGGTTTTCCAGAACTCCTTATTCTCGACTCGACCGATCCGGCGCAGGTGCGCGCGACGGAGCGGCGCATCAACCTCGCTAAATCGCTCTTCATGGTAGCGAGCAAATCGGGTTCGACCCTCGAGCCGAATGCCTTTACCGACTATTTCTTCGCGCGGCTGAAGGACGTGATCGGCGACGACAAGGCGGGCGCGCATTTCGTCGCCGTGACCGATCCCGGCTCCTCGATGGAGAAGCGCGCCAAGGCCGACAAATTCTGGCGCATCTTCTACGGCGTGCCGAGCATCGGCGGGCGCTATTCCGTGCTCTCCGCCTTTGGCCTCGTGCCGGCCGCCGCAAGCGGCATCGACGTGCAGCGCTTCTTGCAGGCGGCACAGGTGATGGTGCGCTCGTGTGGCGCCGATGTCCCGCCTGCTGCCAATCCCGGCCTGCAGCTCGGCATCGCGTTCGGCTGTGCGGCGGCGCGCGAGAAGCGCGACAAGGTCACGCTCGTGGCTTCGCCGAAACTCGCCGATTTCGGCGCCTGGGCGGAGCAACTCATTGCCGAGTCGACTGGCAAGGACGGCCGGGGCCTGATCCCAATCGACGCCGAGCCCCTCGGCAATCCGCCGCTCTATGGCAACGACCGTATTTTCGTCCAGTTGCGGCTCGAGGCGGACGACAACGCCCGGGCGGACGCCGCGCTGGCGGCGTTGGAGCAGGCCGGTCAACCGGTGGTCCGCATCGCGCTCGCGTCGCCGGACTTGCTGGGTCAAGAGTTCTTTCGCTGGGAGATCGCGACGGCGGTCGCTGGCGCCATCATCGGCATCAATCCATTCGACCAGCCGGACGTTGAAGCCAGCAAGATAAAAACCCGCGAGCTCACCTCCGCCTATGAGAAAAGCGGCGCTCTGCCGGCCGAGGAGCCGCTGTTCAAGGACGAGCGCTTCGCCCTCTATACCGACGCCGCCAACGCCAAGGCGCTGCGCGCCGCGGGCGCGGGTGCAAACCTCGAGTCGTGGCTGCGAGCGCACTTGCGCCGCCTCAAGGCGGGTGATTACGCGGCGATCCTTGCCTACATCGAACGCAACCCGCAGCACGCCGAGGTGCTCCAGCGCGCGCGCATCGCAGTGCGCGACGCCTGCAAGGTCGCAACCTGCCTCGAATTTGGTCCGCGCTTCCTGCACTCCACTGGACAGGCCTACAAAGGCGGACCGAACAGCGGCGTTTTTCTGCAGATCACGACAGACGACGCGCAGGACCTGCCGGTGCCAGGCCAGCGCTTCAGCTTCGGCATCATCAAGGCGGCGCAGGCGCGCGGCGATTTCGATGTTCTCGCCGAGCGCGGACGGCGCGCGTTACGCGTGCACATCAAGGACGGCGCGCAGCTTTCCTCGCGGCTTCTCGACATCGAGGCGGCAATCCGGCGGGCGCTGGCATAGGAGAGCACGATGCAGCTCGGAATGATCGGCCTCGGCCGCATGGGCGGCAATATCGTCCGCCGTCTGATGCGCCATGGCCACACGTGCGTCGTCTATGGCCGCAACGCGCAACAGGTCCAAGAGCTCGTTCGCGAGGGCGCGGTCGGCGCCGCCAGCCTCGATGAGTTCCTCCGCAAGATCGAGCAGCCGCGCGCAGTCTGGGTGATGCTGCCGGCGGGCGAGGTCACCGAGGCAACGGTCGGCCAACTCGGCGACAAGATGGCGCCGGGCGACGTGATCATCGACGGCGGCAACACGTTTTGGAAGGACGACGTGCGGCGCGCCAAGACGCTGTCGGCGCGCGGCATCCACTATGTCGATGTCGGCACGAGCGGTGGCGTATGGGGTCTGGAGCGCGGCTATTGCATGATGATCGGCGGCCCGCGCGAGGTCGTGAGCCACCTCGACCCAATCTTCGCGGCGCTGGCCCCCGGGCTCGGCACTGCCGAGCGCACGCCGCATCGGGACGGGCGCGACGGGCGGGCCGAACGCGGCTACATCCATGCGGGCCCCAACGGCGCCGGCCACTTCGTCAAGATGGTGCACAACGGCATCGAATACGGCCTGATGCAGGCTTATGCGGAAGGCTTCGACATCCTCAAGAGCGCCTCCTCGGCGGCGCTCCCCGAGAATGAGCGTTTCGACCTCGACATCGTCGACATAGCCGAAGTGTGGCGGCGGGGCAGCGTCATCACCTCGTGGCTTCTTGACCTCACGGCTTCGGCGCTCGCGCAGGACGGCAACCTTTCCGGCTATACGGGCTTCGTCGAGGATTCCGGCGAAGGCCGCTGGACGCTGATGGCGGCCATCGAGGAAGCCGTGCCGGCCAACGTGCTTTCTGCGGCGCTCTATGCGCGGTTCCGCTCGCGCGAGCAGCACACCTTTGCAGAAAAAATCCTGTCCGCCATGCGCAAGGGATTCGGCGGACACATCGAGCCGGAGAAGGAAAGCTCCTGATGGCCCTGCAGCGGCCGAACAACGCCCGGCCGGCCGATCCGTGCTGTTTTGTCATATTTGGTGCGACCGGTGATCTGACGCACCGACTGCTCGTGCCGGCTCTGTACAATTTAGCCGCAACAGGATTGCTGCCGGAGGCGTTCTGCATCCTCGGCGTCGGCCGCCGTGAAGAATCGAACGAGCAGTTTCGCCAGGGCTTGCTCGACGGCTTGCGTCAATTCGCGACACGAGCGATCGAGCGGCCGACCGCCGAGCGCCTTCTCGCCCACGTCGGATACGTGAGGGGCGAGCTCGACGATCCTTCCAACTATGACCGGCTGCACGACGCACTCAATGAATTCGAGCGCTCGGTGGCGACGCTGGGCAATCGCCTCTTCTATCTAGCGACGCCACCGCAGGCCTTCGGCCCCGTAGCCGACCGTCTCGCCGCCGCAAAACTCTTACACGAGGAGAGCGGCGCCTGGCGCCGCGTCATTGTTGAAAAGCCGTTTGGCACCGATCTGGAGTCGGCGCGGCAGCTCAATCACCAGCTGCAACAGGTGTTGCGGGAAGAGCAGATCTACCGAATTGATCATTATTTGGGCAAGGAGACCGTCCAGAATATCATGGTGATGCGGTTCGCCAACGGCCTGTTCGAGCCGATCTGGAACCGGCATCACATCGACCACGTTCAGATAACGGTCGCGGAGACCTTGGGCGTCGGCAGGCGTGGCGCGTTCTACGACCAGACCGGTGCGTTGCGCGATATGGTGCCAAATCATCTGTTCCAACTGCTCGCGCTGACCGCCATGGAGCCACCCAGTTGCTTCGATGCTTCGTCGGTCCGCTCGGAAAAGGCTAAGGCGCTGTGCGCCATTCGGCTCGCGACGGCGGAGGAAGCCCTGGCCGCATCGGTGCGGGGCCAATACACGGCCGGCACGGTCGACGGAAAGCTCCTGCCTGGGTACCGCCAGACAGCCAATGTCGATCCGGCCAGCACGACCGAAACCTATGTGGCGCTGCGGCTCGACGTCGACAATTGGCGCTGGGCCGGGGTGCCGTTCTATCTGCGCACGGGCAAGGCGCTGGTGCACCGCGAAACGGAGATCGCCATCAAATTCCGGCAGGCCCCCTACGCCATGTTCCGCGACACCCCGGTCGATCATCTCGTCCGTAATTTCTTGGTGCTGCGGATTCAGCCTGATGAAGGCATCGCGCTCAACTTCAATGTCAAGGTCCCGGGCCCTTCGATCCTAATCGCCGGCGCGGACATGAGCTTCAACTACCGGGATTATTTCGACGCTGCGCCCGCGACCGGCTATGAAACGTTGATCTACGACTGCATGACCGGCGATCAAACCTTGTTCCAACGGGCCGACGGCGTCGAAGCCGGATGGCGCGCCGTGCAGCCGTTCCTCGACGCCTGGTCGCGTGCGAGCGCGGCCGGTCTCGTCTTCTACGCCGCCGGCAGCGACGGCCCGAAAGAAGCGTCCATGCTGCTGCAGCGCGATGGCCGAAGTTGGCGCATCATGGAGTAGGAGGGCAAGGTGAGCAGCACGGCGACACTGGACGTGACGGTCCTGGCCGACGCGGCGGCGGTGGCGGAGCGGGCGGCAGCGACCATTCTCGAACGGGCACGTAGCAAACCCGGCCGGGTCACCATTTGTCTCTCGGGCGGCTCGACACCACGGCTCCTTTACGAGAAATTGGCGGCGGAGCCCTATCGCGGCGTCCTGCCCTGGCCGCGCATGCACTGGTTCTGGGGCGATGAGCGTTTCGTGCCGGCCGATGACGCGCGCAGCAATCAGCGCATGGTACGCCTCGCATTGTTCGACAAGATCGACGTCCCGGCAGACACCATCCATCCGATCCGGACCGAGGCAAACGGGCCGGAGGAAAGCGCGATCCAGTATGAAGAGGAGCTGAAGCGGTTCTACGGTGCCGACCGCTTCGATCCGGCGCGCGCGCTCTTCGATGTAACGCTGTTAGGTCTCGGCGAGGATGGGCACACGGCCTCACTGTTTCCCGGCTCCGCGGCGCTCGAAATACGCCAGCGCTGGGCCGTGCCGATTCCGCATGCCGCCGTCGAGCCTTACGTCCCGCGCATCACGCTCACCTTGCCGACGCTGGCATCGAGCCGTATCGTAATTTTCCTCGTCACCGGCGCGAACAAGCGCGAGGTTCTGACGCGGATCCTGGCCGGCAGTGATCTACCCGCTGCACGGGTGCGCGCGGATGGTCAGTTGCACTGGCTCGTCGACCGCACCGCCGCACCCGAGCGCCGGCCGTGATCACAACGGTTTCAGTTCCACTAACGAAAAGAACTGATTACCCTGCTTACTATTGACAGCTTTCAGACGGAAAGCCGGATGCCGTTCTTGCCGAAAGGCCCGCATGCGCAAGATCTCGCTGGTCATATCTGATGTGGACGGTACACTGGTCACCTCCGACAAGCGCCTGACGGACGCGTCGGTGCGAGCCGTGCGACGGCTCGCCGAGCGCAAGATTGGCTTCACCATCACCAGCAGCCGCCCGCCGATCGGCTTGCGCATGCTGGTCGGGCCGCTCGCCCTCGCGCTGCCGATGGGAGCCTTCAACGGTGCCGCGATCGTCGATCCCGACCTCAGCGTCGTTGAAGAGCATGTGATTTCGCAGGCGGCGGCGCAGCAAGCGGTGCACGTGCTGTCGTCCTTAGGCGTCGATATCTGGATGTTCGCAACGGGCCGATGGCTGCTGCGCGATCCGAGCGCGCCGTATACGGACCGCGAGCGAAGGGCTATTCAAGCCGAGCCGGAGGTCGTGACCGATTTCAGACCTTTCCTCGACAAGGCGGGAAAGATCGTCGGCGTCAGTGCCGATTTCCCGCTGTTGGCCCGCTGCGAGGAGGCCTTGCGGTCCGTGCTTGGCGACAGCGCCTTGGCGGTGCGGTCGCAACCCTACTATCTCGACGTCACCCCACGAGGTTTCGACAAAGGCACGCTGGTGCTTGCGCTGTCGCAGCGGCTAAGAGTTCCGATCGATGAGATCGTGACGCTCGGCGACATGGAGAACGATCTCACCATGTTCCGCTGCAGCGGATTCTCGATCGCGATGGGCAATGCGAGCGAGGAGGTGAAGCGCCAGGCGCACGCCGTCACCTTGTCGAACGACACGGACGGATTCGCCGCCGCCATCGACCGTTATATTCTGGCCCCACTCGACGGAGCGAAGGCATGACCGAATGTACTCACCTCGACCAGATCAGAAAAGTCGAACCGCATACCCGCGGGTGTGAGGAGTGCCTGAAAATCGGAGACACTTGGGTCCATCTGCGCCTATGCATGACGTGCGGCCATGTCGGTTGCTGCGACTCGTCAAAGAATAAGCACGCAACCAAGCACTTCCACCGTGCCAAACATCCAATCATGCGGTCGCTGGAACCCGGTGAAGACTGGGGCTGGTGCTATATAGATGAAGTCGAACTCGATTTCTCCCGAGTGTCTTAGTCGGCGGGCACCACCGAAGCATCTGTCAGCCGGAAGTAAGATGCAGAATGTCTACCGCTAGCGAGGACTTTTCGCGGCTCGATGCCTATTGGCGCGCGGCCAACTATCTTTCCGTCGGGCAGATCTATTTGCTTGACAATCCGCTGTTGCGCGAGCCGCTCAAGCCGGAGCACATCAAGCCGCGGCTGCTCGGCCACTGGGGCACGACGCCGGGCCTCAATTTCATCTATGCCCACCTCAACCGCGTCATCAGGCAACGCGATCTCAACGTCATCTACATTTGCGGGCCTGGTCATGGCGGGCCCGGCATGGTCGCCAACACCTATCTCGAAGGCACCTACAGCGAGATTTACCCAACCATTGCACAGGACGTCGACGGACTTCGCCGGCTGTTTCGTCAATTCTCCTTCCCAGGCGGCATCCCGAGCCACGCGGCGCCCGAGACGCCGGGCTCCATCAACGAGGGCGGCGAGCTCGGATACGCGATCGCCCACGCGTTCGGCGCGGCCTTCGACAATCCGGATCTGATCGTCGCCTGCGTGGTCGGCGACGGCGAGGCCGAGACCGGGGCGCTTGCAACCTCGTGGCACTCCAACAAGTTTCTCAACCCGGCCACCGACGGCGCGGTGCTGCCGATCCTGCACCTCAACGGATACAAGATCGCGAACCCGACGATTCTGGGCCGGATGGGCGACGACGATCTGCGCAGCCTCTTTCTCGGCTACGGGTACGAGCCTGTTTTTGTTGAAGGGTCGGAGCCGCAAAGCATGCACGCGCGCATGGCCGCGGCCCTCGACAAGGCGCTCGGCGATATTCAAGGAATTGCCCAGCGGGCGCGCGCTACCAAGGGAACCAAACCGGGCAGCGATGCGGAGGGGGCGCTGCCGCGCTGGCCGATGATCGTGCTGCGCAGCCCCAAGGGCTGGACCGGGCCGAAAGAAGTCGACGGCCTGAAGGTCGAGGGGTTTTGGCGCGCGCATCAGGTCCCGATCGACGACGTTCGCGGCAAACCCGAGCACCTGCGGCTGCTCGAGGAATGGATGCGTAGCTATCGGCCGGACGAACTGTTCGATGCGAACGGCCGGCTCAGGCCCGATCTCGCGGCGCTGGCCCCTGACGGTGATCGACGTATGGGCGCCAACCCGCATGCCAATGGCGGGCTGCTCAGGCGCGAGCTGAAGCTGCCGGAATTCCGCAACTATGCGGTCGAGGTGCAAAACCCGGGCGGCGCGCAGGCGGAGGCGACGCGCATCATGGGCGCCTATTTGCGCGATGTCGTGCGCCTGAATGCGGACACTCGCAACTTCCGCATCATGGGGCCCGACGAAACATCGTCGAACCGTCTCGACACCGTTTTCGAGGCCACCGAACGGGTCTGGATGGAACCCATCCTTTCCTACGATGTGCATCTCGCCCGCGAGGGCCGGGTGATGGAGGTCTTGAGCGAGCATCTCTGTCAGGGCTGGCTGGAGGGTTACCTGCTCACGGGCCGGCACGGCCTGTTCTCGTGTTACGAGGCCTTCATTCACATCGTGGATTCGATGTTCAACCAGCACGCCAAATGGCTGAAGGTATCGCGTTCGCTGCCGTGGCGCCGTCCAATCGCATCGCTGAACTACCTGCTCACGTCGCATGTGTGGCGCCAGGATCACAACGGCTTCAGTCACCAGGACCCGGGTTTCATCGATCTGGTCGTCAACAAGAAGGCGGACGTCGTGCGCGTCTATCTGCCGCCGGACGCCAATTGTCTGCTCTGGGTGACCGATCATTGCTTGCGGACCTACGATCGCATCAACGTCATCGTCGCCGGCAAGCAGCCGGCCCCACAATGGCTCACCATGGATGAAGCGGTGAAGCACTGCATTGCCGGCATCGGTATCTGGAGCTTCGCTTCCAACGACCAGAGCGGCGACAGCCCCGATGTGGTCATGGCCTGCGCGGGCGATGTTCCAACCTTGGAGACGATCGCCGCCGTCGCGCTCCTGCGCGAGCACCTACCGGGGCTGAAAGTTAGGGTGGTCAACGTGGTCGATCTGATGGCGTTACAGCCCAAGCGCGTGCATCCGCATGGGCTGACCGATCGCGAATTCGACGGCCTGTTCACGCGCGACAGGCCGGTAATTTTCGCCTATCACGGATACCCGAATCTGATCCATCGTCTCACCTACAATCGCACCGACCACGACAACTTCCATGTGCACGGCTTCCAGGAGGAAGGTACCACCACGACGCCGTTCGACATGGTGGTGTTGAACGAGCTCGATCGCTTCCACTTAGCCATCGACGTGATCGATCGGGTGCCGAACCTCGGACCGGCGGCAGCGCATGTGAAGCAGCTGTTCCGCGACCGCTTGATCGAGCACCGCGAATACGTCTGCCGGGAAGGCGAAGACATGCCGGAGATTGCGAACTGGATCTGGCCCTACAAGTCAGGCGGGGTGACCTGAATATTTCTTCATCAGCATATTATTACATGTCGGCAACCTTACATAACTTTAACTTGCTCATCCGTTTTGCCGATCCGACATCTGATTCACCTAACCACCTTTTGGAGGAAGCTATGTGGAAGACAGTACTCGCCGGCACGGCCGCGCTTACAATCGCCGGCTCTTCGTTGGTCTATGCCCAGCAGCCCGGTGCGCCGCCCGCAGGTCCCGACGCCCAGCGTCACTGGCAGCCTAGCGCGCAGGACATGGGTGCATTCGTCGATGCGCGCATCGCCGCCATCAAGGCCGGGGTCAAGCTGACGCCGGACCAGGAAAAGAACTGGCCGGCATTCGAGCAGGCCTATCGCGACTTCGCAAAGCTGCGTGGCGAGCAGCGGAGGGCGCGGTTTGAGCAGCGAGACGAGAGCCAAAGCGCGGACAACCAAGGCTCGGACGGCAATCCGATCAATCGCCTCGAACGTCGAGCCGATGCCTTGACCGCGCGTGGGACCGCTCTCAAGCACCTGGCCGACGCGGCAGGCCCACTCTATCAAAGCCTCGACGAGGCGCAAAAGCACCGGTTCCTATTGCTCTCCCGGCCGCATCACCACGACCGCTTCGCGTTCTCACGCATGCATGCGGAGCAGAGCCCGGCGCGCTGAACAACCCGAAGGTTCTCAACGCAAACTCCGGAGGGGCGGCCGAAGGCTCGGCCGCTCCCCATCGCGACTGACGTCGGGGTCAAAGTCCTCGCCTCATTCCCCAGAAGCGGCCGGAACGAAAGTCACCGGCGATTTCGCTGTGCCAAGGAAGGGCGCAATCGCACGCGCTTCTCTATGACTGCGAACGGGTCAGCAAGAGTGAGCTCCTACTCGGCCTCGAAGGGCTTATCGAAAGGACCATCATTAGGCCCACTCGGCCTTTACCTCTTGCGCGAGATCGACCGTGCCGCGGACACCGATGTCGTCGAAGTGAGCGTCGAGGAAGCCGCGCGCAGCGTCACGTCCGAGGTCGCGCAACATTTTGAAGAAATCGTAGTCAGTATGGAGCCTCATTTCGGAATCGAGCGGCTGGGCGGAGTTCTCGAGCGCGATGCGGTGCATATTGATGCGGCGGTACTTGCCCGGCCCGATTCCGCGCGGCAATCGCCCCTGATCGATCAGCCGGGCGACGAACTCGATGGCCCGCAGTTCGCCCATGAGCGGAGAATTGAACGTGATTTCGTTCAACCGACTGACGATTTCCTGATTCGAGGTCGGTGTCGCGTGACGCACCAGCGGATTGATTTGCACCAACAGGACGTCCTCGGTCGTCGTGGTCCCGAACAGCGGGAAGATCGACGGGTTGCCGAGATAGCCGCCGTCCCAGTAGGGCACGCCGTCGATCTCGACTGCGCGAAAAAGAAGCGGCAGGCAGGCTGAGGCGACGATCACGTCGGCACTGATCTTGTTGTGGGGAAAGATGCACAGCCGCCCTGTCCGCACGTCGGTAGCAGAGACGAAGACCTGCGGGTTCGGGCATTTTCTCACCGCCGCGAAGTCGACGAAGCGCTCGATCAGCTCCTTCAGCGGATTGATGTTGAGCGGATTGAGATCGTAGGGCGACAGATACTGCGACACCGCCTTCAGCCAGATGCCCATCGGCCAGTTTTCGAACGGCAGGAACGAGAACAACCGGTCAACCGTCTTGCGCTGCGCGTCGGGCAAATCGCCGCCAAGGCTCGCCGCGCGCCAGAAGTCGGCGAGGCGCTTTCGGGCCTCCTCGGGGCCGCCGCGGGCGAGCCCGTCCGCCAGCATGATGGCGTTGACTGCGCCAGCCGAGGCGCCGGTGATACCCTCGATCTCGAGCCGCGCATCATCGAGCACATGATCCAGCACGCCCCAGGTGAAGGCGCCGTACGCGCCGCCCCCTTGCAGCGCCAGGTTGATCTTCTTTCGGCTTGATCCGTTAGGCATGGCGAGACTTCCCTGTATTACCGCAGCTATAGAGAGACATTAGTGAATCGGCGCTGCGCATTCGAGCGCGCAACCGGCGGTGCGCTTGGGAACTCGCTTGGACGCCCCCATTCGCCCGTTGGCCGAAGTCTGCGCCAGTCATTTCATGCTATTGAGACCGACAAACAGCGCTCTGACGGGAGGGAGCCCATGAAGAACGTCACCTGCATCGAAGACCTGAGGCAATTGGCACGCCGCAAGGTTCCCCGAGCGTTCTTTCAATATGCCGATCACGGTTCGTACGCGCAGGAAACGCTCAGGGCTAATCGCGACGATCTCGAACGCCTGAAGCTGCGCCAAAGAGTGCTCGTCGACGTATCGCAACGGGAACTCGGAACGACCATCATGGGCGAGCCGGCCAAGCTTCCGATCGCGCTCGCGCCAATCGGACTTTGCGGCATGCAGCATGGTGACGGGGAGATTTTGGCCTGCCGCGCAGCGCACGCGGCCGGCGTTCCGTTTTGCCTCAGCACGATGTCGATCTGCTCGATCGAGGACGTGGCGGCTGCGGCCGGCAAGCCGTTCTGGTTCCAACTCTATGTGATGAAGGATCGTGGCTTCATCCGCGCACTGATCGAGCGCGCGATCGCGGCGCGGTGCAGCGCCCTCGTGCTCACCGTCGATTTGCAGGTTTTGGGGCAGCGCCACTGCGACATCAAGAACGGCATGACCGTGCCGCCGGAAACCAAGCTGCGAAACATCGTCGACATCGCCACCAAGCCGGCCTGGGCGCTCAGCATCCTGCGGGCCAAGCGCCGGACATTCGGAAATCTGGCCGGCCACGTCGGCGGGATGGAGAGTGTGAACTCGCTCGCGCAATGGACGGCCGGTCAGTTCGATGCCACGCTCAATTGGAAGGACATCGAATGGGTCCGCAGCGCGTGGCCAGGCAAGCTCATTCTCAAGGGCATTCTCGATGTCGGCGATGCCAAGATCGCGGCAAAAACCGGCGCAACCGCGTTGGTCGTGTCCAATCACGGCGGACGGCAGCTTGACGGTGCGCCGTCCTCGATCTCCGCGCTGCCAAAAATCGCCGATGCGGTCGGGTCCGAGATCGAGATCATGTTCGACGGCGGCATTCGTTCCGGGCAGGACATCATGCGCGCGCTCGCGCTCGGCGCACGCTCATGCATGATCGGCCGCTCCTACGTCTACGGCCTCGGCGCCGGGGGCGAACAGGGTGTGGCCAAAGCCATCGATCTTCTCGCCAAAGAGCTCAGCGTGACGATGGCACTCACCGGCAAAAAAAACCTTCGGGAGATCGACCGCGACGTGATCGTATCCGAATAGCGACACTGAGCCGGTGCCTGCTGATAGGCTAGTCCGCTGTCGAGACCGGAGCTCGTGACCCGCAGCTCGGCGAAACAGACATTCACGCTCAGAGGACCGCCTCGGCGATCACCCGCAGCGTTGCTGTGTCAGCGTTGCCGCTGAGCAGCATGGAATCGACGTGCCGCTGTTTCCCCGCATCCTTCCAAACCCGCAACCGGTCGCGAATGCGATCAGCCGAACCGACCAGCGCAATCTCATCGACCAGAACATCGGGCACGGCGGCCACCGCCTCCGCCTTGCGGCCGCCGAGGAAGGCATCTTGGATCCGAATGGCCGCCGCCTCGTACCCCAGTCGCTTCGCATAGTCGTTGTAAAAATTCTTGTCGCGGGCGCCCATGCCGCCAATGTAGAGCGCCAGGTGCTGCTTGATCGGCAGCCGGGCCTGCTCGAGGTCGTCACCCATGGAAATCGGCACGAACGGGCAGATATCGAAAGTCGCCAGGCTCTTTTGATTGCCGCCTTTGGCGAAGCCGGCGTTGAGGTGCGGTTCGAACAGCTCGAAGCGTTGCGGGTTCATAAATACAGGAAACATGCCATCCGCCACCTCGGCGGACATGCGGATGCTCGCTGGCGCAATACTCGCCGTATATATCTTGATCCTTGGATTGCCGTGCATGATGCTTTTCAACGGCTTGCCAAGCCCAGTCGCGCCCGGACCGACGTAGGGGATCTGGTAGTGCTCGCCGGCGTAGGTCAGCGGCTCGTTGCGATCGAGTATCTTGCGGATGATTTCAACGTACTCGCGGGTGCGCACAAGCGGCTTGCCGTAAGCGACGCCGTGCCAGCCCTCCACCACCTGCGGGCCGGACGGCCCGATACCAAGGACGAAGCGACCGCCTGAGAGCGCGTCGAGCGTCATCGCAGTCATCGCCGCCATGGCGGGCGTACGCGCCGGCATCTGGATTATCGCAGTTCCGACTTTGATTCTCGTCGTCCGCGCCAGCACCCACGCGGCCGGAGTGATGGCGTCCGAACCGTAACCCTCCGAGGTCCAGGCCGAATCAAAGCCCAGTCGCTCGGCTTCCAGCACCCGGTCTATAGACCATGACATATCTGCACCGGTGTAGCCGAGCACGATACCGAGCTTCATGACGTCATCCCTTTGATCCTGGCCCCGACGTGAACCGAACCGTCGTCAGGGCGCGCGGGCCTAACCGACGCGACAAGCTGCTGCACACTGTCGGTGAGGGGACGATATGTCTGTCCTCAGCACTTTGCGACACTAATCATTGCCTCCATTCGGGCGGAGGCACCGGCGTCCACGGACGGTCGAGCTTCAGGTCATCGACGATCGCGTTCGCCGCTATGTAGCCCGGCGCACCGTTAATGCCGCCGCCATTTCCGGTCGAGGAGCCGCACAGATAGAGCCCCTCGATCGGCGTGCGCGTGCCCGACAGCAGCGGGTGCGGGCGGTTGATGCCGAGTTGCGATGGAACATAGGCCCCCATGCGCACCGCGCCCCTGCGCATATTCGCGTTCAGCCGCTCGACATCAAGCGGAGTGAACAGGAACCGCGCGCGCACATTGTCATCGCCGAGGTTGGAAGCATACTCGCGCCACACATCGAGGATGCGCTGGGTATATTCCTTCTCGTGGCGGACCCAGTTTGCCGGGTCCCCCTCGACCGCATAGGGCGCAAATGGCCACCAAAAGGCGACATGGCCATCGACCGGCGCGTAGGTCGGATCCACGTGACTGTTGCAGGAGCCGTTGCCCATCAGCACATCAGGAAACTTGTGATCCTTGCAGTGCTGGAAGCATTGCGCCACCTGGTCGATGTCGTCCATGCCAAAGAAGATGTTGAAGGCGCGGTCGATATCGGGATCGAAATCGCGCGACTTGTAAAGCGGGCGATTGCGCAGCGCGAGATGCAGGGTCACCAGGCTATGGTTACCCCAGTGCCAGTTGTCGAGCTTCTTGCGGACGTCGTCAGGGAACCATGCTTCACCGGCCATTCGCATCGTGGTCGGCGCGTCGATTGCGCTCGCCACCAAGCGGCGCGCGTCGATCGCCTTGCCGCCGGCGAGCCGAACGCCAGCAGCGCGTCCGTTTGTCACCTTTATCTCTTTCACGTCGGAATCGGTCAGCACCACCCCGCCGGCCGCTTCGACGACGCGCGCGAGCGCGATCGGAAGGCTGGCGGCGCCGCCAATCGGAAGCGTGAACTCCATGACATTTGAGAAGATTGCGGGAAACACGATGCCCGCCCCTGGCTCGTTCTCCGTGGTGATGACATGCATGTAGGAGGTGAAGAGAGTCCGGATGCGGTCGTCATCGAAATGCTTGCGTACAACGCTGAACAGATCGTGCTGCGCGTGCGAAAGCAACTCGCGCCCCTGCGGGCCGGAAAGACGGTCGCGTAATTGGTCGACTGGCAGCGGCGCGTTGTACAGCAGTGAGACGAGCAGCGACCGCATCTGCTTGCCGTAGAGCTCGTGCAGCTCCCGGAACGTCACCGCGTCCCGCTTTGAGAAGCGCGCCAGTGATGCACAGGTTGCAGCGATATCCTTGTGAATGACGACGCAGGTGCCATCGCGGAACGCGGCAGCCTGTTGCACCAGCGGTTCCACATAGGCAAAGCCGAAACGATACAGTTCCAGGTCGCGCATCAGCGGCGCATGGCGAAAGCCCATGAAAAAATTGGAATGCAAGTTGAAGCGGTATCCCGGAAGCGTTGGCTCTTCCGTGCTGGTGCCCCCGCCGATCCGCGGATTGCGCTCAAGGACCGCAACGCTCAGGCCCGCGCGCGAAAGGTAGGCGGCCAGCGTCAGGCCGTTGTGACCGGCGCCAATCACCACACAATCGTAAACCGGCATTGCCCCCTCCCTCAACTCTGCTTGCTGGATTGAGCTGCAACGACAGGCATTGGCCAAATGGATGCGGAGCGCCGCAGCCCAAAAAACTGTCAGCCGCAATTGTCGCGCCGTCAACCCGCGTAGCTCTACACGGCCGCGTCGGCTCCGTTACGGCCGGGCAGCAGAGGGCCCGCTCCTAACCCATGCTGAGCTCGTTGGCTGGCCGCGCGACGGAGATCTCGAACTTCACATAGTCGCCGCGCAGGATCGGAAAGTCGACGAAGACGACGTTTCCGTTCCGGCCGAACCCGATGTGGCGGGCGCGCAGAACGGGCGTTCCGGTCGGAACCCGCAGCCAGCCCGCCACGTCGCGCGATGCGGCGGCGATCTCGTTGACGACGGCCACACGCACCGCGTGCTCGGCCAGGAGGTTGAGCATAGGCTCCCGCTCGACCCGCGGGCGGACCAACCGATAGGCGTCATCGCGGATATAAACTTCGCGCACGGAGAGCGGCGGCCCGCCATCGCGATGGCCGACGACGTGCATGTAGTGAAACTTCCCCGCGATCGGCATTGCGTCCGGGCCGAGGTCCGGAAGCGCCGCACGGGATCGCTCCGCAAGTATTTTGGACGAACCGCCGCCGACACGCATGAAGTCGTCCCACTCGGCCGTGAGGGCGTGCCATCGCAGAACCGCGGGCGCAGCGGTGACGTGCATGCCGCGTCCGGGCGAACGGTCGATGAGCCCTTCGCCGTCCAGAATGTCCATCGCTTGTCGCACGGTGATGCGCGCCACTCCATGCTCGGCCGCCAGGCCGGCCACGGTCGGCAACCGACAGCCGATCGGCCAGTCATCCTGCGCGATCAGGCGGCGAAAAGCGTCGGCAAGTTGAACATAGCGCGCCGTTTCCCGCTTCTGCGACGACACCATGGACGACTACCTCATGCGGCCGAATGGCACCGCGCCGAGCTCGCGTTGACTTGAACCTATTAATAGATTTAATCTCGATTTAAGGTGAGAATTGCCCGGTGGCAAGCGCCTCGATTCCACCTGGGGGAAAACCATGATCGTTCGGAATATGCCCGACGGGTCGATGCTTCTGGTCGGACAGAGCGACCATTCGCGACTGTCGGGCTATTTGGCGGCGCATTGGGGAAACGAGCGTTTCGCCCGTCCCCGGCCCTTCGAGCCCGTGGTGCGAGCGGCGCTGGCGCACGATTGCGGATGGTATCGCTATGAGATCGGTCCGCTGTTCGATGCGACAACCCGATCGACGCCCTCGTTCATGCAGGTTCCGCTCGACGCCGTTCAACTGGACGCGTTTCAGTGGGGAACCGACTGGCTGACCGACATCGATGCGTATGCCGGGCTCTTGATCAATAAGCACCGCACGGGATTGTGGCGGGGCCGTTACGGCTCGATCCACCACCCGGTCGTCTACAACGCCAAGAATCTCAGCCCGACCGTCGAGGCATTCATCGCTCGCAATGAAGCACGCCAAAAAGAAGAGGAGAAGGCCTTCGATGCCGACGAGCTCTGGACGAATTATCGTCTGCTCCAAGCGTGGGATCTGCTGTCGCTGTATTTCTGCGTTCAGGATCCCAAGCAGGACCACCTCGAATTCATCCCGACCGGATACGACCACGGCGGGGGCGAAGGCGCCCGCTTGACGCTGACGCCGCAAGGCAAGGGACGCGTATCCTGCGAAGCCTATCCGTTCGACGTGCGGCCGCTGCCGATTCGATTCGTGTACCGACATTTGCCGAGCGTGACCTACCCGGATCAGCCAACGTTTCGGACCGCCTATTATCAGGCGGCACCGCAACTCATGTCTTTCGAATTCGTCTGATAGCGATGCACGGTCCGCCTGGCTCGCCAGGGTTCGATGCCGAGCCTTGTCCGATGGGGATGGGATGCAGGTAATCAGGATCGAGGAGCACGGAGGCCCGGAGGTCCTGCGGCTGACGGAGGCCGATGCTCCAAGCCCCGGGCCGGGTCAGGTTCTGGTCCAAGTGAAGGCAGCGGGGGTCAACTTCTTCGACACCCAGATCCGCAGCGGCCTCTATACGCGCCCGCTCCCGATCGCGCTTGGCACCGAGGGGGCGGGCGTAGTCCAAGCGGTCGGGCCCGATGTAACAGGCGTGAGCGTCGGCGATCGCGTGGCGTGGATCCTGGCGCCCGGTTCATACGCCACGCATGCGCTGGTGCCGGTGTCGCGGCTGGCGCCGCTGCCGGAGCGCGTGGATTTCGAGACGGCCGCCGCCACGATCTATCAGGCGCTGACCGCGCACTACCTCGGCTGTTCGAGCTATGAGCTCGGGCCCGACGACGTCTGCATCGTGCATTCCGCCGCGGGCGGCGTCGGCGCGCTCTTGTGCCAGGTGGCCAAGATCCGCGGCGCACGCGTGCTCGGCACGGTATCGGCCGACGCCAAGCGCGCGGTCGCGCACGCGGCGGGCGCCGACCACATCGTGAACTACACGCAACACGACTTCGCGGCAGAGGCGAAACGGTTGACAGACGGAAATGGCGTCGATGTCGTGTTCGATGCCGTCGGGCTCGAGACCTTCGAGCGCAGCCTGGCCTCGCTGAAGCGCCGGGGTTTGCTGGTCCTCTATGGCGAAGCGAGCGGTCTGGTGCCGCCGATCGACGTGCGCCGGCTGTTACACGCGGGATCGGTGTACCTGACCCGCACCGGGCTCGACCACTACGTCACCGACCGATGCCAATTGCTCGAGCGCTGCGCCGACATCTTCACCTGGCTTGGAAATGGGTTGCTTCGACAGCGCATCGAGATGCGCCTTCCCCTGGAAAGCGCGGGCGACGCGCATCGCGCCCTCGAGGCGCGCGGCACCGCGGGCAAAATAATTCTGATCCCCTAACTCTGTCCTGCCGGTGGTGACGAGTGCCTTGCGAAATTCGGGCCTCGCCCCATTCGTCATTCGACGGCTTTGCCCCTGTGGAGGCTGTCCTCGAGCAGCCGCAGATTGGCCTTGGCGTGCGGATCCTGCGGGTCCGCCGCCCGCGCCGCCAAGAGCTTTTCGCGCGCGCGGCTGTAGTCCCCGCGCAGCAGATAGGAGAAACCCTGATTGTTGAGGATCTGCACTGTGGGCCCGACGATATGGGTCGACTCGGTGTAGGCTCGGTCAGCGAGGTCGAAACGACGCAGACGGTCGTAGGCCGCGGCGAGATCGAGCCAAGCTTCCGCGTCTTTGGGATGGGTCTCGACCGCGCGGCGGAAATACTTTTCGGCGAGACCGTAATCCCCGGCACGAAAGTGCTTCTTGCCGAGGCTCAGATCGTCACCGGGCTCGCTGCCGAGCAGTCCCGGCGCTTCTTTGGCCGTGGCTTCGGCCGGCGGCGTGATTGATCCAGTGGTGGCCGGATCGGCGGCGGGAGCGGCAGCAGTATCGGAGCCCTTTTGGCCCAAAAGGTCGTAGGTCTTGAAGCTATCGCAGCCGGCCAGCCACACCAAGCCGACGGCTGCCAAAGCAAGAACTCGAGCTACCTTGCAACTCATCGGCGCGCTCTGGCCTGCGAAGCGATCGGTTCGTCCCTCCGGGCAAGCGCACGCGCGCGATTTTCCGATGAAAAGATCGGAAAAAACCGGACATCTGACCCTATGCGAGGAGGGTTAAGATTTCCTCGCCGGCCCCGCCCGGCGGCCGTGCGTCCTTAAGAAGTATTAACAGAGAGCCGATGCCGGTCGGCGACAGCCGGATCAGAACTTGTGGAGCGTCACCCGGACAATGACCGGCAGAAGTATCACGACGAACAGAACCGGGAAGATGCAGATCATCATCGGCAGCGTGAGCTTCGCCGGCAACGCATAGGCCTTCTCCTCGGCGCGCGACAGCCGCTTGTGCCGCATATCATCGCTGTAGACGCGCAGCGCATCGGTGATGCTCGAACCGATCTCGTCCGATTGTTGGATCAGGGTTGCGAACGAGCGCGCCTCTTCGAGACCCAGCCGGTCCGCGAAATGCTCGAGCGCCTCGGATACGGTGCGACCGGCGCGAATCTCGAGGTTGGTCATGTGAATGTTGGCGCTGAGCGAAGGGTAGGAATCGCCGAGCTCCGAGCCGACCCGCGTTAACGACGCCTCCATGCTGAGCCCCGATTCAGCGCATACGACCAGAAGATCCATGAAATCCGGAAATCCCGACCGGTGCTCGTTCTGGCGCGTCTTGATGCGTTTGTCGATGTAAATGCTCGGCACGACATAACCGAGCAACGCCGCCGCGGCAACGAACATCCAAAAGACTGTGCCGTGAATCGCCCACAGGGTCGGAACCATGACGAAGGTTGCGCCCGCGAGACCCGCGGCCAACGCGATGCGGGCAAGAAAGAAATAGCCGATCGCGCGCGGGTCGTAGATCCCGGCTTGCACTAAGCGTCGGCGCAGCACACGCATGTTGTCGCCGTCGGCCCCCGAGTAGTGCTTGGTCGTATATTCAAGCAGCCTCTGCACCGCCTTGAGGCTCGAATGCCGCAGCGACCGCGCGTTCTGACCCGACCGCTGCGTCTCATCGAGCGTGATCCCGGCGGCGCGCCGTTTGACGGCACCGCGCACCCGCAACGTCGTCATAAGGCAGAAGGTGAGGGTACCGACTGCCAGAAACACCAACAGGCCGAGGATCGCCGCCGAACCGTCGCCGAACACCCCGAACAGGACCGAGAAGACGCTGTCCATCGTCAAATCCTGAAATTCACCATGCGGAACATGATGAAATTGCCGATCAGCATCCAGGTGCCGGCAATGCCAAGCGCCAGCTTGGTGATTTCCTCGTTCCACACGTTCGCATAAAACTCGGGCGAGACGAACTGGATGGCGATGAAAATGCCGATCGGCAGCGCAGAAAGGATCATGGCCGATGCGCGCCCTTCAGCGGCGAGCGCGCGCACCTTGCGGCGCATCTTGAAGCGTAGGCGAATGACAGAGGACAGGTTCTGCAGGATTTCGCCCAGATTGCCGCCCGTCGAGCCCTGAATCGCGACCGCCGTCACGAACAGCGGCAAATCGTCTTGGCCGATGCGAAAATAGAGGTTGCGCATTGCCGTCTCGAGGTCGGCCCCGTAGGTGATCTCATCTGAGACCATGCCGAACTCGCTGCCCACCGGATCGGGCATCTCGCGCGCCACCATGCTGATCGCGATCGGCACCGGATGGCCCGCCCGCAGGCTTCGCACGATGACATCGAGCGCATCGGCGAATTGCGCCCCGAACGCATTCTGCCGGCGCCGGCGCATGATTCGCAGCAGCAGGTAGGGGGCAATCGTGAGGCAGAACAGCCCCACCAGCAGCGCTTCGCGAAAGTTGCCGCGCAGCAGCACCATGGCCGCGAAAGCAACCGCGGCGCCGAGCGCCACGAACACGGCGAGCTTGGAGAAGCCGATCGTCAGGCCGGATTGCAGCACGAGCTTGTTCAACGCGATGATCGGCAGGCGATAGTCGCCGCTGCTGGTCAATCCGCGCTCCCGCCGCAGCTCGATGAGGATGCTTTCGCGATCCTTCTTGTCCCGCATCACTTCCAGGCGGCGATTGATGTTCTTGCGGTAGGAAGATTTCGTGAAGAACAGCAGATAAATGCCCTCGACGAACAGCCCGGCCGAGACCGCCACGAACAAATAGACGAGATAGATCGAATCGAATTCGGGCATGGCGTTCAGAGCGGTTGCCCGGGATCGAAATAGGTGCCCGGGATCTTGATGCCGTGCGCGATGAGATCGTTCAGGAAGCGCGGCCGCACGCCGGTCGCCTGAAAGTGACCCTGCACGCTTCCATCCGCCGCGGTGCCGCTGCGGACGAATTTATAGATCTCTTGCATCTGGATGATGTCGCCTTCGAGACCCGTGATCTCGGCGATGCTGGTGACGCGGCGCTTGCCGTCGGCCAAACGCTGCAGCTGCACGATGACGCGGATGGCGGCGGCGATCTGGCCGCGGATGCTGGCGATGGTCATCGGCAAGCCGGCCATGCCGATCATTTGCTCGAGGCGGGAAACCGCCTCACGCGGGGCGTTGGCGTGGATGGTCGCCATCGACCCTTCATGGCCGGTATTCATCGCCTGCAGCATGTCGAAGGCTTCCTCGCCACGGCACTCACCGAGGATGATGCGATCGGGACGCATGCGCAGCGCGTTCTTGACGAGCTCGCGTTGGCGGATCTCACCCTTGCCTTCCGTATTCGGCGGCCGCGTCTCCATCCGCCCGACGTGGGGCTGCTGCAGCTGCAGCTCGGCCGCGTCCTCGATCGTCAGCAGGCGCTCCTTCTCCGAAATGAAAGCCGACAGCGCATTGAGCATCGTCGTCTTGCCCGAGCCGGTGCCGCCGGAGATGATCAGCGTGACACGCGCCTTCACGGCGGCTGCCAGGACCTCGGCCATCGGCGGGCGAAGCGCGCCGATCTCGACCAGCCGGTTGAGGTTGAACGGCTTCTTGGAAAATTTCCGGATCGACATCAGCGGGCCGTCGACCGCGATCGGGCGCACGGCGACGTTCACGCGCGAGCCGTCGAGCAACCGCGCGTCGCACATCGGATGCGATTCGTCCACCCGGCGGCCGACCGCGGAGACGATCTTGTTGACGATGCGCAGCAGGTGCGCCTCGTCCTTGAAGCGCACGGCGGTGGGCTCGAGCATGCCGCCGCGCTCCACGTACACGCATTCGTGGCCGTTGATCAAAATATCGCTGATGCCAGGGTCCTTGAGCAACGGCTCAAGGGGGCCGAGCCCCGTCATCTCGTCGAGGATCTCGGACACGAAATCGGCCAGCTCTTGCGCGTTCAGCGCCAACCGCTCGACCAAAATATACTGCGTTACCAGTTGTTGAATGTGGTGCCGAATCTCTTCCTCGGGCAGCTTCTCCAGCGCCGACAGATTGATTTCCTCGATCAGCCGACGGTGCAACCGCACCTTGGCGTCGAGCAGTTTATCGCTGAGGAGCGGATTGGCGTTGGCGCCGGCATTTGCCGACGCGGGCTCCGAAGGCTGCTCCGGAAATACGGTCCAGGAGACGCCGTCGAGCGCCGACGGCTCTTCGATCGTCGGCACGAGATCAGGCACGGCAGCGCGCCGCGCCGTGAACCGACCGCTCAATCCTGCTCCCTTGCTCATGCTCTGCTACGCATCGACGCCTGCTCAGCCGCTTCTCATCGGGCGAACGAGGGCTTGAATTTCTTGTGCGGGGCGGCTTCTTGGGCTTGTGCCGATTTGGCGGCAACTTGCGGGGCGATCAGCTTCTTGAGTTGCTGCGTGATCCTGTTCCCCGGCTTCACGTCGTCGAGCGGCACCCCGCGGTCGATCGCCTCGCGCACCAGCGCGTAGTTGTTGGGAATGGCGGCGACGAAATCATCGCCGAGCGCCTGCACGATATCGCTGCGCCGCAAACCGGCCGAGAACATTCGCTGCTCGAAGCGGTTGACGATCACTTGCGGCTGCGTCCCTTCCCCCAGCCGCTCGCGAATGGCGGCGACGAGCTGCTTGGCATGACGCAATCCGGGAACCGTCGTTTCGCAGACGACGAACAAGCGGTTCGAGCCGAGGAGCACGCTGTCGGTCCAGGAAAACCAGGTGCGCGGCATATCAAACACGACGTAGTCGAAATGGGTCGACACGAGATCAAGCAGTCGCGTCACCACGTCGGGATCAAAAGAGCGCATCTCCGCCGGCCGGTTCGGTGCGGCAATAACGGCGAGCCCGGAGGAATGATGCGACAGCATCACCTCGAGCAATTGCCGGTCGAGACGCTCCGGACGCGGTTCGATCTCGCCGAGATTGAGCCGCGGCTCCAGGTCCAAGTAGTCGGCGCAGGCCCCGTGCTGAAAGTCGAGATCAACCAGGCAGGTCGAGGTCTTTTCGCGCTGCCCGCTATTGAGCAGCAACATCGCCGTCTGCACCGCGATCGTGGTGACCCCGGCTCCGCCGACCGCGGGCAGGAACGTATAGATTTGCGCATCAGTCGTTGCCGAGGAGATAGGGCCTTGCGCCACGCGGGCGCAGGCCTGCGCGAGCTCGAGCGGCGACACCGGCTTGACCAAAAAGTCGGCCGCGCGCATTTGGATGAGCCGGCGGGCGACGACCCCGTCGAACGCCGGGGCGAGCACGACCACCGGCGGCCACGCGCCGATGCGGATGATCAGGCGCTGCAGCGCCTGCAGCTCGTCTTCCTGGCCGGCATCAAGATCGATCACCACAACGGTGGCGCCGTCGACCGGAAACGTCTCGCCCAGCGATGCCAATGTGCCGGGCATCATTTGCAGGTCGATCTGCCCGCTCGTCGTAAACGTCTCCGTCACGGACTGGGCGAAGGCCGCGTCGGCAGTCAGCATATGCACGCGGATCTTGGTCGAAGCCGGTCCGATTCTCATGTGCGACTCACATTCCGTTCGGCACCGCGCCGCACTATTGCCCGGCCGGAGTTGACGACGGCGCAGCTGCCGCCGCCGTTGGCGTTTGGGTTTGCGCATCCGCCGGGACCACAGAGTTCGTTGTCAGGGGCCGCGGTTCAATCACTCGATTAGTCCGGTAACGCACCATCGCCGCCTGCATCCTTTGGCCATTGAACGCAATCTTGCGGTTGCCGCTCTTCGGCGGCCACGGATCGATCATCTGCACAGCCTTGTCGCTGGCGAGCGCATCTCCCGCGGACAGCGCAATCGTGTCGCGGCGGTCGAGATAAAGATCGGAGCAGCCTCCGCTCAGCGCGCCGAGCGCAACAACCAGGCCAGCCGCCCCAAAGCGGACGCTAGTTACGAACCATGACATGCGGTTGTCCTTTCGGCATATCCAGTACATGGCCGACGAAGGGCCGGTCGGCGTTGGCCGCTAGGCGGGCCATGGTCGGCGTGATCTCGGTCTTGCCCATGAGGAAGAAGTCCGGATCGTTCGGCGGCAGCGTGCTGTCGAGCGGGGTCTTGATCATGTCTCCGGGCCGCATCGGCGCCACGATATGCGGAGTGACGATGATCACGAGATCCGTCTCATTCTTCAGATAGCTGGCGCTGCGAAAGAGCGCGCCGAGCACCGGGATGTCGCCCAGCCATGGGAGCTGCTCCAAATTGTTCTGTCCAACAGTCTGCAGCATGCCGCCGAGAACAAAGCTTTGGCCGTCGCGCAGCTCGAGCGTGGTGCTGGCACGCCGCACGATCAGCGGCGGCACCGAGATCCCGGCGATGGTCACCGGATGGCTGGTGTCGAGCTGGCTGACCTCCGGCTCGATTTTCAGGTTGACGAGGCCGCGGCTGAGCACGGTCGGAGTGAACGCAAGGCCTACACCATATTTCTTGAAATCGATGGTGACCGTGCCGAGCGACCCTGGGACCGGGATCGGATATTCACCGCCGGCGAGAAAGCTTGCCGTGTCGCCGGACAAGGCGACTAAATTGGGCTCGGCAAGCGAGCGGGCGACGCCTTTTTGCTCGAGCGCGTTGAGCTGTACATCGATCGGATTGGCGCCGCCGACGAGCCGGCTGACCAGAAATCCGAATGGCGCTGTGCCCGATAGGACGCCGCCGGCCACGACCGGCGAGATGGGCACATTGCCGACCAAATTCGCCCCCCCGACCGTCGTTCCCGGCTGCTGGAAGGCTCCGCCCGGGGTCGTAATGGGCAGCTGGCTGGCGGGCAGCTGCGATCCGGTATTGACGATCGTGCTGCTGCCGAAGACGTTCCACTGGACACCAAGCTCGCGGCTCGCCGTGCGCGATATCTCGACGAAACGCACCTCGAGCATCACTTGCTGCGCCTGCAGCACCTCGACCGAATTGATGACGTCCGGCACGAACTGCTTCGCGATCGTCATTGCCAAATCGACTGTCACCGCATCCGGCGCGGTGCCGGAAAGCAGAATGCGGCCGTTGACCGACGACACCCTGAGCCCCGCATGCGGAAAGCGGCGCCTGATCTCCGCCGACAGCACGCTCGTGTCGTAGGCCACCTCGACGTCGAACACGCCGATCAGCTTCTTCCCCTCGCCATAGGCGGACACGCGCGTGGTGCCGGGCTTCCTGCCAAGAATGGATAATGAACGGTCGGTCAATGGGTTGACGTCGGCGATATCCGGATTGCCGACGATGACGTCGACGAAGCTTGCGTCGGTGCGGACATCCTCGGACTTTCCGACCGGAACCTCCACCATCGCCGTGCGCTTAGCGCCGCTGATCTGCACGACGTGCTGCGCCTGGGCTTGGCCCACCGCCGACATCAGTGCCGCGACCGCCGCCAGCGTGATCGCCGCGAGCCGCAGCGTACGCGAACATGGACGATGCCTTGTACCTCCGCCGCGACGCTTAATCCGGATTGTCATGTCCACGTCCCCCTTGTTCCCCAAATGCTCGCCAATGCCCCGGTCAGTAGCCCGCGTGCTCCCCTGCGGATGCCGCAATATGTCCGTCGGCCTTTTCGGCCGGCACGCTGTATTCCTGCTTGGTCGACGCCCGCGTGACCGTCACCGTCGCGAGTGAGCCATTGCCCTTCGGGCGTTCCCGCACCATGGCTAGGCTCGGCGACTGAAGATCCAGGAGCGTGACCCGCCGCGTGACCTCGGCCATGGCCTCGCCGGCCTTGCGCAACACCAGCGATAGATTGCCGACCAAGGCGGCAAGCGCGATTTTTTGCGCGGCGTTGATCTCAACTTCCAAGGTGACCGCCTTGACGACCGACGGTTTATCCACGCGTTCATCGGCGATCTGATCGACCGCCAGCACCCGCGCGTCCTGTACGACCACGTCGGTGGTCGGCGCCGTGCCAGGCCGGGACAGCATGACATCGACGCGATCGCCGGGAAGCACGAAGCCGGCGACGCCTTCGACGTCATTGACGCGGATGGTGACGGCCTTCATTCCTTCGTGCAGCAACGCCGACAACGTCGCCCGTTGTCCCGCGCCGGTAATTTTTGTGGCGAGGATCGGCTCATTCGCTTCGATGGCCGTCAATACGACCCGCCTGCCGCCCGTCAGTAGATCGGCCGTGCTGGCAAAGGCGCCGCTCGGCAGCGCCTCTTCCGGCCACGGCACTTCGCGCAAGGCTTGCGCCGTGACCTCGTTGCCGAAGCGCAGCGGCTTGCTGGCAACGACGATCGTGCGGGCATTCACCGGCTGTTTATGGGCCTCGAGGCTCTTCATGCGCAATTCGGCCTGATTGTTGAGCCAAGTTTGCGCAACGAATACGGCGAGTAGGCCGAACACCACGGCAAACGCGATCATCACGACGGTGCTGATACGCACGGCAGATCCTTAGAGACGCCACCAAAACCTTCCCTCGCCTGTCCCTGATGAATATAGGTCGCGGTCTAGTATTGAATTGGTGAAGCTTTGGGCGGTTCTCGAACTATGCTGAACAGAAGCTGAATCGGCATTCTTTATGTTTCGTCTACCGCCCTGAATAAACGATTGGGTAACCTTGACGGAATCGGACGTCCTCGATAGAGCAAATTTGTTCACGCAAAGCCGCCGAATGGGCGCGGAGTGTCGATCGGGGACAGATGCCGCGACGCAGCGTGAGTGGATCGACGCGATCGCGAGGCGGCAATAGGGTCCTGCCGCCTTTGTCCGATTCCTGGCATGAAACATATGATTTCGCCCGGATGAGGTGGGCTCGTAAGAGTGCTAAAATTGCAAACCGACGCCGCGGAGTAGGATCGACCCGCAGGTGCCATGGCGGCGCTCGAGCGGCGGCGCGGCACTATCCAGCGGCTGATGCGATTCCCGCATCCGTGTCGAGGGATTGGCGAAGCGCTGCGGCGCATTATGTTGAAAAAGCGAGTGCAACGTCATGCAGCATTACTCGGACTACCTGCGCGACCAGGCGACGAATTACCGGCAGCTGGCGGAAAAAGCCGAGGACCCCTTCATCAAGCAAGAATTTTTGGACTTGGCCACGGTTTGCGAGGAGGTGGCCAACAACATCGACGATCGCCGGGCTAGCGGATAGAAGCTTTAGCCCGCAATAGGCGTGTGGACTAAACTCGCACAAATCCGCGTGGGATCGAATGCATCCGTTCGATCCCGTCGTTCGTGATCAGCACCATCTCGCCGGTCTGCACGCCGGCCTTCCCATCGCGAGTGACCACGTTGGGCTGGATCACCACCAGCATGCCGGCCTCGAAGGGTTCTTCCGGGATCTTTCCGGACGGACGGCTCTTGCTGCCCAGGATCGGCGGGAAATAGCCGCCGCCATAGCCGTGCAGCAGATCATCGATGATGGTGAAGCCGGCCTCCTCGATGACGCTTGCGACCTCCACCACTTCGATCGGCTTGACGCCGGGTTTGAGCAGTGCGGCGATCCGGTCAAAGGCCGCATCGGCGACGTCGTGAAGCTCGCGGAAGAGCGGGGGCGGCTCCTCACCGACCGCAAAACTGCGCAAAACTTGCCCAGGGTGATCGAAGAAGGCGGCGCTGATCTCGGCGAAGACGATATCGCCGGACCGCACGCGACGGGTGGACGGAAACTGCCGCGGCACGGCGACTTGCGGGTCGCGCATCGGCGTCGCGCCGATGTAGTGGATCGTGTTGGTGCCGCCCAGTGCCACGTAGGCGCGCTCGATCAGATCGCCGAGCTCACGCTCGTTGCGTCCGGGCTTGAGTCCGTCGCGCAGGGCCGCCATGCCGGCATCGCTGAACGCGGCTCCGATGCGGAACCAGTCGATTTCCTCCGCGGATTTGACGCGCCGCAGATGGGCATAGACTCGGTTGAGATTGGCGATCCGCCCGAAGCGGGCCGCCAACGTCGCATGCTGTTCGAATTGCATCGGCCCGATCACGCCGACCCGGTCGGTGCGGGCACCGCGCTGCTCGAGCACCCCGACCGCGGCCCGGATCGACGATTCGCCGCCCCAAGCAACGGTCGCCTTGTCGGCCAGGATTC
Organism: Xanthobacteraceae bacterium; assembly: GCA_052148715.1. Lineage (GTDB taxonomy): Bacteria > Pseudomonadota > Alphaproteobacteria > Rhizobiales > Xanthobacteraceae > JBKQHQ01. The sequence goes on along the minus strand of JBKQHQ010000259.1, from coordinate 133,767 downwards.
GCGCCAAGGCAGGGTGGTTCACGTATTGCAGGAACAGCGCGTCCGGTAGACCGGGCGTCAGCACCCCGACCGCTTCCGCGGTTACCGGCCATTGCGTCAGCCACTGCACCACCGAGCCGAACCGCGCGGCGCCACAAAAAACAAGGTGGTCAAGCCCGGCTTGGCCGAGTGCGCCCTCAACGGCGGCCCGCCGGTGCCGCATCTCGGTATCGCTGTAGCGGGGGTAGTCGGCGTTGAGGAGCTGGCGAAGACGGGGAGACAGGCCACGCATCCCGGCACCTTATCAGCTTGCGGAGACGCCGCGAGTCACGAGGGGCGACCCCTCGGCCGCCCCTCGTTCCGTCGCGAAAGCGCGATCGCTCAGCAGGTACCCTTCGATCCTTCCCTACTGTCCCGCTGCATCAGAGTGGCCGCCACGCTCAACCCGATGGCCAAGGCCGTGGCGATGCCGAAAAGAGAGATCCACATGGGCGACCTCCTTTTTCCGAAGGCACCGATGCCTTCCGTCGCATAGGCAACGTTCGGGCGGACTCCGATGTTCCCTGCACATTTATAATTTAATCGCCGAATATAACTACTATTGATTGTCTCGCAGACGCGCTGTGGTTCTAGACGCAGACGCCGGCGACGCACCTTTCGCCGGCCGGCATCAAGCCGGCTACAATCCGGCACCTTCATCCGGAAGCGACAGCGAGGTTTGATCATGCGCGCGGCCTACTACGAAAAGAACGGAGCTGCCGCCGACGTGCTCTACGTCGGCGATGTAGAGACACCGCGCCCCGGTCCCGGCGAAGTCCGGGTTCGCCTAAAAACCTCCGGGATCAATCCGTCAGACGTGAAAAGCCGCGCCGGGGCGACGCGCAAGATCGCATTTCCGCGCGTCATTCCCCAAAGCGACGGCGCCGGCGAAATCGACCTCGCAGGCGAGGGCGTCGCACAAAGCCGCATCGGCGAACGGGTGTGGGTCTGGAATGCGCAATGGCAACGGCCCTTCGGGACCGCGGCCGAATACGTGGTGCTGCCGCAAGCGCAGGCGGTGCGTTTGCCGCCGACGGTGAGCTTCGAGGAAGGCGCCTGCCTCGGTATTCCGTCGATGACGGCCCAGCACGCGGTCGCCCTTTCGGGCGCCACCCGCGACACCGTCGTGCTCGTCTCGGGCGGCGCCGGCGCGGTTTCCCATTACGCCATCCAATTCGCCAAGGCGCATGGCGCGACCGTCGTCACCACGGTCAGCTCGCCGGAGAAGGCGAAACTCGCTCGGGCGGCCGGGGCGGATCACGTCATCGACTACAAACGCGAGAACGTCGGCGAACGGGTCATGGACATCACCGGCAAGCGTGGCGTCGACGCGGCGATCGAGCTCGATATCGCCGCCAATGCCAAACTGCTGCCAAGCGTGCTGCGGCCCAAAGGCAGGGTGATCATTTACGGAACCGGCGGAGCCGAAGCGACCCTGCCGGCGAGCTTCTGCCTGCAAAACGCGATCCAGCTGAAATTCTTTCTCGTCTACATCCTGACGCCGCAGGAGCGCTCAGCCGCCGTCGACGAGATCACGCGCATGCTGGAGCAGAACCGTCTCATCCACAACGTGGCGCTGACGCTTCCGCTCAACGACATCGTCGCCGGCCACCAGGCGGTGGAGCAGGGCAAGGCGATCGGCAACGTCGTGCTGCAGATGGAGTAGCGCGCATCCGTGCCTGATCGCCGGGCTTCGCCCTCGCGTATTGGATTCCGACACCCCTCCCCATCACGACCGTGACGAGCATGGCCATGATGGGGAGGGTTGTCGTTTCGCGATATCGACGTGCGGCCGCCTGCGACCCTCGCCTCAAAACCCCGGGGCGCGCTCCAGTTGATCGAACCAGTCGAAACCCATTTCCTTGACCATGCGGTTGCTGATGACGATCAGGCGCGCGGCGCTGTTGTCGGCGGCGAAGTGCTGGTGGATGGTGAAGGGCGGAACGTAAATGAAATCGCCGCGCGCCCACTCGAAGCGCTTGGGCTCGCTCGCCCAATCCCACTCGAAGGCGTCGAGACAGTCGAACTTCAGGTCCCAGTGCAGGTCGTAGCCGGAACCCTCGACGACGAACAAGACCTCTTCCCACATATGCCGGTGCTTGCCAGAGCGCTCGCCGGCTTTCAGGAAGTGCATATAGGCCTCGACACAGCACTCGCGCGTTTTCATCTTGTTGTGCACGAGGTGCTTGATCAAGCCGTCGGCCGAATGCTCAAACGGCATCTCCTCGGCGCGCACCACATTGGGGCGCGTCGCGTATTCGCGGCGAAATTCCTGCGCGGCGGCGATGTCCTCGGCGCGGAAGGTTCCCGTCTTGGTTCCAAGATGCGCGATCTCGCGCTCGTCCAAGGCTTCGCTCATCGTATGCTCCTCCCCGTCCATTCAGCTCTATAGATCATGCGGCGGCCGGAAATCCTCATGGCCAGGTGTCGCCTCGGTCGGCGGGTAGGAGACGATTTTTTGGAACAACAGATGCATGAACAAAAATAGCGGTTTGGCCTTGAATACCAGCAGGATAGCCTCGTTGTCGGGATCGTCGTTGAAATGCTGGTGCACGCATCCGCACTCGACGATCATGATGTCGCCCGCCTGCCAATCGATGCGCCGGCCGTCGTGGATGTCGTGGCCGCGGCCCTTGAGCACGTAAAAGCAGGCACTGTTGAGGTGGCCGTGCTTCTGCCCGTAAGCGCCCGGCGCATAGACCTCGATGTGCGTCTCGATCGATTGCACGACGGTCGCCGATTGCGGGCTGATGACGTGCTTGCCGTAAAGCGCCGGCCCACCCTTCCAAGGCACATTGCGCGAGGAGAAGACGCGGGGCTGGTCGACCAGGGATTTGTAGAGATCGCTATAGGTACCCTCGAGCGCGCGGACGAAAGTGCGCTTTTTCGACCACCGCTCCCATTTGCCTTCAGGGTCGGTCTCGGGCGGCTGGTTATGGCCCGGACCATGGGTCTGCTCATAAAGACCGGTCATTGCGCGCGCTGCTCCTGTTGCAGTCGCAGCTCAAGCCCAAACGGCGCAAGTCGACAGGATCGAGAAGGCGCTCGGGGCCGAGCCGCGCGCGATGTTGACCATGCCCTCCGCGCTAAATCAACCCGAGCGCAGCAGAACAAACGCGGTATGGTGGCCCGTGTTGAATGGGCTGCATCGATGCAGCATATTTGGCCCGCGTCCCGGATCCACAGGGGGGGGAACCATGCGCTACGAGCTCTATTACTGGCCGAATATCCAAGGACGCGGCGAGTTCGTGCGTCTCGCGCTGGAAGAAGCGCAGGCAGACTATGTCGATATCGCGCGGGGGTCGAAAAAGGAGGGGGCCGGCGTGCCGGCGCTGCTCGAGCTGCTCGACGGAAAGACCATCGAGCAGCCGCCGTTCGCGCCGCCGTTCCTGAAGGCAGGTCCGCTCATCATCGGGCAAACCGCCAACATTCTGTTGTTCTTGGGCGAGCGCCACGGCCTCGCACCACGCTCGCAGGCCGGAAGGCTTTGGGCCAACCAACTGCAGCTGACGCTTGCCGATTTCATCGTCGAGATTCACGACACGCATCACCCCATCGCCAGCGGCCTCTACTATGAGGACCAGCGTGAGGAGGCGCGTCGCCGGGCGGCGGATTTTCTGAAAACGCGCGCGCCCAAATTTCTCGCCTATTTCGACCGCGTGCTGGCGAAAAGCTCCGGCAAGACCGCTTGGCTCGCGGGAAAATCGTTGACCTACGCCGACCTGTCGCTGTTTCAGACCGTCGCCGGCCTGCGCTACGCATTCCCACGGGCGATGAAGCGGCTCGAGCGCAAGTACCCGCGCGTGGTGGAGCTGCACGACCGCGTGGCAGCGCGTCCCCGCATTGCCGCCTATCTCGCCTCGGACCGGCGCATTCCGTTCAACGAAGAGGGCATTTTCCGGCACTACACGGAGCTCGACGGTTGAGGCAAAGCCCCTTCGACCGACCTCTTGACAGCAAAGCCTCCGTTTCCAATTTCTTATCGCCGCTCGGTTGCATGGTCCGGCGCGGCCACTAACCTGTCATATGCGAACCATTCTCGTCATACCACGCGAGCGAGCCGCATGAGCATCGAAGCCGAGACCGTTGCAAAAACCCATCCGTTTCAGGCGGAAGTGGCGGAGCTGCTGCGCCTGATGGTGAACTCGGTCTACTCCGAGACCGACATTTTCCTGCGCGAGCTGATCTCTAATGCCTCCGACGCCTGCGACCGGCTGCGCTACGAAGCCATCGCAAAACCGGATCTGCTCGCCGGCGCCGATGCGCTGACGATCCGCATCAAGCCCGATGCTGAAACCGGCACGCTGACCGTCACCGATACCGGCGTCGGCATGGACCGGCAGGAATTGATCGACAATCTCGGAACGGTCGCCCGCTCGGGCACGCGAGCCTTCATAAACCGCCTCGCCGAGGCAAAAGACGGCGTCGGCCTGATCGGCCAGTTCGGCGTCGGGTTCTACGCGGCCTTCATGGTGGCCGACCGGGTCGAGGTGACGAGCCGGCACGCCGGGTCGAACGAGATCTGGGTGTGGCGCTCCTCGGGCGGCGCTGGGTTCGAGATCGCACCAGCAAGCAAAGAGCAGGCCGACCGCCTACCCCGCGGCACCGAGATTGTGCTGCATCTGAAAGATGACGCGAAGCACTATCTGCAGGACTACGAGATCGAGCGGATCGTGCGGACCTACTCCGACCATATTCTGTTTCCGATCGAGCTCGTCGGCACGGATGGCAAGCCGCGCCAGATCAACGCGGCGAGCGCCCTCTGGCAGCGGCCGAAATCCGAGCTGAAGCCGGAAGATTACGCTCATGCCTACCGCGCCATGACCGGCGCCCTCGATGAGCCGGCGATGACGCTGCACTACAAGGCCGAAGGGCGTCAGTCCTACGCGGTCCTACTGTTCGCGCCGGCGAGCCAGCCGTTCGACCTTTTCGATCCCGCACGCAAGGGCCAGGTAAAGCTCTATGTGCGCCGCGTCTACATAACGAGCGATGCCGCACTGCTGCCGCCTTACCTGCGCTTCATGCAGGGTGTCGTCGACAGCGAGGACCTGCCGCTCAACATCTCGCGCGAGATGCTGCAAAACAATCCGCAGGTCGCCCTGATGCGCAAGGCCCTCACCGGCCGCGTCATCACCGAGCTGGAAAATCTGGCCACCAAGGACGAAGCGGCTTTCGCCAAGATATGGAACGCATTCGGCCGGGTGCTCAAGGAAGGAATCTATGAGGACCACGAGCGGCGTGATCAGTTGCTCGCGCTCACGCGTTTCACGACGACGACCACAGGCGATGAGAGCCGCTCGCTCAAGCAGTATATCGCGCAGCTGAGACCGAACCAGACCAAGATCTACTATCTGGTCGGTGAAAACGCCGGGCGCCTCAAGGCTAACCCGAAACTTGAAGCGGCCCGCGCGCGCGGCATCGAGGTGCTGCTGTTGACCGATACGGTCGACGCCCTGTGGACCGCCCTGCCGCTCGAATTCGAAGGAAAACCGCTGAGGTCGCTGAGCCAGGGTGAGGTCGACTTCGATGCCGTGCCGGTCATCGACCACGCGGCAGATGCCGGCACAGAGGCGAAGCCCGATGCAACGGACGACGCGACGATCGTCGCCGTGGTAAAAACCGCGCTGGGCGATCGCGTAGCTGACGTGCGCGCCTCGCAGCGGCTGACGGACAGCGCCTGCTGCCTGGTGGCGGGCGGCCACGGACCCGATCGGGAGCTTGAGCGCCTGCTCGCCCGGCAGAACCGCGGTACCGGCACCAAGCCGATCCTCGAGATCAACCTGCGCCATCCGCTGCTGAAGGCTCTGGCGGAGGCGAAGCAGGCCGCGCACGAGGATGATGTCGCAGACCTCGCGGCGCTGCTGCTCGACCAGGCGCAGATCCTCGACAGCGAGGTTCCGGATGATCCGGCGGCGTTCGCCGCGCGCTTGAACCGGCTGATCGTGCGCCGGCTGTCGGCGGGCGTGTAGGGGTGGGCTGAGCGCTCTAAGGTGGGGTCACCCGCCGCTCGCGCAGCAAGCCTTCCTGCGCGACCGAAGCCACCAGCGTGCCGTCGCGGGCAAAGATTAGGCCGCGCGAAAAACCGCGGGCGCCCGAGAGGTTGGGGCTGTCCTGCGCATAGAGCAGCCAATCGTCCGCACGGAACGGCCGATGCAGCCACAGCGCATGGTCGAGGCTCGCGCCCATGATCGACTTCTCGAATACGGTGCGCCCGTGCGGCACCAGCGCCGAGTCGAGCAGCGTCATGTCCGACGCATAGGCGAGCACGCATTGATGGATCGCCGGGTCGTCAGGCAGCGGTCCGATGGCGCGAATCCAGACGTGAAATCGCGCATCCTCGAGCTTCTTGCCGAGATAGCGGGTGAACTCGACCGGACGCAGCTCGATCGGACGCTCGCGCTCGTAATAGCGGCGCACCGGCTCCGGCATGGCGGAAAGCGCGCGGTTCCTGATGTCGGCCTCGCTCGGCAGCTCCTCCGGCTTCGGCACGTCGGGCATCTTCGCCTGATGGACCAATCCAGGCTCGTCGGCGTGAAACGATACCTCCATGGAAAAAATCGGATGGCCGTGCTGGATCGCCATCACCCGCCGGGTGGTAAAGCTCTTGCCGTCGCGGATGCGGTCCACCTCGTAGATGATCGGCACCTTGGGATCGCCGGGCAGCAGAAAGTAGGCGTGCATGGAATGCGGCGGCCGCGCTACCTCGACAGTGCGGGTGGCGGCGACCAGCGCCTGGCCGATGACTTGGCCGCCAAATACCCGCTGCCAGCCGGACTGGGGCGATCGACCGCGAAAGAGATTTACCTCGAGCGGCTCCAGGTCGAGGATGGCGAGAAGGTCTTCGATGGCAGACGACATGCCTCGGCTCCAAAGTTTCATCCAATGACGCCGCTACCGGCTGGGATGTCAAGCCGGCAACGCTCACGGCGGGGCGCCGCGCCAGACTATAGTGGGACAACGATGACGACCGAGAATCAGCGTAACGATGAGCACCTCGATGTCCTGATCGGCGGCGGCGGGTTCGCTGGCTTGGCGCTGGCCGTCGCCTTGCGGCAAGCCCTTGGCGCGCCGTTTTCGGTGACCGTGACCGATCCCGCGCTCGGCGCTCCGCCGTCGTCGGATGCTCGTGCTTCCGCGATTGCGGCCGGGGCGCGGCGGCTCCTCGAGGCGATCGACGTTTGGCCCCGCGTCGCCCCGGTGGCGCAACCGATGCTCGACATGGTCATCACCGACAGCCGACTGCGCGATGCCATGCGGCCGGTCTTCCTCGCCTTCGACGGCGAGGTCGAGCCGGGCGAGCCGTTCGCCCACATGATCGAAAACAATCTCCTGATCGAAGCGCTCGTCCAGCGCGCGCGCGAGGAGGGGGTCGGGATCATGTCAGGCGCGGTCGAGTCGGTAGCCCCGGGCAGTGAGCGCCTCGACGTGCGGCTCGCCGATGGCCGAACAGTTGCCGCACGACTTCTCGTCGCGGCCGATGGCGCGCATTCGCGCATTCGCGACGGCGCCGGCATCGCGACCCGCGGCTGGTCCTATGATCAGACGGCGATCGTGCTCAACGTGGCGCACGAGCGCGACCACGAAGGCCGTGCCGAGGAGCATTTCTTGCCGGCCGGCCCCTTCGCGATCCTGCCGCTCACGGGGCGCCGCTCGTCGATCGTGTGGACCGAGGAGAAGCGCGAGGCGGAACGCATCCTCGCGCTACCCGCTGATCAGTTTCACGCCGAGCTCGAACAAAGATTCGGCCGGCATCTCGGTGATATCAGAGTCGAAAATTCTCCGCGTGCGTATCCACTCGGCTTCGCAGTGGCGCGCGCATTCGTGGCGGAGCGCATCGCACTGATCGGCGACGCCGCGCACGTCATTCATCCGATCGCCGGGCAGGGACTCAATCTCGGTCTGAAAGATGTCGCAGCGCTGGCGGAGGCGATTGTCGACGCGGCGCGCCTCGGGCTCGATCCGGGCAGCCACGACGTGCTCGACCGCTATCAGCGATGGCGCCGCTTCGACACGATGGCGATGGCCGCCGCGACCGACGGTCTCAATCGCCTATTCTCCAACCGCTCCGATGCGTTGCGCGTGATGCGCGATCTCGGCCTGGGTGTGGTCGATCGCCTGCCGAGGCTGAAGCGCCTATTCATCCGCGAAGCCGCGGGCCTCGTCGGCGACATCCCCAAGCTCATGCGCGGCGAGGCGCTGTAGCCTGTCACGTCAGCGGAATCCCCGACACGTGGGTGCGGAACGGCTCGCGTTGCGCGATCTCGGCGTACCAGCGCTCGAAATTGGGGAGCGGCGGGCGGTCGGGGACCAAGTCGCGAAAGCGACGCGCCATAATGCCGATTGGAATATCGCCGATCGAGAACGCGTCCCCGGCCGCATATCGGTGCTTGCCGAGATGCGCGTCGAACATCTGCATCACCTCGCCGGTCTTCGTCTGCGAAGCCTTGATGGCCGCGTGATCGCGTTTTTCCGGCGGCGTGCGGATGAGGCCCCAGAAAGTGTCATGGATCGCCGGGGCGACAACGGTCAATTGCCAGTCCATCCATTGGCTGGCGCGTGCCCGCGTTCGCGCGTCGGCCGGCTCGAGCATTCCGGCGCCATGCTTGCCGGCGAGATAGCGCACGATCGAATTCGACTCCCAAAGCAGGAACCCGTCCTCCTCCTCGAGAGTCGGGACGAGCCCGTTCGGGTTCATCGCCAGGTAGGCCGGCTCTTTGTTCTTGCCGAACGGACCACCGACATCGATGCGTTCGTGCGGAAGCTTGAGCTCGCCTATCGCCCACATGACCTTCTGCACGTTCGAAGACGTCTTGCGGCCCCAGACCTTTAACATCGAACTTCTCCGTGAGAGCGATCTTCATTGGTTTTGTCCGCGCGTTCGGACAAGGCCTGGCGACGAGCACGTACGCTCAATCCAATCGGCGCGCTTCCTCGGGCAGCATGATCGGAATGCCGTCGCGGATCGGATAGGCAAGCTTGGCGGAGCGCGAGATCAGCTCCTGCTTGACGGCGTCGTATTCCAACGGCCCTTTGCTCAGCGGGCAGACGAGGATTTCCAAAAGTTTTGGATCGATGCTGTTGGCCGGGGGCTCGGAGGTCATGACGGATTCCGCTGCTGGGGTGTCGCCGCTGTATAGCACGCCGGACTGCCTCACTGCAGCGACGTTTCGCCCGACGTGCGGCTCTTCGCGAGCTCGATTTCGGTGACCGCGACGAGAATCTCGGCTCTGGTCTTGAGGTCGGGCGCCTCCAGCAAAGCCTGCTTCTCGGCCGCTCCGTAGGGAGACATCATCGCCAGCGCATTGACCAGGGCCTCGTTCGGAGCATTCTCGATGCCTTCCCAGTCGGCCTTCAGGTCGTTGGCGCTGAGAAACTCCGACAACGCCCGCAACAGGGTCGGCCGATCAACCGCGTCCTCTCCCTTGCGCGCGACGAAGTCGTCTGCGTAGGGCGCATAGGTCACGCGGCACTGGCGATAGAGGGTCGCGACCCTAAGCTCCTCCTCGACGCGGAAGCGGACAATCCCGGTGAGCTGGACGAGGTAACGGCCGTCGCCGGTCTCGGCCAACTGGGTGATGCGGCCGACGCATCCGATCTTGAACAGATTGGGTCTGTCCTCGCGCCCCGGATGGGCGATGTCCGGCTGGATCATGCCGATCAAGCGGTGATCGGCGCGCAGCGCATCATCGATCATGGCCAAGTAGCGCGGCTCGAAAATATTGAGCGGCATCTGCCCGCGCGGCAGCAGCAAGGCGCCGGGCAACGGAAACACGGGGATGACCGCGGGCAGGTCGCCCGGGCCACGATATTCCGCGTTCATCGGCATCGTCGCTCTCCCGGTCCGCCGGCGGCGGATGAGCGAATCACCTCACGCGAACAGAATCGACGACAGCCGTTTGCGCCCCGCGAGGGTGGCCTCGTCGGTCGGCCCCCAGGCATCGAAGAGCTGCACAAGCTGCTTGCGGGCGCCGTCGTCATTCCATTTGCGGTCACGCCGGACGATTTCGATCAGGTGATCGAGGGCTTCCAGGCGGCGCCCTTTGCCGTTCAGCGCTAGCGCCAGGTCGAACCGAGCCTGATGGTCGAGCGGATTTGCGCTGACCTTCTGCTCAAGCTCGGCGATCGGCCCGAGCGACTTTGCCTGCTCTGCGAGCTCGAGCGCGGCGCGCGCGGCGGCCACGGGTGCCTCGTTGCGCTTGGCCTCGGGCACCATGGCCAGCGTCTGTTTCGCCTGCTCGATCGCGCCGGTCTCGATATAGCAGCGGGCGAGCCCGCCGAGCGCATGCATGTTGGTGGAGTCCTCCGCCAGAAGCTGCGCGTAAAGCTCCGCCGCACCCGCCGGATCGCCGTCGACCAGGGCCGCATCGGCAGCCTTGAGCAGGTCCTTGGTCTCGTCGCCGATCTTGTCCTTGGTCAGCCGTTCGAGGAAAGCGACAATCTGGCCTTCCGGAATGGCACCCATGAAGCCGTCGGCCGGCTGGCCATTGACGAAGGCAATCACTGCCGGAATGGACTGGATTCCGAGTTGCCCGGCGACCGAGGGGTGGTCGTCGATATTCATCTTGACGAGCTTCACCTTGCCCTTGGCGGCGCGGACCACCTTCTCGAGGACCGGCGTGAGCTGGCGGCAAGGGCCGCACCAGGGCGCCCAAAAATCCACCAGAACCGGCTGCCGGCGCGATTCTTCCAAAACGTCCTTGACGAAGGTCTTCGTCGTCGTGTCCTTGACGGCATCGTCCGTGGCCGCCGTCGCCGTCGCGCCCTGCTGCAACATCTATCGGAACCCTTGCTGCCCTGGCCGCCCACTTCGGGCGAAACTATCGATTGTGCTGATTAAATGGTCATGTCGCGAGCGAATGCAATCGTCTATGGGACGACATCCGTCAAGCCCACCGGGACGACCCGCGGCGGATGGCCGGTCGCCTCCAGGAACTTGATCAAGTCGCTCCGCCCAATCGAGGTCGTCATCGTATTGACGAGCGGATGGTAATTCAGGGTCGCGTGCCCCATCATCGCGGCGTCGAGCACGACGCTGACCCGCCGTTCCGCATCGTTGATCGTGGCGAAGGGGGTGACCGCTCCCGGCTCGACCCCGAGCACCGCCCGCATCACCTCGGCGGCGGCGAATGAGAACCGCCCGGTCACACCCAAGGTTCGGTGCAGAGCCTTGAGCTCGATGACTGCCTCCTCGAGCGCCACCACGAGGTAGAGCGCGTCTTTCTTGTCCTTGAGAAACAGGTTCTTGGTGTGGCCGCCAGGAATCTCGCCGCGCCGGGTGCGCGATTCCTCGACCGTGAACAGCGGCGGATGCCGCACTGTGCGATGCACAATGCCCAAGCCATCGAGGAAGCGGAACAAGTCTTCGGGGGTTGCGGGCATGGCAAGCGGTGGTCGGGTCCACGCTTACGCCGCCTTTTCGACCTTGTATGGCCGGACGAGAAGGTCGGCTGGGATTTTCCACGCTTCGCCGATCTTGTGGATCATTTCGACCGTGAGCGCGCGCCGGCGCGAGAGGATCTCAGATGCACGTGAGCGCGAGCCCAAGAGCTCGGCGAGCTCAGTCTGTGTGTGCCCGAGCTCATCGAGCGCGTAGTGGAGCACGTCGATCGGATCAAATCTCGCATCGCTCTCGATCGGCCACCGCCTCGTCTCATAGCTCTCGACAAGGGCGACAAGCACATCAAGCCTATCACCCTCGTCCGTGCCCTCCGGCGCGCCCCAGCAGGCCTCAATCTCGGCGAGCGCTGCGCGGTGATCCGCTTCGGTGCGGATGGGTCGAATGTCCATGATGACCCTCATCAGAATTGAGATACGGTCAGAGCATCGATAGCGTCGTACGCAGCGTGGGTGCCGATGAATTTCACGAAGGCGATTTGCCGACGAAAATCGAACGCGACCACAAGGCGATAATTGCCGCCCGCAACCTCGAACTTGGCACGCTCGCGGTTCAGCACCTTGACCTTCGGAGCGGCACTTCGAACGTCATCCATCGATGCCCAATGCGCGGCTTTGGCCAATCTGTACCACCGTTCGAGCGAAACCTTCGCTTCAGGGGGTTCAGCCTCGAATGCCATCAGGACGCCTCGAGCGATGACACGCATGGAGTCATGTAGCACGTTCCCATGGCGGGAACAAGTCGATCCCGCCGCCTTCGCGGGTCCAACCATCGGCGAGCGGCGCGAAAACAACGAACTAAGGCGCCCTGTTCTGCGCCCGTTCGCGCGCTGTTGCAAAGAGCGCCGGCTTTTGGCATAGAAATGCGGCGGCGGCTCAACGCTGCCTTCTTTCCCCTTAATGCGGGTGTAGCTCAGGGGTAGAGCACAACCTTGCCAAGGTTGGGGTCGAGGGTTCGAATCCCTTCGCCCGCTCCATTCTATGTCGTGATCAAATCGGACGCGCCCATGTCCCGTCATCCAATCAACGTCCTGGCCAAACCGGCGCAAGAACGGCGGATCGAGATCGGCGGCACCACCGCCGTAGCCGAGGCGTTCCTGCCGCATACGACAGCGTCAATCCGCATCGGCGAGATGCGCAAGCGCGGGCCGCTCCGTTCGGGCCAACCGCCCTCCACCAAGCGCCGCGGCTCGCGCACCTGAATTGGCGTCGAATTGCTGATTACTGATCGTCAGCCCGAGATTCGTTGGGCCACGGTTTCGGTGGACCCTAAGTCTGCAGTCTGCGCTGCTTCAGCCTGCGGGCGCGCATCTGATGCCGTAGGAGGCTGTATCCTATCAAATTTGTTTCGGATTATGGCTTAGGGATCATTAATTCTGAACGGATGTTCGTCGTCAGGCCCGCGCCTACGACCGCAACGGTGGAAGTCCTCAAGAGATTGTCACGGACGACCCCGACGTTGCTATGATGTGGCTTGATGCCGCTTCTGCAACCGACACCGCCAATGATCCCCAGCACTGATGCGTCCAACCACCCGGCCCGTCCGGCGCTCGCGCTGCGGATCGGGATTACCGGTGCACGAAGCCTCCGCGCAACGGACAGCGATCGCCTGCGCGAGAAAGTGCGCGCCGTCCTCGCGCAGGCGCAGCAGGATATGTGGCACCTCGCGGCGGAGCCCGCCGTCGGCCGCTCGTACGCTCTCGGCGATGACCCGAAGCGTAAGCCGGTGCTGCGCCTCATCTCTCCGCTCGCCCGCGGCTCCGACCGGCTGGCGGCGGAGGAGGCGCTCAAGCTCGGCTATGCGCTCAATGTGGCGATGCCTTTTCGGCAAGGCGAATATGAGAAAGATTTTGTCGGCGCCGAGTCGCCCGAGGAACCGGTCCTGTCGGCTGCCGAGGATCTGGCGCAGTTCCGCGACCTGCTCGCCCGTGCCGGCGACGCCTGGCTTTCACTCGACGGCGACCACGGGCCGGAGAAAAACCGTGCCTACGAAGCCGTCGGCCGCTTCGTAGTTCGCCGCTGCGATCTCTTGCTCGCGATTTGGGACGGCGAGCCGGGCAGCAGTCGCGGCGGCACCGCCGACATCGTCCGCTATGCCGCCAATATCAGCGTTCCGGTGTGGTGGATCCACGCGACCGAGAACCGTGACCCGACCTGGATCGCCGACATCCTGGATCTGCGTGATCCGCCGTCGCCCGCCGAACCATCGGCAGCGAAACTGCAGGCCTACCTGAAACAGCTAATTCTACCTCCCGAGCCGGTCCCGCGCGAGCGCCATAGCTACGTGGCGATCGTGGCTCGGTTGGGGATGGGCAACGTCTCGCCCGAGGCCGATTACTTCAATGAAAAGCCCTTGGCGGACTGGCGCATCTGGCGCGCCTACGGCACGCTCATGCGATGGGCATCCCGCTCCGTCAAGTCGAGCCAACAAGAATCAAACCGACGGGAGCCCGGCCGACCGGACGACCCGGCGGCCGCTTATTGGTTCGACCGATACAAACCCGCCGACGCTCGCGCCAACGATTACGCGGCCCGTTATCGCTCGAGCTATGTGTGGGTCTTCGCCCTTGGCACCGCGGCCTTGCTGCTGGGCGCTTTGGCGGTATTTTTGGGCATCGTTCGCGCACCTGATGTCTTGACCTTGACGGTGGTGGTCGTGGAGGCGGTGACGCTGATCGCGATCGTTGTGCTCGTTGGCTTAGTGTTGCGGCTCGACTGGCACGAGCGGTCCATCGAATACCGCCTGTTGGCCGAGCTGTGCCGCAAGCAGCAAGTGCTCGCTTCGCTCGGTTGGGCGCTCTCGATCGGCGCCGTGCAACGGATCGCGGCGGCCGACCGCCCCGCTTGGGTGGCCTGGCTGTTCGCGGCATTCCAGCGCGCGGCGCCCGCGGAGCAGGGTGAACTGAGGGCAAGCCTGCCGCAAGCGGCCTCTAAGCACGTGCTGGATGACCTTATTGAAGAGCAGCTGACCTACCACAAGGATCGAGGCGAAAGGGACCGCCAAGCCAGCGAGACCTTCGTAAAGCTCGGCGCCTGGTCATTTGCCGCGGTGCTCGTGTGTGTTGTCCTCAAGTTCACGGCGACAGTGCACGATTGGCACAGGACGGCGCAGTTTTTCGGTCTGCTAGCTACGGTCCTCCCTGGCGTCTCCGCGGCCTTTTTCGGCATCCGCGCCTACGCTGAACTTGAGTTGTTGGCCGAGCAGTCGCGCCACATGGAGACCGAGCTGCAACGCGCAAAGGCGCGGCTGGAGCGGCTCAACCTGACCCATCCCCTGGCCTCCCAGGATCTCGGCGCAGAGGCCGCCGCGGTCGCTGTGCTGATGCTGCAGGATCTTGAGGGCTGGACGCGACTGTTCCGCGTGAAGGTCGTGGAGGCGGGGTAGCAACGCCGCTCAGCAGAACTACGGCTGGACGCCTCGATCAATATCCCGCCGCGAGCGCGCCGCGCGTGCGCGGGTCGGCAGCCCCGACGAGGCCGCTGGGTGTGAGCGCGATCGAATTGGCTGAAGTCCCCGGCGGGCCGACGGATACCTTGTGGCCGCGCGCTTCGAGCGCCGTAATGGTCTGCGGTGGGAATCCGCGCTCGGCGTAGACGATATCCGGCAGCCATTGGTGATGCAGCCGGGGCGCCGTCACGGCGTCCGTGATGGTCATGTCGAAATCGATGACGTTGGCGATCACTTGCAGCACCGTGGTGATGATGCGGCTGCCGCCCGGTGAGCCGGTCACGAGAAACGGTTTGCCGTCCTTAAGCACGATCGTCGGCGTCATCGACGACAGCGGCCGCTTGCCGGAGCCCGGGGCGTTGGCCTCGTAGCCGACAAGGCCGTAGGCGTTGGGCGCGTCGGGCTTGGCGGCAAAATCATCGAGCTCATTGTTGAGCAAGATGCCGGTCCCTTCCGCGACCATGCCGACGCCGTAGCTGAAATTGAGCGTGTAGGTATTGCTGACCGCATTGCCGAAGCGGTCGACGACGGAATAGTGCGTGGTGTTGTCGCCTTCGGGAAACGGCGGCTCGCCCGGCCTGATATCCTGCGACGGACGCGCCCGGTCCGGATCGATGCCCGCGCGCAAGGCCGCGGCATATCGCTTCGAGATCAAATTCTTGACCGGCACCGCCACCACGTCGGGATCGCCGAGAAACATCGCACGGTCCGCATAGGCGCGTTGCATCGCCTCGATCATCAGATGCAGCGCGGGCGGGCTTTGCGCGCCGAGCCCGCGCAGATCATAGCCTTCGAGCATATTCAGCATCTCGATCAGGATAACGCCGCCGGAAGACGGCGGCGGCATCGATACGATGTCGTATCCGCGATAGGTGCCGCGCGCCGGCGCGCGCTCGACGGCATGATAGTTTTTTAGATCCTCGCGCGTCATCAGGCCACCATTGGCGGCGATTGCGGCAGCGATCTTGTCGGCAATCGGGCCGTCGTAGAAGGCGCTTGGTCCGTCACGGGCGATGCTCGCAAGCGTCGCCGCGAGATCGCTCTGCACCAGACGATCGCCGGAACCGAGCGGAGCGCCGTCGCCCCTGAGAAAGATCTTGGCCGCGGCCGGCCAGCGGGCAAACCGCGCGGCCGCCGAAGGTAGCGAATCGGCGATATCGTCCTCGACCGGGATGCCGATGCGCGCGAGCTCGATTGCCGGCGCGATGAGATCGGCGAGCGAAAACCGGCCCGAGCCAAATTTTTGCTGAGCCAAGGCGAGGCCGGCGACGGTTCCGGGAACGCCGATGCCGAGCGCTGAGTTGCGCGATTTGGCCGGGTCCGCATTCCCGTTCTGATCGAGAAAGGTCGCGCGCGTGGTCGCTGCCGGCGCCGTCTCGCGATAGTCGATGGCCACGTCCTCATTGCGATCGGCACGATGGATGAGCATGAAGCCGCCGCCGCCGATATTGCCGGCGCGCGGATAGGTCACCGCCATCGCAAAGCCGACCGCGACGGCGGCATCGACCGCGTTGCCGCCTTTCTCCAAGATCTCCATGCCGATGCGCGCGGCGCGGGCTTCCTGCGCCACCACGATGCCGTGCGGCGCGGTGACGCGTTGCGCCGGCGCGACCGCAGCAGCCCCGCGGCCGCCGGACAGCACCTCGACATGCGGCAACACCAGCGCCGCGAGAGCGAGCGCCAGGAAGGCAATGCGAAAAATGCGGCTCAGCGGCGGCATGCGGCTTTGTAGCATCGACGCGCGTGCAATATCCAAACACCAGCGATGCGGCGCCGGCAAAGCCAATCAATCCGTTCCGACCGGACAAACAGCTTCGAGACGACACTCAAAGGGAAATCACCAAATGGACAAAGGTCGGGACGAGCCCGATGTTCGTCGCGAAGCAGGACTCACCTACCTCGCCTGCCGGTGATACACCTCGTTCGGCCGCATGTCGGTTGCCGAGGCGAGGCGGTTGGTCATGTTGAAGAACGCCGCGACTGCCGCAATATCCCAGATATCGCGGTCGGAGAAACCGACGCGGCGCAAGGCTTCGCGATCGGCGTCCTCGACGGTCCACGGCTCCGCGGTGAGTTGCACGGCGAAGTCGAGCATGGCCCGGTGCCGTTTGCTCAAGCGCCCAGCGCGGTAATTCGTCACCATCCATTCACCCTGGATGGGATCGCCGGAGAGCTGGCGGACGGCGGCCCCGTGCGCCACGAGACAATAATAGCAGCGGTTCTGCGCCGACACGGCAACTGCGATCATCTCCCGCTCGAGCTTGCTCAGGCCGGAGGGCGCGAGCATCAAATCGTTGTACATGCCGACAAAGGCTTGGAGCTTCGCCATGTCAAACGCATAGGCCTTGAGCACATTGGGCACGAAGCCGAGCTTTTCCTCGCATTTGTTGAAATAGGCCGCCATCGCCGGGCTGAGCTCGGCTCCCGGCAGCGCCAAGGCAATGACCGGATCGTCGTCCGCCTGGCGGGCGACCGCATCCTGACGCGGAGCGGCAACGGAAGCCGACGCGGCTCGCGCCGGTAAGGATCGCGGGCCTGGGGCTATTTCGGCTTTGCGCGGGTCAGCGGCTTTCGCCTTTGACTCTTGCGACTTTTTGCGTGTCTTGGTCATTAATTTCTCACGCTGTTTGTGCAGGGTCGAGCTTACATGCTCCTTTAGTGCGAGGAAATGCGCTTGCCATTCGACGGGGAAGCCATGAACCTGCGCCTCCATCGCTGATTCCGACCGGGAGGAGTCCATATGGGCGTCGCGGAATTTCTCAGCACCGACCAAGAGCGTACCGTATATCGATTGGTCGAACAGGCTGCGACCTTGCTTGGCGGTCCCAACAGCCCGGTGCCCCAGGATTTCATGGGGCAATTCTTGGGCCGCGCCGTTGCCGAGGACCTGACCCGCTACCGCCCAAACGCGATTGCCGACATCACCCGGACGGCATGGGATTTCCTTGCGACCCGCAAGGTCGGAACCCCAAAAATCAGCCTGACGCCTCCGCGCAGCGGCGAGGACGGCCTGGAAGGGCAATCGATTCTCGAGATCGTCAACGACAACATGCCGTTCCTTGTCGATTCGGTCCTCGCCGAGTTGAACGAGCAGGGAATCGAGGTGCGCTTCGTCGTGCACCCGCTCTTCTCGGTCGAACGCGATGCGGACGGTCGACTGCGCTCATTTCTCGGCGACCGACCAGCCGCCGGCACAGCCGTGCGGGAAAGCTTCATTCACATCCATGTGGCGTCGATCGCCGACGATGTCCGGCGCACCGAGATCGTTCAGGCGCTCGAGCAAGTGCTCGCCGACGTTCGCATCTGTGTCCAGGATTGGCGCCCCATGCTCGTCCGGGTGAAGGAGGTCATCGACGATCTCAAGATCAATCCGCCGCCGTTACCGCGCGATTCCGTCGCCGAAGCGATCGCGTTCCTCGAATGGTTGATGGACAACAACTTCGTGCTGCTCGGCGTGCGCAACTACGTCGCCGATGCGCAATTGAACGTCGAGCCGGTTGCCGAAAGCGGGCTCGGAATCTTGCGCCGGCGCGACCTGCGTCTGCTGCGGCGCAGCGAACAGCCCGCCGCCACCTCGCCCGAAATCCGTGAATTCCTCAACGAGCCGAAGCCGCTCATCGTCACCAAGGCCAATATCCGCTCGCGCGTGCACCGCCGCGCCTATCTCGATTCGATCGGCGTGAAGCGTTTCAACGTGGGCGGCTCGCTCGCCGGCGAGTTCCGTATCGCCGGGCTCTTCACCTCGACCGCCTATACGCGCTCGGTCGCCAGCATCCCTTATCTGCGGCGCAAGGTGGACACCGTTCTCTCCCGCGCCGGCTTTGATCCGTCCAGCCATTCCGGCAAAGCGCTGGTCAACGTGCTGGAGAATTATCCGCGCGACGAGCTGTTCCACGTCGACGAGGACACGCTTTACAATTTCGCGTTGGCGATCCTGGCGCTCGACGAGCGGCCGCGGGTGCGCGTGCTGGCCCGCCGCGACCGCTTCGACCGCTTCGTGTCAGTGCTCGTCTACGTGCCGCGCGAGCGCTTCAGCAGCACGACCCGTGGTGCGATCGGCGAGTACCTGGCGCAAGCCTTCAAGGGCTACGTCACCTCCTACCATCCGTTCTTCCCGGAGGGGCCGCTGGTCCGTGTCCATTTCATCATCGGCCGCTCGCGCGAGGAGGCGCCGGACCTCGACCGCTCCACGCTCGAGCAGGCCGTCGGCGCGATCGTGCGCACCTGGATGGATGAACTCGCCAATGCGCTCGCGCGCAAGCACGATCCGATCACTGCCAGAACATTGGTCGAACGCTATCGCACCGTGCTCTCACCCGGCTATCAAGACGCCTACGCGCCGGTCGAAGCGGTCGAAGACATCCGCATCATCGAAGGCCTTTCGTCGGCGCGGCCGTTGAGCGTCGACTTCCACCGTACTGCCGCGGGCCCAGGCGTCCGTCTGAAGGTCTGGAGTTATCAGCGCCCGATACCGCTCTCCGAACGCGTGCCGGTGCTGGAGAATATGGGTTTCCGCGTCGTGGACGAGCAGACCTACTCGGTTCCGATCGAGAAGGACGGCGGCGTCGGCGCTTGGCTGCACGACATCGCGCTCGAGACCACCGACGGTGCCGGGCTCGACATCGACGCCCAAAAGCAGCGGCTCGAAGCGTGCTTCCTGATGGTAATGCGCGGCGTCGCGGAGAACGACGGCTATAACGCCCTCGTCCTCAAAGCCGGCCTGATGTGGCGCGACGTGGCGCTGATCCGAACTTTGTCCCGCTTTCTCAGGCAGATCCGGGTCGCCTTCTCGCAGGATTACATGTGGACGACGCTGCGCAAGCACGCAGCGATTGCCGCCGACATCGTTGCGCTGTTTCACGCCCGCTTCGATCCGCGCATCGAGCCGGAACAACGCGCCTTGCGCCAGGTCGAGATCCACGCGGCGATCGAGGAGGCCTTGCAATCGGTCGACAGCCTTGATGAGGACCGCATTATCCGCCATTTCGTCAACGCGGTACGCGCCGCGGTGCGCACTAATTTCTTCCAGCTCGATACCGACGGCCAGCCAAAGCCTGTGATCGCCATCAAGTTCGCGAGCCGCGACATCGACGCGTGCCCGCGACCGCGACCGCTTTACGAGATCTTCGTCTATTCGCCGCGCGTCGAAGGCGTGCATCTTCGCTTCGGCAAGGTCGCGCGCGGCGGTATTCGTTGGTCCGACCGGCCACAGGATTTTCGTACCGAGATCCTCGGGCTCGTGAAGGCGCAACAGGTCAAGAACGCCGTGATCGTGCCCGTCGGCGCCAAGGGCGGTTTCGTGCCCAAACAGCCACCGGTCGGCGGACCGCGCGAGGCCGTGCAGGCGGAAGGCATCGCCACCTACAAGATTTTCATCTCGACGTTGCTCGATATAACCGACAATCTTGGCCTGCAGGACATCGTCGCGCCCACCGACGTGGTGCGTCACGACGGCGATGATCCGTATCTGGTGGTTGCCGCCGACAAGGGAACCGCAACCTTCTCCGACACCGCCAACGCCATCTCCGATGCGCACGGTTTTTGGCTCGGCGACGCCTTCGCCTCCGGGGGCTCGGCCGGCTACGACCACAAGAAGATGGGAATCACGGCGCGCGGCGCCTGGGAGGCAGTGAAACGTCACTTCCGCGAGATCGATGTCGACATCACCGCGGCACCGTTCACGGTCGCGGGGATCGGTGACATGTCGGGCGACGTATTCGGCAACGGCATGCTGCGCGAGCGCACGATCCGGCTGGTTGCCGCCTTCGACCATCGCGACATTTTCCTCGATCCGAGCCCCGCCCCGGAGAAAACCTTGTCCGAACGCCGTCGTTTGTTCGACCTGCCGCGCTCGTCGTGGCAGGATTTCGACAAGACGCTGATCTCGAAGGGCGGCGGCGTGTTCTCACGCAATGCCAAGGAGATCAAGCTCGCGCCCGAGGCACAACAACTCCTCGGCCTGCCGACGTCATCCGCCAGTCCGCAGGAAGTGATCCGCGCCATTCTGCGCTCACCGGTCGATCTCCTCTGGTTTGGCGGAATCGGCACCTATATCCGGGCGGAAAACGAGACGGATGACGCGGTCGGGGACCGGGCCAATGACACAGTCCGTGTTGCTGCCGCCGAGTTGCGGTGCAAGGTCATCGGCGAGGGCGCCAATCTCGGTGTCACCCAGCGCGGGCGGGTGGAGGCCTCAATGCGCGGCGTCAGGCTCAACAGCGACGCGATCGACAATTCGGCCGGCGTCAACACCTCCGACATCGAGGTCAACATCAAGATCGCGCTGAGCCTGCCGATGCGCGAACGAGAGCTGACCGTCCAAGACCGCAACGCGCTCCTGCAGGACATGAGCGAAGACGTGGCCGCGCTGGTGTTGCGCAACAACTATCAGCAACCGCTCGCGATCTCGCTCGCCGATCAGCGCGGGCTCGAGGATCTCGGCTTCCAGCAGCGCTTGATGCATGTCCTGGAAGCGCGCGGCGAGCTCGACCGTGAGGTCGAGTTTCTACCCGACGACATGGAGCTCGGCGAGCGCAAAAAACGCGGGCGCGGTCTGACCCGGCCCGAGCTCGCAGTGATGCTCGCCTATGCCAAGCTCTCGCTTTACAGCGAGTTGCTCTCCTCCTCGGTCCCCGACGACCCGTATCTCGGCCGCGAGCTCGAGCGTTATTTTCCCGGCGCGCTCGGCAAGCGCTTTCCCGATGCGCTGAAGAAGCATCGCCTGCGCCGCGAGATCATCGCGACCCAGCTCGCAAATTCCATGATCAACCGCGGCGGGCCGTCGCTCGTGGTGCGGATCGCCGACCAGACCGGTGCCGCGGCCGACCGCATCGCGACGGCCTTTGCGGCGGTGCGCGACAGCTATGGAATGACCGCGCTCAACACCGAGATTGATGGGCTCGACAACAAGATTCCGGGCCAGATGCAGATCGATCTTTACCGGGCGGTGCAGGATCTGCTGCTGGACCGGCTGGTTTGGTTTCTGCGTTACGTGGATTTGTCGGCCGGGCTCGCCTCGGTGGTGCAAAAATATCAGGCCGGAATTGCCGAGGTGGCGGCGACAATCGAGGAGCTGGACAAGGGTCAAGCTCCCCGCGCACGGCAAGCCGAGCTTGTGGCGGCGAGCGTGCCGGAACCGCTTGCCCGACGCATGGCCAGCCTGCCGGTGCTCACGACCGCACCGGACATCGTCCTCGTCGCCGAGCGGACCGGCCGCAAGATTGCGGACGTAAGCGCGACCTACTTCGCTACCGAAGCGTTTTTCCGGCTCGACCAGATGGCCCAGGCGGCGCGGCGAATCACCGTCACCGATTACTTCGATCGGTTGGCGCTCGACCGCGCCCTCGATTCGATCGGTGATGCGGAGCGGCGGCTCACCGCCATGATGCTGCACAATGGTGGCGCCGGAACCGCGGCCGTGGAGGCTTGGACGCAAGCGCGCAGGGGCGATGTCGACCGCACGCGCGGCGCCGTGCACGAGATCGTCGGCTCCGGCCTCACGCTCTCCAAGCTTTCCGTTGCCGCAAGTCTGCTCGGCGACTTGGCGCGGGGGTGACGGTGGCCCCCGTTTCGGGCTTGCACGAGGTCAAGCGGCGGATCGAGCAGGCTTGCCGCGAGAACGGCCGAAATCCGGCCTCGGTGACCCTGATCGCGGTGTCGAAGACGTTCGCGGCCGATGCCATCGTGCCGGTCATCGACGCCGGCCAGCGCGTGTTTGGGGAAAATCGCGTGCAAGAAGCGAAGGCGAAGTGGCCACCGCTGAAGGAGCGGCACCCCGACCTGGCCTTGCATTTGATTGGAACCCTGCAGTCGAACAAGGCCAGGGAAGCGATCGCCCTGTTCGACGCCATCCACTCGGTCGACCGGCCAAACCTGTGCGCGGCACTCGCCAAGGAGATCGGCAAGCAAAAACGCCGGCCGATCCTGTTTGTCGAGGTTAATACCGGTGGCGAGCCGCAAAAGTCGGGCGTGCTCCCCGAAGATACCGATGCCTTCCTGCGCAATTGCCACGAAACCTATGGACTGCGGATCGAAGGTCTCATGTGCATCCCCCCACAGACCGAAGGGCCGGCGCCGCATTTTGCCTTGACCGCCAAGATCGCGCACCGAAATGGGCTAGAATTTCTATCGATGGGCATGAGCGCCGACTTTCCCATCGCGATTGCCTTCGGCGCCACCCATGTGCGGGTCGGGACCGCCATTTTCGGCGAGCGCGCCCCTATTTAATCACCATCCGCGTACGGGGCCCGAGCCGCCGCAATAGTCCGCGCAAGCGGGGCGCCGGAAGTGCCACGCATCCGGCCGTGGGCCTCAAGCCTGGGCGCGCCACATGCACAAACACCGCGCTGCCGCGGCCGGCGATGCGGGGCCGTGTGTTGTGGTCGAGCTCAATGACGAAATCGTAGAGATGATCGCCGCGCCACAGACCGTCGCCGCTTGGGGCAGTATCGAGCTTCACCGGCCGATTGTAGTGCCGGTCGCGGGGATCCTCGCACCAAGCGTCGTCCCTAGTGATCCGCCGCACCGGCAACCGAGTCGAAGGACGCGGCGAACGATCCGCCCGCCACCAGACGCGAAGCAACCGAAAGCGGCCGCGCGGCGTGCCGCCGTCACCTTCGCGCTTGTTGGCGAGAATACCGCCGCGTCCAAGCGCAACCGGAATCCATAATCCGCTCGCTCCCAAGAGACCGGCGGCGCGCAGCCCGGGCCGGCGCCGCACGTAAAGGTTGGCCAATGTGGTTCTGCGCATCCGGAGTTCCCTCGACCCGTCGACGACATTTCGACTCTGGCACTTAAACCGCTTTTAGATTAGGTTGAATTAGGGGGCGCGCTCGATTTCTGTATTCGTCGCATTTTCTGGCGGAAGGCTGGCGTGTACCTCGGGAGCGTGGATGTTCCCGAGTTCTCTGTTTATTCGCAAGTCGGAAACATCCGACTTGCGTCAACAGTCCCGAGGCGAGCCTCCTTTCGGAAAATGCGCACGGCACCAACTCATGCTTGCTCTTTTGTCTCCGAATGCTCTACTTCGCGCAGATCGTCTGCATGAGGGGCCCGGTGCGGGCCGGTTCTATGGCCAATGCCCGTAAGATTCTGATCGTCGACGACGATGCGGAGCTGCGTGACGCGCTCGTGGAGCAGTTGGCGCTGCACGAGGAGTTCGAGGCCGTCGCCGTCGAGAACGGCAGCAAAGGCGTGCAAGCCGCCAAGGCCGGGCAAATCGATCTCGTCATCATGGACGTCGGTCTGCCGGATGTAGATGGGCGCGAAGCCGTCCGCATTCTGCGCAAGAACGGCTTCAAGGCGCCGATCATCATGCTGACCGGGCACGACACCGATTCCGACACGATCTTAGGACTCGAGTCGGGCGCCAACGATTACGTCACCAAGCCGTTCCGTTTCGCCGTGCTGCTTGCGCGTATTCGGGCGCAGCTGCGCCAGCACGAGGCGAGCGAGGACGCAGTCTTCACTATCGGGCCGTATACGTTCCGGCCAAGCTCGAAGCTGCTGCTGAGCCCCAAGGGCAACAAGGTCCGTCTCACCGAAAAGGAAACCGCAATTTTACGCTATCTTTATCGGGCCGGACAGCGGCCGGTCTCGCGCGAGACATTGCTGCAAGAAGTGTGGGGCTACAATTCCGGCGTCACCACTCACACCCTCGAAACCCACATCTACCGGCTGCGCCAGAAGGTCGAAAAGGACGCGGCGAGTCCGGCAATTCTGGTGACCGAGGCCGGCGGCTACAAGCTCGTGCCGTGAGCCGTCCGCATGAGCCTCGACAACGATATCGCGTTGCTGCAACGAATTCCGACGCTGCGGCTCCTCGGCGATGACGCGCTGCGCATCCTCGCGATCGGAGCGGAAAACCGGGTGATCGAAGAACGCGAGGTGCTGTTCCACGCTGGCGAGCCGGCTGATGCGGGCTATATGATTCAACAAGGCTCGTTCAGCCTCACGCCGCTGAACGCCGATCGCAGCAAAGCCATTAGGGTCGGATCCGGAACATTGCTCGGCGAGTTCGCGCTGCTGAGCGAAACCATACGGCCTGCTACGGCCACGGCGCTGACGCAATCATCGCTGATCCGCATCACGCGCAAGCTGTTTTACAAAGTCCTCGACAGTTACCCCGATGCCGCCCGCAAATTGCGTGACTCCGTCGCGCAACGAACCGACCAGATGACCCGCGAGATGGCCAACCTGCGCACCACCCTCGGCCCCTCGAACATTTTGGGGTAAGCCGCCGCCGTCGTTGCGAGGCGCGTAGCGCCCGCGCAACGACATCCTGAAAGCTACGCCTCGATCGTCGCCGTCACCGGCACATGGTCGGACGGCCTTGTCCACCCGCGTGATTCCTTTGACACGCGGATGCCGGACAGCCGGTCAGCGAGCGCAGGGGCGACCCAGATGTGATCGAGGCGCCGGCCCTTGTCGACGGTTTGCCAATCCGGCGAACGATAGCTCCACCACGTGTAGAGCTTGGCCGGCTCCGGCACGACGGCGCGCATTGCATCCACCCAACCGCCCGACCGCTGCACCGCCGCGAGCTTCTCGCATTCGATCGGCGTATGCGAGACGACCTTGATCATTTGCTTGTGGCTCCAGACGTCGCATTCGAGCGGGGCGACGTTGAGATCGCCGACCAGGATCGCGCGATCGGAGCCGTTCGGCCGCAATTGAGCGAGGTCGCGCATCTCGTCGAGGAAGGCCAGCTTATGAGCGAATTTCACATTGACCCGCGGATCCGGCACGTCGCCGCCGGCCGGCACATAAAAATTGTGGAGCGTGATCGGTTCGCGAAGGCCGGCTCGCGCGCCGAGCACAACCGAGATATGGCGGCAATCGGATTTCTGACAGAAGACCTGAATATCGAATGCCTCGAACGGCAGCCGCGAAAGCACCACCACACCGTGATAACCTTTCTGTCCGTTCATCGCGACATTGGTGTAGCCGAGGCGCTTGAACCGCTTGAGCGGAAATTTCTCATCCGGGCACTTGGTCTCCTGCAGGCACAGGACATCCGGCCGCACCGCTTTGATGAACCTGGCGACAAGATCGATGCGCAGCCGCACCGAGTTGATGTTCCATGTCGTGACGGTGAGGCGCATGCGAACGATAGGCGACGTCCCGAAGGCTCTTAGTTGATCTTGAACAGATCCGGATCCGGCCGCTTGTTCGAGTCGAGATTGTGGAGCGCAACGGTGGTGTCGTAGCCCTGCGGATCGGTGACGGTCCACTGCCTGAGCTGCAGATCCTTGACCCCGAACAGCAAAGTCAGCCGGTGGGTGCCGGCGATGATGGAATGCTCCTCGATCACCACCGTGAGGAATTCCTTGTCGGTGGAGAAACCGACCAGATTGGTGTCGCGGATGAGATCGATGCGGTCAGCGAGCAGGAAGCGCAAGGGCGTGTCCGACACCTTGTAAAGACTTGGCGCTTCGCGATCGCGAACCTGAACATACTCACCGTTGGCGACGACGTCGGTTTGGGTCGGCGGATCGTATTTGAACCGCACCTGACCGGGCTTCTGCAGATAGAACTCACCGGTGGTCTTATTTCCGTCGGGCCCGACCTGATCGAACTTGCCCACCAGGGTGCGGACATTCGACAGGTAGAGGCTGATGCGATCCAACAAAGCATGCTGATCGGCAGTGAGGGTGTTGGTCGTCTCGCCGCTGGGCGCGGGCGGCTTCTCGATTGCTCCGGTCGTGGCCGGAGGCTTTTCGAGCGTACTCGCCGCGGCGGCAGGCTTGGCAGCCGCCCCGGCCGGGCTTGAGGGTTTTGCGCGCGCAGCAATCGGACCGGCAGGAGTGGGCGCGGCTCCGTTCGGAGCGGGAGCATTCGCCGTGCCGCCGATCGCGGCAGGCGGTCGCAGGATGTCCGATGCCGACTGATCAACGGCGGTCTTTGGCGGTGGCACCGGCTTCGTGGACGGCGTCGCGCCGCTTCGTTGCGCCGGCGCTGGCTTCGGCAGCGGAACCGATGTCAACGGCGGGGATGGTGCCGGATCGGCCTCGGCGAACGTTAGCGAGCCCATCAGCCCGAGCAGCGCAGATCCAAGAAAGGCCAGCGACGCCGTTTTAGTCATGTCGTTCTCCGTGAGCGCCCGCAAAAAACGGCGCATGATACTGCGTCCAGCCGAGCCTGATCGGCTGAAGACTCTTGCGGGCGCGGAGAGCATCGAGCTTCGCTCGAGCACCACCAAACCATACGCAACAGCACAGCAAACGTCCTTACTGGATAGTGTGATCGGCGCGTTCGTAGGTGATCCTGAACAAGTCCGGATCGGGCCGCTTGGCGGTGTCGAGATTGTAGATCGCAACCGTGGTGTCGTAGCCTTGTGGGTCGGTGATGGTCCACTGCTTGAGCTGCAAGTCCTTGGCTCCGAACATCACCATCAGGCGGTAGGTGCCGGCGACAAGGTTACGCTCCTCGATCACCACCGAGACGAAGTTATCGTCGGGAGTCATGGCGACCAGATTGGTGTCGTTGATAATATCGATATGGTCGGCCAGCAGGAAACGCAGCGGCGTTTGCGACAATTCATAGACGTCCTGGGTGTTGAGATTGCGATCACGCACGGCAACCGATTGACCGTCGGCAACGATCTCGGTCGGGGCCGGCGGATCGTATTGAAACCGTACCTTGCCTGGCTTCTGCAGGAAGAAGTCGCCCGTGGTCTTGCCGCCATCGGGCCCGACCTGAACGAACTTGCCCACCATGGTATGCACGCTCGACAGATAATTACTGATCCGGTCGAGCAGGGCGCGTTGATCGGCGTTCAGCGTGTTGGTCGTTTCAATGTTCGGCGCGGGGAGCTTGTCTGTTGTCGCGTCCGCCCCCGGTGGCTTTGCGGCCGTCGCGGCCGGGCCGGAGGGCTTGCTCGGCGTCCCGACCGGGTTGGGCGGCCGCGGAATCGCGCTCGAGGGTGATTGATCGGTGGTGCTCTTCGCGGCCGTGGGCTTGGCGGGGGCGGCTGTCCCGCTGCGTTGCGGCGGTGCAGGCGTCGGCACCGGCACTGTTGGGGTCTGCGCCGACAGGAGCGTCGGGGAACAAATCAATCCCAACAGAAAAGATCCGAGCAAGGCCGCCGGGACCGTTCTCGTCATGTCGTTCTCCGCTTAGCGTCCCCAACTCGATAGCAGCGAGCCCTGGCACCCGTGCTATGGCAAGTCAGACCAATCGGACATTGCTGTGGCTATTTCACGGCCCACCAGCGATCCGACCCATGTTTCTCAATAAGGCTCGTCGTTTTCCTCGCCAACCAGAATCTCGCGTTTTCCGGCGTGATTGGCCTGGCCGACAATACCCTCTTTCTCCATTCTCTCCATTAACGAGGCGGCGCGGTTGTACCCAATTTGCAGCCGCCTTTGGATATAACTGGTGGAAGCCTTGCGGTCGCGCGTCACGACCTCCACGGCCTGCTGGTAGAGATCCTTGCCGGCGCCCCCCTCGCCCCCCATGGCGGTCGCGTCGAATACCGCCCCGTCATCCTCCTCGACCTCGACGTCGGCGGTCACCGCCTCGAGATACTGCGGTACCCCCTGGGCCTTGAGATGCCGCACGATCTTTTCGACTTCCTCGTCGGACACGAACGGGCCGTGCACGCGACTGATGCGCCCGCCGCCTGCCATATAGAGCATGTCGCCTTGCCCAAGCAGCTGCTCGGCGCCCTGCTCACCCAGAATGGTGCGGCTGTCGATCTTCGAGGTGACCTGGAAGGAAATGCGGGTCGGGAAATTCGCCTTGATGGTGCCGGTGATGACGTCGACCGAGGGGCGCTGCGTCGCCAGGATGCAGTGGATGCCGGCGGCGCGTGCCATCTGCGCCAGCCGCTGGATGGCGCCTTCGATATCCTTACCGGCGACCATCATCAGATCCGCCATCTCGTCGACGATAACGACCGTGAAGGGCAACGGCTCGAGATCGAGCTGCTCCTCCTCATAGATCGCTTCTCCGGACTCGCGGTCGTAGCCCGTGTGCACGGTGCGTGTGAGCTGCTCGCCCTTGGCCTTGGCTTCGGCGACGCGCGTGTTGTAGCCGTCGATATTGCGCACGCCGAGCTTGGACATCTTCTTGTAGCGCTCCTCCATCTCTCGCACCGCCCATTTAAGCGCCACCACTGCTTTCTTGGGATCGGTGACCACTGGCGTCAGCAGGTGGGGAATGCCGTCATACACCGACAGCTCAAGCATCTTCGGGTCGACCATGATCAGCCGGCACTGCTCAGGCCGCAGCCGATAGACCAGACTGAGGATCATGGTGTTGATCGCCACGGACTTGCCGGAGCCGGTGGTGCCGGCGATCAGCAAATGCGGCATGCGCGCGAGATCGACGATCACCGATTCACCACCGATGGTCTTGCCGAGACAAAGCGGTAGCTTGGCGGTGCTGTCCGTGTAGTTCTTGTCGGACAGCAGCTCGCGGAAATAGACCTTCTCGCGAGTCGGATTGGGCAGCTCGATGCCGATCGCATTACGTCCCGAAACGACGGCGACGCGCGCCGAAAGCGCGCTCATCGAGCGGGCGATGTCATCCGCTAGACCAATGACCCGCGACGATTTGATCCCCGGCGCCGGCTCAAGCTCGTAGAGGGTCACGACCGGTCCCGGACGAGCGTTGATGATCTCACCGCGCACACCGAAGTCCGAGAGCACGCCTTCGAGCGCCGCACCATTCTGTTGGATGGCCTCGGTGCTCACGGTCGAGCGCTCGGAGGCCTTCGGGAGGGCCAGCAGCGTGAGGGGTGGCAGCACATAGCCATCCTTGCGCGGAGCCACGCGCAGGCGCGCTGCCGGCTTACGCGCCGCGGTCGCAGGCTCATCTGTCTCTTCCTCCTCGGCCTCCTCTGCGCCGTCTTCCTCCTCCTGTTCCTCCTCGTCGGGCTCGGCCGCTTCGTCGGCTTCGCCGTCGAATCGGGGCTCCAGCCGTTCCGCCGCCACGGCGCGCTCACGCCGGCGGGAGTGGGCGACCGACATAGTGCCGTGCAAAAGCCGAGCAATGCGCGATTTCAGGCTCAGCAAGGCATGCGTGATGCGGCCGAGCGAGATTGACCCCTGGTCGGCTTCGTCGAGATCCTCGTCCTCTTCGCGCGCCGGCCGGCGGCGCGGCACGGGCGCCGCCGCCCCCTGCCAACCCACCCCGCTGCCGATCGCAAGAAGGAGCGCCGCGGCAGCGCCGGTGACGAGCGCCACGATCAGGAGCGGCCAACCGGAGAGCCGCCCCGCAAAGGCCGCCGGCAGCCGTAGCAGGGCATCGCCGACGACGCCGCCGAGCCCGGTCGGCAGCGGCCAAGCGGCGGTGCGCGGCAGGCACGAGGCAAAGGCCGCCGCCAGCAAGACGCCGAGGAACCACGCTCCTGCGCGCAACCCCTCCCGACCGATCGGCCGATGGCCGATCAGCCGCCAACCCCACATCGCCAGCGGCAGAAACACGGCGACGGCGGCGACGCCGATGAGCTGCATCAGCAGGTCGGCAACGATGGCGCCCGGCATCCCCAGGAAATTACGCGGGTGGGAAGCCGTCGCGTGACTGAGGCTCGGGTCCTTGACCGACCAGGTCGCCAACATCAGCGCCGCACCGAACGCCAGCGCGATGAGGCTCAAGCCGGCGCACTCACGCAGCCGCCGCCGGATCGCTTCCTGGAGCTGATCTGACAACATGGTGAGGGCGTCAAGGCTGCGGCCGAACGCGGGCATGGTCGGAAAATGCTCTCCTCTATCGTTGGCGCATGTTCTTCACGGCAAACCGGTATCCACTTCGCCGGAACATGCGCTAGCCGAGCGCAGCGACCAGGCGGTGGAGCGCCTGGGCCGTCGTGTCATAGTCCTGCACCAAGGCGAGGCGGATATAGCCGGCGCCCGGATTACTGCCGTCGGCCTGGTCGCGCGCAAGATAGCGCCCCGGGACGACCCTGATCCCTGCCTCACGCCAAAGCTTCATCGTGACCTGCTCATCTCCGCCTTGGGCCGAGACGTCAAGCCAGAGAAAAAACCCTCCGGCCGGTCGCCGGTACCCGTAGCGGTCACCGATGATCTGATCGGCGAGGTCGAATTTGGCCGTATAAAGCTTGCGATTCTCTTCCACATGCGCCTCGTCCGCGTACGCCGCGACCGCGACACGCTGCGCCGGCATCGGCACTTGCGGCGCGGCGACATTGCGCAGCTCGAGGAAGCGGCCGAGGAAATGCCGATCACCGGCGACGAAGCCGACCCGCAGCCCCGGCAAATTCGAGCGCTTGGAGAGCGAGTGGAACACCAGCACGTTGGCGAAGTCCGGGCCGGCCGCTTCCAGCATGCCGCACGGAGGCTCGCCGCCAGAGCCATAGATCTCGCAATAGCATTCATCGGCGAAGACCAGAAATCCGTGACGCTGCGCCAACCCGGCCAGTCGCGCCAAGTAGGTCTTGCTCGCCACCGCACCCTGCGGATTGGCGGGGGAAGCGAGATAGAACGCGACCGTCCGGGCAAGGAGGTCGGGCGTCAGCGCATCGAGGTCGGGAAGAAATCCGGTCGCGGGCGTGGCGTCGAGATAGACCGTCTCGCAACCGGCCGCCGTCGCGCCCGCCGAATAGGCCGCATAGAACGGATTGGGCAACAGGATGGCCGGGTGGCTCGGCCGCTGGCCGACGAACCGCTTCGCCGCAAGCGCTGCAAGGAATAGCCCTTCGCGGGTGCCGTTGAGGACCAGCACCTCGGTTTCCGGATCGACTGGGCGCGGCAGATCGAAGCGGCGGCCGAGCCAACCTGCGACAGCCTGGCGAAACTCCGCGATGCCTTTATTGATCGGGTAGCGGCCGAACTCGTTCAGGTGCGCGGCGAGGACCGGCCCGACGAAGGGAGGAATCGGATGCTGCGGCTCGCCGACCGCCAGACTGATCGGCGGCATACCCGGCTTGCTATCCCCCAACAGCTCGGTGAGGCGCGCAAACGGCGAGCGCGTATCGACGACCCGCGCCGCCATAAAGGAAGACTCGCGTTCGGCTGCGATCATGAACATCTTCAAAGGCGGTGCCGCCGCCCCGCTGCATCGGGTTCGACACCATAGGTGCGGCGAGGTTAAGACCCGATTAACCATCGCGATTTAGCAAGGACTAAGGACCGGGGCCGGGCGGCTTATAGAGCAGCGGCCCACCTGCGCAAGCGCAAGATCCGGCCGCCCGGCATCGGAAAACGCCGGCAGCATGGACCTATATCCGCTAGACGACGGTCAAGTCCGATCTGATTCATCGATGGCGCGCCCGCGACTTTTGTGCTCGATCCCGTGTCACCACCGAAAACAGCGGGGACGTAGAGCCATGATCGGGGAAATGAATGGCGCGCAGTCACTGGCGCAGACGCTGGTCAATTGCGGCGTAGAAATATGCTTTGCCAATCCGGGCACATCGGAACTGCATTTCGTCGCCGCGCTCGATTCCATCACAGGCGTCCGCCCGGTTCTGTGCCTGTTCGAAGGGGTAGCGACCGGCGCCGCCGATGGCTATGGCCGTATGGCGGGCAAGCCCGCAGCGACCCTGCTCCACCTGGGGCCTGGGCTCGCCAACGGCCTCGCCAACCTCCACAACGCGCGGCGGGCGGGAAGTCCGATCGTCAATGTGGTGGGCGATCACGCGACGTATCATTTGCAGTACGACGCGCCTCTGACGTCCGATGTGGCCGGCTTTGCCCGGCCGGTGTCGTCGTGGTTTCATCAATCCAAGGCAGCCAATGAGGTGGCGAGCGACGCCGCTCGCGCGGTCCAGGCGGCCCGCGCCGCCCCCGGCGGGATCGCCACACTGATCCTGCCCGCCGACACCGCGTGGAACCAAGCCGAGCATGCTGCGCGACCTTTGCCCGACATCGGACCGGCTGCGGTCGCCGCCGATACGATCGAGGCGGTCGCAAGACTGCTGTCGAACGGCAAACGCACGGCATTCCTGCTCCGCGGCGCGGCATTGATCGGCGACGGGCTGAAGGCGGCCGGGCGGATCGCCGCGAAGACCGGCGCGCGGCTGCTGTGCGATACGTTCGCGCCACACAGCGAGCTCGGGGCCGGCCGGGTGCCGGTGGAGCGGCTTCCCTATTTCGCCGAGCAGATCGTCGCGATTTTGGCCAGCATGGAGCAGGTCGTTCTGGTCGGCAGCAAGCCGCCGGTGTCGTTCTTCGCCTATCCGGGCAAGCCGAGTTGGTGCGCACCGCAAACATGCGCGTTCGCTCATCTCGCGCATCCGCACGAAGACGGGGTCAAAGCGCTGCAGAATCTGGCCGACGCCATTGGGGCGCCGCCCGCGGCGCAGGGGCGTGTGCCGCTGCAACTGCCGGCTTCCCCGACCGGGGCGCTGAACGCCATCACCGCCGCTGCAATCATCACCCGGATGACGCCGGACAATGCCATCTATGCGGACGAATCCGCAACGTCGGGGCTGCCGTTGCTGATGCTGCTCGCCCGCGCCCGCCCGCATACGCATCTGCCGCTTGCCGGCGGCTCGATCGGCCAGGGCTTGCCGCTCGCCGTTGGCGCGGCGCTGGCCGCACCGGATCGCAAGGTGGTCTGCCCGCATGGCGACGGCGGCGCCACCTATACGCTACAGGCGCTGTGGACGATGGCGCGGGAAAAACTGGATGTGACGACGGTCATCTACGCCAATCGGTCCTACGCAATCCTTAATATCGAGCTGCAGCGCGTCGGCCTCGGCTCGGTCGGGGGCAAAGCCCTATCGATGCTCGACCTGCGCCATCCGGAAATGAATTGGGTACAGATCGCCAACGGTCTCGGCGTGGAGGCGAGCCGCGCAACCACCGTCGAAGAATTTGCCGCGCAATACGCGTCGGCGATGGAGCACAAGGGACCGCGCTTGATCGAATTGATGATCTGACGGGGCTGACCATGGATGTTGTCGAATGCCTGAGGGCCATCGTCGGACACGACGGCGTGCTCGATGCCACGGAAGTATCGACCCGCTCGGCCGGAATACTGCGGTCCGACAGATTGAGCGCACAAGCGCTGGTGCGGCCGAAATCCACCGAACAGGTCTCTGCGGTCATGGGTTGGTGCCACGCGAATGGAATGCGCGTGGTGACGCAGGGCGGCCTGACCGGGCTGGTGCACGGCGCCGACGCCGCGCCGGACGAGATAATCCTCTCGCTCGAGCGCATGCGGGTGATCGAAAGCATCGATCCGCAGCAACGCACCGCGACCGTGCAAGCGGGCGTCGTGCTGCAAGCGCTGCAGGAAGCCGTCGAGGAGCATCAATTGGCATTCCCGCTGGATCTGGGCGCGCGCGGCAGCGCAACGCTCGGCGGCAATGCGGCGACCAACGCGGGCGGCAACCGGGTCATTCGCTACGGCATGATGCGCGATATGGTGCTTGGCCTGGAAGCCGTTCTCGCCGACGGCTCGGTCGTTTCGTCGATGAGCCCGCTGATCAAGAACAACACGGGCTACGATCTCAAGCAACTGTTCATCGGCTCCGAGGGCACGCTCGGCGTGATCACCCGCCTCGTGCTGCGCTTACGCGAGAAACCGCTCAGCAACAACGTCGCGTTCGTTGCAGCGCCAAGCTTCGAGGCGATGGCGAAGCTGCTCAGGCATATGGATCGCTCGCTCGGCGGCACGCTCTCGGCGTTCGAGGTGATGTGGCGATCGTTCTACCAGCTTGTGACGACAGCGCCCGCAAAGGGAAGGCCGCCGATTTCGCAGGAATATCCGTACTACATTCTGATCGAGTGCCTTGGCGCCGATCGCGCGCTGGATACCGAGCGTTTCGGCACGGCGCTGGAATCGGCAATGGAACAGGGGTTGATCGTTGACGCCGCGGTATCACAGTCCGACGCTGACTGCTCTGCATTCTGGTCGCTGCGCGACGACGTGGCGCAAGTCATGCGCGACGGCGCTCCCGTGGTGTTCGACGTCTCGCTGCCTGTGGCCGAGATGGAGCGCTTCGTCAGCAATTTGCGTGAGGCGCTGCCCAGGGAGATCGGCGACCATCAGTTTTGGGTTTTCGGCCATCTCGGTGACGGCAATCTGCATGTGGTCGTCCAAGTGAAGCCGCAGCACTATGGCGCGGCCCGGCCAAAGATCGAAGCGCTGGTGTATGGCGCGTTGAAGTCGTTCCGCGGATCGGTTTCGGCGGAGCACGGTATCGGTCTGGAGAAGAAGTCCTGGCTTTCGATCAGCCGAAGCGAGACCGAGCTGGCAATGATGCGCACGCTCAAGGCGGCGCTCGACCCAAAGGGCCTGCTCAATCCTGGCAAGATTTTTTGAGATTGCGGCGAGCCCCGCACCACCAATTGAGTGAGGCCCCGGTCGATGACCGGGGCCTCTCGACGGAGAGAGCGGTGCCGGGTTCCGCTCCAACCGCCTTCCATTTGCCGCAACGGTGCCGCGGCTGATGGCGTCCTCTACTGCACGATCTCCCCGTGCAGATTGATATCGAGACCGTCGCGTTCGACCTCGGTGGAGACGCGCAGTCCGACGAAGAGATCGACAAGCTTGAGGATGATCAGCGTCACGATCACATCGTAGACGATGACGATGACGACCCCCTCGATCTGGTTGATCAGCTGACCCGGGTTGCCTTCGATCAAGCCCGAAGTGCCGCCGTATTCGCTGATCGCAAACACACCGGTCAGGATCGCGCCGGTGGCGCCGCCGACGCCATGCACGCCGAAGGCATCGAGGGCATCATCGTAGCCGAACATCGCCTTGAGCCAGGTGGCGCCCAGGTAACAGAGCACACCGGCCGCAACGCCGATCGCCATCGACCCGGCGGGCCCGACGAAACCGGACGCCGGCGTGATCGCCACGAGGCCGGCGACCGCACCCGAGCAGATGCCGATGACGGTCGGCTTGCCGCGGTGCGACCACTCGACGAACATCCAGGTGAGCGCGGCGACGGCGGTGGCGATCTGCGTGACCGTCATGGCCATGCCGGCCTGCATTCCGGCGGTGACGGCGGAGCCGGCGTTGAAGCCGAACCAGCCGACCCACAGCAGCGAAGCGCCGATGAAGGTGAGCACGACATTGTGGGCGGGCCCGGTGTCCTTGCGCTTGCCGAGCATCAACGCGCACATCAGGCCGGCGACGCCGGAATTGATATGCACGACGGTACCGCCCGCGAAGTCGAGCACCTTGAATAAGGCGTTGTCATTGACGTTGCTGAGCAGGCCGTCGGGGCCCCAGACCCAATGCGCGATCGGTGCGTAGACGAAGATCGCCCACAGGCCGATGAACCAGAGCATCGCCGAGAATTTCATGCGCTCCGCAAAGGCGCCGGCAATGAGCGCCGGCGTGATGATCGCGAAGGTCATCTGGAAGCACATATAGACGGTTTCGGGGATCGTCGGCGCGAGCGAATTGGGATTGCCGACCCCCTTCGCGATGTCGCTCAGGATACCCTGCAGGAAGGCGCGATCGAGACCGCCGATGTAGGCGGTGCCGGGGCGGAAGGCGAGGCTGTAGGTCACGACGGCAAACAACACCGTGACCAGGCAGGTGATGGCAAAGCTTGTCATCACCGTATCGCCGACATTCTTCTTGCGGACCATGCCGCCGTAGAACAGGCCGAGGCCCGGAATCGTCATCATCAGCACCAGCGCCACCGAGGTCAGCATCCAGGCGGTGTCGCCGGAATTCGGCGTGCATGCTTCCAAGGTCTTGGCATCGCAGGCCGGCGGGGTAGCCGCCGCGGCGGCTGGAGCCGGCGCCGTCGTCTGCGCGAAAGAGTGATCCACCAGCAGGATGCTGATGAACGCGGCCAGGAAAAGCCCGCATGCGAGCGCCAGCAATCCCGCACGGGATGGTCTTCTAAACGTCATGGTTTGGCTCCTTGGGAAAACGAATGGGCGCGCTGTCACAGGGCCGCGGCGTCAGATTCGCCGGTCCGGATGCGCACCGCGTGATCGAGATTGAGAACGAAGATCTTGCCGTCGCCGATCTGGCCGGTTTTGGCCGCGTTGGTGATCGCCTCGATCACCCGATCCGCATCGCTGGCGGCGACCGCCACCTCGATCTTGAGCTTCGGCAGGAAGCTCACCGCGTATTCGGCTCCTCGGTAAATTTCCGTGTGGCCTTTTTGACGCCCGTAGCCCTTGACCTCCGTGACGGTCATCCCGTGCACGCCGATCGCGGTGAGGGCGTCGCGCACCTCTTCGAGCTTGAATGGCTTGATAATCGCCATGACGATTTTCATCGGTTAATCCCCAACATGGGCCCGATCCTCCCTTTTTGGGTCGGGCGATCCCAGCTCCGACCATGCCGCCCGGGATCATGCCGAGGGACAGGGCCAAGATCCTATAATCAAACCCCGTGCCAGTTTCGGTTCAAGGTCCATAAGCAGCGAATAGAACGATGTTTTCTTATATGCATAAGGACTTTCGCACCGTTTCCGCCGCAAGCCGCATAGCCCGTACCCAGAGTGCTCAACATTTGAGCAGGACGATGATTTACGATTGGGTGGTGGTTAGGATGGTTAACGGGAATTCCCCAGGCCGCGCTTGCGCTACAGTGCATCACTGTCCGTTTCCCCGGTGCGAATCCGCACAACGTGATCGATCGGGGTGAGGAAAATCTTGCCATCGCCGATTTCGCCCGTCTTGGCAGCGCCGGCGATCGCCGCAACAGCCGCATCGACCTGGTCGGCGGGCACCGCCAGCTCGAGGCGTATTTTGGGGAGGAATTTCACCGCATATTCGGCCCCGCGATAGGTCTCCACGTGGCCCTTCTGGCGCCCATAGCCTTTGACCTCGGTGATGGTCATCCCATGCACGCCGATTAGGTTCAGCGCGTCGCGGACCTCCTCGAGCCGGAACGGCTTGATGATGGCAATGATGAGCTTCATAACCGAACTCTCCCACCTCGCGCGAGCGGCCGCGTCGGCAAGACTCCCAAACGACTAGATCACTTTAGTGTAACTTCACGCTGCCGCCAATGCTTTGAGCAACAACTGCCGGAGTGACTTGCGCCGCGTCCCCAATCATACCAGGGAGCGCCCGCCATCGCACAGAATCCTTGCGCCGGTCGTGGTCTTCAGGTGGGTGATGCAAGCGAGAATGGTGCGCGCCACGTCCTGCGGCTCGACCACGCGCTTAAGCGGGGTGCGGTCGGCGACCTTCTGCATGGCGGCAAGATCGCGCCCCGGCACGAAGTCGGTATTGACCGCGGCAGGCGACACGCACAGCACGCGGATCTCCGGCCCGAGCACGCGCGCAAGCGACAGCGTCATGGTGTCGAGGGCCGCCTTCGCGGCACAATAGCCGATATTGCTACCGGAGCCGGTAAAACCCGAGATCGACGACACATTCACGATCACGCCGTCACCGCTCGCTTTCAAGAGCGGCGTCAGCGCGCGGATCATCGCGAACGGTCCGCGCACATTGGCGATCAGGATGGAATCGAGGAGCGAATCATCGAGCGCGTCGAGATCGGCGTGCGGGATGGCCCGCGTGAAGCCGGCGGAATTGACCAGGATATCGGCACGCCCGTAGACCTGCCGAATATCCTCGCCGGCGCGCCGAACGCTCGCCGAATCCGCAAGCGCCATCGGCAAGACCCGGTGGCCGTTCGCCGGCAACTCGCCAAGGAGTCGCTGAGCGCGCTCCAAGCCGTTGTGATAGCCGATGGCGACGCTCGCGCCTTCTGCCGCCAAGAGGCGCACCGTGGCGGCGCCGATGCCGCTCGAGCCGCCGGTCACGACCGCGACCTTCCCTTGTAGAGTCAATGCACGCCCTCCTTCGTTCGGGCAGCGATCGTGCCGGACGGCACCGCCGCGCCTGGCCGTGTTCAATGCCCGTTGCGCTGCTGATGATACATGAGCCGGCGGCCGGCGGGAGGCGCGCGTCGGGGGCGCGCTGATCGGTGGCTCACTGTCTCCCCGATCGGCCGGTTACGCGGTCGGTCCACGCAAATGTGGGCTCACATCCGGCGCTTCGGTTTCGATTCGGGCTCGGCTGGGCCGCGCGAATAGCATCCGCACGTGGTGCCACAGCGACCGCCCATGTGCGGGCTGCACGTGGATGTGGCCATGGGTGCACGGTTCGGTCAGGAGGCCGCGCAACTTGATCAACTGCCAGGCCAACGGATTCCAGTCACGCCAAACTTGTTGAGCCTCATCGAGCAGGACGCCGCTTACGACCTCGGGCACGGCACCAAAAATCTGCGGGATGTCGGAGAGGCCGTCGTCACGCAGAATATTCCATTTCGATAGCCCGCCCATGACCGCAGAGCCAATGGCGTAGACCACCCGGCCAACCCAGGCCTCGCGAATGCAGTAGGAGCACATCGCGCACGGCTCGACGTTGGTATAAAGCGTGCAGTGGCGAAGCTGCTCGCGGCCGATCGCCTTCTGCGCATCCGAAAGGGCGATGACCTCCGCATGACGCGTCACGTCGCCGTCTCGGATGGCGCGATTGATCGCTTCGGTCACGACTCGTCCATCCAGGGCGATGACGGCGCCGAAGGGATATTCACCTTCGTTCACTGCGCGGCGCGACAGCTCGATGCAGCGCGCCATCATCGCTTTGTCCGTAGCTTCTTGCAAAGAATCCATCCCGACGTTGCCTTATGGTCTCGCGCGCCATCCGCCCCCGACTAGCGCCGGTTGGCGTGCAGAAACATCCTCCTAGCCCCAATCCGACAAGGGCTCCCCGCAGATCACGCGGCAGCGCTCCTTCGCGTACCTCCAGGCCGAGAACCTGGCACCGTCATCCGTGCCGTCGAGCACCACGATAAAGGGATCATCGCCGAAGCTCATGTAACGACCATACAGAGCTTCAGCCGAGATGCCGGGCCTATGCTCTTGTTCAAGCGATTTATCGACAACCGCACGGCAGGCCGCGAGCACGTCTTCCACCGTTTCGTAAGTGCCTTGCTCGCAACGCTCGTATGAATCCTGGTAGTGGAAGTTGTCATCGACCATTACCCTGTAGCGAGGCATCGGCGCGCTCTCCGTCAGCTGCCGATATACCATACGATACAGCTGAGGGCGCGGTGACGAGATTCCTTTGAGGTTTGCTTCTCGTCGACAACTGCCCCGCAGACAACGTTGCCGGCGCGGCGCGCCCTCTTTTGATAGCTGATTCGGCGAGCCTGGGATCGCCGGGGCAAGCGCCTCGCCCAGGTGCGCGCGCAGTCACGGCTGGGGCTGAAGCGGCTCGGGCTCGCCATCGAGCACGCGCCGCATGCGTGGCTCATCGAGCGCGCTTTCCCACTTTGCAATCACGATGGTTGCGACCGCGTTGCCGACCAGGTTGGTCGGCGTCAATCCCTGCGACATCAGCCGGTGGATGCCAAGCACGAGCGCGACGCTGGTGACCGGGATCGTGCCGGTGGACGCCAGCGTCGCCGCGAGCACGACGAAGGCCGCGCCGGCGACGCCTGCCGCGCCCTTCGAGGTCAGCAGCAGAATGCCGAGCAGCGCCAGCTGCTGCCCGATGTCGAGCGCCGTGTTGGTCGCCTGCGCCAGGAAGACTGCGGCACTCGCGAGATAAAGGCATGTGCCGTCCAGATTGAACGAATAGCCCGTCGGAATGACGAGGCCGACCACGCTGCGCTCGCAGCCGAGTTGCTCCAGCTTGGCGAGCATGCGCGGCAAGACGGTCTCCGAGGAGGTCGTAGCATAGACGATGAGCAATTCCTCGCGGATGTAGCGGATCAGCTTCACCAGGCTGAAGCCGCTCCAATGGGCGATCGGCCAGAGAACACCGAAGACAAAGATCAAGCATGTGAAGTAGAAGTCGAGCAGAAGCTTGCCGAGCGACAGAAGCGAGCCGGCGCCGAACTTTCCAACCGTGAAGGCGATGGCGCCGAAGGCGCCGAGCGGCGCCGTCCACATGATGATGGCGACGACGGCGAACAGCATGCCGGAAGCGGCGTCGATCAGCTGCAGCATCGGCTTGGCGCGCTCGCCGATCGAGGTCAGCGCAAAGCCGCAGATGACGGCGATGAGCAGGACTTGCAAGACATTGCCGTCGACGAACGCACCGACAAAACTGTTCGGGATGATGTTGATCAGGAAGGTCGGCAAATCTTGCTTGTGCGACTGCGCCACATAGCCGCTCACCGCCGAGGTGTCGATCTTGCTGAGATCGACATTCATGCCGACACCGGGCTGCAGGAGGTTGACGGCAACGAGGCCGATGATCAGCGCCGCGGTCGTCAGCACCTCGAAATACAGAAGCGCCTTGATCGCGACCCGGCCGACGCGGGCCATGTCCGCCATGCGGGCGATGCCGTGCACGACCGTGCAGAAGATGATCGGCGCGATCAGCATGCGGATCGCCTTGATGAAGGCGTCGCCGAGCGGCTCCATCCGCGTGCCGAGATCGGGATCGAAATAGCCGAGCGCAATGCCGATGAGCATGGCTACGAGCACTTGCGCCCAGAGCTGACCGTACCAGGGACCGGAGGCGCGGCTTCTGGCTGGCGGTGCGGCGGTTGCGCTCGCGCTCATAGGTGCCTCAGAACTGATACCGCCGCAGCCCGCCGTCGACCGGGATCACGGCGCCGGTGATGTAGCGCGCAAGCGGCGAGGCGAGGAACACGGCAAGCACGGCGAGATCCTCGGGCTCGCCCCAATAGCCCAACGGAATCTCCGTCTCGGCGAAGTGCTTGCGATAGTCCGGCGAATAGTTACGGCGGATCTGCTCGCTCATGATGCGGCCGGGCGGAATCGAGTTGATGGTGATGCCGTATCGCCCGATCTCGCGCGAGAGCCCCTTGGCCCAGGCGTGCACGGCGGCCTTGGCGGCGAATGCGGCATTGAGGCCCTCCGGCTCGGACTTGCCGGTGATGTTGATGATGCGTCCCCATTCGCGCTCGATCATCTGCGGCAGCAGCGCATGGGTGGCCTGGCGGTAGCGGGTAAAATTGAGCGTGAGTGCCTCGTCCCACTTCTCGTCGGGCGCATCGACTGGCAGCCGGCGGCTGCCGCCGGCATTGTTGACGAGAATGTCGACGCGGCCGAGCGCGGCCACAGCGGCATCACGCAGACGCAAGGCGGCGTCCTCCTGCATGACATCTTGAATGATCAGCGCCGGCCGCGGCCCACCTTGCGCCTCGATCTCCTGCGCCAAGGTCTCCAGCAATTCGCCGCGGCGGGCGGCCACGGCGATGCGCGCACCCTCGAGCGCGAGCCCCTTGGCAATGGCGCGACCGATGCCGACGCTGGCGCCGGTGACCAAGGCCGTCTTGTCCTCGAGTTGCAGGTCCACTGGATGAAGGATCCCCGTTAGGATTGAGGCGGCGTATTATCCGATCGCGGCCCGCCCTGCCGCATCGGATTGGCTTGCCGGAGCACCGCTAAAGTTGGCGCCGCCGACCAAATGCGGCTATGCCCCCTCCGCCTTCAGCACGACTCGGCCGGTGATCTTTCCGTCGCGCAAACGCGTCAGGACGTCATTCACTTCCGCGCGCGGGAGGGTCGTGACCGGCAAAGCGGCAAGGCGTCCTTGTTGTGCGAGCGCGATCAGCTCACGCAGCTCGCCGGGAGAGCCGACGTAGCTGCCCTGCACGGTCAAGGCGCGGATGGCCATCAGCGGTAGCGGCAGACTAAGCTCACCGCCGAACAGCCCCACTTGCACGAGCTTGCCCCCCTTGCGCAGCGCGTCGAAAGCAGCGCGCGCGGTCGCGGCACTGCTCACCAGATCGATCACCGCCGGCACTGGGCCCGCGCTTGCCTCGACGATGCGCTGCGTCACGCCGTCGCCGGAACCGTCGACCGCTGTCGTCGCGCCCATGGCGAGGGCGGCTTGCCGCTTCTCGGCGTTGACATCGACGACGACGATGTGGCGATGGCCGAGCGCGCGCAAAACCGCGATGGCGTTGAGCCCGAGGCCGCCTGCACCAAAGATGACCAACGCCTCGTCGGGCGGCAGCGGCATCACCTTTTTGATCGCCGAATAAACCGTGATGCCCGAGCAGGCATAGGTCGCCGCCACCGCCGGATCGACCGACCCCGGGTCGACGAGGTGGCGGGGATGCGGCGCCAGCACGTGCGTCGCATAGCCGCCGTGCTGGTAGACGCCGATCGAGCGCGGGGTGAGGCACATATTGTCCGCTTCGCCGCGGCAGCTCGCGCAGGTCCCGCAGCCGACCCAGGGATAGACGATGCGCAGGTCGCCGACCGCGACGCCGGCCGCGTCCGGTCCGAGCTTGACCACCCGCCCCACCACCTCGTGCCCCATGGCGAGCGGCAGCACGACCCCGCGATCGACGAGCGAGAGACGTTTGCCTTGGCCGAGATCATAGTAGCCTTCCCAGATATGCAGGTCGGAGTGGCAGACCCCGCAATGCGTCACCTGCAGCAGCACTTGCGTGCCCTGCGGCTCCGGTGTCGGCAGCTCGATGTCTTGCAACGGCGTTCCGTTCTTGACCACGGCCCAGGCACGCATGGTTTTCTCCATTCCGGCGGATCCGATAAAGTGACACCGCATGCGGGGCAGTCAAGCAATCGAGTCCAAGGGGACGGGGGCAGCATGAAGGCGATTGTCATTCATCGGTTCGGGCCGCCCGAGGTCTTGACCTACGAGGAGGTGCCGGACCCCCTTCCGCGCCCGGGCGAGATCCGCATCAAGGTTCATGCCGCGACGGTCAATCGGGTGCTCGACGTGGGCTTGCGGGCCGGCAAGCAGGCGCATCGGGGGGCCGCGCTGCCGCTCATTCCCGGCGTCGATTGCGCGGGCGTCGTCGATGCGGTGGGTCCCGGGATCACGCGCTGGAGGCCCGGAATGAGGATCGCCGCCGCCGGGATCATGCCGCTCGAACCCTGTACGGAGGATGCGGTGGGCTATGACGGACCGACCGGCATGATGGGCATCAAGCGTCCAGGCGGGTTCGCCGAGCTCGTCTGCGTTGCGGCCAGCGCCGCGGTTGCCGTTCCCGATGACCTGAACTTCCATGAAGCCGCCGTCGTGATGCGCCACGCGCCGACCGCCTGGAACC
Source organism: Xanthobacteraceae bacterium (assembly GCA_052148715.1). GTDB lineage: Bacteria > Pseudomonadota > Alphaproteobacteria > Rhizobiales > Xanthobacteraceae > JBKQHQ01. The sequence goes on along the minus strand of JBKQHQ010000259.1, from coordinate 89,999 downwards.
TGCTGCTCAATGTCGCGTCGCTCAAAGCCGGCGAGACCGTCCTGATCATGGGCGCCGGCGGCAATCTCGGCACGACCGGCATTCAGATCGCCAAGAACATCGTCGGCGCGAAGGTCATCGCCGCCGCCGGCTCGGACGACCGGGTCGCGATGGGCCTCAATGTCGGCGCCGATCATGGGATCAATTACGCCACGCAGGACATCCATGCCGCGGTCATGCAGATCACCAATGGCCAAGGCGTGAACGTGCTTTACGACAACATCGCCAACCCGTCCGTGCTACCGCAGGCTTTTCGCGCCATCGGGTATGACGGCCGCTTGGTGACGGCCGGCGCCCATGCCGGCCCGAACGTCAGCATCGATTTCGCCCATCTCTATCATCGACGCATCAACATCAAGGGAATGCCGGAGCACCGAGCGGCCGACCGGGAAAAATGCTTTGCCGCCGCCGTACAGGGAAAAATCAAGGTGCATTTCGAGCGGCTGCTGCCGTTGTCGCAAGCGGCCGCAGCCCACCGCCTCGTGGAATCACGCGAGGTCGACGGCAAGATCGTGCTCGACCCGACGCGGGACAAATGAGAGGCCGAACAGATGCCGACGGCCGAGACGAGCACGGGCAGGGCCACGAGGACCTCTTGGACGCGGACGGGCAGCAGGGACTTTTCAGATACCGCGCCGTGATCTCACGTGCAGACCGACAAACGGCATTCACTACCGCAAACGAGAGCGCACTGCCTGCTCGGGGGTTGCGATCGGAGCCTTGTCGAGCACCGCGTGGATAACGGTGGTCGTGTCGTCCAAGGCTTGCGGCCACACGAAGCAGCGTTTTGCGGCCGGATGCCCGCGCACCGCGAAAACGTGAACACGCCCACGCCAGGACCGACCGCCGGCGCGCCGCACCTCGACCGGCAGCACCTCCAGGAGCTTGGCGGAGTCGAGGCCATGGATTTGATTGATGGCGACGCGGCATTCATTTTCGGTGACGTTCAGGTCCATGCCAGGTTCAATCTATCCGAAGGCCGGCTTGGCCGGAACATCGGCTACCACAGGCTGCTGAGCATTTTTTGACCTCGCTCCCCGCCGCGGCGCGCAGTATGTCTCTCGGGAAAAGCCTGGGCGGGGATTTTGCGCTGCCATTCGAGCGTAGGGCCTGCCGATCGACGGGACTCAACATCGCCATGGACTTCGACTTTCGGACTGAGCACGACACCATTATCGTCCCTAAGCCGAGCGCGACCCTCGACCTCGCGATGTCGGACGGCGCAATGCTGTGCGTACGCCGCCACGGCAATCCGGACGGGCCGCGCCTCGTTCTGTCGCATGGCAATGGGCTCGCAATCGACGGCTATTATCCGTTCTGGCGCCTGTTTCTGCGCGAATTCGACGTGATTCTCTACGACGAGCGCAATCACGGCTACAACCCGCCGCACTTGGCGTCGGGACACACCCAGACGCAGATGGCGGAGGACATGGAAACGGTCCTGCGTGCGATCGCGCAACACTTTGGCGAACGTCAAACCGCGGGCATCTTCCATTCGCTGTCGAGCAATGTCAGCCTCGTGCACTTCTTGCGCTACGGCATGCGGTTCGACGCGCTGGTGCTGTTTGATCCGCCTCTCGTGCCGCCGACGGGCCACGCACTGCACGAGCTCGCCCGCAACGACGAGGTCGCGCTGCACGCCTGGGCCCTGCGACGTCGATCCCGGTTCGGACATCCGAGCGAGCTCGCCGAGCATTTCAAACGCGTCCAAGGCTTCCGGCGCTGGCTGCCGGGCGCGGCGGAGTTGATGGCACGCAGCATCACCAAACCCTCGCCCGAGGGCGGCTGCGAGCTCGTCTGCCCGCCTGCCTTCGAGGCCGACATCTACCTGCAGAACTCGAACGCGCCGAGCTGGCAGGCGCTGCCGAGGATCGCTTCGAACATCCTCGTCGTCACCTGCGATTACAACGCGCCCGACGCCGCTGCCCCGAGCAAGGTCTGCCAAGCGATTGCCGGCGAATTCGACATCCAGGTCGTACCGATACCGGATACGGGTCACCTGCTGCAGATCGAGCGCCCGCTCGAAGCGGCGAAAGTCACGCGCGACTATCTGCGCGCCCGCGGGTTCGACCTCGAAGCGTAACCAGAGCGCGAAGCGCCCGATCAACCACGTCGCGCTGATATTGTTGCGTTCGGGCCGGTTCGGACCGCATATTTTGCATCTGTGATGGACAACGGCCGGGGTGGCACCCATGAAGGCGATCATTATCGGCGGCGGCATCGGAGGGTTGACGACGGCCCTCATGCTGCATGCGCGCGGCCTCGATTGCGAGGTGTACGAGCAGTCCGAGCAGGTCCGCGAGCTTGGCGTCGGCATCAACACCCTGCCGCACGCGATCAAGGAGCTCGCCGAGCTCGGCTTGCTCGAGCGACTAGACGCCGTCGGAATCCGCACCTACGAGCTCTTTTACACCAACCGCTTCGGCCAGGAGATCTGGCGCGAGCCGCGCGGCACCGATGCGGGCTATGCGGTGCCGCAATTTTCCATCCATCGCGGGCGGCTGCAGGGCGTGATCCATCAAGCGGTCCGCGCGCGGCTCGGCGAGTCGCGCATCCATACCGGCCATCGGCTCGGCGCCTACACCCAGGATGACGGCGGCGTCACCGCCTATTTCTTCGACCGCAACGGGTCGCATCGATCGACCGCGCGCGGCGACGTGCTCATCGGCGCCGACGGCATCCATTCGTTCGTGCGTCAAACGCTGTATCCGCACGAGGGTCCGGCGCGCTGGAACGGCGCAATGCTGTGGCGCGGGGCGGTCGAATGGCCGGTTTTCCTGACCGGCCGCTCGATGTTCGTGGCCGGCGGCATGGCAGCAAAGCTCGTCGTCTACCCGATTGCCGAGGGCTCAAGGGCTGACCAGCGCCTCACCAACTGGGCGGTTGTAGCCAAGGTCGGCGACGGGTCGACCCCCTCGCCACGCAAGGAGGACTGGTCGCGGCCCGGCCGATTCGAGGAGCTGATGCCGCACGTCCGGCGGTTCCGCCTCCCGAATGTGGACGTGCAGGCGCTGATCGAGGCCACTCCTGAATTCTGGGAATATCCCATGTGCGACCGCGATCCGCTGCCGCGCTGGTCGCACGCCAGGGTGACGCTCCTGGGTGATGCTGCCCATCCAATGTATCCGGTTGGCTCGAACGGCGCCTCGCAGGCCATTCTCGACGCGCGCGCTCTCGCCGACCGGCTGGTCGGCGCCGAGCACCCCTTCCACGCCTTGTGGGCCTACGAGCAGGAGCGGCTGCCGATGACCGCACAGATCGTACGCATGAACCGCAAAGGCGGACCCGAAGGCGTCATCGATGCGGTCGAGGAGCGCGCCCCGGACGGGTTCCGCAATATCGAGGAGGTGCTCTCCTTCGAGCAGCGCAAGGCCATCGTGCAAGGTTACGCCTCGACCGCAGGCTTCGCCCGCGAGCAGGTCAACCGAGCCGCATAGGATCGGCGGATCTTTCCCGCCGCCCTCATTGCCCTGGAGGTGGGGGCAGAAAAATCACCTCATGCCGCGCCGACAGCGCGACAACTTCCGGCGGTGATTGCTCCTTCATGCTGTGGATCGCCCAGAACAGATCGTAGAGCCTGCGCGTCGGGGTGACCCAGAAGAAGCACTTCACGGCCTGCTCGGTCTTATTGAAGATCCCGTGCGGCAGGTTCATCGGCAACCGGATCAGGTCGCCGGAGGTCGCCACAAATTCGTGGCCGTCGATCACCAGGTCGAACCGCCCCTCCAGCATGTAGATGAATTCCTCCTGAGTCGGGTGGATGTGCGGCGGCACGAAGGTCCCCGGGGGAAAGGTGGCGTGCCAGGAGAACGAGCTCTCGGACACCTGCTTCGGCACATAGGTTTGCCCGAGAATATTCCAGGAAATCCCGTCAATTCCGGTGCCCGCCTTGGTGATTCCGGCCGTCATTGCTTGCATGGAAACCACTCTCCCCTTGCCCTTGTTGGGTACGGGCCCATTCAACCACGAAAGAAACGGCCCGGAAACGATGCCGTGCGGCAAAACAGGCTCCTTTTCGCCGCCAGCGTAAATGCCGTGGCGGCGGCAGACAATGGCTCTTGTGCCCTACCCGCACTAAATGGTTTAAATATAAACAAACTGGCGGGCCTTTGGGCTTTGCGATGGATTTCGGATCGGTGATGATCCCGCACGATACGGACAGGAGGAGCGGACATGCGTAAATGGATCCCGGCACTCGCCGGCGCTTTTTTGACCTTCGGCGCCTCGGCGACGCAGGCGCAAGACAAGGTCAAGGTCGGAATTATCACCACCTTGTCGGGTCCTGCGGCGGTGCTCGGCCAACAGCAGCGCAACGCCTTCAACCTCGCCGTCAAGACGCTCGGCGGCAAGCTCGGCGGCCTCGAGGCCGAGGTCATCGTCAATGACGACGAACAGAAGCCCGACCTCGCGGTGAGCAAGGTCAAGGCCATGCTCGACCGCGACAAGGTCGACTTCGTGGTCGGCCCGATCTTCTCCAACATCCTCGGCGCGATCCTGAAGCCGGTGGCCGACGAGAAGGTTTTTCTCATTAGCCCGAACGCCGGCACGTCGAGCTTCGCCGGCAAGGAGTGCAACCCGTTCCTGTTCGTCACTTCCTATCAGAACGACCAGGTGCACGAGGTCTTGGGCAAATACGCCCAGGATACCGGGATCAAGAAGGTCTATCTGATTGCGCCGAACTACCAGGCCGGCAAGGATTCGCTTAATGGGTTCAAGCATTACTTCAAGGGCGAAGTCGTCGATGAAGTCTACGTGCCGCTCGGCCAGCTCGACTATACGGCCGAGCTTGCCAAGCTCGCTGACGCGAAGCCCGACGCTTTGTTCGCGTTCCTCCCCGGCGGTATGGGCGTCAACTTCGTCAAGCAGTTCCGGCAGGCGGGGCTCGCGGACAAGATAATCTTCCTGTCGGCTTTCACGGTGGACGAGGGGACGCTTCCGGCGCAGCAGGACGCCGCGCTCGGCTTCTTCGGCGGCGCCAACTGGGCGCCTAATCTCGACACTCCGCAGAACAAGGCGTTCGTCGCGGCCTACGAGAAGGAATACGGCGCGGTGCCGGCGACCTACGCGTTCCAGGCCTACGATGCTGCGCTGCTGATCGACAGCGCGGTCAAGCAGGTGCACGGCAACCTCGCCGACAAGGATGCGCTGCGCGCCGCCTTGGCCAAGGCCGACTTCACCTCGCTGCGCGGCGGCTTCAAGTTCAACAACAATCACTATCCGATCCAGGACTTCTATCTGGTCAAGGTCGCCAAGCGTCCCGACGGCAAGTACCAGACCGAGATCGCCAAGAAGATGTTCGAGAACTACGCCGATCCGCACGCCAAGGACTGCACCATGAAATGAGTGGAGCGGCTCGCTCGTTAAAGGGCCGTGAGCACGGACGCGATTGATCCACCGCCGTCATTCCGGGCCTTGTGCCCGGGACCCATCGGGCGGCAAGCTCCGGCTCTGCACGCTCAGACCAAGCGGAGAAATGGGTCCCGGGCACAAGGCCCGGGATGACACTGAGGGCTCCGGGCGCCGCCATGTCCTTCGGTCTCTTCATCGTTCAGGTGCTCAACGGCCTGCAGCTCGGCATCCTGCTGTTCCTGATCGCGGCGGGACTCACGCTCGTGTTCGGCGTGATGGATTTCATTAACCTCGCCCACGGCGTGCAGTACATGCTCGGCGCCTATCTCGCGGTTATGTTCTATGGACTGACCGGCAACTTCTTGCTCGCCCTGATCCTCGCGCTGGGCGCCTCCTTGCTCTTCGGCCTGCTGCTGGAATTCAGCGTATTTCATTATCTGTACGGCCGCGACCACCTCGACCATGTGATTGCGACGTTCGGCATCCTGCTGTTCCTGAACAGCGGGGTGAAGCTTGTGTGGGGCGCCGCGCCGCTCAATCTGCCGATACCCGACCTGCTCTCAGGATCGGTCGCGCTCGCCAACGGTCTTCTCTATCCGGTGTGGCGCCTGGTGGTGATCGGTTCGGGTCTTGCCGTCGCGCTGCTGCTTTTCGTCATGGTGAACTACACGCGCATCGGCATGTTGGTGCGCGCCGGCGCCAGCAATGCCGAGATGGTCTCCGCGCTCGGCGTGAATATCCGCCGCTTGTTCATCCTCGTGTTCGGCTTCGGCGCCATGCTGGCCGGTTTCGCCGGCGCCATGATCGCGCCGATCCTGTCGGTCGAGCCCGGCATGGGCGATACGGTCTTGATCCTAGCCTTCGTGGTGATCGTCATCGGCGGTATCGGCTCAGTCCGCGGTGCCTTCTTCGGGGCGCTGCTGATCGGCCTCGTGGATACGCTCGGTCGGTCGTTTTCAGTCGACCTGCTGCGGCTCGCCATGACATCGTCCGCGGCGCGCACGGTCGGGCCGGCGCTCGCCTCGATGCTGATCTACGTGTTGATGGCGCTCGTGCTCTATTTCCGCCCGACGGGGCTGTTTCCGGCGAGAGGCCGCTGACATGGTCGAGCTCGCCGAGCCGGTGGCGCCGCCAGCCCCGCGCAAATGGCCTGCCGAGTGGGCGCCCGTCCTGATCTTCGCCGCTTTCGCGCTCTTGCCGGTCCTCGCCCTCGCGACCCACTCGGGATATCTACTAAGCCTAGTCGGCCGCATCATGATCTTCGCCATCGCGGCGCTGGCGCTTGATTTGTTGGTCGGCTATGGCGCGCTGATCTCGTTCGGCCACGCCGCCTTCATCGGGCTCGGCGCGTACGCGGTCGGCATCTTGGCCGCCCATGGCATCGGCGAAGGTCTGATAGCGCTGCCCGCCTCGCTGGCGATCGGCGCCCTGTTCGCGTTCGTGACCGGGATAGTCTGCCTGCGCACGCAAGGCGTCTATTTCATCATGATCACGCTCGCCTTCGGACAAATGGCGTTCTTCACGGCGAGCTCGCTTGCGCCCTATGGCGGCGATGACGGGCTCACCGTCGCGGAACGCAGCACGTTTGCCGGCCTTGCGTGGCTGGAGAACGACCGCGTCTTCTATTATTTCGTGCTGCTGTGCCTGCTCGGCACCTACGCCCTTTGCCGCGTTCTTGTCGTCTCACGCTTCGGCCGAGTGGTGCGGGGTGCCAAGGAGAACCCGGTGCGCATGGCGACATTGGGCTACGAGGTGTTTCGTTTTCAGCTCGTCATCTATGTGATCGCCGGCGCGCTCGGCGGCCTTTCCGGTTTCCTCCTCGCCAATGCCGCGGAGTTCGTGAGCCCGGCCTATATGTCCTGGCAGCGCTCCGGCGAGCTGATCGTGATGCTCATCCTTGGTGGTTTGGGCTCGCTGCACGGCGCCATCCTCGGCACCGCCGCCTACCTGCTGTTGGAGGAATGGCTCTCCGGCCTGACCGAGCATTGGAAGGTGATTTTTGGGCCGATGCTGGTCCTGGTGACGTTGTTCGGGCGTGGCGGGCTCGTGGGTCTCGGACGTGCACTGATGCGGAGGCTCGACCGTGGCTGAGCCGGTGCTGCGCCTCGAGGCGCTGAGCAAGAGCTTCGGCGGCCTGCGCGTCACCGATGACGTCACTTTGGACGTGATGCCGGGCGAGTTGCACGCGATCATCGGGCCGAACGGCGCCGGCAAGACCACGCTGATCAATCAAATCTCCGGACTGCTGGCGCCGGATGCCGGGCGCATCCTCTTCGCCGATCGCGACATCACGAACCTTCCGGTGCATGCGCGCGCGGCGCTGGGGCTCGCGCGATCGTTCCAAATCACCTCGATCGTGCCGGGTTTCACCGCGATCGAGAATGTCGCCCTGGCGGTACAGGCGCGGACCGGCTCGAGCTTCCGTTTCTTCGGCCGGGCGGCCGATGAGGAGAGCTTGAACCGTCCCGCGATGGCGGCGCTGGCCGAGGTCGGGCTCGCCGAACGCGCCGACACTCTGGCCGGTCATTTGTCGCACGGTGAGAAACGGGTGCTCGAGCTTGCCATTGCGCTGGCGATGCGGCCGGTGCTCTTACTGCTCGACGAGCCGATGGCCGGCACCGGGCATGAGGAGACCGAGCGGTTGGTGCAGGTGCTGCGGCGGCTCAAGGCGAGCTTCCCGATGGTGCTGGTGGAGCACGACATGACGGCCGTGTTCGCGCTCGCCGATCGCATCTCGGTGCTGATCTACGGCCGTATCCTCGCATCGGGATCGCCCGACACGGTGCGGGCCGACCCGAAAGTCGTCACCGCCTATCTGGGCGACGAGCTCGAGTGAGATGGTACGGCTGATGAGTAGTGCTCGGTGTCAACGATGCTGAACGTCACCGGGCTGCAAGCGGGCTACGGGCCCGCGCAGGTTCTGTTCGACATCAGCTTCGCGGTGGGCGAAGGCGAAGTGGTCACTCTGCTCGGCCGCAACGGCATGGGCAAGACCACGACCATCCGCAGCATCATGGGCCTCTTGCGCGCGCAGGGCGGCGCCATATCCTTCGACGGCTTGGCGCTGATCGGTCTGCCGCCCTACCGCATCGCCCAGGCCGGGCTCGGCCTCGTGCCGGAAGGCCGGCAAGTCTTTCCGACGCTCACGGTCGAGGAAAATCTGGTCGCGACCGCCGCCACGCGCGGACAAACAGCTGCGCGTTGGACACTCGATCGGGTCTATGCGTTCTTCCCGCGGCTCGGTGAGCGCTTCCGCAACATGGGCAACGAGCTCTCCGGCGGCGAGCAGCAGATGCTGGCGATCGGCCGCGCCTTGATGACCAATCCGAAGCTCCTCGTGCTCGACGAGGCGACTGAGGGTCTCGCCCCCTTGCTCCGCGCCGAGATCTGGGAGTGCCTGGCGCGACTCAAGCAGGAGGGGCAGTCGATCCTTCTGGTCGACAAGCATCTCGTGGCGCTCGCCAAGCTCGCCGACCGCCACGTGATCATCGAGAAGGGCCGCGTCGTGTGGTCCGGCACCTCGGCCGCGCTCACAGCCGACCCGGAAGCGCGCCGGCGCTATCTGCAGGTGTGAGGTCGCCGCAACCAAGCTGATCCCGAGCCGCTTCAGCCGCCCACACAAGACTTCGCCATCGGCGATCCTCAAGTGTATGCTTCTCGACCATGCAGCATTTCAAGACCATTCGCGCGCGTGCGGCCAAACGAAAAGGGGGCGACGCGGCGCTTGTGGCGCTGCTGCCGAAGGTCAAGAGCCCGAAGGCTTTGGCGCAAATCGGCGACGACCGCATCCTGGCGGACTTGACGAAACGGATCTTTTCGGCCGGCTTCGTGTGGAACGTCATCGAGGCGAAATGGCCGGGCTTCGAGGAGGCTTTCCTCGGGTTCGTCCCGAAGCGGCTGCTGGCGCAGCACGACGAGTTCTGGGAAGGCTTGGCGCGCGATTCGCGCATCGTGCGCAACCCGCAAAAGATCATCGCCGTACGCGCCAATGCTCAGTTCGTGGCCGACATTGCCCGCGAGCATGGGAGCTTCGGCAAGTTCCTCGCCGAATGGCCTCCAACCGATCAGGTCGGTCTGCTCGACGTGCTCGCAAAGCGGGGCGCACGGCTTGGCGGTCGTACGGGCCAGTTCTTTCTGCGCTTCATCGGCAAGGACAGCTTCGTATTGTCGGGCGACGTCATTGCCTGCTTGCGCGAGGCCGGCCTCGACATTTCGGAGAACCCAACGTCGAAGAAAGACCTTGGAAAAATTCAAGCTCAGTTCAACGCTTGGGCCGAGGAGACTGGGTTGCCGTTCACCCACCTCTCGCGCATCTGCGCCATGTCCATCGGTGAGAATTATGACGCGGCGACCCTGCACCGCCGCTCCGCCATGGACGAATAGTTGATGTCGGGAATGTGCAACCAGAGATGATTAACGCGTGACGGCCCGGCCTTATCGGCCTCGCATGCGGCTGGCGCCGCCGACGGCGATTGACCTGGACAAGAATGGTCGGCTTTGGTTGGGTTCGAGGTAAGGTGCGAGAATACGGAGGCGGCGATGAGCCCGGTGACCCAGACGATCGAGCGCGCGAGCAACCGCGAGGCGGCCCTCAAAGCGATGTATGAGGAGATCCACGCGAAAAACCTCTTCCCATTCTGGGCCACCAGCACGACGGTCGAGCACGACGAGATCACGCAGCTGATGGGCGTTACCGGCGCCGTTCCCCACCGGTGGAGCTACAAGGACACGTTGGAGTCGCTGCTCTATCGCTCGGCGCAACTCGTCACCATGAACGATTCCGAGCGCCGCTCGCTCATTCTGGTGAATCCGGGGCTCGCGCCGCGCCGCGCCAGCGTAACCACGATGTACACCGCCTATCGGCTGAACGATCCGAAGGAGGTTATGCCGCCGCACCGGCACACCGCCAGCGCGGTACGCTTCGGCCTCACCGGCAAGCAGAATCTCACCGGCGTTGAGGGCGAGGACATCGTGTTCGGTCCGGGCGACCTCGTGCTCACCCCGCGCGACACCTGGCACAATCACGGCAATCTCGGCGACGAGCCGGCGATCAATCTCTCCGTGCTCGACTATCCGCTGATCGAGACGCTCAACGCGCTGCAATTCGACCACAACTACGTCGAAGGCAACGAGAAGAAAAAGCGGCAGACGGCACGCTTCACGCCGGACTATTCGGCCCGCATCTACGGCTCAGGCGGACTAATGCCGCGTTTCGTGCCGCACGACCGGGGCGTCGGCGACTCCTCGCCGATGTATGTGTATCGCTACGACGCCGTGCGCGAGATGCTGGAAAAACATCGCGATTGGGACGGCAGTCCTTATGAGGGGCTGATGATCGAATATGTCGATCCCCTGCATGGTGGGCCGGTCTACAAGACCATGACCTTCTTCATGCAGATGCTGCGCGGAAATGAGAGAACGCTGCCGGTCAAGCAGACCGCGAGCTTGTTGGTCGCGCCGTTCGAAGGATCGGGCTACGCCATCGTCGACGGCAAGCGGTTCGACCTCGCGGCGTTCGACACGCTGGCGGTGCCCGGCGGCGCCTGGGCCGAGTACGTCAACGACAGCGCCAAGGAGCCGCTGATCATGTTGGTCGCCAGTGACGAGCCGGCCCAAAAGGCGTTCGGCGTCTTGCAGCGTTTCGGGCGCGCCGTGTCCGGCGACACGATCCGGCTGGCGTGAGGTCGACTGTGCCGCGCGCCACGAACACGCGTCTCCTCGCCCATATCGATTGCGACGGCGGCGGCCAGGTGTGGCTCGACCGCAAGACGCTCTACGTCGCCCATATGCAGCCCCCGTCCGGCACCTCGATCTTCGACGTGTCCGACCCGTCCAATCCGCGCCCGCTCGCGCATGTGGAGATGCCGCTGGGCTGGCACTCGCACAAGGTCCGGGCCAAGGACGGGATCATGATCGTCAATCACGAGAAATTTCGTGACGGCGATCCTGATTTCGGCGGCGGCCTCGGCATCTACGACGTGTCGAGCCCGGACAAGCCGCGCCTGATCACCAAATGGCGCACCGGCGGCAGCGGCGTGCACCGCTACGATTTCGACGGCCGCTACGCCTACCTTTCGCCGACCGCCGACGGTTTCGTCGGCAACATCGTGAAAATTCTCGACCTCGCCGATCCCGCCAAGCCGCGCGAGGTCGGCGCATGGTGGCTGCCCGGACAGAATGCCGCGGCGGGCGAGGACTATCCGTGGGGCGATGGTGTCAAGCCGCGCTGCCATCATCCGCTGCGCCTGGGCAACCGGCTCTACGTGTCGTACTGGCACCACGGAATGCACATTCTCGACATTTCTGATCTAACGAAGCCGAAGCTCGTGTCGAGTGTTTATCCCGGAAATCCGCATCCGACGCATACCTGCCTGCCGGTGCCGAAACCGCTCAAGGGCCGTAACGTCATGGTCGTCGCCGACGAGGACGTGGCCAAGCTGCGGCCGGCGCCACCGTCCTTCGCATGGGTCTACGACATCACGGATGAGACGACGCCGAAACCGATCAGCAAGATCCAGGTGTCGGGCATCGACGGCGCGCCGCAACCGACGATGACCGGATGCCATCAGCCCTCGGAAGTTTTTTCCGGCACCGTGGTTCCGTTCGCCTGGTTTGCCCAGGGTCTGCGGCTTTTCGATATTTCCGATCCGCTGGCACCGCGGGAGGTCGGCTCCTACCAACCGGACCCGCCGCCGGGCTGCGAGCGCATTTCCTCCAACGACGTGACTTTCGATCCGCGCGGCATCGTCTATCTAACCGACCGGCAGCGCGGCCTCGATATCGTCGAATGCCGGGTGTCGTAGCGCATCACAGCCGAGGTCGCAGTGAACGCTGCAACAAAAAATCCACCGGATCATGGGGCGCGCTCGTACCATCCGCGTCATAGCCGGACTTGTTCCGGCCATCCACGTCTTGCTTATGGCCGGGAACAGTCGTGGATGGCCGTGACGAGCACGGCCATGACGCGCAGAGGGAATGCGCGATGAGCGAAAGCTCGGTTCAGGTCATCGGTCCAAAAAATCCCAATCTGCCCTTCCATCCCGCGGTGCGCGCGGGCGATTTCGTTTTTGTCTCCGGTCAAGTCCCCAAGGACGAAAAGGGCGTGATGACGTCGGGCACCATCGAGGAAGAGACCCGCGCTACCATCGAGGCCATCAAGCGCGTGCTGGCGGCCGCGGGTTGCTCGCTCGATGATGTTGTGAAAGTAACGACCTATCTCGAGGACGCGCGCGACTTTGCGCGCTACAACGCGGTCTTCAAGGATTACTTCCCCGAGGGCCGCCTGGCCCGCACCACGGTCGAGGCGCGCGCCGTCATCAGCACCCGCATCGAGATGGATTGTATCGCCTATTGTCCGCTGAAAGGAGACGAGTGATGCTGCGTCTGCTCGGCCGCGCCACCTCTGGCAATGTGCAAAAGGTTCTCTTCCTCTTGGAAGAGCTCGGTATCGATTACAAACGGGAAGACTACGGTCGCCAGTTCGAGAATACCGGCACCCCCGAATATCTCGCCATGAACCCGACCCGGAAGGTGCCGACGCTCGTGGACGGCAATCTGGCGATTTGGGAATCCCACACGATCCTGCGCTATCTTGCAGCCAAGGCCGGCTCTGATCTCTATCCCTCCGAGCCGGCCGCGCGCAGCTATGTCGACCGCTGGATGGACTGGACGCTAGCGGCCCTCAATCCGGTTTTTTTGGCAGGCTTCCGCGATGCCAAGAAGCCGGAAACGGAGCGCGCCGCTGACGTCGGCACGAACCTTGCGAACGAGTTGAAGATCATGGACGGAGAGCTCGCAAAGCATCCGTGGCTCGCCGACGATCGGTTCAGCCTGGCGGATATTTGCTCCGGGCCGATCGTGCGCCGCTGTGTCGCCTTTCCGTATCCGCTGCCGCCGTTGCCGCATCTTCAGGCCTGGTGCGATCGACTCAAGCAGCGTCCGACCTTCGCCAAAGCCACCGCCGCCGGATGAACCACGCCCGGGCAGGGCGCTTGCCGGGAGCTTTCAGGAGTGACCGTGTTGTCCGATAGCCCGGTGCTCGAACTGGCAACCCCGCCAGCTGGCGATGCGCCGGCGCACATTTCGGCGTCCGGCGTCTCGGTCGATTTCTACACCGGCACCGCTCGCCATCGCGTGCTCGACGACATCTCGTTGAGCGTGCCCAAGGGCGGATTCACGTCGCTGATCGGACCATCCGGCTGCGGCAAGAGCACGCTGCTGAAGGTGCTCGCGGGCCTTCTCCCCCCGACCGAGGGATACGTGCGCGTCGCCGGCCTGGAACCGGCGCAGGCGTTGCGGCAACGCCGGATCGGCATTGTTTTCCAGGACGCGACCTTGATGCCCTGGAAGAGCGCGATCGACAACGTTTCGCTCCTGATGGAGATTGCCGACAAGCAGTCGCCGCGCGCGGCCATCCGCGACCGGGCACGCGACATGCTCCGCCTAGTCGGACTAGAGGACGCAGCCCAAAAACGGCCGGCGCAGCTGTCGGGCGGGATGCGCCAACGGGTCGCCATCGCACGCGCGCTCGCGCTTGATCCCGAGGTGCTGTTGATGGACGAGCCGTTCGGCGCGCTCGACGCCATCACGCGCGAGGAGATGAGCGACTTTCTGCTGGAAATATGGGAGCGCACCGGCAAGACCATCGTGCTCGTGACCCATTCGATCGAGGAGGCGGTGTTTCTCTCGCGCGAGGTGCATGTGATGGCGACCGATCCAGCCCGGATCAGCGCGACGGTGCCGATAGGGCTTTCCTATCCGCGCGGCGAGGAGACTTATGCCGCCGCCGAGTTCGGCCAATCGGCGGCGCGCCTGCGGCGGATCTTGAAGGAGGGACATGCAAGGGCGCGCGGTTCATGAGCAGCCTGTCCGCCATCCCGCCCGCAGCTCGCTGGACCCGTAGCGTCGGGTTCGGCCTGATGCGGATGGCGCCGACGCTGATACTCGTCGCGATCATGCTGGCGCTTTGGGAAGCTACAACTCGCCTCTTTCATCTTCCGACCTTCGTGCTGCCGGCGCCATCGACCGTCGCCTCCGTATTGATATTCAGGCAAGACGAGCTGTTCACCGCCGCCCGGGTGACGGCCGAGGAGGTGCTTTTCGGATTTATCCTCTCCGGCGTCGTCGGAATAGCCGTGGCGCTCGTCGTTGCGCGCTTCGATGCCTTCGGCCGCGCCCTCTATCCGCTGGTAGTCCTGTTTCAAACCGTGCCGAAGATCGCCCTGGCGCCGCTCTTTATCCTCTGGTTCGGCTATGATCTCCAGCCGAAAGTCGCACTGATCGTGGTGATTGCCTTCTTTCCCGTCGCACTCGATATGCTGGCCGGGCTGCAGTCGGTCGACCAGAACCTCGTTATCCTCATGCGCTCGGTCGGCGCAACGCGGACGGAAATTTTGCGCCGGGTGCAAATCCCCAATTCGCTGCCGCAGCTGATGTCGGGGCTGAAGATCGCCGTCACCCTGAGCGTGATCGGCGCCATTGTTGGTGAGTTTGCCGGGGCGTCGGCCGGCCTCGGCTACATGATCCAGTTCGCCTCGACACAAATGGAGGCGCCGCTAGTGTTTGCGGCGCTGGTCGAGGTATCCCTCCTCGGGCTCGTCTTCTTTTATGCGGTGGAAGCGATCGAGCATCGTTTCATCACCTGGGTGCCGCGCACGATCGACGAGCATGGCCCGGCGCGTAGCGGATAATCGTGCAACTATGCCGTAACCATCAGAACGGAGAGCGACATGCGACAGAGCTTCGTGATCGATCGTTTGGCCATCAGCTGCCTCTTGGCGGCGGCGATCTTTGCTGCGGCGCCGGCGCGGGCGGCCGATCAGGTCTCGGTGCAGCTCGATTGGGTCGTGCGCGGCAACCACGCGATGTTCTTCGTCGCCAGAGACAAGGGCTATTTCGAGAAGAACGGGATCACCGTCACCGCCATCCGCAAGGGCACCGGCTCGACCGACGCGCTGCGGCTCGTCGCCAACGGCAACGCCGAGTTCGGCTTCGGCGACTTGCCGACGCTTCTGGTCGCCCGCTCACAAAATATTCCCGCGGTGGCATTGGTGGCGGTCAACCAGCGCAGCCCCCTGGCGATGCTCAGCGTCAAGGCGCGCAATCCGCTGACCAAGCCGGACGACCTCAAGGGGCTGAATATCGGCGTGCATCCCTCCGGCTCGACCTACATCTTCCTCAAGGCGTTCTTTGCGCAGAACGGCATGAACCTGCAGGACGTCAAACAAAGCACTGTGGCACCGCCCTATGAAAGCTATCTGGTGCTCGGACGAGTCGATGCGGTGCCCGGCTATATCGACGCCGAAGTCCCGGAGCTCGAGGCCAAGACCGGCGGCCCGGGCTCGCTGTCGATCCTGCAGGGCGCTGACTACGGCTACCATGCCTATGGCTCCGGCCTGTTCACCTCGGAGAAGATGATCGCCGAGCGTCCGGATCTCGTGCAGCGTTTCGTCACCGCCTACCTGCAGGCGTTCCAGGACGTCATCGCGGACCCGAAGGGCGCCGTCGACATCGTCGTCAAGGCCAACCCTGAATATAAGGAAAAGAGCGAATTGCTGGGCGAGCAGCTCAAGGCCGACATCGACCACACCTTCTTCAACGAGACCAGCAGGGAGCGCGGCATCGGCGTGATCTCGGCCAAACAGTGGACCGAAACCGTGCAGACGCTGCAGAGCCAAGCGGTGCTGCCGAAGGAAGCGAGCCCCACGGGGGGCTATGACAGCCACTTTGCGGAAGCCGCGAAGCCGCTGCGTCGCTAGCTCATGGCGAGCCGTGAAAGCCACGACTACGTCATCGTCGGCGCGGGCTCTGCGGGATGCACGCTTGCCGGCCGCCTGAGCGAGGATGACGGCGTCAAGATACTTGTCCTCGAGGCCGGAGGGTGGGATCGCGACCCGTGGATCCACATCCCGCTGGCCTGGGGCCACATCCTGCAGCACCGCCTGCATGACTGGATGTATTTCGCCGAGCCCGAGCCGAGCGTCGACGGCCGCCGCGTCGAATGCGCGCGCGGAAAAGTGGTCGGCGGATCATCGTCGATCAATGCCATGGCCTATGTGCGCGGGAACCGCCAGGACTACGAACGCTGGGCATCCTACGGGCTGCCGCAGTGGGATTTTGCGCACGTCCTGCCGTACTTCCGCCGGCAAGAATCCTGGGAGGGCGGCGCGAGCGAATTCCGCGGCGGCGACGGCCCAATCACGGTGCAGACCTGCCGCTACCAGGACCCGCTGATCGGCGCTTATCGCGCCGCCGCGCAACGCGCCGGCCATCCCTGGACCGACGACTACAATGGCGAGCGGCAGGACGGCTTCGGCATGCTGCAGATGTCGATCCGCAACGGCCGCCGCTGCAGCGCCGCCGTCGCCTATCTAAAGCCCGCGCTGCGGCGTGGCCGCGTGCGGGTCGTCGTCAAGGCGCTCGCGACCCGCATCCTCATCGAGCATGGCCGCGCCGTCGGCGTCGAATATCTTCGCCAGGGGCAAAAACACGTCGCCCGAGCGGAGCGCGAGGTGCTGCTGTCGGCCGGCGTGATCAACTCGCCGCAGCTTTTGATGCTCTCCGGCATCGGCGCGCCGAACGAGCTCGCCGCGCACGGCGTCGACGTAAAAGTCCCGCTCCCAGGCGTCGGCGCCAATTTGCAGGACCACGCTTCCGTGAGCGTGCTCTGCCAGCGCAAGGAGCCCGGCCCGTTCCACAAGATGATGCGGATCGACCGCATCGGCGTGGCGCTGGCCCAAGCGTACCTCTTTGGCGACGGCTTTGCCTCCGACGTCCCCGGCGGCCTCACCGCCTTCCTCAAGAGCAACCCCGGACTGGCGCAGCCGGACCTGCAGCTTCTCTTCACCGCCGCCCCGCTCGGCGCCTGGCCCTACCTAGCGCCGTTCAAACAACCCTTCACCGACGCCTTCGCCTGCCGGACGGTTCTGACCCGCCCGCAGAGCCGCGGCACCGTCCGCCTCGCCTCCGCCGACCCGGCGGCAGCCCCGCGCATCCAGCAAAATTTCCTCGCGACCGACTACGACCGCGCCGCGCTTCGACGCTCGGTCCAGCTCGTGCGCGACATCGCCCGCGAGCCACCGCTGGCGCCGTTCATCGCCAAGGAAACCGCCCCGGGCCACGACGAGACGAGTGACGCCGCCATCGACGCCTTCATCCGCCGCACCGCGATCACCGTGCATCACCCCGCCGGAACCTGCCGCATGGGCGCCGAGGGTGATGAGCGGGCTGTGGTCGACCCGACGCTGCGCGTGCACGGGATCGACGGCCTGCGCGTCATTGATGCCTCGGTGATGCCGGATCTCGTTTGCGGCAACATCAACGCGCCGGTGATCATGATCGCGGAGAGAGCGTCTGAGATAATTCGAGGGAGGGAGGCGATCTCATACGCCACGTAGGCCGCACGGCTCTGCGGGCGACGCGTCCGGCCTAGCGGGCGGGGAGGAGCAAGCGCTCGGGCCGCAAGAGGAGCCTTACGCCTCGCCGATCGGCGGGTCTTAGTGATACACGCTCCCCACCTTGGTCATCAAGGCAGTCACGAACATCCTGAATACACAGTGCAACCCCCGCTGCCATCGCATTGCATAGCTTTGCGACCATCCGGGCACAGCAGCGTACCGCATGGCGTACCTAGATCTTTTCCAGCGCAATCCGCGCTTTGTGGCACGACGCGGGGTGTGCCCCCGCTCCTGCCGGCGGCAAAGCGGGAAGTGTTGACTGGCCGACTGCTCGAGTTCGTTGAGGAGTAGGAAGTCCGCCGCTTGCCGGTTCTACGGAACAGTTCGACCATATCGTCGTCGATGGGGGGCATTGATGCCATGGAAACCTCCTTTGGCGTTCAGCGATCAAGATAAGGCTGCAGTCCGCTGGTGATCATCGGGAACTCGTTGGTGACATCGATTCGCATGAAATACTTCTTTTCGATCAGGGCTTTGGTGCCCCTGAAAGTGAATATCACGTCCACAATGCGGCTGGCACCGTTGGAGAGCCGCGACAAGATTGTGGGTGCGCCCGCCAGTTGGTAGTCTCGGTGTACCTTGGCCAACTTACCATAGGGAATCGTATATCGAGCTGCCAAGAAATTGTACGCACGATCGCGGTCGGTAAGTCCGAAATTGTCCGCGAGTTGCGCGAGATATCCGAATAGCTCGTTATTCTGCACGAGCTGGTTGCCTTCGATCGTAAAAATCTGATCCACCAGGACCTCGATCCCGTCCGACGTTTGGTTCCCTTTGACGCCAACCACAACATCCAAGTCTTCCGGACGGGCAATCTGATCGTCGTCGCCGCCCAGTTTGGGATATTTTGGACGCTTTAGGCAATCGATCAAATCGTCAAGGTCGTTTTGGTCGCGTAGCTTGAGTACATAGGCAGGACAATCCTCGATTGTCAGCCGCCAGGAGAGTTGCCGCGCGATATAGCGCGTTCTCTTCGGGTCTGTTGTTAGGACGGTGTGCTGCCAGATCCGGCTCTCTGTCAGCTTCATTGGCATTTCTTTGTCCGGCTCAGGTGATTCCACGTCCATCGCGACTGCCAGCCGTTGCATCTCGCGCTCGATGGCGAGATAAGGATATTCTACCTCAACCGTGCCGATGGCGTAGACGAACCCGCTGCCGTCGCCGTGATCCCCAGAGCAGCTGCACACACCGCCCGGCGCGCCGCAGCTGCACGCACCCACCCCGCCAGCTAATGCGACCGGCGCCGGCCGCGCTCTAATGGATTGGTCGGCAGGCGTTGAAGCTGTGATAGCCCCTTTGTTCGGTTCCATGATCCCTTTCCCCCAAACGTTTCCGTGGTGTGCCGACCGGACGTGTAGACCCCACGCGGGTGTCACGCCGTTTTGAGTGCTCTTGGCCGCGTCCAACGCGGCGACCACTTGCCGGTAATCGAGCGTCGGCGGCAAGAATTCATCGCGCGGCCGGAGTTGCGCGATCGCCGCGCAAATATCAGCGCCAGTGACATCCGGCCGCGAAGACCAAATGGCAGCCAGCGTGCCCGTTGCCACCGCGGTAGCTACACTTGTGCCTGACATCCGCGTCGATGTTCCGCCCGGACCATAACCGAGAAGTTCGCCGCCTGGCATTGCGACTCCCCGGTGGGCGATTTCCGTTGAGAGATTGGAGGATGGAAGCAATTGGCCGGTCGCATCCACGGCAACAACCGGGATCGTCGCCGGATGCGACAGAAGCTGCCCTCTTGCGAGGCGACCTTGATTGCCGGCGGCAGCCATAACAACCGTGCCAGCAGCACGGGCTTCGTCCAACGCTGTGCCAAGGGCGGCGTGATATTCGCCACCGTCGCCAAGGATTGCAAGGCTTAGATTAATCAGGCGCGCACCGGCCTCGACTGCCGTTTCGATCGCGGACGCGAGTTGAGAGACATCAATTCCGCTGGAGTCTTCGTCCGAAAATAGTGGGATGTGGAGCAGCTTGCAGTCGGGGCAAAGACCTGGAACCGGCGCGTCGCACCGTGCTCCCAAAAGCCCAATCACAAACGTGCCGTGCCCGCAGGCCGCTCCGGGTATCAAACACGCATTTTGACCGAGCGAAATGGGCGTTCTCGCCAAAACTCCGGATAGGCCCACTGCGTCATAAGGGCCGTCGATCACAGCTACAGTAACCGCCGGAGACCCTGCTTCGTCTCGGAGACCGCCCCACGCCATTGTTAGCTCAGAATTCATATCAAATTCTGCCTTGGCGGAATGATTTGTGATACGTCGCGACCGTTGCTTCAGGTGGATCGAGTGAGTGTGTTTATTTTGTAAAGTATCTCTAATTGTGGCACAGAAAGTCAAGTGGCCCGCGTATCAAGCAAAAACGCATGGCGGTATTGTTCGTCCAATGGCGCGCCTTGCCCAGCATGCCATTGGCTCGGCGGCACTGCAGGGCTCCGCACGACGCGCGGGCGGGTGCGAAATGCCGATACTTGGCGCGGGCCCACTACGATTCGGGCTGCACGATTCGATTATTCACAAACTTTGCTGGCTCTAATGCCTTTCACCAGCTCACCAGCCGACAGATGCGTCGCCGAAGCGACGCTAGCCGCGTACGAACTAGCTCGAGGCTCCGCCTGCCGTCGGTCGTTGGAATTCCTTTTGCGGCACCCCGACCTAGAGTTTCCCCAGGTCGTCTCAATTCGTACCAAGCTTCCGCGACGATGAGCACGCACCCCCTTTTGGTCCGGCTCCCGAAACGCAGTATGCCATGGTGTATTTCCTTGGTTGGAATTGCCTCCGACCACGCTCAATGCATGGAGCTTTGGTTCGACGATCCGGTAAAAGTACCAATAAGCTGAGCATCGTGAACACTTTTTGCTTCATCCGACAACTGCGCCGCCGTCTTTAGGGCGGGGTCAGCCGGTTTAGCTACTGGGCCAAGTGTAATAAGCACGTCATTCGTGTGGGTTCGCGTGGCGCTAGCCATGTTTGAACTCGGATCAATTGCAATTGTTGCGAATTTCCACATCGGAGTGACGCTACCTCCGTAGGAAGCTACGAAGGTGATATCTTCGGTGAACGTGGTGTATGGGGACACTACCTTGGTCTTCTTGAGTCCCGGTAGATTAACGCTCGTAGCTTCCCCAGTTGTTGCAATAAATGCTTTATCATAAAGGAACTGCCTTATCTTTAAATCGCTTTGTAACATAACTCCATTTTTATAGATATCGCATGATCGTATGCCCTTGGCCGCGTCCGTCTGGGCTTCCAGTTTAAGGTCTTTGAACGTGAGGGTAAACGATATTGTTTCTACACGGGTTGCGTGGGCCGTTCCTGACAGTCCCAAACCAATGGAAACGTTTTGCCCGCTGACGACACTTCCGCCCACCGGAAACGCTTTCACCGAGTTCTCAAGCGGGGTCAGCAGAGAAACACCTGGATTCACTGCGCTCTGTTCTTCTACCTGAATCTTGAGCGTTACTTGCGCTCCCCACTTATTAAGCCAATCAAGGCTGCCATTTGTCGTACGGATCGCCAGAACCTCCATGAGCCCATCGCGTAGCTCGCAGTGGATATGGCCGACTATCGTATTTTCAAGCACTCCTTGGGCTGAGGGCAATCCAGGGTCATGATTCTCCCCGGCAAAAAGATCCTTCTCCGGAACGAAAAGACCGCACCCGCCAAGGGTAGTCATCACAATTAATGCCAAAGGAAGGGCATGCTCCTCTACTTTCGACATAGAAGATCCCCCCGACCGTGCCCATGTTAGGTTGACGCGTTCCATAAATCCCGCACGAGAGAATATCATTATACCCTTTTCTGCAACCCAGAAATGCTCCTCGCCAACCGAAAAATGACCGCCCGTTGCTAAAATACAACATGAGATGTTAATCGGCGCCGGGTCCAGACGAACCTCCGATCGGCCCTTTGCTTTCATCTATTTCCCGCCCGTATGCTCCCCAAATCCTCGGCGCGCGGCGACGATTTTTCGATCGCAGCGCAGTTGCGAGCGTCGCGCTCGGGCCTCCATTGTCGGGCGAAGCCTGCCGGTCGGACGCATCAGCCGGGGCCGAAGGCCCGCGGGCTTGCGGCTCGACCCGCGCGGAAGCGATGATGATCCCGCTTCCCTTGCAAAATGTAATTCGCAATCTTATCCAGATTACTGTAAATGACGAGAGCGAGCGCCGTACATCATTGCAGGGTGACCGTTGAGCAAAACGACGGCTGCTGGCTGCGGTGACCAAGAACATGATGATCGGCGTACGGATATGTCAGGTTGCCTCGATAGTATCGGCGGCGTCCGGGGCTGCCGCAATTACAAGGCTTCCAGCGAGGCGGTGGCGCCCCCGGAAGTCCCGAGCGCTTCGTAGTGCTGCAAGAGGGATTCAAGCCCCGACCCCAGTCGAATATAGCGGCCTTGCACTTCGGCCGAATCCGGGTACGATCCTTTAGTGTAGCTCGCCCTAGATTAGCACCATAAATATGGTTGGTTGATTTCTGTCAATCTCAGCTTATTCCTATTTTGGGGGCGACAGAACTTGGGTGGGTGGGGGCAAGCGCGGTGATAGCGGCCGAAGAGACTGCCGCAGGCATTGATCTAATTATTGTAACGCTAACCATTCAACAAACTGTGCTGTTCATCACGGGATTGGTTGCCTGCTTGATCTGCATCTATATCGCGTTTTTTTCCCAAGAAAACTCCAAACGTCAGCTTACATGAGGGATTCGCTCGTCGCCGGCGCTAAGCAGCAGGGGTTTAACATTCTGCTGCGCAAACTTGATGATGAAGCTCGAAAGGGACCGCTTAATCGTAAGCTTCCGGTGAAGGCCACAGACTTGCTGAACGGCCTCAGGCGGCCTGTGCCGCCAATTTCTGCGGGCGCCGATTCCAGGGCAGAAGCTCGCTGATCTGTTTTGCCCGATGATCGTGGAGGCGGGCGAGGACGTCGGCGAGCCAGGCTTGCGGGTCGATGTCGTTGAGCTTGGCGGTCTCGATCAGGGTGTAGATGGCAGCGGCGCGACGGCCGCCCGCATCGGAGCCGGCGAAGGTCCAGTTCTTGCGGCCGACGGCGACGCAGCGCACCGCGCGCTCGGCGGCGTTGTTTGACATGCACAGGCGGCCGTCGTCGAGGAAGCGCGTAAGCGCGGTCCACAGATTGAGGCTGTAGTTGATCGCCTTGCCGGTCTCGCTGCTGCGCGAGAGCTTGGCGCGCTGCTCGCGCATCCAGGTCTCCAACTCGATGACGAGCGGCCGGCTGCGCTCGGCGCGCGCCTGGGGGCGCTGCGACGGGGCCAAGCCGTTGATCTCGCGCTCAATGTCGAACAAGGCATCGATGCGCTCGACCGCTTCGAATGCGATCGGCGCCTTGTTGATCATCGTTATAATTTTCGCGCTGCTGGTTTTGGGCATTTCAGGTATTATGGCAGGGAAAGACATAACGACCATTTTGGCGTTAATTGCCGGATATGTCCTTGGCAAAGCAACGATGCAAAAACGGCCAGACCAGTCGAAGGTACAGGAAATGGGACCTGACGGGCCGGAGTGCAGCCGGCCGCCGTTAAATACAGGCTCCGGAGTGGCGACAGAACGACAGAACGTCGCATTTGCTGTGATTGATTTTTCCGTTCCATAGATTCCTTATGACGTTTCCAGTACTTACCTGGTGCCGCAAGAGGGATTCGAACCCCCGACCCCATCATTACGAATGATGTGCTCTACCAGCTGAGCTATTGCGGCGCCGGTAAGGCTCTCTGTTATCGGGGGGCGGGTGGGTTGGCAAGCAATGGCGCCTCCTAACCGGCTGGCTCAATCACCGCTCCACGCACGCGCGCCCCTAGCGAAACAACTCCCGCCCCTGCCAGCGGGTGTCGCGTTCCGGCTCGGAGCCGTCCTCGGCGCCGGGATCGTCCGGGGGCTGGACCAGCGGGATCACCGGCTCGGCCAGCCGCGGCGCCGCTGCGCGGGGCCGTTGGCGAAACAGCGCCGGCATGGCCTGCAGATCCTCGGCGCGTGGTGAGGGTTTTTCGCTTGGCGCCACGGTTGCCGGCACCGCACTCGTGCCTGGTACGGGGCTCGATCCTCCATTGCCGGGTGAGGCGACCTGCCGATCGGCGGCCGCGCCAGCGGGGGCCGCCGGTGTCCGCGCCTCCGGCTCGACGGGCGCGGAGGCGATGATGACCCCGCCCGCGCCCGACAGTTGCGCCAGCGGCACCTTCCATTCGAAGGCGTCGAGGCGGCCGGTGACCGGCGACACCGGCAGCCAGCGGTCGGAGACGTAGCCGTCGGCGGTCCACATCGGGTCGCGGGCGGCGTGCACGGCGCGCGCGGTCCATTCCCGCGCCCGGCCCTCGTCGCCGTCGCGCCGCTCGATCTGCGCCATCAGCAGCGCGACGCGCGGCGTCGGCTGCGCCAGCAGCGGCCGCAAGGCCGCGCGCGCCTTGGCAAATTCCTGCGCCTCGAACGCGGCTTTTGCCACGGCGAGCGCGCTCTCGATGTCGCCTGGAGCCTTCTGCGCCAGCGTCTCGACCCGCGCCAAGCGGTCGCGCGCCGAATCGCCGAAGCGAAGATTGGCGTAGGTGTCGGCGAGATCGGGATGCGGATTGGCCTTCCAGGCCCGCTCGATGATGCGCGAGGCGCCGCGCAGGTCGCCGGACTCGGCGAGCCGCCGTCCGGCGAGCACCGCCGCCGGCACCAAGGTCGGCTCGAGCTTGACGGCCTCGAGGGCGAGCGTCTTCGCGCGCTCCTGATCGGTCTTCTCCAGCGCCAACGCCTGGGCGGTCATCAGCACCGCGCGCCGGCGCCGATAGGCCGCGCGGTCGACGAGGCCGGCCTGCGCATTGCGCTCGAGCGCTGAGAGCGCACCGACCCAGTCGCCGGCGGCGCAACGGAACTCGAGCACCGCGCGGCCGGCCCAGCTCAGACCGGGCGCGGTCTTCGCCGCCTCCTCGGCATAGCCGCGCGCGGCGACCATGTCGGCGCGGCGCTGCGCCTCGACGAACAGGCCGCGCAGACCGAGAAGCTTTGTGTCCGCCTGCACCGCCATCCGGCGAAAAGCTCCCTCGGCCGCATGGCGGTCGCCCTTCATCTGCGCGGTCTGCGCGCTGAGCAACAACACGAGCGGATCGCCGGGCGCGAGCTTGTTGGCGATATCGGCGAATTTGCGCGCCTCGTTCGCGTCGCCGGCCCCGATCGCCACGAGCCCGCGCGAAACCGCCTGATAGCTGCGCAGATTGCGCCGCTCTCGCCGGCGCGCGGGGATGCGTCCGAGCGCGAGCCAGACTGCGGTCCCCACCATGGTCAAGCCAATGACGGCAAGGAGGGCCGCCAGCACGACCGTCAGTGACGTCTCGATCTGCCAGCCTTGCCAGTTGAGCGCCACCTCGCCCGGCCGATCTGCAAACCAGGCGGCACCGAGCGCAACCATTCCGATGACAATGAGAAAGAAAATAATTCGGAGCATCGTCCGCGGGTCCTGGTGGTGACTGCGACGCTTGTTTCACAATCAGATCGGCGCCGCGACAAGAAAAGTTTTTGGCCGCCTTCATCTCGTTTTTGACGATCGCGAGGCCGACCTCAACGGGCCGTCTGACTTCGTTATTCCGGCTCAGCTCGGGAACGAAAGATGACCACGCCGTATGTGCAACAACCCGGCGCCTGGACTAATCAGGCTACTCCTTGCCGAGGGCGTTGAGCGCATCGGCCTGCAGGCGCCGGCTCAAATCGATCGCTTCCTGCCGCGTCTGCGTCTTCTTGATCCATCCTTCCGCCGGCGCGCGCACCGCCGGCGGGAGCTTGGCGAACTCTGCGAGCGTGTCGACAACGTCGAGCCGGCCGGCCTTGATCTCGATTCGGCCGATGATGGCGACCGGATCGTCGCCGGGCGACTCCTCGAGGCGCCGGATGCGGACAAGCCGCTCCGCGTTGGCCTGCAGCCGGTCGAGGAAGCCCTCCTTCGGCGCAGCCCCCGCGGCGCGCAGCATGGCGGGCGCGAGATCCGTCAGCTCCTTGCCGAGCCCCTGCATGCGCGGAACGCCGGTCTCGGCGAATGCGTCCAGCGGCGCGAGGCTGACACCGGCCGGCGCCAGCGACTTCACGAGCCTTAGCTCGTTATGGAACGGCAGGCCCTCGTCGACGGCAGCCCGCAACGCGGTTACGGCAACCAGGTAACGCATGGCGCGCGCGTTGGCCAAGGCCGCATTCTGCTTTGCGAGCTCGTCCTGCATGCCCGTCTCGAGCTTGGCCAGCCGGTTGGTCAAGTCGTCCAAATCGGGGCGCTCGATGCCGTTGGCGGTGTTCTGGGCACTCGCGGCCGCATTCTCGTCGGCCCGCCGGCGCAGTTCGGCGACCTCGCCGGAAAGCAATTTGGCCGCCCTTTCGGTGGCCGCAAGCCGGTCCACAAGTTTGGGATCGACGCCCGCGGCGGGGGCGGTCGCTGCGCCCGCCGTCTGCTCGAGCTTCGCCATCCGGCTCGCCAGCGCGGTCATCTTGGCGCCGGCGTCGCGGCTGCGGTCGGACACCTCGTTCAACCTCGCCGCGACCTCGGCGATTTGCGCCTTGCTCGCGTCCGAGCCGTTATCCGGCGGCGTTACGAGACCGGTGAGCCAAAGGGCGACCAAGCAAGCCCCAACGAGGAGGGCGCCAATGGCACCAGCCCCAACATGCGACCAGGCCGAGCCCCCCCGTGGGGGCGGCAGTTGCGGTGGAGAAGCATTCGCAAAGTCGGACGCAGCGGCGCGCGGCGGCGGCGGGACCGCGGACAGCCCGGCCTCGACCGCCTCCGGCGCGGACGCCACGCCGGCGTCGGTTGATTGCCGCGCTTCTTGCGCCACAGCCGGCGAAGCGTCCGGCGCCGCGCTGGCGCTGGCTTCGGTCGCCGGCTCGGTGTGGACCGCATCGGCCTTGAGATCGATGGTCGGGTTGGGGCGCCAGCGCGAACCGGTCGGACCTGCTGCGGTATCCGAAGGATTAGGGTCTTGCTCCACCATGCCGAGCTCCTGTGTCCGCCGCCGGAAACGCAACAACCGATTATTATTACTCGCCTCAGGCCTCAACGTGGAGGCAGGGCCGTCCATTTTAGCGCGCCGCGGACGGCGCGGAAGGCTTTACATCACATCGTCACAGCCGCCGTAGCGCCACCTCCTCGACCTCGTGGCTTTCGCCTTTCTTCAGAATGAGATCTGCGCGCGGACGAGTCGGCAGGATGTTCTCGTGCAAGTTCACCAAGTTGATGCGCGTCCAGATCGATGTCGCGGTCGCGATCGCCTCCGCGTCCGATAATCGCGAATAACGATGAAAATAGGACTTCGGATCACGGAAGGCCGTGCCGCGCAGGGCCAGGAACCGATTGACATACCAGGTGAGCAGCACATTCTCGGCGGCGTCGAGATAGACCGAGAAATCGAAGAAGTCGGAAACGAAGGGAATGGCCTTGCCATCCTTCGGCATCCTCCCGGTCTGCAGCACGTTCAGCCCTTCGACGATGAGGATGTCCGGCCGGTCGATCTCGATCCATTCGTTGACCGTCACGTCATAGGTGAGGTGCGAGTAGACCGGCGCCCGCACCGGATGCCGTCCGGCCTTTACATCGGTGAGGAAGCGCAGCAGCGCCGGCAGGTCATAGCTCTCGGGAAAGCCTTTGCGCTCCATCAGGTCCTCGCGCTCGAGCACCGCATTGGGCAGGAGGAACCCGTCCGTGGTGACGAGATCGACGCTCGGCACATTCTCCCAGCGGGCGAGCAAGGCCTGCAGCACGCGCGCGGTGGTGGATTTGCCTACCGCCACCGAGCCGGCCACGCCGATGATGTAGGGTACCTTCGCGTCCTCGGTCCCGAGGAAGCGCTGCTGAGCGCGAAAGAGCCGCTGGGTCGTGGCCACATAGAGCGAGAGCAGGCGCGACAGCGGCAGATAGATCTCTTCCACCTCGGCAATATCGAGCCGGTCATGCACCGAGCGAAGCCGCTTCACCTCCTCGGCGGTGAGCGTCATCGGCGTGTCCTCGCGCAAAGCCGCCCATTCGGCACGCGTGAACACCCGATAGGGCGATAATCCGTCGTCGATGCGCTGCTCCATGGGGCCGTCCGTTGTGTTCAATCCTGTGTCCGGGCGGCCTTTTCCTGCAGCCCCGATTGGCCGGTACGCGCGCCAAGCGCGGCTTCCACCTCAGTCAACGCAACGCCGCGGGATTCGAGCAGAACCAGCATATGGTAGAGGAGGTCGGCCGCCTCGGCGATCAGCCGCTCCCGGTCCTCGCCGAGCGCCGCGATGATGGTCTCGACCGCTTCCTCACCGAACTTCTTGGCGCAATGCGCGACCCCTCGGTCGAGCAGCGCGCGGGTATAGGATTTATCAGCGCTCGCCTGCGCCCGTTCCCTCACGCGCGCCGCGAGGTCGTTCAGGGTGAACGTGCTCATCGAGAAGCTCCTGGTCGGCCATATCACAATTTATTCAAAGAATCTTGCGGTCCATCTGGCGGTCGTGGGTAAATCGGGCCCAGATTGGGGCATTCGGGCATTTCTGGTCCTGCCGGTCGGGGCAGGAATACCTAGCCGCGGCGGACCCCTTCGGGCTCAGTCGAGCCGCATCGGCAGGCCGGCGCGCGCCATGTATTCCTTCGCCTCGCGCACCGAGTGCTCGCCGAAGTGGAAGATCGAGGCAGCAAGCACCGCAGTCGCATGCCCGTCGCGGATCCCCTCGACCAGGTGCTCGAGCGTGCCGACACCGCCCGAGGCGATCACCGGGACCTGGATGCTGTCGGCTATGGCGCGCGTGAGCTTTACGTCAAAGCCTTGCCGGGTCCCGTCGCGATCCATCGAGGTGAGCAGGATCTCGCCGGCGCCGAGCGCGACCACCTCCTTGGCATAGGCTATGGCGTCAAGACCGGTCGGATTGCGGCCGCCATGGGTGAAAATCTCCCAGCGGTCCGGCCCATCGGGCCGCGAGACTCTCTTGGCATCGATGGCGACGACGATGCATTGATCACCAAATTTTTCGGCCGCTTCGCGCACGAAGGCGCGCCGGCTCACTGCAGCGGTGTTGATCGAGACCTTGTCGGCGCCGGAACCGAGCAGGCGCCGGATATCTTCGATCGTGCGCACGCCGCCGCCGACCGTGAGCGGCATGAAGCAGGCCTCCGCCGTCCGCTGGACGACATCAAGAATGATGCCGCGGTTCTCGTGGCTTGCGGTGATATCAAGGAAGCAAAGCTCGTCAGCGCCGGCCGCGTCATAAGCGATCGCGGCGGCAACCGGATCGCCGGCGTCGCGCAAATCGACAAAGTTGACGCCCTTGACGACGCGGCCGTCCTTGACGTCGAGACAGGGAATGACCCGGACCTTGAGCATCACGCCGTCAACCGGGCAGCCCGCAGCATGGCCAATGCCGCAGCCGGGTCCAGGCGCCCGTCATAGAGAGCGCGGCCGGCAATGGCGCCGGCTAGTTTGCTTGCGCGCGGCTCGAGCAAAGCCTTCACGTCGTCGAGCGAGGCGAGGCCACCCGAAGCGATCACCGGAATCGACAGAGCGTCGGCGAGCGCGATAGTCGCGTCGAGATTGAGGCCCGCCAGCAAACCATCGCGCGCGATGTCGGTATAGATGATCGCCGCAACGCCTGCGTCCTCGAAGCGCTTGGCAATGTCGAGCGCGGTGAGCTCGGATGTCTCGGCCCAGCCCTCGACCGCAACCTTACCGTCGCGGGTGTCGAGACCAACGGCGACCTGCTCGGGAAAGCGTCTTGCCGCGTCCGTGACAAAGGCCGGATCGCGCACCGCCGCGGTGCCGATGATCACACGCGTGACGCCGTTGCCGAGCCACGCCTCGATGGTCGCCATGTCGCGGATGCCGCCGCCGAGCTGCACTGGCAGAGAAATGGTTTCGAGGATGTGCTCCACCGCCCGCGCATTCATCGGCTTGCCGGCAAACGCACCGTCGAGATCGACAAGGTGCAGATACTCGAACCCTTGCGCTTCGAATACATGCGCCTGTGCTGCCGGATCGCGGTTGAACACCGTCGCGCGCGCCCGATCGCCTTGCTGCAGGCGAACGCAAGCACCGTCCTTGAGATCAATCGCGGGGAAGAGGATCACGGCATCACAATCAGGCTGTCATGCACAAACCCTTCCACGTCATGGCCGTGCTCGTCACGGCCATCCACGTCTTTTCTGTGCCGCCAAACAAAGTCGTGGTTGGCCGGAACAAGTCCGGCCATGACGTGGAGAGGTTATTGCTTTCAACATACACTGGAGCGCTCGTCACGGTTTCCATCGCAAGAAATTGCCGATCAGCGCCAGGCCCAGGCGCTGGCTCTTCTCCGGATGGAATTGGGTACCGATCGCGGTGTCACGGCCGACGATGGCCGTGATCGGTCCGCCGTAGTCGGCTTCGGCAACGAGATCGGCCGGGTCGGCCGGCTCGAGCTGGTAGGAATGGACGAAATAGGCATGCAGCCCGTCGGGGCCGAGCGGAATCCCGTCGAGCAAGAAATGCGGTTGGCGCTCGTTCAAGGTGTTCCAGCCCATATGCGGAATTTTCAGCGTCGGATCGGCGGGCGCGATCTTGTCGACTTCGCCCGCAACCCAGCCGAGCCCCTCGGTCACCTCGTATTCGCGGCCGCGCTCGGCCATCAGCTGCATCCCGACGCAGATGCCGAGGAACGGACGCGCGTTGCTACGCACGGATTCCACGAGGGCCTCCACCATGCCCGGGACAGCATCAAGGCCGCGCCGGCAATCGGCGAAGGCGCCGACGCCCGGCAAGACGACCCGGTCGGCACGCCGCACCACGTCGGGGTCCCGCGTCACGAGGATCGGCTGATCATGTCCTGTTTCCCGCGCGGCGCGCTCAAAGGCCTTGGCAGCGGAGTGCAGGTTGCCCGAGCCGTAATCGACGATCGCAACCGTCACCGGGGCGTCTCCGGTTGCGGAAACAAGCCGATCACATCGTCCGGCGGCGTCGCCATCCGCATTCCGGCAGCGGCACCGGACGTCTCGGGCGGCCTGGCATGCGGACCGAACCACGAGGCGAAGAACCGTCGCTCGGCGGACTCGACATCGTCGCCCACCACGACGCCGACATTGCTCCAGCCGCGCCGCGCCAAGGTCCACCGGCGCAGCGTGGCGGCCTCGGTGCCGACCAGGATCATGAGCAAGAGACCAACCAGCGCTTGCGCCTCGCCCGATGCTCCGATTGCCCACAAAGCAACGAACAACCCGACGCTTACGATCAGGTAGAGCAGCAGCACGAGCCACAAGCCACGCCGGATCATCCAAATCGGCGCCAACAAGAATGCCCAGCCGTAGAACCCGTCGCGCACGAAGACAAAACGGTCGGCATCGGCGATCGTGTTGCCGCTCGGGCGCGGCGGCTCGTGCACCGTATAGATCGCCATCGGGTCCTCCCACATATCAGCCGCCGAGCTGGCCCTTGGTGGACGGCACCTCGCCGGCAGCGCGCGGATCGATGGCGACCGCGGCCCGCAGCGCCCGCGCCAGACCCTTGAAGCACGACTCGGAGATGTGGTGATCATTCGCCCCGTACAACGTCTCGACGTGCAGTGTGATTCCGGCGTGGGTCGCGAAGGCCTGAAACCATTCGCGCACGAGCTGGGTATCGAATACGCCGACCTTCTCGGCCGCGAACGTGACCTTGAACACCAAGAACGGCCGGCCCGAGACGTCGAGCGCCACCCGGGTCAAGGTCTCGTCCATCGGCAGGTGCACGTCGGCGTAGCGGGTGATCCCTTTCAGGTCCCCGAGTGCCTGCCTGACGGCCTGGCCGAGCGCGATGCCGACATCCTCGGTCGTGTGGTGCGGGTCGATGTGGAGATCGCCGCTCGCTTTCACGTTCATGTCGATCCGGGCATGACGCGCCAAGAGCTCGAGCATGTGATCGAGAAAGCCGACACCGGTCGCGATGGTCGACGCGCCCTTGCCGTCGAGATCGATCGCGACCTCGATGTCGGTCTCCTTGGTGGTGCGCCGGACGGACGCTTTGCGCATGGCGTTTTCTCAGGGTTGCAAGGTGCGGCACCTCTTTTATCAAGCGCCCCGGCGCTGCGCCACTCAGCCCGAAGACAGCGGCGATGCCGTCCGTCCTTGCGGATGCACGGGCGAACCTTGGTGCGGCGTTTGCATCGAGCGCATTCGCTGCCTACATCAAGCGCCTTGTGGACGTTTCTGGGTAACCGAATGCAAGCCCCCGAAATGGCTTTCTGGCACGGCACGACCATTGTGACGGTGCGCAAGGGTGGCGTGGTGGCCATCGGGGGCGACGGCCAGGTGACGATCGGCCAAACCATCGTCAAAGCGAACGCCAAAAAGGTGCGACGCATCGGCAAGGGCGACGTGATCGGCGGCTTTGCCGGCGCGACCGCGGACGCCTTCACGCTGTTCGAACGGCTGGAGAGCAAGCTTGAACAATATCCCGCCCAGCTCACCCGCGCCGCCGTCGAGCTCGCCAAGGATTGGCGCACGGACCGCTATCTCCGCCGGCTCGAGGCGATGATGATCGTCGCCGACCGGCAGGTGTCGCTGGTGCTGACCGGCACCGGCGACGTGCTCGAGCCCGAAAACGGCGTCGTCGGCATTGGCTCGGGCGGCAATTACGCGCTCGCTGCGGCGCGTGCGCTGATCGAGGGGCCCCTCGATGCCGAAGCCATCGTGCGCCGCTCGCTCGACATCGCCGCCGATATCTGCGTCTACACCAACCGCAACGTGACGGTGGAAACCCTGCAGGCGTGAGCGCCGAGCAGCAGTCCCCCCTCCGAAAGCCTGTTTGATCCAAATTCCCATGACCGACTTTTCCCCCCGCGAAATCGTCTCCGAGCTCGACCGTTTCATCGTCGGTCAGAATGACGCCAAGCGCGCGGTCGCGATCGCGCTACGCAACCGCTGGCGGCGGTTGCAGCTCGATGAACGGCTGCGCGAGGAGGTGCTGCCGAAGAATATTTTGATGATCGGCCCGACCGGCGTCGGCAAGACGGAGATCTCGCGGCGATTGGCGAAGCTCGCTGCTGCGCCCTTCCTCAAAGTCGAGGCAACCAAATTCACCGAGGTCGGCTATGTGGGCCGCGACGTCGAGCAGATCGTGCGCGACCTAGTCGAGATCTCGCTCGGCCTCACCCGCGAGCGCAAGCGCAAGGACGTGCAGGCGCGCGCGCAGCTCGCCGCCGAAGAGCGTGTGCTCGATGCCCTCGTCGGCGCTAATTCCAGCGCCGCCACCAAGGACGCATTCCGCAAGAAGCTGCGCGCCGGCGAGCTCGACGACAAGGAGATCGAGATCGAGGTGCAAGCGTCCTCGTCGGGCATGCCGCTGTTCGAGATCCCGGGCATGCCGGGCGCGCAAGTCGGCGCGATCTCGATCGGCGATATTTTCGGCAAGCTCGGCGGCGGGCGCACCAAGACACGCCGCGTAAGCGTTGCGGAATCCTTCGAGATCCTCATCAACGAGGAATCCGACAAGCTGCTCGACAACGATCAGCTGGTGCAGGAATCGATCAAGGCGGTCGAGCAGAACGGCATCGTCTTTCTCGATGAGATCGACAAGATCACCGCGCGCGACGGCCGCATCGGCGGCGATGTCTCGCGTGAGGGCGTGCAGCGCGACCTCTTGCCGCTGATCGAGGGCACGACCGTCTCGACCAAGCACGGGTCGGTGAAGACCGACCATATCCTGTTCATCGCGTCGGGCGCGTTCCATCTTTCGAAGCCGTCCGACCTGCTGCCCGAGCTACAGGGCCGGCTGCCGATCCGCGTCGAGCTCAAGCCGCTCACCCGCGACGATTTCCGCCGGATTCTCACCGAGCCCGAGGCGTCGCTGATCAAGCAATACGTGGCGCTGCTCGCGACCGAAGGCGTGACCCTCGAATTCAGCGAGGACGCCATCGATGCCATCGCCGACGTGGCGGTGGCGGTGAACTCAAGCGTGGAGAATATCGGCGCACGCCGGCTACAGACCGTCATGGAGCGCATCCTCGACGAGATTTCTTTTGCCGCGCCGGACCGGTCGGGCGAGACCGTGCACATCGACGCCGCCTACGTGAACCTGCACATCGGCGATCTTGCTAAGAACACGGATCTGAGTCGGTTTATTTTGTAAGCTGCCGCGGCGCAGCGTATTTCGCAGCGCTCGAACGCCTCACCGCGGAAGGCTGGCTGCAGTCCGGCTGATCCGCCGTCACCCAGGCAGATCCGGCGCCGCGGCGAGCGCGTAGAACTGCACGGGCTCGGCCCGCCCGCGCAGCGCGATCTCGTGCAGGGTGTGCCCGGTCAGATCAAGACCCGCCGCAAGCGCCGCGCGGCGCGACAGGATGATTGGGCAGTCGTAATCCTTGGTGAGCCCTTCAAGGCGCGCCGCGGTGTTCACCGTGTCGCCGATCGCGCTGATGGTGCGTGAGCGCGGCGGGCCCATCCTGCCGACGATCGCCTCGCTGAAATGAATGCCGATGCCGATCCGCAGCGGCGAAGCGAGCTCCCCCGCCAATTGGCGGTTGAGCGCGTCTAGTCGCACGAGCATCTCGCGGGCGCCACGTAGCGCGTCGCGCGCGCCGATCGCCGGGTTTTCCGCATCAAGACCATAAAGCGCCATCAAGCCGTCGCCGGTGAACTGCGAGTAGTGGCCATCGCTCGCGTTCAGCGCCTTCACCATCTCATGAAAGAACAAGTTCAGAATGAACAACACATCGTACGGAAGTTTTGCCTCACCGAGCCCGGTATAGCCGCGCAGATCGACGAACAGCACCGCAACCAGCCGCTCGGTTCCTTCAAGCCCCCCGCGCAGGTAGCCATCGGCCGCGGTCGCGTCAGCGGACAGAAGCGGCGTGACGGCGATATCGGCGCGCGGGCGAATTTGACAAGCGAGCCGCACGCCCGCCATCGCCGCGATACGCGCGAGCGCCGCGGCTTCCGGCCCGGAAGGCGCGGGGAGGGCGTCGAGCCCGCGCGACACAAGGATGCGGCACGTGGTACACCGTGCCCGTCCGCCGCACACCGAGGCATGGGGCACGCGGTTGACGCGCAGGGTCTCCAGCACCGTTGCCCCCGGCAGCATGGGCATCGTGCGTCCGCTCGCATGGATGAGCCGCGGGCGACGGCGGCGATATGCGAAGCCGCGCACGAGCCGCGCCGCGAAGGGCAAGAGCACGAGGCCTAATTCGACGGCCCACACGGTCGTCGCAATCCGCGTTATCCCAGCGAGCGCATCTTCAGTCAGGTAGGTGTCGTTGAGCAGCGCCTGCGCGGTTTGCGGATTCTGCGCCTCGCGTGCGACCTGATTTCCGGCGGTCACGTAACCGGACAGTGCCAAGGTCGGCAACAGCAAAGCGACGGCGGCAAATACGGGCTGCCAATCGGGGTACCAGCGCTTGACGCGCAGCCAAAAGTGAATCCCGATCGAGGCGTGCAGCCAAACCGTCAACAGCGCCGTCGTCTGCGCCACGCCCCACCAAGGCATGACCACCCACTGCGCGAGCAGCACGGATTTGTAACCGCTGAGCGTCCCGAACGCTTCCTCGGCAATGCGGGTCGCAATGACGTGCAGGGTGAGCAGCGGCGGAATGCAAAGCCCGAGCAGGAGCTGCGACCATTCCCAGCGCGTCAGCCGCAGCGAACGCCGCAGGTAAATCGACCACAGTGCATTGGCATAGTGGATCGTAAGCGCGCCGCCGAGGATCAGGCTGCCGGCATCCGTCCTCCAAGGCGCCATCAAGGTCTTTAGCGCGGCATCGGCGCGGTCGATCGAGATGATCAGGAAGCTGTGCGCCGTGAGATGGCAAACGACGAAGGTGAGCAGGACAAGACCGCTCGCGAGACGCAGATTGCCCCGCGTGATCCACGAGCCTGGCATCCGCCATGATGCGCGCATCGTCGTGCCGAGAGGCATTTGTTTGCTGAGCGAATTTACTCCGCGCCTCGGCGGCGGATCCGCACATAGAGCGCGCCGTCACCGCCGTGGCCGATATGCGCTCCTTCAAAGGAGACCACGTGGGCGCGGAATTCGGGGAGCTTGAGCCATAGCGGCACCTGGCGGCGCAGCACGCCGCGGTCGCCGGTGGAATCACCAAGACGCGCACCCTTCCCGGTGATCACGAGAGCGACCTTCCAGTCGTTGCCGCGGGCCTTCCGCAGGAACGCAAGCAGCGCATCATGGGCAGAGGCTTGCGTGAATCCATGCAGGTCGAGGCGCCCGTCGATGGCGAGGGTGCCGCGCGCGAGCCGCTGCTTCACGCGACGCCCGAGCGGGGCCAGCGGCGGGACGGCAGCCAAGGCAGTGGCCGAAGCTTTGGCGGTTTTGCGCTTCGCGGCGGCCGGCGGCAACCCTGCCTGTGTCGGCGGCGGAGGTTGCGGCGCACCGGCATCGACCTCGGACTCCGCCTCCGGGCGCAGCCGCCGCACCGAGCGGGTGATCTGCCGCCACAGGGCGCGTTCGTCTTCGCGAAGCTTTCGCCGCCGCCGGGGCTCGTTGCCCTCGCTCATCGGAGATGCCTTCGCCGATGACGGCGCGCCGGCCGCGTCGACTCTTCGTCAGCGTCAACTGCTTCAGCGCGCCCGCTCGCCTTCTCGGATGCGACCGCTTCGCTTTCTTGAATGTTCGGCCTTTCGGGCGGCAGCGGGACATCGGCGCCGGCCGCGACCGGATCGAGCTCCCGCGGGATCAACATGGCGAACTTGCCGGGCTGGCGCACCCGGCCCGCGATGTGTCCGGCATCGTCACCGGCGCCGAAATAGATATCCGCGCGCGCCGGGCCGACGATGGCGGAACCCGTGTCCTGCGCAATCATGAGTCGACGGAGCTTTGTGCTTGCTGCGTTGCCGGCGATCGGTAGATCGGCCTCAAGAAAGAAGGGCGTGCCGTAGCTGTGCAGCGCGCGGTCGATCGCGATCGAGCGGCCGGCGGTCAGCGACACGCCTTCGCCTCCGACCGCTTCCTCCTGCGCCGAGAGGCCGGTCGTGCGGAAGAACACATACGATTGGTTCTTGCCGCGCAGCTCCTTGGCTTGGTCCGGATTGGCGGCGAGCCATTGCTGCAA
Organism: Xanthobacteraceae bacterium; assembly: GCA_052148715.1. GTDB lineage: Bacteria > Pseudomonadota > Alphaproteobacteria > Rhizobiales > Xanthobacteraceae > JBKQHQ01. The sequence continues at coordinate 53,160 of JBKQHQ010000259.1, read as the reverse complement.
CCGGTCCATCGACATTTCTTCCCGGGGGATGATGCCGCGCTCGATGAGCACGCGGCCGATCGGCGTGTAGGGAAAGCCGTTGTGAGCATCGTAAGTGAGCCGCAACATCGAGCCGTCGGCAAATTTCACGCGCAACGAACCCTGGATCTGGGCGACCAGAACGTCGTTCGAATCCTTCAGCCAGCAGATTTCCAGACCGCGGCCCGCGAGCGCGCCATTCTCGATCTCGCCGCGATCGTAGTAGGGAACGAGCTTCCGGCGGCCCACGAGCCTGCCGACCTTCACGCCTTTGTTCGGAAAATTGTCGGCGCTGAGCCGTTGGCTGCGGCCGGACCAGGTCAGGTTGGCCGGCCGGCGATACAGCGGCGCCGAGAACTCGGGCGTCTGAACGCGCGAGCCTTCGACGATCGGCTCGTAATACCCTGTGAGAAAACCGGCATTCTCCCCGAGCTTGGCAATTCGCATGGGCCGAAAATTCTGCTCGAAGAAGGCGCGCGCCTGCCCAGGGTCGAGATGCCCGCTGTTCCCAGCGGCCGCGACGGCGCGCCGACAGACCTGCTGAAGCGCGGAGGCCACCGGCTTCTGCTGTTGCAGCGACGCCTGAGACATATTCACGGTCGGCTTGCAACTCGCCAGGAAGGTAGCAAACGCGGCGGCATGGTCGTCGGTGCTCCAGCCGTCGAGGTCTGACCACTCGACCGTCTCGAGTTGCGCATTGGGAATGTCCACTGCCGGGATCGCAGCGGACTTGGTACGGTCGGCACGCGAGCGCGCGTGCTCGGGCGGCTCTTCCGGCTCGGCCCGATGGCGGCGGACCGGACGCGGTTCCTCCTCCTCCGTTTCGGGGCGAGAATGGCGCGCCCGGGCTACCCTTTCTTGCGCCGGACCCCAGAACCGGCAGGCTTCGCCGGAACATGCGCTGGGCTGGTGCGCCACGGCCTCGGCGTTGGTCCGGCTGCTGTCGGCGGACCCGGCCACGACTGCAAGGCCGAAAACCATCGCAATCGATCTTGCGAGCCGGGAGCGAGCATCCGCCATACTAACGAAGTCCGCTATTGCGCCGCTTCCGTGCCTACGAGCTTCCAATTTGGGTCGCGCGAGCCGATATCGCGGGCAAATGTCCATACATCGGTAACGTCGGTGACCTTGTCGTCGCTCCCGTCGATCACGTTCCCTGACCGGTCATGGGTCGCCGAGATCAGTTTCGATACGAAGCGTATGGTTAGCTGCGCGGAGCGTCCGCGCAGCTCGGCGCCAACGATATCCGCCTTGTCGATCGATACGAACTTGGTCTCGACCCTCTCGCCCCGTTTCTCGCGGTCGCCGATCGCCGTCTCGAAGCCCTCATAGACCTCGCGGGACAAAAGATTCTTCAAGGCCCGCCTATCGCCTTCGGCATAGGCATTCACGATCATTTCGTAGGCGGCGCGGGCTCCAGTAATGAAATGCTTGGGCTCGAAGCTCTTGTCCTCACGGGAAATCGCATCGAGCCCGCTCGCCACCGACGAGCCGGCCTCGGCGACGCCCTTCCAGCGTTCCGCCGGTTCGATCGGCTCCGACGGCCGTTGCGGGACTTCGGCGATTCGGCCAGGAAGTTGCACCACCTTTTCGCTTGCAGGCCGCGCCGCATCGCGGGCCTGGTAGGGGTCATAGGGCGGCCGCTCACGCCCCGTCCGCTGGCCGAGCACGCTGCGCAGCCGCAGAAAGATGAATACTGCGAGCGCCAGGAAAATGATGGTGTAGAGATCGAAGCCCACGTCTCGGATGCTCTCAGCGGCTAGCGGCGGAATTGGCAAGGTCGGCAAACGCACCGCGGCGGTCGATATTCCGCAGCTATCAAGCCCCAATCCGCCTTAGTATGTAAGCACGTGACCAAGCTGATCCAGGGGCCCGCCCAGCGAGCCGACGCACTTGTCATATTGGCAACCTTAGACGATCCCGGCCCAGTCGCCAACTCGGCTGTGCCGGACGCAAGGTTCGATGACTATGAGAAGATTCATTCTGCTGGGATTTTTCCTGCTGCCGGCGGCCGAAATTGCCGGATTCCTGGTTACGACGACCCTAATTGAAGCATGGCTGCCTTGGAGGCGCTGTTTGCCTTATCCCTTCTCGGCCCTTTCGCCCTACGCGAGCGGCCGGGGCGCACATTGGCGAGTTCCGGCGGCCGGTCGACAGCGACCCCGCGGTGGACTACGGCCATCCGACCTTCGGATGCGACCCGCGGCTAAGCCGGGACATTTTCCTGCGTTGTGTGGCAGCGATGGCGGGTGGCGGACGCACCGCAAGAGCCCGACGAGCAGGCAAGACCAAGCCTCCTCGATCGGCCATGAGGTTGCCGTGGTTCTTGTTCGAGCGCTTAGCTTGTGTTAGCCACGCTTTCCCACAACGGCGCTCTCGCACGAGGGCCGGAGAACTTTCATGGCAACAACGACAAATGGCGGGCCTGCGCCGGAGCAACCGCCTCAGCTCAACGTGCTCGCGCAATACATCAAGGATTTCTCCTTCGAAAACCCGAATGCGCCGCGCTCGCTCGACCCGAAGCAGCAGCCGGCGATCAATATTCAGATCAATGTGAGCGCTAATCCGCTAGCCGACAGCAACGTAGAGGTCGTTCTCAAGCTCGAAGGCAAAGCCGAAAGCGCGGGCAATGTGCTGTTCAGCTTCGAGCTCGCCTTTGCCGGCGTTTTTCGGATACAGAATGTTCCGCAGGAGAGCGTGCATCCGATTGTCATGATCGAATGCCCGCGGCTGCTGTTTCCGTTCGCCCGCGAGATTCTGGCCACCACGGTGCGCAACGGCGGCTTCCCGCCCCTAATGCTCGATCCTGTCGATTTCGTCGGGCTGTACCGCCAGCGCTTGAGCGAGCTGCAGCCCCAGGGCCAAGCCCCGCCGCAGGGTTGACATCTTACGCATTGACCGCGGCGTGCTGCGGCAGCGGTTCGTACTGCAGCCAGATTGCCCCGACACCCAGCGTGGCAACGAAGCTCCGGTGCGCCTGCCTCTCGGCCTCCGTCAGACGCGGCAACAGCGGAACAAGCCGCTGGCGAATCGGGATGGTACGCTCGCCTTCACGGCGCGCAGGGGCCCCCGTATCGACAAGAATGAGCTGCGCTTGGCGGGCGCCGATGAGCTCGACATAGACCTCGGCGAGGATCTCGGCATCGAGCAGGGCGCCATGCTTGGTCCGGCGCGAATTGTCGATGCCGTACCGCGTGCACAGATCATCCAACCGATTCGGTCCGCCCGGATGCCTGCGACGCGCAAGCAATAAGGTGTCGACAAGACGCTCCCGGCCGATCGGCGGCTTTGCGGCCCGCTCAAGCTCGGCATTCAGGAAACCAAGATCGAATACCGCGTTGTGCGCGACAAGCGGCGCCTCGCCGATGAAAGCCAGAAGCTCATCGGCAATCTCGACAAAACCCGGCTTGTCACGCAGGAAATCGGCCGAGAGCCCATGGACTGCGAAGGCCTCCGCCGGAACGTCACGCTCAGGATTAAGGTAGTGATGGAACGTTTGCCCAGTGGGTATCCGGTTCACCAGCTCGATGCAGCCGACCTCGACCAGGCGATGTCCCTGATAGGGATCAAGACCCGTGGTCTCGGTATCCAATACAATCTCACGCAAGAGAGGCCCCGCCGATTGTCACGAGGCTGTTGTAGCTGCAATGCCTGATCCGCAAAACACTATCATCGCACTGCTTGGCGCCCGCGGCCGCGCCCGAGCATGCAAGCTGGACGCTCGCAACAAATTCATGGCCGACGCTTCGGCATCGTAGCGACGGCGTCCAAGATCGCATGCACCTGAGCGCGCGCGGCCGCAAATCCTTGCGAGGTATCTACGAGAAAATCCGCGCGCCGACGCTTTTCGGCGTCCGGCATCTGCTGCCGCAAGATTGCCTCGAGCTTCTGCTCCGTCATGCCCGGGCGCTGCATCGCGCGCACCTGTTGCACCTCTGCAGGCGCCGACACCACGACGACGGCGTCGGTCTCCTTCTCGCCGCGCGTCTCGAACAGCAGCGGAATGTCGAGCACCACAACCGGGGCTCCACTTGCCTGCGCCTGGTCCAAAAAGCGGCATTCGACCGCACGCACGAGCGGATGCACGATCGACTCGAGCTTACGTAATGCGTCCGGATTGTTGAGCACCCTTGCGGCGAGCGCCTCGCGGTCCACCTTGCCGTCCCGCGTGGTTCCCGGAAAGGCCGCCTCGATCAGCGGCGCCGCTTCACCTTCGTAAAGCTCGTGCACGGCTTTATCAGCGTCATAGACCGGGACGCCGGCTTGCGCAAAAAACTCCGCCGTCGTTGTTTTTCCCATGCCGATCGAGCCGGTTAGGCCAAGAACAAACATCTGCGTCCGTCACTGCGCCAAGAATCCCTCCCGACGCATGAATGCAAGGAGCGGCAGGAGCGGCAGGCCAAGAATAACAGAGTGGTCACCATCGATTCGCTCGAACAAATGGACGCCCAATCCTTCGACCTGATAAGCGCCCACACTGGCCGTCGCGGCATCCCCCATAGCGTCGAGATAGCTTTCGAGAAAGCGGTCGGTGAACGGCCGCATGGTCAACGTTGCGACCGCGACATGCTCGAACAGAACATCCGCACCACGCAGCACAGCCATGCCGGAATAGAGCGAATGGGTGCGGCCACGCAAGGCACGCAGCTGATCTCGCGCGGCACTGCGGTCGAAGGGCTTGGAGAATCGTTCCGCACCAAGGCCGAGGATCTGATCGGCTCCAAGCACGATACGGCCGACCATTGATGCCGCCACCGCAACAGCCTTCTCGCGCGCCAGCAGCACGGCGAGGTCGCCGGAGCCGACGTCGCGGCTGCACTCCTCGATCGCCCGCTCGTCGAGCTTCGCGGGCCGCACCTCGATTGGAATCCCGGCCGCCTCGAGCAATGCCCGACGCGCCGTACTCTGTGAAGCGAGCACGAGAGCTTGCGGCTCGAGCCACAGTGCCATGTCACGGCGCCGGTTGCCGGCGGCGCTCGGCGAGAAGCTTCATCACCGCCGCCGCGGTTTCTTCTATTGAGCGCCGGGTGACATCGATGAGGGGCCAATTCTTCCTGGCGCACAATCGGCGCGAGAACGCCACCTCTTCGGTGACGGCCTGCTTATCGATGTACTGGTCGTCGTCGTTGTGCGCCTTCAGGCCCAGCAGTCGGTTCTGCCGGATCTGCACGATCCGCTCCGGACTGGCGTAGAGGCCGACCACCAATGGCTTGGTCAAGGTATCCAACTGTTGCGGAGTAGGAACACCCGGAACGAGCGGAACATTGCCTGTCTTCACGCCGCGATTAGCAAGATAGATGGAGGTCGGCGTCTTCGAGGTCCGCGACACGCCGACCAGAACAACATCAGCCTGCTCCAGATCGTCTACGTGCTGGCCATCATCGTGCAGCATGGTGAAATTGAGCGCGTCGATGCGCTGGAAATATTCAGCATTGAGCACGTGCTGAGCCCCGACCCGGTGGATCGTCTCCGCGCCCAGATAGGACTGGAACAGCTGCAGCACCGGGCCGAGAATCGACAGGCAGGGGAGGCCGAGCTCGCGGCACTTTTCGTCCAAGCGCTTGACCAGGTCGGCCTCGAGCAGCGTGAACAGCACAATCCCCGGCGACTCCTCGATTTCCTCGATCACCCGGTCGAGCTGTTTTTGCGTGCGCACCAGCGGATAGACGTGCTCGACCGGCGTCATCCGGGCGTATTGGGCAGCCGCCGCCCGCGCAACCGTGATCAGGGTCTCCCCGGTCGCGTCCGAGATGAGGTGCAGGTGGAAGTAGGTACCGGTGCGGTGTGGCATCGAGGCAGTATGTACGAGCTGTGGACAAGACGGGAGAGGGCCACGTCGGGCCGGCCTCCGCAAGAGCCGGCGGTTGCCGGAGAGGATTTCTATCCACATTAATGAGTACGGGATCTGCCCGAGGGCGCCGCGCTGCCGTCCGTGGTGAAATGTGGAAAAGAGTACAAAATGGCAAAAACGAGTGCGAATTAAGCCCATAGGAAGCCGGAAATTAGACGCTTCTCAAATTACCACCACCGGGGAAGGCATCAACTCGATGTGGGCAGATCGGGAATGACCCGTGGATTACGATTCGTGAGTCCAATCCACCGTCTAAGAATCACAACAGACATTCTTAAAAAAGCTTTAAGAGGAAGACGGGACAAAGGACAAGCGGAGGAGCCAAGAGGCATCGACACCGACTTGGAGTAGTGCTTGTCAGCGGACACCATCAGTTTGACAACCGCTTGAATACGGACAACCTGACGGTACGAACGTGCTGCTTTTAGTGAGTACGGGTGGTCGACCCTGGCGGTACCTTGAGCACCGGACGACTATTCCGACACCGAGCTGCAGTAAGGCGTCGAGACAAAATTTATCATTGTGACGGGTAGATCGCTCATTGCGGTCTTGCATCCGACACTAGCTTTTCATATGTTTCCGTTATCCCACCTATGCAGGCGGATGCCTTTCGAGTTCCGGTTCGGGATTAGACCGGCCGAAATATCGGGTCGGGGCGCCGATGCTCCGCTCAGCCTAAGACCTGCAATTTTACCCACCTCGCCAGCGTCGATTCTTTTATTGCACGCCGGTACTCCTCCAGGACCCCCCGGATGCAGACCCAGGAAATGAAACTCCAGGACCTCAAGTCCAAGACTCCGGCCGAGCTCCTTGCCTTCGCCGAAGAGCATCAGGTCGAAAACGCCTCTACCATGCGCAAGCAGGAGCTGATGTTCGGCATCCTGAAACAGCTTGCCTCGCAGGAGGTTGATATCATCGGTGAAGGCGTCGTCGAGGTTCTCTCCGACGGCTTCGGCTTTTTGCGCTCGCCGGAAGCGAACTACCTACCCGGCCCGGACGATATTTATGTGTCCCCATCGCAAATTCGTCGCTTCGGACTGCGCACCGGTGACACCATCGACGGCCATATTCGTAGCCCCAAGGAAGGGGAGCGATACTTCGCGCTGCTCAAGGTCAATACGATTAATTTCGAGGATCCTGAGAAGGCACGCCACAAAATCAACTTTGATAACTTGACTCCGCTCTATCCCGATGAGCGGCTGAAGATGGAATACGAAGATCCAACGAAGAAAGATTTGTCGGCGCGGGTGATCGATATCGTAGCGCCGATCGGCAAAGGCCAGCGTGCGCTGATTGTCTCTCCGCCGCGCACTGGCAAGACGGTGCTCCTGCAGAACATCGCCCATTCGATCACGCATAATCATCCTGAGTGCTATCTGATCGTGCTGCTGATCGATGAGCGACCCGAAGAGGTCACCGACATGCAGCGTTCGGTGAAGGGGGAGGTCGTATCCTCAACCTTCGACGAACCGGCAGTGCGCCATGTCCAGGTTGCCGAGATGGTGATCGAGAAAGCGAAGCGGCTGGTCGAGCACGGACGCGACGTTGTGATCCTGCTTGATTCGATTACGCGCTTGGGCCGCGCCTACAACACTGTGGTCCCCTCGTCGGGCAAGGTGCTTACGGGCGGCGTGGACGCCAATGCACTGCAGCGGCCGAAGCGCTTCTTCGGTGCCGCACGAAACATCGAGGAGGGCGGGTCGCTGACCATCATCGCAACCGCATTGATCGATACCGGCAGCCGCATGGACGAGGTGATCTTCGAGGAGTTCAAGGGCACCGGCAATTCGGAGCTGATTCTCGACCGCAAGGTTGCCGACAAGCGCACCTTCCCAGCCATGGACATCACCCGTTCCGGCACCCGCAAAGAGGAGCTGCTGACTCCACCCGATCAGTTGAAGAAGATGTACGTCCTACGCCGGATCCTCAATCCAATGGGCACGATGGATGCGATCGACTTCCTGCTCGATAAGCTGCGAAATACCAAGAGCAATAGCGAGTTCTTCGAATCGATGAATACCTGAGTTTGGTCGCGTCGCAACGGGGACTTGTCACCTGCGCATCTGCTCGACTGCTGCGGCAATTTGTCCGGGTTGGCCTACGGGCAGCGAGCAACGCTCGCCGACACAGATGAAGGCGGTGGTCTCCGGCGAAGCTTTGATCTTCTCTTGCGCTGGATGTGACGGCGGCAGCGAGTCGACGCTCGGCGCACGTAGAAGCACTCTGTTGAAATAGGGAATTTTCAGGGCGGCTTGCACGAACGGGTCTATCTCGCGACCGGTGACCACGATCTCAGCGCCGTTGAGGCGCATATCAAGCGCATTGAGCAGAGCGGGATGTTGCAGCAGGCTTCTTGCTGCCGCTGCCGAGAGGACTCCGTCGAACAACCGGTCAGCCTTGGCACGCAGCACATCATCGCCGGCCAAGACGGCAAGCCGGATGAGATTCTGGGCGGCGATCGAATTGGCATTGGGGGTGGCGTCGTCGGCCGTGGCGTGCGGGCGGACCACCAAACCCTGTGCATAGTCGGCCGTGAGGTAATAGCCGCCGTTCTGCGGGTTGGCGTAATGCTCATCGAGCGTTCGTTGCCAGGCGAGAGCGACTTTGAGGAACAGTTGTTGTCCGCTTGCCTCGTGGAGGGCAAGGCCGGCGCGAACCATATTCGCGTAATCGGAGGCCAGTCCCGGCAACAGCAGGCGGCCCTGGCGCCACGCGTGACCTAGGCGACCCTCACGCGTCATCGATTCAGAAACGAAATTGAATGCGCGAGCACCCTTCTCGAGCCAGGACGACTCATCGAGCAAGGTGCCGGCATTGACGAGGGCCGAGATCATCATGCCGTTCCAATCGGCGAGGACCTTGTCGTCGAGGCCTGGCCGGACGCGCTGATTGCGGACCGAAAGAAGAGTGTCGCGCATGGAGGCGAGGCGTAGCTCGTCTTTTTGGCTGCGCTCTTGCGGGTGGAGGCGATTAAGGATGTTGTGGCCTTCGAAGTTCCCCTCAGCCGTCACATCGTAGTGGCGGGCGAAAAAGGTGGCGTCTCTGGCGCCGAGGACACTCGTGATTTCGTCGAGCGACCAGACGTAAAACTTGCCTTCTTCGCCTTCTGAATCGGCATCGAGCGACGCGCAGAACGCGCCCTCGTTCGTGGTCATCTCGTGCTCAAGCCATTCAACGGTTTCGCGTGCTCGCTCGCGGAAGAGCGCGTTGCCTGTCCGGTGATAGGCGATCGCACAAAGCTCAAGCAGTTGGGCATTGTCGTAGAGCATCTTCTCGAAATGCGGAACGAGCCAGCGATCGTCGACCGAATAGCGGGAAAAGCCGCCGCCGAGATGGTCGTAGATGCCGCCTTCGCAGATGCGCTCCAGCGTGACCTCGACGAGCTGGAAAAGCTGCGCGTCGTTGCCGCGCACCGCCGCGCGCCACACCAATTCGAACAGCGCGGCTTGCGGAAATTTTGGCGCGCCGCGCAAGCCGCCGTTCTGCGGATCCATCAGTTTGGCAACCTGACGTGCAATGTCATCGAGTTCGCGAACACCGATGACGACGTGATCGGCGGGGCGATCGATTGTGCGAAGACGCGCCATCAGCGCGGTCCTGTTCTGCGCTATGCTCTCTGGCTCTTCGCGATATACACGCGCGACCTCGCGTAGGAGACTGACGAAAGACGGTCGGCCATATCGCGCGGTCTTCGGGAAGTAGGTGCCGCCCCAGAAGGGCTCGCCCTCGGGGGAGAGAAACATCGTCAGCGGCCAGCCGCCGTGCTCGCCGAGCAGATGCAGTGCGGACATGTAGATCTGGTCGATGTCGGGGCGCTCCTCGCGATCGACTTTGATGTTGACGAAGAGCTCGTTCATCACGCGCGCGGTGTCTTCGTCCTCAAAGCTTTCATGCGCCATCACGTGGCACCAATGGCAGGCCGCATAACCGACGGAGAGAAGGATCGGCTTGCCGGTCTGTTTGGCATGCGCGAGCGCGGGTGGGCCCCATGGCCACCAGTCGACCGGGTTGTGCTGGTGTTGGAGCAAATAGGGACTGGTCTCGCCGGCCAGTCGGTTCACGTGGGCGTTGGTGGGTGTCATCTATCTCTCAGGTATTTGCTTTGGCACGACGCGAGGCCGGGGAACCTGTCCGCGAAGCGTCGCTGCCACATTGTCGCGTGGCGGACGCGCGGGCAAGGTGGCCGCACGGATGGACAGAACGCCTTCATTGCCATCATCGTTGCATCAACGCCGGCTGTTCACTTCGCGATCCACTGGCGTCGGTCGTGGTCGATGCGGACAGGGATCCGGTTCGGGATGACGGCTCGGCGCCGGGTGGCGGACAGGTCGATGGGAGTGAGTGTCGGTCAATGAGCGAGGGTATGGGGTGTTCCCGCGACACCATTTTTGCGCTGTCGTCGGGAAGGCCGCCGGCGGCGATCGCGGTCGTCCGCGTCTCCGGGCCGCATGCGCGGGTTGCCTTGGAGGCATTGATCGGCCGCGTGCCGGAGCCCCGGCGGGCGGCGTTCGTGCGGTTGCGCGACCCGCAAAACGGCGATGTGATGGACGAAGGGTTGGCGCTGTGGTTTCCGGCGCCGCGCAGCGAAACCGGCGAGGACGTCGCGGAACTGCAGGTTCATGGTGGCCGGGCGGTGATTGGTGCGGTTCTCGCGGCGCTCGGCAGGCTTGAGCATTTTCGTCCGGCGGAGGCGGGTGAGTTTACCCGCCGCGCCTTTGAAAATGGACGGCTCGATCTCACCGCGGTGGAGGGACTGGCTGATCTCGTTGGCGCCGAGACGCAGGCACAGCGACGTCAAGCCGTGCGGCAACTGCAAGGGTTGCTGCACGATCGTGCGGAGATGTGGAGGGAGCGCTTGATCAAGGCGCTGGCGCTGGTCGAGGCAGGCATCGATTTCTCGGACGAAGCGGACGTGGCAGGGCACGTGTTGCAGCCCGCGCTCGAAATCGCGCGCGGGCTGGGGCAAGAAATTTTGGAGGTGCTCGCAGGTGCGGAGCGCGGCGAGAGGCTCCGCGAAGGGCTGCTGGTCGTGATCGCAGGACCGCCTAATGTGGGCAAGTCGACACTGCTCAATCGGTTGGCCCGTCGCGAAGCGGCGATTGTCTCGCCCTTTGCCGGCACCACTCGGGATGTGATCGAAATCCACCTCGACCTCGGCGGTTATCCGGTCACCGTGCTGGACACCGCGGGAATCCGAACGAGCGACGACCTGGTGGAGCAGGAAGGAGTGCGCCGTGCGCGTGAGCGGGCGCGATCGGCCGATCTCGTGCTGTGGGTGCTCGATGCGTCGGAGGAGGGGCCGGGTCGGTCAGCGGCGGCGGGGCCGGAGGCCGAGTTCAACAAGGCACCAATGTGGATTATTCGAAACAAGTCGGACTTGGTGGACGAATCGAGGGCAGGAAATAGCGACCTACGGGCGGCCGGGACATTTCAAGTCTCGGCGCTTTCGGGGGAAGGGGTAGACGCTTTAGCGGCGGAGCTCTCCGCCTTCGCCGCCGAGGCCCTCGGTTCGGCAGAGCCGGCTCTGGTGACGCGCGCGCGGCAGCGACATGCCCTTGAGGAGGCGGTCGCTGCACTGCGGCGTGCGGACGCGGAAGGAAGCGTGGAGAACGAGGACTTGGTTGCCGAAGAGCTACGGTTGGCCGCGCGGGCGCTTGGTCGATTGACCGGGCGGGTTGATGTGGAGGAGGTCCTGGACGTGATCTTTCGCGACTTTTGTATAGGGAAGTGATTTTCGCGGGAACCAAATGCAATCAGGTACATTGACAGGCGGAGGGTCCGTATCATGGTAAATGCTTTGCGTCTTCGTGAGCTCGCCGTTCGTGCGTCGCGCCTCGGCAATCTTTCAATGACTCATTTTTTGCGACCCCGCTCGAAGCATCGAGGGCTGGCGGCCGTGGGCGTTTTGTCGGCGGGCCTCGGGGTGTTCGGCGTGATTGCGCTCGGCCTTCCGTCGACGCCGCAAAGCCAGACGCTCTTGGCGCTTTCCTCTTCGCTTGAGACGTCCGACGTCGCCATGTTCGAGCCTCTGACATTTGCTGACCGCTTTGCTGCGGACGTCAAGGATCTTCCGCCTACGGTTGGCGTATCGGGCATTCCGTCCGAGGATCCGCGCGCTGCGCGTTTCGCTGAATACGGGGCTGTGCTCGGGTCGAGGCAGCCGGTCACCGCAGAGGGCGTCGAGGCGGCCCCGCAGGCTCAGCCGCGGGTACCGTCTGAAACGACCGGCGTGCGGCCGTAGTCGGAAACCGGCGTCCAAATCGTTGATTTAAAATGACTTAGGGTCCGGGCGGTGGATATATCGCTCGGATGACCGTTGGAATCGCGGTGCGCCACGACTCTATCCGTATGACCGGAAGCTGGCTGACGCCGCGTGAGTGGGGCCAAATTCGTTCAGTTGCCGGCCGACCTGGCGCTCAAACCTAGCAGCAGCGCAATGTAGCTTTGACGCCAGTCCGCGGCATCGATACAAGCGCAGCGGATCAATTTCATGCGCGAGCGCTTCGACGTCCTGGTGATCGGTGGCGGGCACGCCGGCTGCGAGGCGGCGGCAGCGGCCGCCCGCATCGGTGCCTCGACGGCACTGATCACCCATCGCTTCGGGACCATCGGCGCGATGTCCTGCAACCCGGCGATCGGTGGTCTGGGCAAGGGCCATTTGGTGCGGGAGATTGACGCGCTCGACGGTTTGATGGGCGTGATCGCCGATGCGGGCGGGATTCAGTTTCGGGTGCTTAACCGTCGCAAGGGGCCAGCAGTGCGCGGCCCGCGCGCGCAGGCCGATCGCAAGCTTTATGCGGACGCCATGCAGAGGGCGATCCGCGCCATCGGCAATCTCGTGGTGATCGAGGCCGAAGCCGACGATTTGACGATCGACCAGGGCCGGGTGGCCGCCGTCCAACTAAAGGGGGGCGCGCTCTTGCGTGCGGGAGCGGTGGTGCTCACCACTGGGACTTTCCTGCGGGGCATCATCCATGTCGGCGAGCGCCAGACGCCCGCCGGTCGGGTCGGCGAGCCGCCATCGATCGGGCTGTCGGCCACACTCGAGCGGCTGGGCTTCGCGTTGGGGCGGCTGAAGACCGGCACGCCGCCACGCCTCGACGGGCGCACGATCGATTGGGCGGGCGTGGAGATGCAGCCGGGTGACGAGCCGCCTGAGCCGTTCTCGGTCCTGACCGACCGGATTACAACCCCGCAGATCCAGTGCGGGATCACCCGCACGGGCGAGGCGACGCACCAGATCATTCGCGCCAATGTGCACCGGTCGCCGATGTATTCGGGTCAGATCCGAAGCCGGGGTCCGCGCTATTGCCCCTCGATCGAGGACAAGATCGTCCGGTTCGGCGAGCGCGATGGCCATCAGATTTTCTTGGAGCCGGAAGGCCTCGCCGACCGGACCGTCTATCCGAACGGCATCTCCACGTCGCTGCCGGAGGAAGTCCAGCGTGCGCTCGTGGCGACCATTCCGGGGCTCGAGCGCGCCGTGATCATCCGCCCCGGCTATGCAATCGAGTATGACCATATCGATCCGCGCGAGCTGTCGCCGACGCTGGAAACGAAACGTGTGCGCGGTCTATATTTTGCCGGGCAGATCAATGGCACCACGGGTTACGAGGAAGCCGCGGCGCAGGGCCTGATGGCGGGGCTCAACGCAGCCGTCCGGGCCGGCGATGGGCGGGAGATCGTCTTCGACCGGGCCGAGGGCTATCTCGGCGTGATGATTGACGACCTGGTTACTCGCGGCGTGACCGAGCCGTACCGAATGTTCACCTCGCGGGCCGAGTACCGGCTGGCGCTGCGAGCCGACAATGCCGATCAGCGTCTCACGGAGAAAGGCATCGCCCTAGGATGCGTAGGGTCGCGGCGCGCCGCACATCACCGCGAAAAGACAGCGGCGCTGGTGGAGGCGCGAGGCATGGCGGAGGAATTATCATTAACGCCCAGTCAAGCGGCGCGGCACGGCCTTGTGCTCAATCGCGATGGGCAACGGCGGAGCGCCTTCGAGTTGTTATCCTATCCGGACATCGGTCTTGAGCGACTAACGACTATTTGGCCGCGGCTGCGGGGATTGCCGCCCGCGATCGGAACGCAGCTCGAGATCGACGCCAAATACGCGGTTTATCTGCAGCGTCAGGCGGCGGACGTGGCAGCGTATCGGCGGGATGAAGCGCTCGGGCTCGACCCTGACACCGACTATGCGGCGATCCGGGGGCTTTCGAACGAAGCCCGGCAGAAACTGCAATCGCACCGGCCGCGCACGCTTGGCCACGCGGCCCGAATTGATGGAATGACCCCGGCGGCGCTGATGCTCTTGGCGGCACATGTTCGCCGGGCCGGAGGCGGCCGGGAGCGTTCGCAGGCTTAGGGGCGCGCCGTCCGTTTCACGTGAAACGAAGCCGTCATCGCGGCGGCGGGATGAAAAGTGGGCCGCGTTCGCGGCGCAAGTCCGGGCATGACAGTCGCATACGATCTTGGGGCCGATCGCCGAGAGGCACTAACGCTCATGCCCGTTTCACGTGAAACCCTGGCACGGCTCGACCGGTTCGTCGCACTTCTTCTGGAGTGGCGACAACGGATGAACTTGATCGGTGCATCGACGATCCCGACTCTGTGGACTCGCCACGTCGCCGATTCGCTGCAGCTCTTGCCGCTTGCCGAGGGGGCGCGAACGTGGGTCGATCTCGGCACCGGCGCGGGCTTTCCCGGGCTTGTGATCGCCTGCGCGCTCGCGGATGGCCCGCCCTCGCGGGTTCATCTCGTCGAAAGCACAGGGAAGAAGGCCGCCTTCCTCCGCGAAGCGGTAGCGGTCACCGGTGCCCCGGCCCTTGTCCATTCCGTCCGAATCGAGGATTTTACCAAGCGATTCGCCGAAACCGTCGATGTGGTCACGGCGCGTGCGCTAGCTCCGATGGAGACTTTGCTCGATTTGGCGTATCCGTTGCTGAAAAGCGGTGGACGAGGGCTGTTTCCAAAGGGTCGCGACATCGAGCAGGAATTGACCGCAGCCGCCAAATCCTGGAACATCGAGGCGTCACAGGTGCCGAGTAAAACGAGTACAGAGGGGCGAATCGTTATCGTACGGCAGGTTGCCCCCCGTTCCGTCCCTAAGTGAGTCCAGGCCAGGAGTCGCGTTGTGGCCGATACGCCAGTTCCCGTTGCGGAAGAGTCCGAGCCTCAAGTCATTCCGTTTGGCCCGCGCGCCGAGGTGGCTCCGCCGCCCAGAGTGCTGGCGGTCGCCAACCAGAAGGGCGGGGTGGGCAAGACGACCACCGCAATTAATCTGGGCACGGCGCTGGCGGCGATCGGCGAGCGGGTCCTCATTATTGACCTTGATCCCCAGGGCAACGCCTCGACCGGCCTGGGCATTGATCGCCGCAGCCGCCGCTTTTCCACCTATGACGTGCTGATCGGCGAGGCTCCGCTGCGCGACTCGATCCTGGCTACCGCGGTGCCGCGCTTACACATTGCGCCTTCAACCATGGACCTGTCGGGGCTGGAGCTCGAAATCGGCACCGCGCGCGACCGGGCGTTCCGCCTGCGCAGCGCGCTTGGACCGCTAAATACCAGTCGCGCGGTCGGCGCCGACTACACCTACGTCCTGGTCGACTGCCCACCCTCGCTCAATCTGCTGACGGTCAATGCGATGGCCGCGGCGAATGCCATTCTGGTGCCGTTGCAGTGCGAGTTCTTTGCGCTCGAGGGGTTGACGCAACTGATCAAGACGGTCGACCAGGTGAAATCGACCCTCAATCCGGACCTCACCATCCACGGCGTCGTGCTCACCATGTATGACGCACGCAACAAGCTTTCGGGCCAGGTTGTGGCGGACGTGCGCCAGTTCATGGGAGGCAAGGTGTACGATACGATGATCCCGCGTAATGTCCGTATTTCCGAAGCGCCGTCGTACGGTCAGCCGGTCCTGGTCTATGACCTGAAATGCGTCGGCTCTGAAGCCTATCTGCGGCTCGCGACCGAGATCATCAAACGCGAAAAAGAGTTGCGCGCCAACTGACGCCAAACCATTCCTGACGCCAATAGAGGGCAGGGAGCGCGTGACAGATTCGGGGGATTCGGTGATGGCCGACGACGCGGCGCGATCGCGACTGGGGCGCGGGCTCGCGGCGCTGATGGGAGATGTCGGCGACGAGACCGCCGCCCCAGAGCGAATTCGTAGCCAGCGGCGTGTGCCGATCGAGTTCGTGCATCCCAATCCGCGCAACCCGCGACGAACTTTTTCCGAGCCGGAGCTGGACGAGTTGGCCGCCTCAATCCGCGAGCGCGGCATCATTCAGCCAATAGTTGTGCGGCCGATGCGCCGAGGTTCCGACACCTTTGAGATCATTGCCGGCGAAAGGCGCTGGCGCGCCGCCCAGCGGGCCGCCTTGCACGATGTTCCCGTGGTCGTGCTGGAGGTCAGTGACGCCGAGGCACTCGAGCTCGCGATCATCGAGAATGTTCAGCGCACCGATCTCAACCCCCTGGAAGAAGCCACGGGCTATCAATCACTTGTGGATGAGTACCGGCACAGCCAGGAGGTCATCGCCCGCATTGTAGGCAAGAGCCGCAGCCACGTCGCCAACACGTTACGGTTGCTCAAGCTGCCGGATTCCGTGAAGGACTACATCCATGCAGGCCGGCTTTCCGCCGGGCACGCGCGCGCGCTGATCGGACAGCCGGACCCCGAGGCGCTGGCTCGGTCAATCGTTGACAACAACTTAAACGTGCGCCAGGTCGAGGCCTTGGCGCAAGAGCGGGCGCAAGCGGAAGGGAAGCGGCCCGTCGTTCGCCGGCGGGTTGCGAAGGACGCTGACACGGCCGCCATGGAGAAACAGCTGTCCGATGCGCTGGGCCTTGCGGTCAGCATTGATCACCGCGGCAATGGCGGCGTGCTGACTGTGCGCTACCGGACCCTCGATCAGCTCGACGAAGTGGCGCGCCGCCTGGGCCGAACCAACTAACCTTTACCCCTTGCGTCGTGAGCTCACCGCGAGCGCGAGCAGCGAACGTTGCGCGACCGCCTCGGCAAGCGCCGGCTGGCGGCGCGTGTCGAGGATTGCCTCAGCAAGCTGAGCCATGGCCCGCAGCAGCCGATTCGATGACCAAGCGCGAAGTGCCATCTCCAGCAGCGGTTTGCGGCGGAAGTTTGCGGGGGGCTGCATGCCTTCGACAGCTTGCGCTGGCGATGCGCCGCCCTCGACGACCAGGCTTGCCTTGTGCAGCTGTGCGAGCTGACGCAACGCCGCTGATAGAATCGCGGCCGGCGCTGTGCCGGCAGCCCGCGCCTTCACGAACCCCGTCTCGACGTCGGCTGGCCGGCCGGCAAACGCGGCGTCGATAAGCCCGTCGAGAGCCAGGGCGGAGGCGTCGGTCACCACGGCGAGCACGTCGTCGAGCCCCACTTGTGTTGTGCCGCGGGCATAAAGGGTCAGCTTGCGGATTTCGTTGCGTGAAGCCTGACGATCGCCGCCGATCAGTGCCGTAAGCGCCGTGCGTGCCTCCGCCGAGATCGTTAGGCCGGCAGCACTCATCTCTTCATTGATGAGTTTTATGAGATCGCGTTCACCGTCCGCGTAGCAAGCGATGGCGGCGGCGTTTCGCGCGCGTTCGCATAGCGTGCGCAGCGGCGCGGAGCGCTTGAGATCGCCGGCCTCGATGACCACACGGCAATCGGAGGCCGGGGCCGCGACGAGAGCCTCAACCGCGGGCATGATGTTGCGGCCGCCGGCCTTGACCCATACGGCGCGGCGGCCACCAAACAACGGAATGGTGTTCGCCTCCTCGACGAGCCGCGACGGATCGCCGGAGAGATCCTCGCCTTCGATGCGAACGAGTGAGAACGGATCGTGCGTATCGTCGACCGATTGGCGAATGATCCCTTCGGCGCGTTCGTGCACGAGACCCGCGTCCGGACCAAATAATAAGACGATCGGGCGTGCCGAATCAGGGCGGGCAAGAAAGCGATCGATTTCAGCCGCTTTGAGCGCGACCATGAGAAGATTTAGATCCGTACGATCTCACGTACCGGCGACAAAGTAGGAGGCAAGCCGTGACTTGATCTGCTCGGCAATGACGCTGGCGGCGCGGTTCTCGGCATCGCGCAGCGCACGCACCCGAGCAAAGCGTTGCTCGCTGCCGGGAATGTCGTAGGAAACGCGGGCGAACGCCTGTCCGGTGACAACGGTCTTGTTGGTCGCGATGTCGGTTAAGGTGTACGCGGCGTCGATACCGTAATTCTCGATGTCTGGCCGGCCGCTGTTGATGTCGACGATGACCGATAGCCGTGTCGACGAAATTCGGATCGCAAGCGTATACGACGGCGGCGCGGGCGAATGGCCTCCCGTGGTTGCGAACAGGAGATCGTTGCGAAGCTCGACGGCGATGCGCGCCTCGGGGCTGCCGTTGGCCGCCGGAATCTGCTTGATATCCACCGAGCTCAGCGCGGCCCGCACCCCCGAGTCGCCGACCGCTGTGTGGTCCCCGTAAAGCGGCTGGAAACAGCCGGCGAGAACCCCGGCCAGGGCCAGCGCCGCGCCAATACGCGCCCAACGACCGATCCCCTCCCACCTATCATGCCACGACATTTACAATCCTCTGCGGGACGACAATGACTTTTTTGGGGGCTTTGCCGTCCAATGCTCGTTTTACCGCATCCAGCGCCAAAACGGCAGCCTCAATGTCGCTTTTTCCCGCGTCGCGTGGCACGGTTACATCAGCCCGCTTCTTCCCGTTAACCTGGACCGGCAAGGTTACGGTATCCTCGATGAGGAGGTCGCGCTCGACCTGCGGCCATTCCTGTCCCGCAACGAGACTGTCGTGACCAAGCGCCGCCCAGCACTCCTCGGCCAGGTGCGGCATCATCGGGTGGAACAGTTGCACCAGCAGATCGGCTGCCTCGCGGAAGGACCAGGCGACATCCGGGGTAATCCCCCCGTCCGTCGTGATCTCCCCGATCGCCGCGCCGAGGACGTTCGCGGCCTCATAGATATGTGCCACGCAACGGTTGAAACGGAACCGCTCGATGTCCGCCGATACGTTTTCCAGCGCATGATGCATGGCCTTGCGCACGGCCATGGCGGGGGCCCCGAACGCCGCCGGCCGTTGCGTCGGCGCGACAGCGGCGATCTCGGCCATTTCGCCGACCAGGCGCCACAGCCGCTGCACGAACCGCCAGGCGCCTTGCGCGCCCTCCTCGGTCCAGATCACGTCACGGTCGGGCGGTGAATCGGACAGCATGAACCAGCGTGCCGTATCCGCTCCATAGCTCGCGATGATCTCGTCCGGATCGACGGTGTTGCGTTTCGATTTCGACATCTTCTCGATGCCGCCGATCGCAACCGGCTCGCCGGTCGCGGTGACCCGTGCGCGCCGCTCGCTGCCGCTTCCTTCGATGGTCACCTCGGCTGGGGTCACCCAATCGCCGCTCTCCGCGCGATAGGTCTCGTGCACCACCATGCCCTGGGTGAACAAGCCGGCGAACGGCTCGTCGAGCCCGAGATGGCCAGTCGCCTTCATCGCCCGCGTGAAATAGCGGCTGTAGAGCAGATGCAGGATCGCATGCTCGATACCGCCGATATACTGATCGACCGGCAGCCAGGCGTCGGCGATGCTGCGACTGGTAGGTGCTTGCACATTCCACGGGTCGGTAAAGCGGACGAAATACCAGGACGAGTCGACAAAGGTGTCCATCGTGTCGGTTTCGCGCTGTGCCAGCTCGCCGCATCGCGGGCAGGCAACATGCTTCCACGTCGGATGCCGGTCGAGCGGATTGCCGGGGCGATCGAAGGTCACGTCCTCCGGCAATAGGACCGGCAGATCCTGCTGCGGCACCGGAACGACGCCACACGCCGGGCAGTGAATGATCGGGATCGGGCAACCCCAGTAGCGCTGCCGTGAGATGCCCCAGTCGCGCAGGCGATAATTCACCTGCCGTTTGCCCACCGGGCGATTGCCGCGCAGCTCCGATTCAAGCCGGCGCGCAACCTCCGCCTTGGCCTGCGCGACCGGCATGCCGTCGAGGAAGCGCGAATTGATCAGAAAGCCGTCGCCGTCATAAGCAATGTCGGTGATCACGAAGGTCGCGGGATCCTGTCCCGGCGGACACACCACGGGCGTCACGCCGAGACCGTATTTGTTGACGAAATCGAGGTCCCGCTGGTCGTGTGCCGGACAGCCGAAGATGGCGCCGGTGCCGTATTCCATCACGATGAAGTTCGCCACATAGACCGGCAACCGCCAATTCGGATCGAACGGGTGCAGGCCCTTGATGCCGGTGTCGAAGCCCAGCTTCTCCGCGGTGTCGATCAGCTCCTGCGCGGTGCCATGGCGCTTGCATTCATTGATGAATTCCTTGAGCGCCGGGTTCTTCTCCGCCGCCGCCAGCGCCAGCGGGTGATCCGGCGCCAGCGCCATGAAACGTGCGCCGAACAGGGTATCAGGCCGGGTGGTAAAGATTTCGAGCTCGGTTTCGCCGTGCGGCGTCGTCGCCGGATCGAGCGCAAAGCGGACCAACAGCCCCTCGGAACGGCCGATCCAGTTCTTCTGCATCAGCCGCACCTTCTCCGGCCAGCGCTCAAGCGTATCGATGCGCTCGAGCAGGTCCTCGGCGAAGTCGGTGATCTTGAAGAACCATTGCGTCAGCTTGCGCTGCTCGACGAGCGCGTCGGAGCGCCAGCCGCGGCCATCGATCACCTGCTCGTTGGCGAGCACGGTCTGGTCGACCGGATCCCAATTGACCTTCGACTTCTTGCGCTCGACGAGGCCGGCGCCCAGGAAGTCGATGAACATCCGCTGCTGGTGCTTGTAGTAGGCCGGGTCGCACGTGGCGATCTCGCGGCGCCAGTCGAGCGACAGGCCCATCGTCTTGAGCTGCGCGCGCATGCTCGCAATGTTGTCGTAGGTCCACGCCTTCGGATGCACCTTGTTCGCCATGGCGGCGTTCTCGGCCGGCATGCCGAATGCATCCCATCCCATCGGATGCAGGACATTGAACCCCTTGGCGCGCTTGTAGCGCGCCACCAAATCGCCGAGGGCGTAGTTGCGCACGTGCCCCATATGGATGCGTCCCGATGGATAGGGAAACATCTCCAGGACGTAGTACTTCGGGCGCGGATCATCGTTGCGGCTGACGAAGGTCTCCCGCTCTTCCCACACCCTTTGCCAGCGCGGCTCGGCCTCGCGGGCGTTGTAACGCTCGGTCGTCATCGGTTCGGCAATTCGATGGGCTTCCCGGTGGCTGGCGACTAGGCCATGCAAGGGATGGTGTCAACGCGGACCGGCGGGGCGGCCGGCTATCCGCTCTTTACCCGGACTGCTCGTGACGTCGCACCCGGCGCGAATGAAATCTTAGCACACCATGGATCTTAACGCGTGCGATTTTAGACACGGGCAGCATCGCCCAAATTTGACGGCGGCAACGCGGCCCCGCGCTTCCGAGCGGTCTCGGTTTTCAGCTCGTGGGCGATGGCGCGCGGCTCTACGCAGAAATCATTGTGAGTCGAGGCGCAGTCTGATTGTCAATGGATGCTGAAATGCCGCCGCCGACAGTAAGCAAAACATCGAAAGGGAGAATAGCGGACACAACAACAACGCGAAATTCATTGAACCTTAATCGAGAGGCTGAAATATCGCCGCGGATCCGGACTGCAGGGGAACGGGGCCTCTTATCGATCCGAGACGGCTCAGGCTCGCCGCCGTTGAAGCGGGCCGGATCGAGGCGCCTTGCGTCTTGGTCCCCTTATAGGGGCAAGACATGTCGTTCCTTTCCGGTTTCAAGTTTCGCATCGGCACCAAGCTAGCGATCACTTCCGGGCTCGGGGTTCTTCTCGTCGCGGGCATGGTGGTTAACCAACAAGCCACCGACGGCACCATAACGCAACAGAACGCCGCTGCAGCCTCGCAACAGCAAGTTCACACGCATTCGTTGTCCGCCGAGAGCGCGGTGCGGCGCATGCAGATGGCCTTCATCAGTGGCCGGGCGGCCCGTAGTTCAGAGGATCTGAACAGCAGCGCGGAGGCCCTGCGGGCGGCTTACCAACGTGCGCTCTCGGAGACCGATGGCGCTCTCAAGAATGTGCAGGGTCCGGAGAGCCGCGAACGCCTGCAAAAAATCAGGGAGCTTATTGAAAAATACGACGGCGCGGCCGAAGACGCGGCCAAAGCGCAGACGGAGAAGCTCGATCTTTTCGCCAAGCGCAACGCCGTAGCGGAGGCTTGGGCTAAAGGGCATGAGGCGCTGTTAGCGATCCCGGCACTTTCTGCCCTGGCTAATCGTCGTGAGGTCGAGATCTACATACGCGAGGCCAACGCCACCTTCCATGCGGCCCGCGCCGCGGCTTGGCGTTTTGAGTATGCGGCCGAAAAGGCTCAGGATGAGGTTGCGAAGGCGGACGCGTCGAAGGTAACTGGCTTGCTCAAGGGCGCTCGCGCCTTGGCTGGCGACGGATCCGTCGGCGACGCCATCGATCGGCTGGCGGCGACGGAAGTCGAATTCGAATCCCTGCGGGAAGCGATCGTCAAAACAACAGAACGCGTGAGTGAGCTCGTTCGCGTTCGCGCCCTACCGATCGCCAACGAAGCGAATGGTCTGTTCGATAAAGCGGTACAGGTTGCGAGCGAGGCCGCCGAGGCAGCGAAAGCCTCCGCCGACGCCGCAATGATCCGGGCCGGCCGCGTCGGGCTTGCCGTCGGAGCGTTGGTTGTGCTCGTGCTCATTGGGTCGGCGGTATTCGGCGCCCTGTCGATTGCCAAGCCAATCCGCCGCGTCGGTGAGGTGCTGCTCGAGTTGGCCAATGGCAACAAGACGGTCGAGGTGCCCTATGCCGAGCGCGGCGACGAGGTCGGCGACAACGCCCGTGCTGCGAAGACCTTCAAGGACAACCTCTTGCGGATCGAGAAGATGGAGGCCGAGCAGAAGGACGCGGAGGCGCGTGCCGCCGCTCAGCGCCGGGCCGACATGCTCAAGCTCGCGGACCAGTTCCAGGCCGCGGTAGGTGAGATCGTCGGCACCGTGGCCTCGGCGTCGACCGAGCTTGAGGCCGCCGCCACGACCTTGACCGATACCGCCGACAACACCCAGAGACTTTCCGCCACCGTCACGGCGGCTTCGGAAGAAGCCTCGACTAATGTCCAGTCGGTTGCCTCGGCCACCGAAGAGCTTGCCAGCTCGGTCAGCGAAATCGCTCGGCAGGTCCATGAGTCGAGCCGGATTGCCGGCCAAGCGGTGACCCAGGCCAAGCAGACCGACACCCGCATCAACGAGCTATCCACGGCCTCGACCCGGATCGGCGACGCAGTAAAAATCATCACCGCGATCGCCGAGCAGACCAACCTTTTGGCGCTCAATGCGACGATCGAAGCCGCCCGCGCCGGCGATGCCGGCAAGGGCTTTGCGGTGGTCGCATCCGAGGTCAAGGCTTTGGCGTCGCAGACCGCCAAAGCGACCGACGACATTGGCGCGCAGATCAACGCTATACAGACGGCGACGCAAGAATCGGTTGCCGCCATCAAGGAGATCGGAACCACGATTAGCCGCATTTCCGAGATTGCCGGGGCGATCGCCGCGGCGGTTGAACAGCAGGGCGCAGCGACGCGGGAGATTTCCCGCAACGTTCAGCAGGCGGCGCAGGGCACCACCCAGGTCGCCAGCAACATCGTCGATGTCAACAAGGGGGCCGGAGAAACCGGCTCGGCCTCGAGCCAAGTGCTCTCTTCCGCGCAGGCACTCTCGGCCGAGGGCAGCAAGCTCAAGGTCGAAGTGGATAAATTCCTGCGGACAGTACGCGCCGCCTAGCACCGGCGAATGTTCTCGAGAAAAATCCGAAGCGGTCGGCACGGTGACGATAGCCCACGGCCCAGATCAGTGTGCCGGTGCCAACAAGTAATGTCCTAAGGCAGTCGGATCGAGCATCCATAATTGTCGATCGGATCTTGATACCAAAGCCTAGTATTCATTAGGTACTTCGGAGCTCCCTTCACAAACGCAACGCTTCTGGAAAAGTACGTATTACCTATTAGATAAATCAACTGATCTAAAACCACTGGGGCAGTTCGTTAAATTTTACTCGGCGTTCATGTTCTGCTTATAGAACGTGAATCGAGGGCTGTCTTCAGCTCAAGCGATCTTTCTCGTTTGGCGCGGCTTAGGGGGCTTCCATGAAACTCAATCTCGGAATCAAAAGCCGCATTTACGGCGGCTTTGGCATCCTGGTCGCGTTTGGCCTGGCACTCGCATCGTTCGCGGCCTGGCAGCTGACATCGGTCAAGGGTTCCGTCGAAAAGTTAGGCGCGCTCTCGGACAACAATACGCGCGCACTCGAGATGGGCCGCGAGCTCGAAATCATGCGGCGCAGCGCGCTGCGCTATAAGTTCGATGGCGATCAGGATGCCCTCAGGGTCGGCACCGGCGCAGCCGCGA
The DNA here is from genome assembly GCA_052148715.1 of Xanthobacteraceae bacterium. Taxonomy (GTDB): domain Bacteria; phylum Pseudomonadota; class Alphaproteobacteria; order Rhizobiales; family Xanthobacteraceae; genus JBKQHQ01. The sequence goes on along the minus strand of JBKQHQ010000259.1, from coordinate 28,879 downwards.
AGGGAACCGAGTTGCTGCAATCCGCCGCCAGGGCCACACTTTCGGAAGAGCGGCGCCAGACTTACAACGGCCTGGTAGCGAAAATTACATCGTACCAGCAAAAGCGCGATGCCCTGGTCGAGCTCACGAAGAAGCTGCAGGCCGACAAGCAAAAGCTGTTTACCACCGGCGACGAGGTGACGGCAAATACCGACAAATTGGTCAAGGCCGCGCGCGCGAGCGGCGAGCAATCGATTGCTGTACTCGCCGCGTCGTTGGAGGCCAACGTGCTCCTCGTGCGCGTGGCGAATTGGCGATTCCAGGCGACCCAAGATCCGAATGGTCTCGCGACCTTCAAGGCCAATGCCGACAAGGCCAACGCCGCCATTGCCGCGCTCGAGCACGCCGCATTGCCCGAGGACATCCGCGCACTCATCCCGCCTCTGAAAGCGGCGTTTGCCGGGTATGGGGCGGGCTTCGAAGACTTCGCGCCGAATTTGCTGAAAAGCAACGAGCTGTACTTGAAAGAGATGAACCCCCAGATCGTCGAGATGCTCGATGCAATCGGTACCGCTTCGGCTTCCCTGAAGAGGGATTTCACCAGCACCAAGGCCTCCACCGACGAAACGATCAGCGGTACGATCACCGTGCAGGAGATCATCGCCGCGCTGGCGTTCCTGCTGGGCGTGGGCATCGCCTATCTCGTCGGCGGCAGCATCGTGCGCCCAGTCGTCGGAATGACGACCGCGATGGGCAAGCTCGCGGCCGGCGATGTCAAGGCGGAAATCCCGTCGCGCGACAGCACGGACGAGATCGGCGCGATGGCGAAGGCGGTCGACGTGTTCAAGCAGAACGCGATCGAGCGAATTCGGCTGGAAGCCGAGCAAAAGGAGATGGAGGGCCGTGGCGCGGCTCAGCGCAAAGCCGACATGCACAAGCTTGCCAACGAGTTCCAGTCCGCCGTCGGGAATATCATCGAAACCGTGTCGTCGGCGTCGTCCGAGCTTGAAGCGTCAGCCTCCACGCTCACGAAAACTGCAGAAAAGACACAGCAGCTCTCGACCACCGTGGCTGCAGCCTCGGAGGAGGCCTCGACCAACGTGAATTCGGTCGCGTCGGCGTCGGAGGAGCTTGCCGGCTCGGTCAATGAAATCGCGCGCCAGGTTCAGGAATCGAGCAAGATCGCCATCGAGGCCGTGCAACAGGCGAAGAAGACGGACGCTCGTATCGCTGAGCTGTCGCAGGCGGCCGGCCGCATCGGCGACGTGGTCAAGCTCATCACCTCGGTCGCCGAGCAGACCAATCTGCTCGCCCTCAACGCCACCATCGAAGCCGCCCGCGCCGGCGAGGCCGGACGCGGCTTCGCTGTGGTGGCGCAGGAGGTGAAAGCGCTCGCTGGGCAGACCGCCAAGGCCACCGACGAGATCGGGACGCAGATTGCGGGAATGCAGACAGCGACCCAAGACGCCGTTGCCGCGATCAAGGAAATCGGCGGCACGATCGGCCGCATCTCCGAGATTGCCGGAGCGATCGCGGCGGCGGTGGAGGAGCAAGGTGCCGCCACCCAGGAGATTTCTCGCAATGTTCAACAGGCGGCGCATGGCACCACGCAAGTCGCGAGCAACATCACCGACGTGAGCCGCGGCGCGAATGAGACCGGCTCGGCATCGTCGCAAGTGCTCGCCTCAGCTCAATCGCTGTCGAAAGAAAGTAATCACCTGAAGGTCGAGGTCGAGAGATTCCTCGGCACCATCCGTGCGGCCTAAAGCGGCATGGGCATTTGTCCCGCGATTGGCCATGCGGACCATAGCCACCCCGGCTTCGCGCGGCCGATCCGCGCCAAGATAGGCACGCCATGTCGAAAGTCATACCCTTCAAGACGGGCAGACAAAATGCCCGCACCGACCGATACGATGACGAAGCTCCGCAGACCCTTGCGGTCATCCAGCCTTCCACTGAACTGATCGGATGGCGCATAATGATCGTCAAGCTTCGGAATCTCGAAGGACAGGTGCGCAAATTCAAGGAAACCGCTGAATTCCTCCCCGACTCGCCCGACAAGAGCTCCGCCATGGCCAGTCTGACAATCGCGCTGGACGCAATTCAGACGCAGCTCGCGATCTGTCTTTCTGAAGCAAACAAGCTGGAGGCTCGTCTGGGCTAGCGCATGTTCCGGCAAAGTGGACACCAGTTTGCCGACAAGAACATGCGCCAAACAGTGCATTCTAGAGCATGTCCCGATTCCAACGGAACGGGACGTGCTCTGGACCCGCTGGCAATCACCAATGGGAACGGTGCAACGAGTATTCTTGCTCGCAGGCTCGCCTCCGAGGACATCCCCGACGCCGGCTGGAAGCCCTCACGTCTCTGCAGGGTTCAGCGGCTCGCGCAAGGAGCGACGCAGCACCTTACCAATCGGCGTCTTGGGCAGCTCCTCGCGGAACTCGATGTAGCGCGGCACCTTGTATGAAGTGAGATTTTTGCGGCAAAACGCCAGCAGATCCTCGGAAGTGAGGCCGGGGTCCTTCCTCACGACCACGAGCTTGACCGCCTCGCCCGACCTCGCATCCGGGACGCCGATCGCGCCCGCCTCCAATACGCCGGGATGCATGGCGGCCACGTCTTCGAGCTCGTTTGGAAAGACCTTGAAGCCGGAGACCGAGATCATGTCCTTCTTGCGATCGACGATGCGGAAGAATCCGGAGTCGTCCATCACGGCGATATCGCCGGTGCGCAGAAACCCATCGGACATCATTACCTCGGCGGTCTCGTTGGGACGATTCCAATAGCCCCGCATGACTTGTGGACCGCGCACGCATAGCTCTCCGGCCTGGCCCATGGGCAGGTCGAGCCCTTGGTCGTCGCGGATTGTGACTTCGGTGGAGGGCAAGGGCAGGCCAATGGCGCCGTTGTATTCGGGAAGATTCAGCGGATTGACGATTGCGGCGGGCGAAGTTTCCGTCAGCCCATAGGCTTCGACCAGTGTCTTGCCGGTGACCTGCTTCCATCTTTCGGCCACCGCCCGGTGAAGGGGCATGCCGCCTGCCATACAGACAACCAGATGTGAGAAGTCTAGCTTGGCGAAATCCGGGTGGTTGAGCATGGCATTGAACAGAGTATTCACGCCGGTAATGACCGTGAAGGGATGCTTTGCCAGTTCGTGCACCAGGCCGGGAATGTCCCGTGGATTGGTAATGAGGATGTTGGTCGCCCCGATTTTCATGAAGGTCAGGCAATTCGCCGTCAGTGCGAAAATGTGATAGAGCGGCAGCGCCGTTATGATGGTTTCGCGGCCCTCCTTCAGGAACGGTTTGAGCCACGCGTGCGCCTGTTGCAGGTTGGCCACCATGTTGCCATGACTGAGCTTGGCGCCCTTGGGGACGCCTGTCGTGCCACCAGTGTATTGTAGGAACGCAATATCATCGGGCCCGATGTTCACAGGCTTCAAGGCCAGGCCTGCGCCTTTCCGCAAGGCCTGGCGGAAGGAAACGGCACCCGGGATGCTCCACGCCGGCACCATCCGCTTGATGAACTTGACAACGAAGTTCACGGCGGTCCCTTTGGGAGCACCGAGCAGGTCACCAAGTTGTGTGACGATGACGCCCTGGACCTTGGTCTTCCCGACGATCTGCGCCAGCACCGAGGCAAAATTCTCGAGGATGACGATCGCCTCGGCGCCCGAATCCTTCAGCTGATGCTCAAGCTCTCGGGGAGTATACAGGGGATTGCAGTTCACCGCCGTATAGCCGGCCCGCAGCACGCCGAAGAGGGCGACCGGGTACTGGAGAATGTTGGGCATCATGAGGGCGACACGAGCGCCCCGCTGCAGATGCAATACGCTCTGTAGATAAGCGGCGAAGCATCCCGATAAGCGATCGAGCTCTCGGTAACTGATCGCCTTCCCCATGTTGACATAGGCAGCCCGCGCCCCGAAGGTGGCGGCGGCCGTCTCGAACAACGCGCCAATCGAGCTATAGGCGTTGACGTCCACCTTGGCAGGCACGCCTGGCGGGTAGCTCTTGAGCCAGATATCCTCCATCGCCTCTTTCTCCGCTTCATAGCCGAAGCAAGGCTTTTTGATTTCTTTCTAGTAGCTCACGAGGCGGGCAATAGATTTGACATATGTCACAAACGATCGACAAAAGGCGTAACGCTCGGCGACGGGACCGGCCATGATGTCGCAATGGCTGCGCCGCTGCCTGGGCGCGGAGGCGGTGTTGCTCATCCTGGCGTCAACGCTGCTCGTCCGGGCCGGGCACTTGAGCGCGGGCACGGCAGCTGCCCTGGCCATCGGTGCCTTCTTCGCCGTGAACTCATGCCCTCTCATTGTCATCTATGCGCTCGCCTTCGGCTTGGCCGGCAAGGAGCCGGCGGAGCCGAAGGTCGGCATGCTGCGCGCGTGGCGCGGCGCCATCGACGAGTGGCTTGCCTATCTGCTCCTGTACCTCGTCATTCAGCCCTTCGAGCAATGGTGGATGGGCAGTGACGCGGTCGGACGATCGGCCTCCGGTCGGCTTCCGGTGTTGCTGGTTCACGGCTATCTCTGCAATCGGGGCTTATGGTGGCGGCTGCGGCGCCGGCTGCGTGCGCAACAGTTCCCCGTCGCGACGATCAACCTCCTGCCGCCGCTTGCCGACATCGACGGTTTCGTCGAGCAACTGCACGCTCGCATCGAAGCGCTGCTGGCGGAGACCGGGGCGGATCGCGTGGTGCTGGTTGCTCACAGCATGGGTGGGCTGGTGGCGCGCGCGTATTTGCTGCGGCATGGGCCAAACCGCGTGGCCAAGCTGATCACCTTGGCGGCGCCGCATCAAGGCACGCGGATCGCTCACTTCGGCCTCGGCCTTAATGCCCGCCAGATGGAGCCGGACAGCCCATGGATTCGCGGCTTGGCGAGTCGGGAACCCTCGTCGGTGCCGGCGGTGAACCTGTGGAGCGCCGTCGACGAGATCGTGGTGCCCCCGCACCGCGGCCGATGGGCCGGGGTGCACGAGAAGGTAATGCCGGCGCTTGGCCACTTCGTGATGGTATTCTCGCCGACAGTGGCGGAACTCGTGCAGCGCGAATTGGCGGTGTCCGCCGCAGCTAATAGTGCAAGCCGCGCAATAATTGCGTGAAGGCGATCTGGTCGGCGGTCGGCACTTCACTTGCCGGCTTTGCGCCGGTGGCCGAGTCCGGAAACAGGCGGAACGTGGAGTTCTGGATCACCTGCGCGAGCCGCGGCGACAGTGCATTGACGATCTGGCCAAAAATCCCCAGGCGTGTCGCAATGCGCGCCGGCCGGCGAATGATGGCGTCGACGACGAGGTCGGCGGCCTCCTCGGGCGTGAGGGCCGCCACGTGTTGGTAGAATTTGGTTGGGGCGATCATCGGGGTTCGTACGAGCGGGAAGTTGATGATAGTGAAGTCGACGCCCCGGTCGAGAAATTCGGACGCGGCGCACCGTGTCCACGCCTCCAGGGCCGCTTTCGACGCCACATACGCCGAGAAGCGGGGCGCGTTCGCCAGAACCCCGATCGAGGAAATGTTGATGACGTGGCCCCTCTGCTTGCGGACCATCTCGGGCAGGAAGCCCATGGCGAGCCGCAGAGAGCCAAAGTAATTGACCTGCATGGTGCGCTCGAAGTCGTGCAGCCGGTCGAACGAATGCTCGATCCCGCGTCGAATCGAGCGGCCGGCGTTATTGATGAGGATGTCGACGCCGCCGTGCTCCGAATTGATCTTTTCCACCAGGGCGGCGCATTGGGCCGGATCGGCGATGTCCGCCGGATAGGTGATGAGCGGTAATCCGCGCGCGGCGGCCTCCTGCTTTGTGGCCGCGAGCTTCTCCACATCGCGGCCGACAATGAGGGTGATGGCGCCGGCATTGGCGATCTTGAAGGCGGTCGCCCTGCCGATCCCGGAAGAGCCGCCGGTGACGAGCACGACCCGCTTGTCCACACGGCCGCGCAGGGAGCGATCGACGAAGAGATCCGGATCCAGGTTGCGCTCCCAGTAATCCCATAGCCGCCAGGCATAGTCCTCTAGCGACGGGACGCGGATCTCGGTCGCCTGCAACAGCCGCTGCGTCTCGCGGCAATCGAACCGGGTGGGATAGTTTATGAACGTAAGGACGTCGTCCGGCAGCCCCAAATCCTTCATGACGGCCTGGCGAATGCGGCGCGCGGGCGGCAGCGTCATCAGGTTGTCCAGAACGCCGCGCGGGATCAGTCCGAATAGGGCGGCATTGATGCGAATGGTCAATTCCGGCGCATGCGCTGCGCGCGCGAAGATTGCCAGAATGTCTCCCGCACGCCGGGGATTCGGATCGGTGAGGTGAAAGCAGCGGCCATCCAGCCCGTCGAGATGGGCCAGGTAATCGAGGGCCGACACGACGAAATCGACCGGAACCAGGTTGATGCGTCCGCCCTCGATGCCGATGCCCGGCATCCAGGGCGGTAGCACCCGGCGCATTTTCTGGATCAGCTTGAAGAAGTAGTAGGGGCCGTCGATTTTGTCCATTTCGCCGGTTTTTGAATCGCCGACGACGATGCCGGGCCGATAGATGCGCCACGGCAGCCGGCACTCGCTGCGGATCACTCCTTCGGCCTGGTGCTTGCTGGCGAAATAGGGATGGTCGAGACCGTCCGCTTGCTCCCACATGTCCTCGCGGAACATGCCGCGATAGAGGCCGGCGGCTGCGATCGAGCTCATGTGATGGAAGCGCTTGGCACCGATCGACTCGGCAAAGCGAACCGCGTGGCGCGTGCCGTCCACATTGGTGGTCATCTCGGTCTGGGGGTCGGCATCGAGCGCGTAGACGGCGCCTAGGTGGAAAAAATGCTCCACCTTGTTCGTCAACGTTTCCACATCACCCTGAGCGACGCCCAATCCCTCCCGGGTAAGATCCCCCGCCACGGGAATCGCGCGGTCTCCGCCCACGTTCCAATAGTTCAGCAGTTTTCCGACCCGCTCGGGCGAAGGATCGCGCACGAGGAAGTGTACGATGGATCCGGGGTGCGACAGCAGCGCGCGGACAAGTCGCTTGCCGATGAATCCGCTGGCGCCGGTGATGAAGTAGATCATATGCTGGTCCTGAAGCCGAGCCGAGCATTTGGGGGTGAAGGGGTCATGCCGGCATATCGGCGCAAATAACGTCAGCCTTTCGTCGATCGACGGCTTTGATCTTTCTCAAGGCGGCGAGCCACGGAAGCAGAACATGATGCCACATGGGCAAGCCGCCCTACTAACAGGAGGAACGTTATGGTCAAGAAGTTAGACGATTTGACGGGCGACGGCGCCGATAACCAGCTCGCCGCGATGGTCCGGAATTCCGCACACCAGATTTGGCTGGCTGGGCTCGGCGCCTTCTCCAAGGCGCAGGAAGAGGGCACCAAGTTCTTCGAGGCCTTGGTCGAGGAAGGCGAGGCGGTTCAGAAACGGACGAAGAAGGCCGCCGACGAGAAGGTCGCCGAGTTCCGGGACAAGGCTACGGGAACGTGGGATAAGCTCGAGGACGTCTTTGAGCAACGCGTCGGTCGCGCCTTGCATAGCCTCAATGTGCCGACCAAGAAGGATATCGATCACCTTTCCAAGCGTATTGCGGAGCTCACTAACGTCGCCGACAAGCTCTCCGCGTCGATGGGACGTGGCAAGCAGTCGTCGGCGCGCCGGTGACCTGCCGATCGCAAAGCCGCCGCCGTCGGTAGAGGCGTGGACGAGCTTCCGGAACCGAACCCGGAATCGCCTATTTGTGCCGGAGAGAGAGCTCCGGAACAGGGGGGTCAGACGTGACGCGGCGAGTGAGAGGCGTCGCTTTGGCGGGCGGCGGCCCTTTGGGTGCGATTTACGAGATCGGTGCCCTGCGGGCGCTAGAAGAGGCCCTCACCGGTTTCGACCTTGTCGACTGCGACATCTACGTCGGGGTTAGCTCCGGCGGCTTCATAGCCGCCGGGCTCGCGAACGGTCTGACCCCGCAGGCGATGTACCAAATGTTTATCCAGAGCGAGGCGGCCGACGATCCCTTTGAGCCCGACCTGTTGTTGCGTCCGGCCATCAAGGAGTACGCGCGGCGCCTTGCCTCGCTGCCGCAATTGCTTACGTCGGCCGTCCGGTACTATTTGGAATCCCCGCGGTCGCGGGGATTCTTTGAATCCTTTCAACAACTCGCAAGAGCGATGCCGACCGGAATTTTCGACAATTCCGGCACCCGCGAGTACCTGACCAGCCTGTTCTCGGCGCCCGGGCGCAGCAATGATTTCCGCGCGTTGCGGCACAAGCTTTTCCTCGTGGCGACGGACCTCGACTCGGGGCATTCGGTGCCGTTCGGCGCTCCGGGCTGGGATGATGTCCCGATTGCCCAGGCCGTTCTCGCCAGCGCCGCCCTGCCCGGCCTGTATCCTCCGGTCGAGATCGGTGGCCGCTACTATGTCGATGGGGTTCTCGTGAAGACCCTTCACGCCTCGGTGGCCTTGCGAGAGGGCGCGAAGCTGCTCCTGTGCATCAATCCGCTGGTGCCGTTCGATGCTGATGCTGCCGCGCGGCAGCATCCGGGACAACGAACGGCTCTCGTCGAGGGCGGGCTTCCGACGGTGCTGTCGCAGACCTTCCGCGCTATCATTCATTCCCGCATGCAGGCCAGCATGGGCCACTATCGCAAGCAGTTTCCGGACGCCGACGTGCTGCTGTTCGAGCCCAGTCGGGATGATGCCGAGATGTTTTTTGCCAACGTGTTCAGTTACTCCGATCGAAAGCGCCTGTCGGAGCATGCCTACCAACGGACCAGGGCCGAGCTTCGGCGTCGATACGATGAGCTGCGACCCGTCCTTGCCCGCCACGGCGTGACCATCGATGCCGCCGTGTTGGCCGACGAGGGCCGGACGCTTTCGTCATCCCACAACGCCGGCAGGCGTCAGCGTGCCCGGTGCATTGCCGGTCCCGCCCGTCAGCTGGACCAAACATTGGACCGGCTCGAGGCCTTGTTGCAGAAACGCACACCCAAGCCTCGCGCCGCGATGAGGCGGGTCCACGGAGGAAACAGAAATGGCTAAGACGATGGCTAAGACACGGTGGCACGTTTTCCGCTACGCGGATGCGGCTTATGATTATTCCGGCGAAAGCCTGGAGAAGCACTGGTCGCGATTGCATTTGGGCGATTGCGAGCCCTACCCTGAACCGGCGGGCCTGAAGAAGCTGGTTGCGCTGCACCCGACGCTGAAGCCATCGATGCCCTTGGCAAAGGCCGCGACGGCCCTTGAGGACGCTTGGCGCGCGTATCACCGCGGCGACTTCGGCCAAGCCATCGAGCTCGGTCTCGGCGTCGGCCTTCTCGGTTATGACGTAGCCAACAAGGCTACCAACATCTATGCGACCTATCTGGAATCCGACAAACAGGCCAAGAACGCCCTATTCCTAGAATCGGTTCACCGGGCGGAGGAATTGTCTGCTGCCGCCAAGTCGATTCCCAATGCCTGGTATCTGCATGCTCAGGCGCTGGGTCGCTATAGTCAGAGCATTTCGGTGGCCAAGGCGCTCGCCGAGGGTCTGGGAGGCAAAGTCAAATCCAGCCTGGAGCGGGCGATCGGCTTGCAACCGCGCCACGCCGACGCCCACATCGCGATGGGGGCCTATCACGCCGCAGTGATCCACCAGGCGGGGGCCATGATCGGCGGCCTGGCCTACGGGGCAAGCAAGGATGCCGCCGTCCAGCACTTTGAGAATGCGCTGAAGCTCAATCCGCATTCGGCGATTGCGCGCATCGAATATGCCAACGGTCTCGCCATGATGTTCGGCAAGGAGAAACTGAAGCAGGCGACCGTCCTTTACGAGGAAGCGTCCGCCTGTTCCCCGGTGGACGCCATGGAGCGACTGGACGTCGAATTGGCGAAATCTGAATTGGAGGACTGATCAGCGTGCGGCACGTGTGCGCTTCGACGGCGGCTTCGCGCGGGTGCGGCGTTTCGTTCTTCGCGTCGCGTCTGCGGGTGCCTCGGGCTGTTCGAACGGCTCCGATGTCGTTTCCGAAGCTTCCATCAGTACGAAGTAAAGCAGTTTCTCAAACTCCGGCTTGAAGCCCGCCACGATGACCTGTGGGTCGGGCACCATCGCCGCGTCGGTCATCAGTCCGAACTGGACCTGGCCGTTGAACGACAGGATGGATACGCCCATGGCGATGTCGTGCGGCTGCGGGACCCAGAACAGGATCTGCTTGACCTCGGAGCCGGCGAGATAGAGCGGCCGCTGCGGTCCCGGCACGTTGGTCATGACGGCGGTCGCGCGGCTGAGCAGCAAGTCGAAGACCTGATCCTGCGCGGCCTGCGGCAGATTGCCGAGCGCCGCCAGGAGTCCGAGGGTCACCGATGGCTCGTAGGAGCTCTTGAGCGCAAGCATGCGCCGGCGCAGCTCGCGCAGTCGCTCGAGGGGGTTCTCGATGCCGACCGGCAGCTCGAGCGCCAGGATGCCGAATCGGTTCCCGAGTCGCCCTTCGCTCCCCGGCGGCCGCAGATCGATGGGCACCAGGGCACGCACCTCGACGCCTTCGGTGGCGTCGCCCTTCTCCTTCAGATAGGCGTTCAGGGCGCCGGCGACTGCGGCAAGGAGGATATCGTTCACCGAGCAACCGAGCGCCCGGCTTGCCGCCTTGACTTCGGGGAGCGAGACCGGATCGGTCCAGGCCACCCGCTTGGCCCCCGACGGCTTGCCCTTGAACCGCGTCGGACTGTCGTTCGGCATGACGAGCAGGTAGGCGAGTTCGGCTGCGACCCCGGTGCCGTTCCGCAGGATTTCGGCGGCCCGCGCCGGATGCGTCGCGAGCCCGAGTGCGGTCTGCAGGATCTGGCTCGAAAACCCGAGGCCGGTGCCGACGAGCCCGCCAGCGAGGTCCAAGATCGGCCGCAGTGGAAATCCGTGCCCGTCGTTGCGAATGGTCGCGACCGGCTTGCGGCGTTGCGCCCATCCGTCGGGTCGTTCGTCGGTGAGCGACAACACGACGCCGACGAGCGCGATCCCGTCCGCGACGCCATGATGGATGCGCGCGACCACGGCGACGCCGCCGGCATAGTGCTCGACGATGTGGAACTGCCACAGCGGATGGGAGCCGTCGAGGGGCTGGGAGGCGAGGTCGGCCACGAAGCGTTCGAGCTCGGCCTTGCCGCCGCGCCCAGGCAGGCGGACGCGCTTGATGTGGTGCGAAAGGTCGAACTGGGGATCGTCGCACCACCAGCTACCGGTGGCGTGCGTCTCGACCCGGTGCCCGAAGCGGGGAAAGGCGAGCAGCCGCGTGGCCAGGGTGCGCTCGAGGCGCGCCACGTTGACCGGTCCCGCCAGCAGCAGGATGCCGACGATGACCATCAGGTTGGTCGGCCGGTCCATCCGCAGCCACGTGACGTCGACGGGGTCCACGCGTTCGCTGGGAGACATCGTTCATTGCCTCGCGACCCGACGCGATGCGTATGGTAAAGGCCGGCGCGCCACGCGACCCCACCGGAATCACCCCCGGATCGTGAAGGATCCCGTGCCGCGCATCGACGGCCGCAGCGGCGGATTCGAATACCTTCGGCACTTGGCCGGACCACCATAGAGCGATCTGGTTGCCGATTCAAAAACGGATGTCCCCGAATGAGCGTCACAGAAGATCCCGTCAGCCGCCTGCATCGGCAGTTGGACCTTGCCGCGGCATTACGGGGCTCGGCCGCAACCGATGCGGCGGCGCAGTCGGCCCGCCAGCGCCTGCGCAGCTGGCAGGCGGTACGGCTCGCCCGCACCCACGCGGATCTGCTCGCCAGCAAGCGCACGGGTCCGGCCGCATCGTTTTTCATGACCGATCTCTACGGCGCCACGGATCTCAGCAAGCTGGCGGCCGACGTGCGACGCGTGGTGCCGGTGATGAGCAAGCTTCTGCCGACGGCTGGCCTCGAGACGGTTGCCGACGCCATCGAGCTCGATGCGCTATCGGAGGCGTTGGACGCCGCAATGGTGGCTGCGCTCGGGGACAAGATCACCGCCCTCGATGCGGCGGCCTACGGCCGCGCCTACCGCAAGGTCGACCGTCGAAATGACCGCGAGCGTCAGATTGCGCTCATCGAGCACCTCGGGCAGGCCCTCGGAACACTCGTTCGCCAGCCCTTCGTGGTCTCGGCGCTGAAGCTCATGCGCAAGCCGGCGAAGGTCGCCGGATTGGGCGAGCTGCAGGGTTTTTTGGAGCGCGGCTACGCGGCCTTTCGCCAGATCGGCGATCCCAAAGAGTTCTTGGAGCCGATCGTGAGTCGGGAGCGAAGGCTGCTCAAGGCTTTATTCGCCGGTGACGATGGCCTGCTCGACGGATGATGCCGGCGGTGCGGCCGCGTTTCAGCTCTTGCCGGCCGGTGCTTGATCTGGATCATTGTGCCGGAACGGCCATGCCAGAATTGTATGTGGCGGCTGGTTCGCGGCCGCTCAAGCCGGCGCGAAGAAGAAGCTGGAGTGAATGGGCCTCTCATGCCGGAACCTGACAGCGACCAGCGCATAGAGTCCTCCTTCGAGGCGTTGCGCGCCGCCTCGCGCGCCGAGCCCGATCCCGGCCTTGCGTTGCGCAAGGATCGCCTGCGCCGGCTAGGCGTACTGCTCGATCGTCACAGGCAGGATTTTGAGACCACCATCAGCGCGGATTTCGGCCATCGCTCGGTTCACGAGACCCGGATGGCGGAAGCCGTGATAGTCGAGCTCGCGGTCGGCCACGCGCTGCGCCATCTCGAGCGCTGGATGGCGCCCAAGCGGATCGCCACACAACTGCACTTCCTGCCAGGCGCCAACCGGCTGTTGCCGCAGCCGCTCGGGGTCGTCGGCGTCATCGCACCCTGGAACTATCCGTTGCAGTTGAGCCTCGCTCCCGTCGTCGGGGCACTAGCCGCGGGCAACCGGGTCATGATCAAGCCGAGCGAGCTCGTACCGCGCTTCTCCGCACTGCTGAAGAGTGCAATCGGCGAGCATTTCCGTCCCACGGAGGTCGTGGTCGTGGAAGGCGATGCGGCAGTCGCGCAGCGCTTCGCCGCCCTGCCGTTCGATCATCTGCTGTTCACCGGCTCGACGCGCGTCGGGCGTCTGGTCGCCGCGAGCGCCGCGCAAAATCTGACCCCGGTCACCCTTGAGCTCGGCGGAAAATCCCCGGCCATCCTCGACCGCTCGGCCGATCTAACGAGCGCCGCGAACCGCATCGCCTTCGGCAAAATGCTCAATGCTGGGCAGACCTGCATCGCGCCCGATTACGTTCTCTGCCCGGCCGAGCAGCAGGACGGGTTTCGCACGGCGTATTTCGCCGCCGTCTTACGGCGCTACGGCCGCGACCCGGGCAACCCCGATTACACCTCGATCATCAATGCCGCCCACTACGAACGGCTCGAGCAACTTCTTGCCGACGCGGCTGCCAAGGGGGCAAAGATCGACATGGATGGGCGTAACCTCGCGGAGTGGAAAGCTCAACGCAAATTCCCGCCCTGCCTTGTGCTGGCGACAAGTGCGGACATGCTGCTGCGCCGCGAGGAGATTTTCGGGCCGATTCTGCCGATCGTTTCCTACCAGACGGTCGAGGACGCAATCGCCTTCGTCAACGATCACGATCGGCCGCTAGCGCTGTATTGGTTCGGCACCGATGCCGGCATCCGCGATCAGGTTCTCCGGCGCACCGTGTCGGGCGGGGTGACGGTCAACGACTGCCTCGTTCACGTCGCGCAGGAGAACCAGCCGTTCGGCGGCGTTGGAGCATCAGGGAGCGGCGCCTATCACGGTGAATGGGGCTTTCGAACATTCAGCGAGGAAAAGCCGGTGTTCTACCGGCCGCGCCTGAGCGGTCTTGATCTGCTGCAGCCGCCCTACGGCGCGACTTTTGAACGGATCATCGGCTTGCTGCGCCGCTTGGCGTAAGCGAGCGGCGGGTCGTGCGAGCGGGGACCGACAAGATGGATGAGTTCGACTATCTGGTCCTGGGCGGAGGCTCTGCCGGTAGTGCGGTGGCCGGCCGGCTCAGCGAGGACCCCCGCGTCACCGTCGCGCTGCTGGAAGCCGGTGGAATGGGCGACGGCTGGATGATCAAGACGCCGCTTGCCGGCGTGCTCATGGTGCCCACGTCGATCAACAACTGGGCGTTCGAAACTGTGCCGCAGCGCGGCCTCGATGGACGCCGCGGCTATCAGCCGAGGGGCCGCGTGCTCGGCGGCTCGTCGGCGATCAACGCCATGGTCTACACCCGCGGTCATCGCTGGGACTACGATCATTGGGCCGCGCTCGGCAACGCGGGCTGGTCGTTTGCCGACGTTCTGCCCTATTTCAAGAAATCGGAGTGCAATGAGAACTTCGCCGACGAATGGCACGGCAAGGCCGGGCCGCTGCATGTCGCCAAGCTGCGCACCGGCAACCGTTTCCACGACATCTTTTTGCAGGCCGCCCGCCAGGCTGGCTTCTTGATCCGCGAGGACTTCAACGGACCCGAGCAGGAAGGCCTCGGCATCTATCAGGTCACGCAGCAGGACGGCGAACGCTGCAGCGCCGCGCGTGCCTACGTGCATCCCCACCTCGGCCGGCGGCCCAATCTGCGCGGCGAGTGCGATGCGCGCGTCGTCCGTATTCTGTTCGAAGGCACCCGCGCGGTGGGCGTCGAGTATCGTCAAGGCGGCGCGCTGCGCCGGTTGGGCGCCCGCCGGGAAATAATGTTGAGCGCGGGCGCTATCCAATCGCCGCAGATTCTCATGCTGTCCGGCGTGGGCGACGGGAACGAGTTGCGCGGCCTCGGGATCGAGGTCGTCCGGCATCTGCCGGGCGTCGGCAGGAATCTGCAGGACCATCCCGACTTCGTGTTCGGCTTTGCGGGCAAGAGCCGCGACCTTTTCGGCCTATCGGCGCGCGGGTTCGGCCGCCTGCTCAAGGAGATCAGCCGCTATCGGCGCGAGCGCCGCGGGATGGTGACGACGAATTTCGCCGAAGCCGGCGGCTTCCTCAGCACCCGCGCCGGATTGCCCGCCCCCGACATTCAGTTGCACTTCGTGGTCGCCATGGTCGAGGATCATGCGCGCCGTCTGCACGCCGGTCACGGGTTCTCGTGCCACGTCTGCTTGTTGCGGCCCAGGAGCCGAGGCCGGATCACGCTGGCGGGCTCCGACCCGCTCGCGGCGCCCCTGATCGATCCGAACTTTCTCGATCACCCGGACGACGTGGCCGATATGGTGGCCGGCTTCAAGCTCACGCGCCGCCTGGTGGACGCGCCGGCGCTCGCCGCCGAGCGCACGCGCGACCTGTTCACCGCCGGCGTAGGCAGCGATGACGAGATCCGCGCGGTGCTGCGTGCGCGGGTCGACACCGTCTACCATCCGGTCGGCACGTGCCGGATGGGCCTCGGTGAGGAGGCCGTCGTCGACCCGGCCCTGAAGGTGCACGGCCTTGCCGGTCTGCGGGTGGTCGATGCTTCGATCATGCCGACGCTCGTCGGCGGCAACACCAACGCGCCGACGATCATGATCGGCGAGAAGGCCGCGGACATGGTTCGCGCCGACGCCCGCTGACGGCGAGAATTTGATTTTCCTCAATGCAGACGCACGAATTGTCCGGAAAATAACGATATCGTGAAGGAGAAAACCATGGCCAAGAAGTCGAAAAAGTTGGTGAAGAACGGCAGCGATTACGAGCTCGTGGGGCAAATCCGCGGGTCGGCAAATCAGATCTGGCTCGCGGGTCTCGGCGCTTTCGCCGGCGCGCAGAAGGAAGGTAGCAAGCTTTTCAATGCTCTGGTGAAGCAAGGCGAGGTGGTTCAGAAGCGCGCCGCCAATGCAGCGGACGAGACGATCGCCGAGGTCAAGGCCACCGCCTCAAAATCGTGGGACAAGGTGGAGAGGGTCTTCGAGGATGGGGTGGCGCGCGCGCTGCACACTCTGAATGTACCGACCAAGAAGGAATTCGACAAGCTGTCTCGCCGCGTCGGCGAACTGGAGTCGGCGACGAAAAGCCGTTCCGGCGCAACGGCAGGGACACTGCACAGGCGGCACAAGTCGGCCCTTTCCTGACCGGCGCTGCATCACGGCTGTTGCTGGCGAGCGCCGGCTCGCCAACGGGTTATGCGCGGTTTTCGCGGGCGGGCGCGGGCTCTTCGCCGAGGACGCTGTCGTCCCCGGCAAACACTGCTTCGAGAATTCGCTGTTCCCTGGTGACGACTAAAGTCAGAAACTCCGTGAGGCTACCCATCTTGTGGACAGCATCGTAGCCTCGCTGCAAGAATTCTTGCAGATCACCGAAGCCGGCGATTTGCGCCGGCTTGTGCATGAGCGCCAGCGCGGAACCGGCAAACCGCCGATTGGCCAGGCGATCGAGCGATTGCCCAAGGTGCTCTATAAGGTAAATCTGCCGTTCTCGGTCTTTCCGACGATCGACCTTGCGGTAGGCGCGGCCGTAGGCGGCGGCATCGATTGTCATGACTCGGGTCCCGAGCGCCACGACCATCGCGGCGTCGAGATCCTCGGAAAGGGCGTCCAATTCGATCACGTCGGCGACCGTTTCGAGACCGGAAACGGGCAGGAACTTGGACATCGCCGGCACCGCCCGTTTGACCGACTCGTCACGGCTCGTGACGTCCTTGGTGCTGTAAACGTCGGTTAGGAAAAAGGCCGCCGCCAACCCAAAACGCGGACTTGCAAGCAAGTCCGCGTGCGTACGGGCCAAGCGCCCCGCCTGCCAGATGCGCAGGCGTTGACGACGTTCCGCAGTCGTTACGTCAGCCTTAGCCGCGGCCCGCAAGCGGGTCGAAAGATCCAGCTGGCTGGTCAGGCGCTGAATGATCGTTTCCTTGTCATCCACGGCCATTTTTTTGGGTCCAAGTAGCGAGCAATGCTGGAGGGCGAAGTCGAGCGAGCGCCAGCGTAGATGAAAACCGCAATGATGCGTTGAAGTAAGTCTACATCATGCGGACGGTTCATTTCGCATTGACATGGGTCAAGGCGTGGCAAAGCTAGGCGGCGAGAAACTCGTCAATCCGAAACAGCCATTCGAAGGGCAGGCCCTTCTCCTTGAAAAACTCGGCCGCGCCCTCGCGCCGATCGACGACGGTAAGCACCATGACCACGTGCGCGCCCGCCTCCTGCGCGGCGAGGACGGCGTCCATGGACGAGCCGCCGGTCGTCGTGACATCCTCGAGAATGACGACGTTCTTGCCCTTGAGATCGCGCGCTGCCTCGATACGTCTCTTGGTTCCGTGGTCTTTCACGTTCTTGCGCACGAAGAAACCGGGTATCGGCCGGGCCGTTTCCGCGCTCATAAGGCTGACGGCGGTTACCAGCGGAACCGCCCCCATTTCCAAACCGCCGACATAGTCGACCGCGCGGTCTTTCACTTTCTCAAGCAATAGCCTCGCCACCAAATTCGCGCCCTCGGGATGGAACATCGTCGGTTTCAGGTCGAGGTAAAAGTTGCTTTCCTTCCCCGAAGCCAAGACGAATTTCCCGCGCGCGAAGGATCGTTCCTTGATGATGTCGAACGCCCTGGCTCGCATGGTCGTTTCGTTCACGGGGGCGCACAATGGTTGCGACAAGGGACGGTGCCGGGTTCGAGTGAACCGTATATATCCGGACCGAATCAGGGTGGCAAACGCTTCGCCCGGCCTACGCGTCCGCTTCCGCGATGCACGGCATCGGTGCGGCGATGGACAGAAAGGTCGATCGAGGTGAAAGCGAAAGCAGCCAACAGTGCTCGCCCCGCGTCGCGGTTGGCGGCGGCCGGATGGATCATCTTCGAGTGGGCGCTGCAGCCGTTCTTCACGCTGATCACCACCTTCGTCTATGCGCCCTATTTCGCCGCCTCAATCGCCCCTGATCCGGCCCGCGGGCAGGCCCTGTGGGGCTATGCGACGAGTGCGGCGGCACTGGCGATCGCCGTGTTTGCTCCGCTGCTCGGCGCCGTTGCGGATGCGGCCGGGCAGCGCAAGCCCTGGATCGCGGGCTTTTGCGCCGTGGTCGTCGTTGCCGCGACGGCGCTCTGGTTCGGCAAGCCCGGGCATAGCGAGACTATCTTGCCGGTGTTGCTCGCATTTGCGCTCGGAGCATTCGGCGCCCAAGGTGCGCTCGTCTTTGCCAACGCGATGATGGCGAGCCTCGCGCTGCCGTCGCGGCTCGGGCGTCTCTCCGGAACCGGCTGGGCGATCGGTTATGCCGGTGGGGTTGTGAGCCTCTTGCTCACGCTCGGCTTTTTGGTGGGGAGCCCGCGCAGCGGGCACACCCTCCTCGGTCTCGCGCCGCTGTTCGGGCTCGATCCGGCCCTGCACGAAGGCGATCGCGCCGCCGGTCCGCTGACCGCGATCTGGCTCGTCGTCTTTGCGCTGCCGCTCTTTCTGTTCACGCCGGACCAGCCGCGCCAGCTGCCGCTCCGCATCGCCGCGCGCCGCGGCGCGGCGACCCTGGGCGATACGCTGCGGCAACTGCCGCGCACGCGCAACGTCGCGCTCTTTCTGCTCGCTAATATGATCTATGCGGACGGCCTGGTCGCGCTGTTCGCGTTTGGCGGCATCTACGCGGCAGGAACCTTCGGTTGGAGCACGATCGAGATCGGCATCTTCGGGATTCTGCTTGCCGTCACTGGAGCGTTTGGTGCGTTCGCCGGCGGGCGGCTCGACGACCGGCTCGGGCCCAAGCCGGTGATCCTTTGCAGCCTCGTGATTCTCATCTTGGCGGCGCTCGCTATTCTGTCGATCGATCGCGACCGTATCGCTTTCATTGCGGTGACACCGCCCGTGGCCGGACAAGGGCTTTTTGCCGCGGCGGCTGAGCGCGCCTATGTGGTCGTCGGTATTCTGATCGGCCTCGTCGTCGGGCCGCTGCAGGCGGCGTCGCGCACTCTCCTGGTACGCATCGCTCCGGCCGGGCGGCTAACGCAGTTCTTCGGCCTCTACGCTTTGAGCGCGCGCATCACCTCGTTCGTCGCGCCGTTCCTAGTGGCCTTCGTCACCGACGCGACCCAAAGCCAGAAGGCCGGCATGGCGGTGCTGATTGCGTTCTTCGCCGGCGGCGGGGCGCTGCTCGCCAAGGTCGATGCCGGCTCGACGTTTCGCACAAGCATCAATGACGAAATTGCCGCACGCCGCTGAACACCATGGCGAGACCGGCGTCGTCGGCGGCGGCAATGACGTCCTTATCGGCGATCGAGCCGCCCGGCTGGATCACCGCGGTGGCGCCCGCCTCCGCGGTGGCGATGAGCCCGTCGGGAAATGGAAAAAAGGCATCGGAAGCCGCAACGGATTGCGCCGTCAGCGGCTCTTCCAGCCCGGCGGCCTGCGCCGCCTCGCGCGCCTTGAACGCTGCAATGCGCGCTGAATCGAGCCGGCTCATCTGGCCGGCGCCGATACCGACGGTGGCGCCGTCCTTGGCATAGACGATCGAATTCGATTTGACGTGCTTGCAGACGCGGAATGCGAATTTAAGGTCGGCGAGCTCGCGCGCGGTGGGCTGCCGCTTGGTGACGACTTTCAGATCGAGCGCATCGGCGTTCGCGTTATCACGGGTCTGGGCCAGCAAGCCGCCCGCAACCGAGCGCACGGTCCAGCCGCTCGCGTACGGATCCGGCAGGCCGCCGGTGATGAGGAGCCGCGTGTTCTTGCGCTTGGCGATAATGGCGCGCGCTTGCGCGTCGGCCTGCGGCACGATGATGACGTCGGTGACGATCTTGACGATCTCCTCGGCGGTCTCGCCGTCGAGTGGTCCGTTCAACGCAATGATGCCGCCGAAACGGCTGACCGGATCGCAGATGAGCGCACGCGCATAGGCCTCCTTGAACGTCGCCGCCGCCGCGACCCCACACGGATTGGCGTGCTTGATGATGGCCACGGCGTGGGACCGCTGCGGGTCGAACTCCGCGACCAGCTCAAAAGCGGCATCGGCATCGAGGATGTTGATGTAGCTCAGCTCCCGTCCCTGTAGTTGCTCGGCGGTCGCCACGCCGAAGCGGGCCGGGGCGTGCGTATAGAAGGCGGCTTGCTGATGCGGATTCTCGCCGTAGCGCAGCACCTCGCGCAGACGGCCGGCGAAGGCGCGGTAGCTCGGCGGTTGCGTATCGCCCTCCTCCGCCAGACGTTCGGCGAACCAGTTGGCGATCGCGGCATCATAGGCGGCGGTGCGCGCAAAGGCCTTGGCGGCCAGGCGCCGCCGCAGGCCGAGCGTCGTCGCGCCGCCATGGGCGTTGAGCTCGGCGAGCAGCTTTGCGTAATCCTCGGGCTCGACCACGACCGCCACATCGCCGTGATTCTTGGCGGCCGAGCGCAGCATGGCGGGTCCGCCGATGTCGATATTCTCGATGCAATCGGCAAAGCTCGCGCCGTTTTCGACCGTCAGCTCGAACGGATAGAGATTGACCACCAGGAGGTCGATCGGCCGGATGCCGTGCGCCGCCATGGCGGCGGCATGAGTGCGGTCCTCACGAACCGCTAGCAGCCCGCCATGCACGTTGGGATGCAGAGTCTTTACTCTGCCGCCCATCATCTCGGGAAAGCCGGTCAGCTCGGCGACGTCGACGACCTTGATGCCCGCGTCGTGCAGCGCCTTCGCGGTGCCGCCGGTCGAGACGAGCTCGATCCCAAAGCCCGCCAGCGCCCGGGCGAGATCGACGAGGCCGGTCTTGTCGGTGACGGAAAGAAGGGCGCGGGAAACGCGACGCAGAGGCTCGTTCATGGCTCGCCGATAGCATGAATCGGCCGGGCTCTGTAGCCCCGGCCAAGCGTAAGGTCGGTTCGCGGCTACGGCGCCTTGGGTTGCTCGCCGGCTTCGGTCGCGGTGCGTTCGAAAGCCCAAGGCACCCGCGGCGTTTTTCGGGTGGAGGCATAGATCACGAGCTGCGTGGTGCGCCGCGGCCCTTCTTTGCCGCCGAGATACACGCTCTCCTCGAGCTCGACGGTTTCGTCGGGCGTGGTGAAGGTCCACGCATCTTTGTTCGGCAGCGCCAGCATGACGCTGCGACCGTCGCCGAGCTTCGTAGCCTTGACCGTGGGATGCAGGTGGAAGCGCACGGCAAATTGCCAACGGCGCGCGGTATCAGCGTCTTTGGTGACCAACGTGTCCTCGCCCTCGACGCGGTTGCCGTCCGCGGCAACTCTGAGCTTGCGCTCGTGGACAACACCGAAGCGCTCCGCATAGCCGTTGTGCGAGGTGCGAAGCTCAATTCCGTCGGCGCCCTCCTCGCGCGTTGCCGATACCTCGGTCGGGCCGGCGACGATGACGGTGCCGAAGAGGAGCCGCCGCAGCGGCTTGGCATCAAGGAAATGACACGAGGAGGTGTCATTGAACGTCACAGTCGAATGCGCGGCGGTGGCGCGCGCCACCTGGCGCCAATTCTCGCGATTGAGCTGCGGGATGCCGCAGTTTACCACGATCTGCTGCCGCTGCGCCGACAGCTCAAACGACAGGCAGCCTGCGTGGGCTTCCTGGCTCACGTCGATCGGCGGCGGCTTACCCGTATCCATGATGATGAGCGTGCCGCCGGTTTCGATGCGCTGATAGCCGGAATGAGTTGCGTTGGCGATCGGGGCGCCGCGCACATCATCATAGGCGAAAACCGTGGCAACCACCTCCGCATGGGTCGGTCCCATGCCGTTGAACAGCGCGAAGTTACCGTCGCCATGACGGAAGAAGCGCGTCATCGGCATCATCCGGTCAATGACGTTGTTAAGAGTTGGCGGGGGCGACATGTTGCGAGCCGCGAAGGCCTGCCGCAATGGCAAGAGGTCGAGCAGAAGCTCGATCAGCGCGTTCGGATTGCGGCTGATGTGGCCGCCGTCCGGCAGGATCTGCTTATCGAGCTCCTCGCCCAGGCGCCGCATGACTGAGCGTTGGTTGCGCGCCTGGTTCTCCATGCACAGCGTCGCATAGGCGAGCGCGATCAACACTTGTAGCCGCGGCATGCCGTTGGGCGCGTTCTTGCCCGCGTGGCGCAGATAACGGACCTGGTGCGAGAGGCTGCGCAAGAACCGGCGATAGAATGGCATCTCCGCGTCATGGAGGACGAGCGGAGCTTGGCTCAGCCAGGAAATGATGCGGCGGGAAAGCACGTCCGGGCGCCAGGCGATCGGGTTCCAGGAGCCTTGGAGCATGATCCATTCTTCCACCAAGGCGCGGGCGTTGGCCCGGGTGATGCCGGACTCCGCCGCCCGCAGATGGCGCAGCCAGCCGAAGCCGTGCAGGGCGGCCGCCCATTCGTCGGAGGGGTCGGGCATTTCGAACGGCGAGCGGCCATCGCAGACCACGATCTTGCCGGCGAACGCGAAACGGCCCGCATAGATTTCATTTGCCCGCGTCGCATCGGCCGTGCGCAGATCCTGCGGGGCGATGACGAGCCGGTCGGTGTTGGGTGGGAAGAACCGCCAGCGCACGAATGGATGGGCATTCAGCCGCGCCACGACGGAGCGCAAGGCTCGGCGTAACAGCAGCAACGACAGGCTGGTTCGGTCCGCGACGGATACCATGGTCGCGTGAGCCCCTTGTTGCCTCGGGCGCTCGATGCGCCGTTCCCCGAAATCTAAAATAGCCATGCGGCGCGGATCGGCCAACGATGAATCTGATTCGACGGTCATGCGCATGCTTATAGCCGTTGCAGGCGAGCTGCATAGAATCCGTCGAGCCCGCTCAGCCGTGGGTCGCTGGCCGAGAGCTGACAAGGCAACGTGCGAAGATCGCCCGCCTCCGACACGAGCTCTGCCAGATGGCTGACTTCGCTCGCCAGGATCGGCCGCCGCTCGAGCGAGCCGACGCGCTGCAGCAGCGCCGTGATCTGATCTGCACCCTCCTCCGGCTCGAGCGAGCACACGCAATAGATCAACGTTCCACCCGGCTTGGTCAGCGCCACCGCGCGATCAAGCAGCCTCTGTTGCAACGCTACGAGCCCGGTAAGATCAGACTCCTGCTTGAGCCAGGCAATGTCGGGATGGCGACGGATGGTGCCGGTCGATAGGCAAGGCGCATCAAGCAGCACCGCGTCGAAAGGGCCTGCCTGCAATTCGGCGGCGTCAGCCACGACGGTGTCGGCTTCAAGCTGCAGCCGCGCCAAATTTTCGCGCAACCGGTCCATGCGAGCCGGCGAACGGTCGACCGCCGTCACCCGCGCCCCAGCGCTCGCGAGCTGGGCGGTCTTGCCGCCCGGCGCCGCGCACAGGTCGGCCACCGTGCGTCCGCGAACGTCGCCGAACAGCCGTGCCGGCAATGCCGCTGCGGCATCCTGTACCCACCATGCACCCTCCGTGTAGCCGGGTAGGAGCGAGATCGGGCCATGCGCGACGCTGCGCACCGTCCCGGTCGGCAGCGCCTCGCCGCGCAGCCGTGCCGCCCAAAATTCCGGATCCCGTTTCACGCTGACGTCGAGCGCGGGCTCCTGGCCGTTGGCCATTGCGATGGCGCGCGCGGTTGCCTCGCCATAGTTACGCATCCAGCGTGACAGCAGCCATTCGGGCGTATCGAGCGTGACGGTGTCGAGCTCGGCGATCCGCTGCGCGCCGATCTGCGTAACCCGGCGCAGCACCGCGTTGACGAGCCCGGCATAACGCGCAGCCCGCCGGTCGGCTTGCGCGAGCCGCACCGAAAGATCGACCGCGGCGTGGTCCGGCACATCGAGCCATAAGACCTGCGCAGCGCCGACCATGAGCACGCTCTCGACGCGCGGCGCCTCCGCCGGAATGCCGTGATCGAGACACTCGCCGAGCAAGATGCGCAGCGTGCCGATGCGTCGCAACACCGTCGCCACCAGCCGCCGCGCTAGCGCCCGGTCGCGATCCGGAAGCGCAACGAAACCGGGATTGACGCGGCCATTGAACTGCTCGTCGAGCGGACGCCTTCGCCGCAGCACCGCCTCGACCACGTCGACCGCGACCCGCCTTGCGGCGAGTCCGGGCGCATCGGCGTGGGGAATCATGCGCGGTCGAGCCATGCTGGATCAGTTCGCATGAACGCCCCGGAAAGGCCACTATCGGATGATCACGGACCAGTGAAATTTGAAGATTTGCGATAATGAGCGACCCAAAGCTGGCTAGAATATCACACAATAGTCATTGGTTACCGGCGCTGCGCTCTCCCTTCGACCAGCGAAATTCGCCGGCGCGCAAAATCCTCGAGCCGTAGCCTACGAGACATCACCTTGTCCCCGCAGGTCCATCCCGACAATTGAACGTTACTCGATAGCGCAATCCGTAGACGAACTGAGTAATGCGAATGAAAAACCCGGAATCGTGTAGCTTTGCACTGTCCCGTTTTTCGGCGCGGCGGCTCCCGGAAAGCCGGCGAGCGGTCTATGATTCCACCGAGGCCTTCATTCGGATAACGCACTAGGGATAGAGTCCCACAATGCGATCCTTCTCTTCCTTATGGGCCGGCGGACCGATCGGCGTTGTGGCGGTTTTGCTCATGCTGGGGCTCACGCTTGCGGCCGGCAACGGTGCGCATTTCGGCCGACGAACGAGGCCGATGGCCGAGTTCACGGGATCGACAACCGCGGCACGAGACTATTCCGCCGAGGTGTTGCGCGTGCTCGACGGCGATACGTTCGAGGCGCGCGTTGGTACTGGGCTCGGCCGGACCACCACGACGCGGGTGCGGTTGCGCGGGATCGACGCTGCCGAAATGAAGGCGCGCTGCTCGCAAGAGCTCACGAAGGCGCTGGCGGCGCGCGACGCGCTTACGAGGATCCTTGCCGAAGGCTCGGTGCGAATCTCCGACGTGGGCCCCGACAAATATCCGGGCCGTGTTGATGCCTATGTGTCGACCCGCGGGACGCCCGATGTCTCGGCGGCGCTGCTCAAAGCGCAGCTCGTTCGCCGCTATGATGGCGGCCGACGCCGCAGCTGGTGCGGTTGGACCAGCTGGTGGGGGTGAGAGCCGTGGCTGGGATTGTCGACTTAGGAACCGTCGCCGACCTGTGGCGACCGATCCGCGATCAGCGCTCGACCACGACCGTCGTGCCGACCTCGACCCGTGCGAAGAGATCGAGCACGTCCGCATTGTACATGCGGATGCAGCCGTGCGAGACAAACCCGCCGATCGAGCCCGGCGCGTTGGTGCCGTGGATAGCGTACTGTCCCCCGGAGAGTGTCATGGCCGCCACGCCCATGGGATTGTGGGGTGATCCGCCCGGGATCACGTCGGGCAGGTGCGGCTCGGCGCGCTTGATATCGGCCGGCGGCGACCAGGCGGGCCTGACATATTTTCCGTCGATGGACGACTGGCCGCTCCATCGCATGCCTGCCCGGCCCACGCCGACCGGGTAGCGGATCGCGGTGCCGTCGCCGCGCACATAGTAGAGCCGGCGCTCGCTGGTCTTCACCACCACCGTGCCCGCCGAATAGCCCGCGAGATGCACGACCTCGCGCGCCTCGGCCGGCGCCGGCGCGAGCCAGGATGCAGCAAACAGCAACCCGGCGCCTACAGCGGCCAGGTTACGAGACCAGCAGAGCAGCGTCATGGTCAAATCCCCCACTTTGGAAACTGATTCACTAGGAATAAACTGAGACTGTTAAGCAACAACAACGCGGCGATAATGGCAAATGCCAGAGCAGGGGATAGCGTGAATATCTCGTTAAAAGGCGGGAGTAAGCCGCGGCCGCGCCGCGTACTCGTCCGTCCTCCCGGGCCTTTGTGCCCGGGACCCATCCGTCCCCTCGCTCAGGGCATCGTATCGTTGTGTCGCGCGCCGCAGGCGGATCGTGCCAGCTTTGCTGCTCGATGGGTCCCGGGCATGAGAGCTCGGGATGACGCTTCGTGCCGCGGAAGAGACGCCCCTGCTATGTCGCGGCCGCCTTGCCCTGCCGCTTGTTCTGCCGGTTGCCGACGAGGTCGTCGACCACGGCCGGATCGGCCAAGGTCGAGGTGTCGCCGAGGCTGCCGTATTCGTCCTCGGCGATCTTGCGCAGGATCCGGCGCATGATCTTGCCGGAGCGCGTCTTCGGCAGACCGGGGGCGAACTGGAGGAGGTCGGGGGACGCGATCGGGCCGATTTCCTTGCGGACCCAGGCGACGAGCTCCTTGCGCAACTCCTCGCTCGGCTGCTCCCCGGACATCAGCGTGACATAGGCATAGATGCCCTGCCCCTTGATGTCGTGCGGATAGCCGACCACCGCGGCTTCCGAGACCTTTGGATGCGCCACCAGCGCGCTCTCGACCTCCGCCGTGCCGAGCCGATGGCCGGCGACGTTGATCACGTCATCGACCCGGCCGGTGATCCAATAATAGCCGTCGGCGTCGCGGCGGCAGCCGTCGCCGGTAAAGTACTTGCCCGGATAGGCTTTGAAATAGGTGTCGACGAAGCGCTGGTGATCGCCGTACACGGTGCGCATCTGCCCTGGCCACGAATCGGCGATGCACAGATTGCCGGTGGCGGTGCCTTCGAGCACCCTGCCCTCGGCATCGACGATTTCCGGAACCACGCCGAAGAACGGCCGCGTCGCCGAGCCGGGTTTGAGCGGCGTCGCGCCCGGCAGCGGTGTGATCAAAATCCCGCCGGTCTCGGTCTGCCACCAGGTATCGACCACCGGGCAGCGGCCGTCGCCGACGACCCGGTGATACCATTCCCAGGCTTCCGGATTGATCGGCTCGCCGACGGTGCCGAGCAGGCGCAACGAGGCGCGCGAGGTTTTTTTCACCGGCGCGTCGCCCGACTGCATCAGCGCGCGGATGGCTGTCGGCGCGGTGTAGAACGTATTGACCTTGTGCTTGTCGATCACTTCCCAGAACCGTGAATTGGTCGGGTAGTTGGGAACGCCCTCGAACATCAACGTGATGGCGCCGTTGGCGAGCGGCCCGTAGACGATGTAGCTGTGGCCCGTCACCCAGCCCACATCGGCGGTGCACCAGTAGACGTCGCCGTCGTGATAGTCGAACACGTATTGGTGGGTCATCGAGGTGAAGACCAGATAGCCGCCCGTGGTGTGCAGCACGCCCTTCGGCTTGCCGGTCGAGCCCGACGTGTAAAGGATGAACAGAGGATCCTCGGCGCTCATCGGCTCGCAAGGGCAATCGGCCGGCACGGTCTTGGCGATCTCGTCATAATAAATGTCGCGGCCGGCCTTCATCGTCACCGGCGCGCCGGTATGGCGCACCACGATGACGCTCGCCACGCCACCGGATCTGTCGGCCGCCGCGTCGGCATTGGCCTTGAGCGGAATCTTGCGGCCGCCGCGCAAGCCTTCGTCCGCGGTGACGAGAATGCTCGATTTGGCATCCTCCAGCCGGCCGGCGAGCGAATCCGGGGAGAAGCCGCCGAACACGACCGAATGGATGGCGCCGATCCGCGCGCAGGCGAGCATGGCGACGGCGGCCTCGGGAATCATCGGCAGGTAGATCGTCACCCGGTCGCCCTTCTTGGCGCCGCGCGCCTTCAGCACATTGGCGAACCGACAGACCTCGGCGTGCAAATCCTGGTAGGTGATCTTCCTCGAGTCCTTCGGGTCGTCGCCTTCCCAGATGATGGCCACCTGCTTGCCGCGCTTGTCGAGGTGACGGTCGAGGCAATTGTAGGCGACGTTGGTGACGCCGTCCTCGAACCATTTGATCGACACGTTGTGCGGGTCATACGAGGTGTTCTTGACCTTGGTGAAGGGCTTGAACCAGTGGATGCGCTTGCCTTGCTCGCCCCAAAAAGCGTTCGGATCCTTGATCGAGCGCGTATACATTTCCTGGTATTGCTTCGCGTTGATGAAGGCGCGCTTGCTCCAGGCGGCGGGGACCTCGTAGATCTTGTCCGACATTGTATTTCCTCCACAGGCGCCCCGCTTTTCGCCGTCCGGCGACGCGCATCGGCTCTTCCTTGGGCCGCATTATGCGACGGCAGGCCGACCAGCGACAAGGCTCATCCGCCCGCCTATCTCGATCTTGGTTTAGCTGGTATTGAGCGCGCGCGCGCAACGGAGAAACCGCAATGAGAGCCGCAGTTCTGGGTGAGACGGGGGTCGAGCTTCGCGATCTGCCGAAGCCCGTGCCGAAACCCAACGAGGTGCTGATCCGCGTGCACGCGACGAGCCTCAATCGCGCCGACCTGCTGGTCGCCTCGGGGCATCAGCACGGCGCGCTCGGTGGAGTCGGCGCACGGCTCGGTCTCGAATGCGCCGGCGAGGTCGAGGCGGTCGGCGGCGAGGTATTGGGGATCAAGGCCGGCGACCGGGTGATGGGCTCCGCTCCCGGCGGCCACGCCGAATACGCGGTGACCGACTGGGGCCGGGTGCATCGCATCCCGGCCAATAACATGACCTACGCGCAGGCGGCCTGCTTTCCGGTCGCGCTGCAGACCATGCACAACGCCATCGTCACCGCCGGGCGTCTCAAGCGCGGCGAGACGCTGCTGATCCAGGGGGCGAGCTCGGGTGTCGGCCTGATGGGCATGCAGATCGGCAAGCTGATGGGCGCGGCGCTGGTGATCGGCACCTCGACCAATCCCGCGCGCCGGGCGCGCCTTAAGGAATTCGGCTGCGATCTCGCGCTCGACTCGGGCGCGCCGAATTGGCCAGAGCAAGTGAAGGAAGCCACCGGCGGCAAGGGTGTCGATCTGATCGTCGACCAGGTCTCCGCCGGCGTCGCCAACCAGAACCTCGAGGCGGTGGCGATCCTCGGCCGCATCGTCAATGTCGGGCGATTGGGCGGCATGAAGGGCGAGTTCAATTTCGACCTGCATGCGCTCAAGCGCGTGGACTATATCGGCGTCACCTTCCGCACCCGCACGCCCGAGGAGGTGCGTGTGATCAATCAGGCGATGCGCGCCGATCTGTGGCCGGCCGTCGAGGCCGGCAAGCTGTCGCTGCCGATCGACAAGACCTTTCCGCTCGACAAGATCGCCGAGGCGCTGGCGATGATGGGCGCCAACCGGCATTTCGGCAAGATCGTGATAACGGTGTGAGGAACGCCGTTGGCGACCGTTTACGAACACATGCTGCGTGATCGGGTCGTCGATCTCACGGATG